>NZ_JAQFWP010000034.1 GCF_027706745.1 Nocardiopsis suaedae | reverse complement strand
GTCCCGCTCCTCCCTCTCGGACCTGCACACTTGCAACACAAACTAGAACCCACCCTGTTCTGGAATCGTCGACTTCGCACGCCCGGGGCCCGCGCGGGTGTCGCTGAGCGCGGTTCGTGGCCCTCTTGCCCCTTAACGCGGAGTGGTCGCCCAGGTCATGGCGCTGTCGGGTTCGGGGCGGGTCCGGGTGTCGGAGAGGGCGAACCACGGCCCGTGCGTCTCACCATGCGGGAGATTCTCGTCGGAGGGGTGCACGTTGGTTGAGATGGCGCCTGCCGCCCGGCCATCAGGCGCATCTCGACGAACCCGCACCCCCGGGCGGCCTGCCCGAGGCCCCGAGGGGCGGGCCCGGCGGCCGCCACGAACACGAATACGCCTCACCTTCCCGGTCGCGCCGCCGCCTGGACCGCGAGGGGGCCGGTGGGCGGCAGGCAGGTCCGGAGAACCGGCCCGCTTCCGCCGTCGCCGCCGAGCGCGGGGACCACGCACTCCCCCGGCGGCCGACCGACCCGCAGCTAGGGCCGCCGGCCTTTGTCGTCGCCGCCTTCTGCCTCGCACTCCGGTGGCCCGCCGCCCGGCTGGTGCCCCTGGGCGGGGTACCGGCTGGTCCCGTCGTCACCGCCGTCCACCTCGCACCCCGGCGGCCCGCCGCCCAGGGGGAGGCCCAGTCGACCCGGGGGTGGGCCCACGACGTGGCATGGGTCACTCAGTGGTGGATTATTTCTCCCGATATGTCACTTGGTGTCTGATTCCGGACTGACGGGTGGAATGGACGCCGGACCCCTCTGAAAAGGGGGGCCCAGAACCCCTTGTACCGTGCTCTGCGAGGATCGGTCGCGGTTACGGGAGGCGCGTAGCCGCAGGGGTTTTCGCATCCGGGTCAAGGGTGTGTGAATTGCGTGTGGACGCAATGCATATTGTCCACAGCACGACCGGAGAGGTCGTATGGTGATCCCTGTTGCCGATCCGCCCCCATGTGACCGAGGACTGCGATGTCTGATCTTCCCCCGACCGTCGCGGGCGTCCCCGGGGAGTCGTCGGCGTTGGGCGACGACCCCGACGCGGACCTGAGCGGGGTCCGCTCGGTCCACGTGTGGATCTCCCTGCTCCCCGCCCTGCTGGTCGCGGCCGTCGCGGCCGTCGCCGTCGCGGCCCTGCTCACGGCGTCCCCCACGGACATGACCGCGGCCATCGTGCTCATCGCCGCCGGTGCCTGCGCCGCCCTCATCATGGCCGGCGCGGTCCTGCTGGCCGAGCGCGCCACCACCAGGGTGCAGCGCGCCGCCGAGGCCCTGCGCCGCCGCAGCGAGCGCACCCGCGGCGCGCTGCTGCACCTGTCCGCGCGCGTCGAGCGCGGCGAGGACGTGCGGCCGGTCGCCGAGCCCAGCCTTCCCTCCGGCGGCGACGCCTTCGCCCTCCTGGCCCACGAGCAGCGCGCGGCCCTGAGCGCCGCCTGGAACACCGCCGTCCGCGCCCACCGGGCCCACCTCGCCCGGCAGGACGGCGCGGAGGCGGCCGCGCAGGCGGTGCCGGAGCGGCCCGCCGCCCCGTCCCCCGCCGTCCGCACCGAGGCGGCGGACGCCCAGGGCCGCCGCGCCCCCGTCCCCTCCGGAGCCCCCGCCCCCCACCTGGGCACCGGGCAGCAGGTCGAGGTCTTCGTCAACGTGGCCCGGCGCATGCAGTCCCTGGTGCACCGCCAGATCGGCCTCCTCGACGAGCTGGAGGCCCAGGTCGAGGACCCGGACCTGCTCAAGGGCCTGTTCACCATCGACCACCTCGCCACCCGCATGCGGCGCCAGTCCGAGAGCCTGGCCGTGCTCGGCGGCGCCTCCTCCCGGCGGCGCTGGAGCCGGCCGGTCAACCTCTACGAGGTGCTGCGCTCGGCGGTGGCCGAGGTCGAGGACTACTCCCGGGTCAAGGTGGTCCCGCCCTCCGGCGGCACCCTGGCCGGCGGGGCCGTGGTCGACGTCATCCACCTCATCGCCGAGCTGGTGGAGAACGCCACCAAGTTCTCCCCGCCGCGCACCCGGGTGCTGCTGCGCACCGAGGAGGTCGGCGCGGGAATCGCGGTCGAGGTGGAGGACCGCGGGCTGGGCGTTCCCCCCGAGGAGCGGCGGCGGATGAACGAGCTGCTCGCCGAGCCCGACCGGGTCGACATCGGCGAGCTGCTGCGGGACGGCCGCATCGGGCTGTTCGTGGTGGCCGCCCTGGCCCGCAAGCACGGCGCCCGGGTGCAGCTCCAGTCCAGCGTCTACGGCGGGACCCTGGCCGTGGTCGTGCTCCCGTCCGCGCTGCTGGGAACGGTCGAGGACCGGCCGCGGCGCAGGCCCGTCCAGGACGCGGCGGAGCCCGCGGCGCAGGGGCGGGAACAGGCCCAGGGGCCGGTTCCGGCTGCGGCCCCGGTTTCGGCTCCGGTCCGGTCCGAAGCCCCGGCCCCGAACGGCGCCGCCGGGGGGCGGCCGACGACCGGTGGATACCGCGTCCCCGAGGCCCCGGCCGACCGCTCCGCACCCTCCAGGGAGGCCGTCGCCGTGCAGGACCCTGCAGAACCCGCGCCGAGCCCGGCCCCGAATCCGGCCCCCGCGACCGCCCCCGGACCGATGCCCTCCGCGCAGTCGTCGGTGGTCGCATCGGCTTTCGAGCGCGCGGGCGTCGCCCGGCCCGCCCCGCCCCCGCCTGCCGCCCCGGAGCCCGCGCCCGGGGGGCAGCCCGCCGGAGGACAGGCCCCCGCCGGGCCCGGGGCCCCACCGGACAACTCCGCGCGGCCCCCGCTCCCCGAACGGCGGGTCCAGGAGAGCCTCGCCCCCGAACTGCGCCGCCCCGACGGCGCTCCCGGCGGCCCCGACACCCCGGGCGCCGGCGCACCGGGCACTCCCGGCGAGGACGTCCCGACGCTCGGCCTGATGGCCGCCTACCAGGGAGGGTTCCGCCGCGCAGAACAGGAGGGCGGTGACGGCACCCCCGCCTCCTGAGGCCCCTCCCCGGCGCGCCCGCCGCGCGGCCGTCCCAGGAGCCGCCTGCCCGGTGCGGCACGCCCGCCCGATCTTTCGAGTGCCCCGTCCCTCTTGAAAGTGAGTCCCACACGATGGTGAGCCCTGCGCCCCCGGGTCCGGATTCGGACCTCGCCTGGCTGCTCAGCGGCCTGGTCCAGCGCGTCCCGCATACCCGCAGCTCCGTCCTGCTGTCCTCGGACGGCCTCACCAAGGCCGCGCACGGCCTGGACCGCGAAGGCGCCGAGCAGCTCTCGGCCATCGCCTCCGGCCTGTTCTCCCTGGCCCGCGGGACCGGGGTGAGGTTCGGCGGCGGCGACGCGGTCCGCCAGGTCGTCGTCGAGCTGGACACCTCGCTGCTGTTCGTCGCCTCCGCCGGGTACGGCTCGGTGCTGGCGGTGCTGGCCGACCGGGAGGCCGACGCCGGCGTCCTCGGCTACGAGATGTCCCAGCTCATCAAGAGCGTGCGGCCCTTCCTGGCCACCCCGGCCCGGTCGGCCCCCGACGGCGCGGGCGGCCATGGCCGCTGACGACGAGCCCCTCATCGACGACGACGCCGGGCGCCTGGTGCGCCCGTACACGGTGAGCAACGGCCGCACCGCCCCCACCCGGAAGCTGGACCTGATGTCGCTGGTGGCCTCCACCGGCCGGGTGGGCCAGTCCGACCTGACCCCCGAGTACGCCCGCACCCTGCGGCTGTGCAAGGGCCCGACATCGGTGGCCGAGGTGGCCGCGCACCTGCGGCTGCCCGCCGCGGTCACCAAGGTCCTGCTGTCCGACCTGGTCGACGCCGGGGCGGTGGCCGCCCAGGCGCCGCGCCCGGCCGCCGACCCCTCCGACAGTCGCCTACTGGAGATCCTGCTCGATGGCCTACAGCGACGGCTCTGACCCGTTCCCGACCGCCGTCAAGGTCCTGGTCGCGGGCGGCTTCGGGGTCGGAAAGACCACCTTCATCGGCTCCGCCAGCGAGATCGAGCCGCTCAGCACCGAGGAGCTCATCACCGCGGCCAGCGCGGGCCACGACGACCTGCACGGGGTCGAGGACAAGACGACCACCACCGTGGCGTTCGACTTCGGCCGCATCACCATGGACCCGGAACACGTGCTGTACCTGTTCGGCACGCCCGGCCAGGACCGGTTCTGGTTCATGTGGGACGAGCTGTCCAACGGGGCGCTGGGCGCGGTCGTGCTGGCCGACCCGCGCCGCCTGCAGGACTGCTTCTCGGCGGTCGACTTCTTCGAGCACCGCCGCATCCCGTTCCTGGTGGCGGTCAACGAGTTCGACGGCGCCTACCGGTACACCCCCGAGGAGGTGCGCTCGGCGCTCAAACTCGGCGCGGGGACCCCGGTGCTGACGTGCGACGCCCGCGACGCCCGCTCGGCCACCGAGGTGCTCATCGGGCTCGTCCGCCACCTGATCACCGTCCCCGCCGGCTAGCGGCGCGGCCCGGCACCGCCGAGCACCGTCCAGCACCGTCCAGCACTGCGAAACCCTGCCGAACGGAGTCCCCCGTGACCGACGCACCCGAAGGACACATCATCGTCCCCGAGGACCAGGAGGCCGCCGACCGGGTGGCGCGCCTGGACGAGCTGGGCGTGGGCTCCGTGCCCGACGCCGAGTTCGACGCCTTCGCCCGCGACCTGGCCCAGGCGGCCGGAGCCCAGTTCGCGATGGTCAACTTCATCAAGGAGGACCACCAGTACTTCGCCGGCCTGTACGTCTCCGACGGCGCCCAGGGCGGGTCGGTGCTCAGCACCGAGGCCAGCGCCGCCGACACCCCCGACCGGGTGATGGAGCGCGACCACGGCTACTGCCCGCACGTGGTGGCCCGCCGCCTGCCGCTGGTGCTGGACGACGTGTGCGACTACCCGCGCTTCGCCGGGAACCCGGTGGTCGACGAGATCGGCATCCGCTCCTACATGGGGGCGCCGCTGATCGACCGGGACGGCACCACGCTGGGCACGATCTGCGTGGTCGACCGGGAGGCGCGGCCATGGGGGCGCCCCGGCCTGGAGCTGATCAAGGAGCGCGCCGCCGAGCTGATGGACCTGGTCCACCGGCGCGGGGACGTCCGGGAGGGCGCCGCCGAGTAGCGCGGTCCACCGGACACTGGATACACGCGAGGAGCGCGGTGCGGGGCACCGCGCTCCTCCGCCGTCGTCCCGGACGTGCTCAGGGCGCGGCGTACTCGGGGGCGAAGGGCGCGGCCATCTTCTCCGACCACTGCCCCTTGGCGGTGCCGAGCCCGAACTCGGCCAGCCGCAGGAGCTGGATGTCCGAGGTCCCGGCGGGGGCGAAGATGTGCTGGGCGTCGCGCACGTACCGCTCCAGCGGGCGGTCGGTGAACAGACCGCAGGCGGCGTGCACCTCCAGGGCGTCGCGGGCGGTGTCGAGGGACGACTCGACGTTGACGAGCTTGGCGTTCATCAGCTCGGCGTCGCAGGGCATCCCGTGGTCGAGCAGGTGGACGGCGTGGTAGAGGGCGATGCGCGCGGTCATCAGCCGGGACCGCATCCGCCCCAGCTTGATCTTGATGTTGGGCAGCTCGGCCAGCGGCCGGCCGTAGCGCTCCCGCTCGGCGGCGTAGGCGAGGGTCTCGTCGACGATGGCCTGGTGGATGCCGAGGGAGACCGCGGCCAGGTTGGCGCGGCCGTAGAGGACGCTGGAGGAGTAGGCGACCGGAAGGCCGTCCCCCTCCTCGCCGAGCCGGTTGGCGGCGGGGACCCGGCAGTCCTCGAACACCAGCTCGCCGAAGCTGAAGCCGTGCAGCCCCATGGAGGGCACGTGCTCGCCGAGGGAGAAGCCGGGGCGGTCGGCCTCGACCAGGAACGCGGACAGGCCCTTGGAGCCGGGCCCCGTGCGCACCACGACCCCGTGCAGGTCGCCGACGTGGCTGTTGCCGACGAAGACCTTGCGGCCGTTGAGGATGTAGTCGTCGCCGTCGCGGACGGCGGTGGTGCCCATGCCCAGCACGTGGCCGCCGGACTCGGGCTCGGTGACGGCGATGGTGGGCAGGCAGCCGCCCGCGGCGATCGACGGCAGCCAGGCCCGCTTCTGGGCCTCGTCGCCGAAGTGCACGATCTTGGCGACGCCGAGCTGGGACGCCTGGACCATGGCGCCCATCGCGCCGCTCACGCGCGAGAGCTCCTCGATGATCACGGTTTTGGCCAGGTGGCCGAGTCCCATTCCGCCGTGTCCGGAATCGATGGTCACGCCGATCCAGCCCTGTTCGGCGATCCGTCGGGACAGTTCATATTGGACGGTTCGGGAGGCCTCCATCTCCGGGACAAGGGGGGCCACTTCGGCTTCCGCGAATGCTCTGACCTCTTTTCGCAGACGCTCGTGCCGTTCCGTGGTGAACGGTTCGACCAAGGGGGTCTCCTCATGCGTGGATCGATGGTGCGACGGGGGTGCGCACAGCGGGAAGGCCTGAGCCCCAGGGGATCCAGGGTCTTCAGGCCCTACCGGGAGATCATCTTGATTTCCGTGGATGAGAAACACAAGGCCTTGGCGTCCTTTGCCCATCTGACGGCGCCCGTGAGAGGTCTCACGTTTCGTTCCGCCCTTTCGGCGGTACACCCGTGAATTGTCACCCGGAAAAATGCTGCGGACCTGCGGCAATCCACGGGCGTGTCCGCTGGGCCCATCGCCGTGGCGGAAG
Source organism: Nocardiopsis suaedae (assembly GCF_027706745.1). Taxonomy (GTDB): domain Bacteria; phylum Actinomycetota; class Actinomycetes; order Streptosporangiales; family Streptosporangiaceae; genus Nocardiopsis_A; species Nocardiopsis_A suaedae. Next base: position 67,006 of record NZ_JAQFWP010000034.1, on the reverse strand, counting down.
AGGTGTGTAAGGGCTCCGGAAGAGGCGCGAGTGGAGCGGACGCCGTTCGGTTTCCAGAGGGCGGAAGCGGGATCCGGCGCCGTCGCGGGCGGCGCCGGGAACACGGAAGGCCCGCCCCCGCAGGGGGCGGGCCCAGTACGCGGAGGGTGTGGGATTCGAACCCACGAAGCCCGGTCAAGGGCTTGGCGCTTTTCAAGAGCACTGCACTAGGCCGCTATGCGAACCCTCCGTGAGCGCGGTCGCCGACCCCGGGATCCCGTCCACTCGGGCGGCCCGCTCTCCGCGCTCATGCTAGCTCACGCTCCGCGCCTTCGTGGAGGCGGGAGCCGGGGAACCCATGGGCGTGCGCGTGGTCTCCGTGGGCGTGCGCGTCCCATTCGGGGAACGGGTCCTCGAAGGACCGCGCGGCCGAAGCGTGCTCGCCGGAGGTGAGAAGGCACCCCTCCAGCGCCGCGCGGAGCGCGTCCCCCCGCAGGGCCTGCCCGATGAAGACCAGTTCCTGGGCGGAGCCCTGTGAGGGGCCCCCGCCGCCGTCGGCCATCGCCGGGTCGGCGCCGAGGGGTTCGGTGTGCAGGACGGGTCCGGCCTGGGACCACAGCCCGCCCACGCCCGGCCGGGAGGCGAGCGTGAAGAAGCCCTTGGAGCGCAGCACGGTGCCGAACTCCCCGGAGTCGAGGCGCTCGGCGGCCAGCTCCCACAGCCGTCCGGGGTGGAACGGGCGGTCGGCGCGGAAGACGATGCTGGAGATGCCGTACTCCTCGGTCTCGGGGACGTGGTCGCCGTTGAGCTCGGCCACCCACCCGGGGGCCTGGGAGGCCCGTTCCAGGTCGAACAGCCCGGTGCCGAGGACCTGGGCGGGGTCGACCCGGCCGCGCTCGGCGCGCACCAGGCGGGCGGCCGGGTTGAGGCGGCGCACCGCGGCCTCCACCCGCTCCGCCTGCTCGGCGGTGACCAGGTCGAGCTTGTTGAGCACCAGCACGTCGGCGAACTCGGCCTGGTCCACGAGCAGGTCGCTGACGGTGCGCTCGTCGCCCTCGTAGGCGTCCAGGCCGCGCGCGGCGAGGTCGTCGCCGCCCTCCAGCTCGCGCAGGAAGGCGGCCGCGTCGACCAGCGAGACCATGGTGTCCAGCCGGGCGGTGTCCTGCAGCACCGAACCGTCGTGGGCGGGGAAGGCGAAGGTGGCGGCCACGGGCATCGGCTCGGAGATGCCGCTGGACTCGATGAGCAGGTAGTCGAAGCGCCCTTCGCGGGCCAGGCGGGCGACCTCCACCAGCAGGTCGTCGCGGAGCGTGCAGCAGATGCAGCCGTTGCTCATCTCCACCAGGCGCTCCTCGGTGCGGGACAGCGCCCCGCCCCCGCGCACCAGGCCGCCGTCGACGGAGATCTCGCTCATGTCGTTGACGATGACCGCGACCCGCATGCCGGAGCGGTTCGCCAGGACGTGGTTGAGCAGGGTGGTCTTCCCGGCGCCGAGGAAGCCGGAGAGCACGGTGACCGGGAGCGGGGCGCCCGCCGGGGGCGGGCCGGACGGCGTGTCCATGGGGGTCCCTTCCGCAGGAGAGTGAAAATGATGATCATATTCAATCCTGCGGCCGCCGGGGCCCGGACCCGCCCCCCTTCCCGGAGGGCGGGGCGCTCGGTCAGTCCGCGGGCTTCAGCGTCGTCCCGTCCTCGAAGCACCAGGCCCACTCCTCGCCGGGTTCGGCGGAGGCGGCGACGGGGTGGTCGAGGGACGCGGCGTGGGCGGAGGCGTGGCGGGCCGGGGAGGAATCGCAGCAGCCCACGTTCCCGCAGGACAGGCAGGTGCGCAGGTGCACCCAGTCGTTCCGGCCCTCGCGCAGGCAGTCGGTGCACCCCGCCGACCGGGGCAGCACCGCCCGCACCCCTTCGGCGTGCGGGCAGGCGCCCGCCGCCTCGGGGCGGAAGTCCACCGGGGTGTCGGTGCGCGGGTGGTCCCCCGGCGCGGCCGACGGCAGGCCGAGGCGGTCCACCACCGCCGCGCACACCCGGTCGGCCACCGACGCGGGGCCGTCCAGCACCCGGTCCGCCCCGGCCCGGACCAGCTCGCGCGGGGCCGGGCCGTCGACCGGGCAGGCCGCGATCGGCACGTCCGGCGCCGCGCGGGCGATCACCGCGGCGACGGAGGCCGTCTCCTCCCCGGTGTTCTCGCAGATCAGCACCAGCCGTGCGGAGCGCAGCCCGGCCTGCTCCAGCACGTTGCGCTTGACCGGGTCACCGCGCACCACCCGGTACCCGGCCGCCTCGGCCTCGGCCGCCAGGTCGGGCCCCAGCGTGGTCACCGACACCGGCACCCCGCGGGCGCGCAGCGTCGCGGCGACCTCCCGGGCGACCGGACCCCACCCGGAGATCAGCACCGGGTCCTTGGCGGAACAGGCCGCGGGGTCCTTCTTGGCGGCGGGCCCAGGGGCCGCCGGGCGGCGCGGGCCGAGCACCCGGCCCAGCCGGTCACCGAGCGAGGCCAGCGCCGGGGTCACCACCATCAGCAGCACCGTCACCGAGATCAGCACCTGCTCGCCCCGGTCCCCCAGGGCGCCGAAGTCCAGCCCGCCGTCGTGCCCGGCCCGCTGCAGCACGAAGGAGAACTCGCCGATCTGGGCGAGCACCAGCCCGCCCGCCAGCGCGGTGGGCGCCCCCAGGCGCAGCGCCGCGAGCGCGGCGGCCCCGGTGACGGCCTTGACCACGACCACGCCCAGGGCGATCAGGCCGATCAGCCACCACAGCTCCGCCAGGGCGCCCAGGTCCAGCAGCATCCCGATGGAGACGAAGAACAGCGCGCTGAAGACGATCTGCAGCGGCAGCACCTCGCCCAGGGCGTGCTGGCCGTGCCGGGACTCGCTGACCACCAGCCCGGCCAGGAACGCCCCGAGTGCCACGCTCACCCCGGCGAGCGAGGTGACGAAGGCGGTGCCGATCCCCAGCGCCACCACGGTGAGCAGGAAGACCTCGGGGGAGCAGGCGCGGGCGACCGCCTCCAGCAGCGGCGGCATCACCTTGCGGGCGACCACCAGCACCACCGCCAGCACCGCGGCCGCGGTGCCCAGCGCCCGGGCGATCTCCCCCGGGCCGCCGCCCTCACCGGTCAGCAGGGGCAGGAACAGCACCATCAGCACCACGGCCAGGTCCTGGAAGATCAGCACCGCCACCCCGGCCTGGCCGACCGGGCGGGTGGTGTCGCCGCGCGAGGCCAGCACCTTCAGCACGATCGCCGTGGAGGAGAGCGAGACGAGCAGCCCGGTGAACACGGCGGCCCGCCAGTCGGCGCCGAAGAGCGCCGTGACCCCGGCGGTGACCGCGACCGCCAGGGCGACCTGCAGGCCGCCGCCGACGAGCACGTAGCGCTTGATGGCCGCCAGCCGCTCCAGGGAGAACTCGATGCCGATCGTGAAGAGCAGGAGGATGACCCCGATGTCGGCGGCGTCCTCGACGACCTGGGTGCTCTGCACCAGGCCGAGCTGGTGCGGCCCGATCACCACCCCGGCCAGCAGGAAGCCCACGATGGGCACGACGCGCAGCCGGGTGGAGGCGTAGCCGATGACCGCCGCCGCGGACAGCAGCACGGCCAGCGGCATCAGGTACTCGGGCACGCTCTCACCCGCCGCCAGGTGCATGGTGGATCCCTCCCTGTCCGCGCCCGGACCGGTGCCGTCCGGGCCGCGCCGACGCGCGGCACCGACATTATGGGGGGCCAGGGCCGGGCCGGGCCGCAGGCGGGTGCCGGGGCGCGGCGGAACGGGGGAGGACCGGGGGTGGCCCCCGGTCATTACCCGCGAGTAACATTCAGGTCCATGACAGCCTTCAACGCCGAGACGGCGGAGCAGATCAAGGCCGGCTTCCTGGCCACCGTCCCCTTCGTACGCACCCTCGGGCTGCGCTTCGAGGAACTGGAGCCCGGCCGCTCCGTGATGCGGCTGCCCGACGAGCCCGCCCACCACAACCACATCGGCGGCCCACACGCCGGCGCGATGTTCACCCTGGCCGAGTCGGCCTCGGGGTCCATCATCCTGAGCACCTTCGGCGACCAGCTCGACCGCGCCGTGCCGCTGCCCACCACCGTCACCCAGACCTTCGAGAAGGTCGCGATGGGCGACATGGTGGCCGAGGCCAGGCTCGGGCGCCCCCGGGAGGAGGTCGTCGCCGAGCTGGACGCCGGGAAGCGCCCGGAGTTCCCGGTGGAGGTGGAGCTGCGCACCGAGGACGGCACGGTGACCGGACACGTGACGGTCATCTGGACCCTGAAGCCCGACCGCAAGGGCTGAGCCCCGGGGACCGGGCCGCGCGGAGGCCGTCCGGCGCACGCGGCCTCCGGGGGACTGTCGTCCCCGCCGAGTACGGTGGCGGCAGTTCCGGTCCGCACGGGCCGGGCGGCGAGTTCCAGGAGGTTTTCCGGGTGAGGATCCGAGCCGACCGAGACGCGTTCGCCGAGGCCGTCGCCTGGACCGCCCGGGCGCTCCCGCTGCGCCCGGCCATGCCGGTACTGGCGGGCATGCGCATGGAGGCCGCCGACGGCGGGCTCCGTCTGTCCGGGTTCGACTATGAGGTCTCGGCCCGCGCGCGCGTGGACGCCGAGGTCGAGGAGGCCGGTGCGGTGCTGGTCTCCGGCCGCCTGCTGGCCGAGATCGCGCGCAGCCTGCCCGCTCACCCCGTGCGGGTCGAGGCCGACGGCGGCCGGGTGCTGCTCACCTGCGGCCCGGCCCGCTTCACCCTGATCACCCTGCCCCTGGAGGACCACCCGCTGCTCCCGGACATGCCGCCCGCGGCCGGGTCGCTGCCGGGCGAGGCGTTCGCGGGCGCGGTGCGCCAGGTGGTCCCGGCCGCCAGCCGGGACGACACGCTGCCCATGCTGACCGGGGTCCACCTGGACTTCGGCGCCGACACCCTGGCGCTGGCCGCCACCGACCGGTACCGGGTCGCCGTGCGCCGCATGCGGTGGCGCCCCGAGCACCCGGGGGCCGCCGGGTCCGCGCTGGTGCCCGCGCGCACCCTGAGCGACCTGGCCCGCACCCTGGACCCGTCGGCCGACGTCGAGGTGTTCCTGTCGAAGGCCGCCGGGGGCGGCGCGCCGGCGTCGGGCGGCGAGGGCATGATCGGATTCGCGAGCGGCGGACGGAGCATCACCACCCGCCTGATCGACAGCGACTTCATCCCCTACGAGAAGCGCTTCCCGACCGAGCCCGCGGCACGGGCCGAGGTGCCGCCCGCGGCGTTCACCGAGGCGGTCAAGCGGGTGGCGCTGGTGGCCGACCGCAGCACCCCGGTGCGGATCTCCTTCACCCCGGGCTCCGGCGGCGCCGCGGGCGAGGCGGTCCTGGAGGCCGGGTCGGGCGAGGACGCCCAGGCCGCCGAGGTGCTCGCGGTGGACTACGACGGCGAGCCGATGCGCATCGCGTTCGCCCCCGGCTACCTGCTGGACGGCCTGGCCGGGGTGGCCACCGAGCGGGCGCGCCTGGACATGACCCAGCCGACCAAGCCCGCGGTGATCTCCGACGCCCCCGAGTCCGAGGGCGACGAGCCGGAGTTCCGCTACCTGGTGATGCCGCTGCGCCTGTCCTGAGGGCGGCGGCGCGCGGCGCCGAGGGGTGCGCCGCGCCGGGCGCGGTCAGTCGGGGCATCCCTCGTTGCTGGCGATCTCCTCGCGGTCGAAGGGGATGATCTCGTAGTGGAGCGTGCGGTAGCGCAGCAGCCGGTGGGTGGCGGGCACCGCCCAGCGCTGCAGCATCGGGTGGCGCTTGCCCAGGAGCAGGGCCGCGTGCCGGGCCTCGGCGTCGTCGAGCAGGCGGACCCGACCGCGGACGGGCGGGCCGTGGGGTTCGCCGCGGAAGCTGCAGGGGCGCAGATCGGCGACGGGGTTGTTGCGCAGCCGCTTGGCCTTGCCGGAGTCCTCCCAGGTGCGGAAGAGGATCCGCGCCCCGTCGACGACGATGCTCACCGGTGTGTCCACGCCGGTGACGCCGTCGGACCGGTAGGTGGTGAGCAGTGCCGTCTTGTGGCCGCGGAACGGTTTGAGGAGCGTGGCCGTGTTCATCGAGGATGACTCTCCTTGGGTCCGTTCGTGTACAGACCACCTTCCCAACGCAGTGACCTGAATCACCTTCGCCACGCCTGTGATCGGGTCGCGGGGGCGGGTCTCCGTCGGCCCGCGCGGGAACCCGCACCGGCAGCGGACGGGGCGCCGGGTGTGGCCCGAACCGGACACGAAGGGCGGTTTATCCACAACGACGTGTGGTTAGGGGGTGCGTCCTGGGCCCGTTCCGGGGATGTACACGGCCTTGTCCACAGAAATCCCCGAACCTGTGGAAAACCCGGCGGGGTTCCGGGGGTGCGCTGCGGGCGGGCCGGCGCCGCCGGCGCCGCCCCGTCGTCGGTGGGCCCGGTGACCGGGCCGTACCGGCCGTGACTCCGACGAGGGCGCCGTCACTCGCCTTCCGGCAGCGACGACGCGGACCCGCCGCCGACCGCGGTCTCCATCCCCAGTTGGGCGCTGCGGCCCCGCAGGTATCCGGCGCGGTACCCGGCCTTGTGGTGGGTGCGCTCCGGCCGGGGCTGCTTGAGGTCGGGGAAGCGCTGCTGGAAGTCCTCCTTGACCCGGTCCACGTCGGTGCGCAGCACCAGCTCGGCGCCGATCGGCTCGCCGTCCGCCGCCCCCGCGCCCGGGCCGCCCCCGGACGCGGACTCCTCCTGCAGCCGGGCGCGGAACTCGCGGATGCGCTCGGCCACCGCGTGCCCGTAGGCGCGGATGAACGAACGGTAGAACCGGCTGCGCTCGGTGGCCAGCGCCGACCGGTCCAGGTTGCGCAGCTCGCGCAGGTCGGCGATGTGGTTGCGGGCGGTGAACCGGGCCGAGGCCTCCATCTGCAGGGTGATGGACGGCAGCAGGACCCGCAGCGAGTCCAGGGCGGACTCGGTGCCCACGACGATCAGGGTCCGCTCGGTGTTGGCGGAGGTGTTGCCCCGCACGGCGGACTGGCAGCCGAAGGCGGCGGCGATCTTGGCCAGCGCCTTGACCCGGGCCTTGCCGTGCCCTCCGGTGCCGGAGACGGGGAAGTCGAGGCGGGAGACCGCCTCGGCGTCCTCGCCGCGCTGGGCGCGGGCCTCGGCCTCGGCGATGGCGTGCCGGGTCATCAGCTCGGCGGCCTTGGCGGTGAAGGCCTGGCTCTCGGCGTCGGTCACCGACGGGTCCTCGGCCTTGCGCAGCAGGCTGCGGACCCGCTCGACCATCTTGCGGCGGGCGTCCTCGGTGTCGGTGGTCAAGAGGCTCCTCTCAGCGGCCTCCATCGAGGTTACCGGCGGTGGGCGCGCGCGGGGCGCGACCGTCCACAGGCCGGGGGCGCCGGTGCGCGGGCATGCGCGGGGGCCGGGGCGCCCGTGCGCCCCGGCCCCGAAGCGGCGGCTACCGGTTCCCGCCCCCGACGACCGTGCCGATCAGGCCCAGGATGATCCACAGCAGGGCGACGGTGCCCAGGCCTGCGAAGATCCCGCCGAACAGGCCGCCTCCGGTCAGCAGGGTGACCAGCCCGACACCGACGCCGCCCGCGACGGCGGGCGCCCCGGCGAACTTCCACGGGTACTGCCCGGCCCAGCGGCGCGCCCGGCGGTCACCCTTGCTCCCGATCAGGGCCACGGCCCCGCCGACGAGGGCGAAGAAGAAGAGCCCGGTGGTCAGGCCCGACCCGATGGCGCCCGGCCCCAGGTTGAGCAGGAACGAGAGGGCGCCGGTGGTCGCTCCGGCTCCGAGGGCCCATCCCCAGGGCCAGATCATCGTCGCCGAGGCGACGGGAGTGAATGCGTTGCCGCGCTCCAGCGTCATGACAGCTCCTCGCTCGGCGGTGGACCGCCGTACCGCTACGTCTGCACTCCAGCATGCCCGGGAACGGCCCCGCGGCCATCAGGGCCCACCCCTGACTTACCCCTGAGCCGCCGTTTCCGCACGTTCCCGCCGCGTCCGGCCACGGCCGCCCTCAGGAGGCCAACGAACGGCCCCCGCCCGGAGTGCCCGCCGGAGGGGGCGGCGCTGTTAGCTTGCCGCCCATGACCCGTTTCCGCGTCGTGGACGCCTTCACCGACCGCCCGTTCTCGGGCAACCCGGCCGCCGTCGTCGTGCTGGACGGCCCCTGCGACGACCGGTGGGCCCAGCAGGTGGCCGCCGAGTTCAACCTCTCCGAGACGGCCTTCCTCACCCCCGACGGCGGTGCCGGGGCCGACTACGGCCTGCGCTGGTTCACCCCGTCCGTCGAGGTGGAGCTGTGCGGCCACGCCACCCTCGCCGCCGCGCACGCCCTGGCCGAGGACGGGGTCGAGGGCCCGATCCGCTTCTCCACCCGGTGGAGCGGCGTCCTCACCGTCGAGCGGCGCCTCGGGCGGCTGTGGATGGACTTCCCGGCCCACCCGCCGCAGGAGGCCCCGGTCCCCGACGGCCTCGCCGGGGCGCTCGGCGCCGGGATCGTGCGCGCCGGGACCGCCGGGACGGGCGACCTCATCGTCGAGCTGGCCGAGGAGTCGGCCGTGCGCGGCCTGGACCCGGTCCCCGCGCGGCTCGGCGGCTACGCCGAGCGCGGCGTCATCGTCACCGCCCGCGCGGACGAGGGCCGCCCCTACGCCTTCGTGTCCCGGTTCTTCGCCACCGACGTCGGCGTCGACGAGGACCCGGTCACCGGCAGCGCCCACACCGTGCTCGCCCCCTATTGGGCGGAGCGGCTCGGAGGCACCGCCTTCGAGGCCCTCCAGTGCTCCGCGCGCGGCGGGCGGCTCTCGGTCGGCCTGCCGCCGGAGGCGCCGGGGCGGGTGCACATCGGCGGGTCGGCGGTCACCGTCTCAGAGGGCCACCTGGCGGTCTGACCCGGGCACCGGGGCCGCCGCGCCCGCGCGCTCCAGCAGCCACGCCGGGGGCACGGTGCGTGGGCCTCCGGCGGCGGTGACGGTGAGGACCGCGCTCCGGCCCTCCGGTCCGGCACCCGCGCCGGTCCGGTCCGCGACCACCGCGACCCCGGGCGCCGGGGCCACCGGCACCGGGGTGACCAGCCGCACCCGCGGGAACCAGGTGTGCAGCGGCGGCAGCCCCAGTCCCGGGGGCAGGTCCCCCGCGGGGAGGCCGCCCCGGACCAGCCCGGACAGCGCGTCCCGCAGGGCCGAGGTCCGCTCCGGGGTGGCGGCCTCCCCCGCCTGCTCCAGCACCGGGCCCGCCTCCACGACGAGGACGAGCCGGGCCGCCAGCGCCGACCGCAGCAGCGGCCAGGCGTCGGCGAACGCGGGCAGCAGCGGAAGGGAGGGCACCTCGTCCAGGGGCACCCAGCGCACCGCCTCGCTCTCGGCGTTGCCGGGCGCGAACTCGGCCGCCTCGGGTGCGGCGGCGAGCACCGAGTCGTAGTGCCAGACCCGGTCACCGGCCCGGTACACCCCGGTCACCTCGACCGCGCCCAGGTCGCCGGCGACCTCCTCGCCGAACTCGCGCAGCGCCGCGGCCACCGGCCCCTCCCCGCTGTCCGCGGCGCCGCCGGGAAGGCCCCAGGTGTCGCCCTGGTGGCTCCAGGCGGCCCGGTGCTGGAGCAGCACACACCGGCCGCCGTCCGGGGCGGGCGCGTGCAGCAGCAGCCCCGCCGCCCCGTACCGCCCCCACCGGTGCGTGCCGTCCGCCAGCGTGATCCAGCCGTCGCCGTCGCCCGTGGCCCCTGAGGTCATCCGCGCTTCCCCTTCGCCGTCAACGCCGTCTCCCCCCGTTCCTACCGCACAGAGGGGGTCCGGCGCGGCCGACTCCGGCCAGCGGCACCGCCGCCGACCGGTCTGTCACCCGGCCCGGATAAGATGCAGCGGCCATGAGAAGACCGGCCTCCTTCGCCGCACGACTGCCCTTGGACACCCTCGACCTCCTGAGGCGCTACTGGGCACCATTGCTGTGCGTCTGGCTGGCCGGGGACATCACCTACCGCGTACTGCTGCGCGTCATGGCCAAGGCGGCGGCCTTCGAGCCCCTGCTGGGCTACGTGGCCCTGGGCGTGCTCCTGCTGGTCCAGCTCGCCACCTACATCATCATGTTCCACCTGCTGCGCCCCGCGCTGGTCACGGTGGACGCCGAGTACCGGCGGGTGCGGTCGGGGGCCCTGCGCGAAACGGCCCGGCGCGGCAGCGTCGCCCTCGCCGAGCGCACCCTGGTGGACGCCATCGCGATGGCGATCCTGCCCTTCCTGATCTTCTACAGCGCCTGGGACCTCTACGCCGAGGAGTACCGCAAGCTCACCGTCGCCGCGGTGAACGAGGAGGGCCTGGACACCCTGCTCGACCTCGGCACGCTCGACCACTCCCTGCCCATGCTGGCCATCGCCGCCGCCGCGTTCGGGCTGCGGGCGCTGTGCGAGCACTTCTACAAGAAGAACGACGGCAAGATCCTCGGCCTGGGAACGGCGCTGTTCGAGGCCACCTGGATGTTCATGGGCACCTTCACCCTGGTGTCCGCGTTCACCGAGTTCTGGAAGTGGGCCAAGGGCCGCGCCGCCTGGGTCGCCGTGCAGGACCAGATCGACGGCGTGATCAACTGGGCGTCGGCGCTGACCGGCGTGGATTTGCAGGACGCGGTGCTGCAGTTCACCCGCTCGGTCGACACCACCTGGTCGATCTTCAAGGACGGCTTCCTGCAGCCGCTGGTGTGGCTGACCATCACCGCGGTCGTCTTCGGCGCCCAGATGGACCGCTACAGCGGGCTGTTCAACGGCAAGGGCCGCGTCGCCCGGGTGGAACGCGTGCTGACCTCCGCCAAGGGACCGGTCGCCGCGGTCCGGAGCTGGATGCGCAAGGACGCGGGGGACAAGTACATCCCCTTCATCAACGCCTTCAAGTTCATCCTCGGCGTCAGCCCGGTCTTCTACCTGTCCTTCTCGCTGTACTACGTCCTCGTCATGCTGGGCACCGAGTGGATGGAGCGCGGCTTCTACCTGTTCTTCGGGCCCGACGACTGGTTCCAGTGGTGGCCGTGGCTGGAGCCCGTGTCGGTGGTCGTCCGCCTGGTCCAGGACCTGCTGCGGATCTGCCTGCTCGCCGCCACCTTCGAGCTCATCCTGTTCAAGGTGGGCGGGCAGAGCACCGGGCGCCGGGCGCGCCGGGCCGCGCCCGGGCCGGACGCCGCCGGGGCCGCGGTGCCGCCGGCGGTGCGCTGACGGCTGGGCCCCGGCCGCGTCAGGAGCCGCCGTTGACCCGCTCGACGGTGTCCATCATGTGCGCCGAGATCAGTTCCAGCAGCAGCTCCTCGTCGCCGTCGGAGATGGCGTCCAGCAGCTTGCGGTGCTCGTCGACCAGCTCGTCCGGCTCGGGGTAGCTGCGCTGCATCACCGTCAGGCACATGCGCGTCTCCACCAGCAGCGTCTGCGCCATCCGCTCCAGCCGGGAGTTGCCCGAGCAGCTCACCAGCGCCTGGTGGAAGGCCTGGTCGGCGTCGCTCATCGCGTCCCGGTCGCCGGTGGCGGCGGCCTCCTCCAGCGCCGCCAGCGCCGCCGTCAGCCGGGCCAGGGCCTCGCCCCGGTTCCCGCGCATGATCAGGGCGCACGAGGTCCGCTCGACCGCCAGCCGGGCCACGTAGACGTCGCGCACGTCGTCGGCGGTCAGCTCGCGCACGAACAGGCCCCGGTGCCGCTCACTGCGCAGCAGCCCCTCCTGCACCAGGCGCTGCATGGCCTCGCGGAGCGGGCCGCGGCTCACGCCGAGGCGGGAGGCCAGGTCGGTCTCGCCCAGCTGGTCGCCGGGGGACAGGGAGCCGTACATGATCGCCTCCCGGAGCTGGTCGGCGATCAGCTCCGAGGTCGATCTCCTCGGCACGGGATGGAGTCGTCCTGGGGAGGTCATGACATGTGTTCACCTCGCTCTCGAAGGTGCGGCCGCCCGGGCGGGCGGCCGCACGCGCACACGTTCCGTGCGTCGCACCTTATGTCCGCTGTGCGGCCGTTTCGGCCGCCCCGGCCCGGAACAGGGTGCCCAGCCCCTCGCGCGGGGCGGTGTCCCCGGCCAGGCGCAGCCCTTCCCACACGCTCACCTGGTTGGCGGTGAGCACGGTCTTGCCCAGCCGCTCCTCCAGGGCGTCCAGCACCCCGGCGGTGTGCAGCGCCGTGTCGGGCACCAGCACCGCCTCGGCGTCCGGGTGGTCGCCCGCGGCGGCGAACTCCAGCACGTCCTCCGGGGGCAGGGTGCCCACCTCGGCCGCGGTGACGATGCCCCGGCCCGCCCAGGCGGCCACCTCGATCCCGGCGCGGCCGAGGAACTCCGCGAAGCGGCCCGCGACGTCGTCCGGGTAGGTCGCCGCGACGGCGACCCGGCTCAGCCCCAGGGCGCGCACCGCGTTCACGAACGCGAACGAGGTGCTGGAGGCGGGGCACCCGGCCTCCCGGCCCACGGCCGCGGCCTGCTCCGAGGCGCCCTCCCAGCCGAAGACGAAGCTGCCGCTGGTGCAGGCCCACACCGCCGCGTCGGCGCCCAGCGCGCGCAGCTCGCGCGCCCCCTCGCCGAGCACGTCGTCCCCGCCGACGTCGAGCAGCGCGTCCACCCGGTGCGCGTCCTCGCGCATGAGCGTGTGCACCACCCGCAGCTCGGTCCCCGGGCCGAGCAGCTCGGCGAAGACCGGGTAGTCGCCCTCGGCGCTGTAGCCGGGGTAGAGGAATCCCGCGATGGTCATGCCGATGCCGACCGCCTCTCCGTGTCGTCTCCCCCGCCGCCGTCCCGGCGCCCGTGCGCCTGCGCCCCGGCCGGGGCCGTCGCCTCCACGAGGTGCTGCCCGGCGCCCACCGGGTGCCGGCCGACCGCCTGCAGGGCGGCCCACATGGTGACCTGGTTGGCCGCCAGCACCGGCTTGCCGAGCATCCGCTCCAGCGGCGCGATGATGTCGTAGGTGAGCACGTTGGTGCAGCTGATGAAGACCGCCTCGGCCTCGGGCCGGTCGGCGCCGCGCACCGCTTCGACCACCTCGGCGTAGGAGACCTTCCAGATGTGGTCCAGCAGGCCCAGGCCCACGGCGGAGACCACGTCGGTGCCGTGCTCGCCGAGGTAGGCCACCAGGCGCTCGGTGACGCTGTCCACGTAGGGGGTGACCACGGCGATCCGGCGGGTGCCGACCGCCTCCAGCGCGTCGATGAGCGCCCCGGAGGTGGTGACCGCCGCGGGGGCGCCCGCGTCCAGGATGGAGCGGCGCAGCCGCCGCTGGCCCTCGGCGCCGTGGACGAAGCTGCCCGAGGCGCACGCGTACCCCACGACCAGGGGCTCGGGCGCCAGCAGGTCCCGGGTGGCGCGCGCCGCCCCGTCACCGTCGCTGAGGGCCGAGGCCTGGTCGACGGTCACCGGAACGGGCACGAACGGCAGCCGGGTGACGTAGAGGGAGACATCGTCGGGCGCCCAGCGCCACAGCTCGCGGTCGAGCGCGAAGTCATAGGGCGCGATCACGCCCACGCCCGACTGGGAGGGGGTCTCGGCCACCGCCGAGATCTCCACCAGCCCGGTCGCCGTCTCCTGGTCGGGGAGCAGGCCGCGCTCGCCCAGCAGCGACAGCGACGCGTCCCGCTCGGCCTCGGGGCCGCGGGTCCGGGGCGCCGACACCCCGGGCCCTCCTCCGCAGGCCGGGCCGGTGGTTCCGTTTTCGGTCCGCATTGGTCACTCACCTCCTTCTTCGCTTACCTGTGCAGGGTCGTCGGATCGCGTCGCGTGTCCGCGGGCGGGACCGGATCAGCGCTCCAGGCGCCGGTAGACCAGGCGCTCACCGGCGCCGCCCGAGCGCCACACGTCGTTGCAGGCCTCGGCCATCCGGTCCAGGCCCTCGACGATGCCCGCGAACACGTTGCCGGGGACCCAGCCGACGTCCCCGTTGAGCAGCAGGTTGTTGCGCCCGTAGAAGACGGCCAGGTCGATCACGCCGGGGAGGGCGTCGATGCCCTTCTCCTCCTTGAAGCGGCGGTCGAGCATGCCGCCGTTGAAGGAGAAGTAGACGACGTCGCCGGGGATGGGCGTGACGGTGGGGTTCTCCTGGCCGGGCTCCTCCTCGGCGAAGCGCGGCACCATCGTGTACACCTCGTTGCGGGCGTACTTGGCGTGGTAGGCGTCGCCGCCCTGGGGCAGGGCGTTCCAGACGGCCTCACAGGTGCGGGGGGCGTCCTTGTCGTAGAGCTCGGCGACGCACTCCACGCCGCGCTTCTCCAGAGTGATGGACATGTACCGGGGCATCGTGGCATCGGCCCTTTCGTCGCGGTGGGTGCGGCGCGGTGCTGGCGGCCGCCCGTGACGCGGTCCGCAGCCCTGGTGCGTGCGCGGGCTTTCCGGTGCCTCACCAGGTGTCCTCGCCCGCACAGAGGTACATCATCCGCTGATTGTCGACAATCATACGATCGCGGTCCCCGAGGGATCAACGGCCGCACCGGGAACGGCGGGTCGCGCCCCCGTCACCGGGTGCGCGGGCCCGTCGATTGTTGACAATCGTAGGGGCGGTCCCTAGCGTTTCAAAGGCTTCGCGGCACCCGTGATCGCCCGCCGGGGCGGACGGGTAGGGGAGCAGCGACACGAGCACGACCGTTGATTCCGGAGCCGCCCCCGTGACGACCGCCGACCCCTCCGCGCCCGCCCTCGTCGTCCTGCACGGCGGGGAGCTTCCCCCCGGCCGCGAGCGCATCGACCGCCACCCCGGCCTGTCCGAGGTCCGCTACGCCACCGCCGAGCAGCTCACCGAAGCGCTGCCCGGGGCGCGGATCCTGCTGGTGTGGGACCTGTTCACCGAGGCCCTGACGGCCGCCTGGGACACCGCCGGCTCCCTGGAGTGGGTGCACGCCGCCACCACCGGTGTGGACAACCTGATGTTCCCCGGGCTGGTGGAGAGCGACGTGGCGGTCACCAACTCCCGCGGCGTCTTCGAGGGGCCCATCGCCGAGACCGTGCTCGGCCTCGTCCTGTCGTTCGCCAAGGACCTGCACGGCAGCCGCGACCTCCAGCGCTCCCACACCTGGAAGTGGCGCGAGAGCGAGCGCGTCCAGGGCCGCACCGCGCTGGTGGTGGGTACCGGGCCCATCGGCCGCGCCATCGCCCGCATGCTCACCGCCGCCGGGCTGGAGGTCACGGGCGCGGGCCGGACCCCCCGCACCGGCGACCCCGACTTCGGCACCGTCGTCTCCGCCGACCCCGGGGAACCGGGCGGGATCGGCGACGCCCTCGGGGACGCGGACTACGCCGTCGTCGCCGCGCCGCTCACCGACGCCACCCGCGGCCTGTTCGACGCCCGGCTGCTGGCCCGGATGAAGCCCACCGCGCGGCTGATCAACGTGGCGCGCGGCCCCATCGTCGTCGAGGAGGACCTGGTGCGCGCGCTGCGCGACGGGACCATCGCCGGGGCCGGCCTCGACGTGTTCGAGGCCGAGCCGCTGCCGGACTCCTCGCCGCTGTGGGACCTGCCCCAGGCGGTCGTGCTGCCGCACATGTCGGGGGACGTCGTGGGGTGGAAGGACGAGCTGGTGCGGGTCTTCCTGGACAACCTCGACCGCCGCCTGCGCGGCGAAGAGCCGCGCAACCTCGTGGACAAGGCGCGGGGGTACCCGCGCGGGTAGGGGCGTCCCGCGGACGGACGGGCCGGAGACGGACGGGCTGGAGACCGGAGGGGTCACAGATGACGACCAGGCAAGAGGGGGAGGCGGTGGACCGGGACGCGCCGGCCGACCTGACGGCGGCCGACCTGCTGGAGGGGTACGCCCGCGGCGGCCCCACACCGGTGGAGGCGCTGGAATCGGTCCTGGCGCGGATCGAGCGCGAGGACGCCGCGCTCAACGCCTTCTGCGCGGTCTTCACCGACGAGGCGCGCGAGCAGGCGCGCGCGTCGGCGGAGCGGTGGGCGCGCGGGGCCCCGGCCGGGCCGCTCGACGGGGTGCCGGTCGCGGTCAAGGACGTGCACCTGATGCGCGGGCACCCCACCCGGCGCGGATCGCACGTGGCGGGGGCGCACGCCCCCTTCGACGACGAGTCCCCCGTGGTGGCCCGGCTGCGCGAGGCCGGGGCGGTGTTCACCGGCAAGACCACCACCCCCGAGATCGCCTGGAAGGGCGTCACCGACTCCCCGGTCACCGGCATCACCCGCAACCCGTGGGACCTGTCGTGCACCCCCGGCGGGTCGAGCGGCGGGGCGGCGGCCGCGGTCGCCTCCGGGATGGGGCCGATGGCCACCGGTACCGACGGCGGCGGGTCGGTGCGCATCCCGGCCTCCTTCACCGGGGTCTACGCGCTCAAGCCGACGTGGGGGCGGGTGCCGCACTACCCGGCCAGCGCCTTCGGCAGCCTCGCGCACACGGGGCCCATCACCCGGACCGTCACCGACGCGGCGCTGATGATGGACGTGATGAGCCGCCCGGACGCCCGCGACTGGGGCGCCATGCCGCCCCCGGCCGAGTCGTTCGCCGTGGCGGTGGCCGCGGCGGACGTGCGAGGGCTGCGCGTGGCCTACAGCCCGGCGCTGTGGGGCATCGACGTGGACCCGGAGGTGGCCCGGCTGTGCGAGCGGGCGGCCGGGGTGTTCGAAGGGCTCGGCGCGCACGTGGAGCTGGAGGACCCGCCGGTTCCCGACTGCCGTGAGGAGTTCCACGTGCTCTGGTACAGCGGCGCGGCCAAGGCCATGGAGGGCGTCGCGGAGGAGGACCTGGGGCGCGTCGACCCGGGCCTGCTGGAGATCGTCGAGGAGGGGCACCGGTACAGCGCCGTGGACTACCTCCGCGCCACCGCCGTGCGGATGTCCATGGGGGAGGCCATGGGGCTCTTCCACGAGCGCTATGACCTGCTGCTGAGCCCCGCCATGCCGATCCCCGCGTTCGAGGCGGGCCGGGAGGTGCCCCCGGGCTCCGCCGACCCGCGCTGGACGTCCTGGGCCGGGTTCAGCTCCCCGTTCAACATGACCTCCCAGCCCGCGGCGAGCGTCCCGTGCGGGCTGACCGACGGAGGGCTCCCGGTGGGCCTGCAGATCGTGGGGGCCCGGCACGCCGACGGGCGGGTGCTCGCCGCGTCCCGGGCCTACGAGGAGGCGAGCCCCTGGCCGTCGCTGGTGGGCTGAGCGGCGCGGCGCTCCGTCCCGCGGGGAACGCGGTCCCCGCGGGACGGCCGCTCCGGCCTGATCCGGCCCCGTCCGCTCCGCCCCCTGTCCGGGCTGCCCGGCCTGCCCTGATCCGCGGTGGACGCGGGATTCGGGACCTTGGGCCGTGCCCATTGATGGCCTTCGGCGGACGCGCGGGTCGAAGGGGGTAATACCGTCGATCCCGTCGAATCCGCAGCGACGCGCGCCCGGCACGGTCCGGGCGCTCCGGGGAGGGGAGCCCATGGCGCCGGTAGCCGCGACCAAGCCGATCAAGGTGTTCCTGGTCGACGACCACGAGGTGGTCCGCAGGGGCGTGGCGGCGCTCCTGGACGGCGAGGAGGACATGAAGGTGGTCGGCGAGGCCGGGACCGCCGAGCAGGCGCTCGCGCGCATCCCCGCGGCCTCCCCGGACGTGGCCGTGCTGGACGTGCGCCTGCCCGGCGGGTCGGGGGTGAGCGTCTGCCGGGAGATCCGGTCGGACCGCCCCGAGATCGCGTGCCTGATGCTGACCTCCTTCGCCGATGACGAGGCCCTGTTCGAGGCGGTGATGGCGGGCGCCGCCGGGTACGTGCTCAAGCAGATCCACGGCGCCGACCTCGTGGGGGCGGTGCGCACGGTGGCGGCGGGCGGATCGCTGCTGGACCCGGGGAGCACGGGCCGGGTGATGGAGCGCCTGCGCAGCAACCCGCCGCGCCCCGACCCGCTGTCGGAGCTGAGCCCCCAGGAGCGCCAGATCCTCGACCTGATCGGCGAGGGCCTGACGAACCGCCAGATCGGCGAGCGGCTGTACCTGGCGGAGAAGACCGTGAAGAACTACGTGTCGAGCCTGCTGTCCAAGCTCGACCTCAAGCGCCGCACCCAGGCGGCCGTCCTGGTCGCCGAACTCCGGACCCGGGGGCGCTCCCACTTCGAGTAGGGGCCCACCTCGCGGCGGGAGCGGCGGCCATGGCGGTAGCGCCGTCGGGCGCGGGGTGAGTGGGCGGTCACCGCTGAGGGCGGCGACGGAGCGAGCGGGGCGGTTCCCCGGCCTGCCCGCCGGGCGGCGGGTTCCCGGCGGTCCAGGGGGCGGGCGGCTCGGCCGGTGCCCCGCTCACGGACCCTTGCGCGTATCGCCATGGGTCCGATCGTCGAACTACGTCCGGTGGTCGGAATTCGATCCCGAATTCCGACCACCAGACGTAACTCGACGAAAACCAGAACGGCCACCCGCTCGGCCCGGCCGCGCACCGGGGCTTCCGCGCCCGCCCGGTAGCCTTCTCGGCATGTCGACCGCCGCCTTCGACCAGATCGTCGTCAATGCCGCCGCCCCCGTCGAGCTCGCCCGGTTCTGGGGCGGGGTCCTCGGGGTCGACCCCGTCGACCGGGGGGACGGGTGGTCCTACCTGCCCTCCGCTCCCGGGCGCCCGCGGATCTCGTTCCAGCCCGACCCCGAGCCCGCCCCCGGCCGGTTCCGGTTCCACCTGGACGTGCGGGTCGACGACATCGCGGACGCCGCGCGCGGGGCCCAGGACCGGGGCGCCACCGTGGAGGGCCCCGTCGTCACCGACGAGCAGGGCTCCTTTCAGCGGATGCTCGACCCCGAGGGCAACGTGTTCTGCCTGACGTCCGGCTGAGCCGCGGGCACGTCCTCGCCCGGCCGGTCCGGAAGGGGGACGCTCCACCGCAGCAGGGTGCCCCCGGTCAGGCTGGGCTCCGCGCTGAACGTGCCGCCCAGGCCCCGGGCGCGCTCCTCCAGGTTGCGCAGGCCGCTGCGCCGCCCGCACGGCTCGATGCCCTTGCCGTTGTCGCTCACGTGCAGGGTGACGCGCGTGTCCACGTCCACCGACACGTGGACCTCGGTGGCGTGCGCGTGCCGGGCCACATTGGACAGCGCCTCGCCCAGGACCGCCAGCAGCTGGTCGGCGACCTGCTCGGGCACCGACGCGTCGATCGGCCCCTCCAGCCGCACCCCCGGCTGGCAGCCCAGTGACCGGGCCGCCCCCTCGGCGGCGTCCAGGATCCGCCCGCGCAACGAGGAGTCGCTGCGCGTCGGCGGGGTCTGCAGCGCGAACACCGTGGAGCGGATCTCCCGTATCGTCTCGTCGAGGTCGTCGATGGTGTGCTGGATCCTGTCCCGCGCCTGCGGCGCGTCCACCAGCCGCAGCGTGCTCATCAGCGTCATCGCCGAGGCGAACATCCGCTGGATGACCACGTCGTGCAGGTCCTTGGCGATGCGGTCGCGGTCCTCCAGCACCACCAGCCGCTCGGCGTCCCGGCGGGCCTCGGCCAGCTCCAGGGCGACCGCCGCCTGCCCCGCGAACGCGTCGATCATGTGCCGGGTGGTGGCCCCGAACGGCGAGCTCACCCCCTTCTTGGCGAGCAGCAGCACCCCGCGCGTGCGGTCCGGGGTGCCCAGCGGCACCAGCAGCCCCGGCCCGAACCCGCGGTGGGTGAGCATGGGGCAGTCGGCGTGCTGGAGGTCCGGGATGGTGACCGCCTCGCCGTGCCGGTACACCGCGCCGCACGCGGTCTGCGACACCGCCAGCGGGGTGCCCAGGATCTGCCCCGCCACCGGCCCGTCGGCGATCCGGGCGACCAGCTCGCGCCCGCGCGGCTCGGGCAGCAGCACCACGGCGATGTCGGCCCCGGCCATCTCGCGGGCGTTGCGGGCCAGCAGCCCCAGCACGTCGTGCGGGTCGTCCCCGGACAGCAGCCGGGTGGTGATGTCGGTGGAGGCCGACAGCCACCGCTCGCGCCGCCGGGTCTCCTCGTACAGCCGCGCGTTCTCGATCGCCACGCCCGCGGCGGTGGCCAGCGCCGTCACCACGGCCTCGTCGTCCTCGTCGAACTGGCCGCCGCCGCGCTTCTCGGTCAGGTAGAGGTTGCCGAAGACCTCGTCGCGCACCTGGATCGGCACGCCCAGGAAGGACCGCATCGGCGGGTGCCCGTCGGGGAACCCGTGCCGGCCGGGGTGGCGGGACAGGTCGCTCAGGCGGAGCGCGCGGCGCTCCCGGGTGGGCACCGCGAGCAGGCCCTCCCCGTGCGGGAACCGGTTCACCCGGGCCGCCTGCTCCTCGGTCAGGCCCACCGGGATGAACTCGCTGAACCGGCCGTCCTCCCCGATGACGCCGAGCCCGGCGTAGCGGGCGTCCACCAGGTCGGCGGCGGCCTGGGTGAGCCGCCGCAGCACCGTGCCCAGGTCGAGCTCGCGGCCGATGGACAGCACGGCCTCCAGCAGCGAGTGCACACGGTCCCGGCTGCTCAGCTCCGTCTGCAGCCGGGCGTTGAGCTCGGCCAGCAGCTCGTCGAGGCTGGTCCGCGGGCGCGGGGTGGCTTCGGGGAGTTCGGGCACGGGTCCTACCTCCGACCGTCACGCTTGCGTTGCGACTCGCTTCCCACCGTGAAAATTACCGGCATTCGTGACGGAGCGTCCCCACGGGTGGTGTCGCCGATCCGTTCCGGTGCCGACCGTGACGGAAAAAATCAGTGATCAGGGTTGTCCGTATAGGGGTTCATGCTACGGTCGCGTTCAGAATCCGGGCCGCTCCGCAGTCCGGCACCCTCCGACCGTATTCCCCCTCCGCTGAATCGAGGACCCGCGATGCGATGCACGGAAAGGCCGGGACGCGCGATGCGCGCGCTGGCCGCCGTGCGCGCCGGAACCGCGGGGACCGCGCGGAGGACCCTGTGCGTCGCCGGGTTCGTGGCGGCCGCCTGGCTGGCGGGGACCGCGGCGGCCTCGGCCGACGACGGCCCCGGCGCGGGCGGCCCGAAGGCCGGCGGTGCGGGCGGCGCCCACGCGTCGGCCCCCGCCGTCCCCGGTGGAGGCGGTCAGGCGGGCAACGGCGGGAACGGTTCGGAGGCCAACGGCGCCGCCGACCGGGTGCAGCAGTCTGCTCCCGCCCCTTCTTCCTCGTCCGGCTCCGCTTCCTCTGGCTCCGGTTCTTCCGGGCAGGGGGCGCCCGCCGCCCCGGCGCCCGCGCCGAAGAGCGCGCATTCGGCTCCGGCGCCGCAGGGCGACGCCGCCCAGGGCGCTCCGGAACAGGCCGTAGGCCCCTCCGGGAACTCCGGCGGGTCCGAAGGCGCGGGCAAGCCCGAGAATGGTGGCAAGCCCGAGAAGGGCGGCAAGGGGTCCCAGGGCCACAAGCCGCGTGGGCCGGTCACCGGAACCGCGGACGCGGCCGTCTCGGCGGTCGGCGGCATGGCCGGGCTGGGCCCCGAGAATCCGAAGGCCGGTAAGCCGAACAAGGCCGCCCACACCGGAAAGGCCGCCCCCGGCGGGAACGCCCCCGGGCGGCTCCTGAACGGGCTCGGCCACGGTGGTGCCGGTGCCCTCGGCGCCGCCGACGTGCCGCGCAAGGCCCTTGGGCTGGCCCGTGACGCCGTCGACGCCGCGGACGCCCGCCCCGGCGGGGACCGGGACGAGCGCGCCGACGGCGGCGACGACCGCGGGCGCCCCGACGCGTCCGACCGGGACGCCGCCGAGGAGGCGTACGTCCACGCCTCCGGCGACTGCCACCACGAACTCGGCTCTCCCGCCCCCGCACCGGTCGGGAAGACCGTCCCCGCGGAGGCCGACGCCCCCGCCGACTCCTCCGGGGCCGACCGCGGCGCTCCCGCCGCCCACCAGCCCTCGCCCTTCGCCGTCGGTGCCTCGGCGTCCGCCGGCGCCCCGCCCGCCGTCGCGGGCTTCCTCCCCGCGGCCGTCGCGCCGCGCCCCTCGGCCGGCCTGACCGGCACCCCCGGCGCCCCCGCCGCAGCCGTGCCCCAGGACCCCGCCGACGAGCCGGGCGTCTCCCCGGACTAGCACCTCCGCCTGACGGGCCGCGTCCCCCCGTGCCGTGAGAGCACGGGCCGATCTGGACGCGGCGTCCCGGCATCCGCCTGGTACCGCACCGCCTGACGTCCCAGTGCCCCAGCGCCCTGGGGGCCGACGTGAGCACCTCCCGCCGGGAGGGTTCACGCCGGCCGGCGGTCCGCCAGACCCGCCGGACGGCCCCGACCCGCAGGATCCCCGCCCACCAGGCGCGGGAGCCCACGGCCGGGGAGCCCGCACCCCACCCACCGAGTGGCCGCGCAGCGCCGGAGGCCGGGCGCACGGCGGCGATCCCCACGTACAGCGACAGACCACACGATCCGGGAAGGATCTCCCATGTTCGAGTTCGCTCGGAAGTCGGCGAAGGCCGTTCTGGTGGCGGCGGGCGCCGCCGGCTTCGCCGCCCTCGGCGCGGGTGCCGCGTCGGCCGCCCCCGTGGCCGCCCCGCAGGCGCTCACCCCGCTCACCGACGCCGCGCCGCTGATGGCCTCTGCGGCGCTGGCGCCGGTCACCGCCCCGCTGGCCGCGGGCGAGGTGCCCGAGATGGCGCGCACCGCCCCCGCGCCCGACACCCGCAACCTGATCCTCGCCGGGTCCGACGCCTCCGGCGCGGGCGGCGCGGTGGGCAAGGGCATGACCGCCCTGGACGGCGCCGTCGACCAGGCCACGGGGCAGAAGCCGGCGGCCGCGCAGCGCCAGAGCGCGCCGGTCGGCGGCCCCCTGGCGGGGAACCCGGCCGCAGGGCTGAACGGGACCGTCCACAGCACCGTGAACCGCGTGCTGAACGGGAACGGGGCGCTGAAGCCGCTCCGGGCCCACCAGTCCGCGCCGCTGGCCGGGAACCCGGTCCCGGGGCTGAACGGGAAGGCGCACAGCACGACCAACCGCGTGCTGAACACCGGCAAGAAGCAGCTCAAGCCGCTGCGCGCGCACCAGAGCGCGCCGCTGGCCGGGAACCCCGCCGCGGGCCACCCGGCGAAGAGCCTGAACGGCCTGGTCCACGGCACGGTCAACAGCACCCCCAAGGGCAACCCCGCCCCCGGCGCCGGGCCCGCCGTGCGCGGGGTGGCGGACACCGTCTCCGACATGGTCGTGGTGGCCGAGCAGGACGACCCGCGCACGCTGACCTCGGCCGAGCAGGGCGCCTCCGGCGACCTGGTGGGCGGCGTCGCCGACCGGGCGGGGGGTGCGGTCGGCACCGTCCTGCCGAACACCTCCGAGGAGCTGACCGCCATGGCCGAGGAGCCCCCGGTCACCGTCGACCGGGGCGGCGTCGCCGACACCGTCGGCGGCGTGTCCGACACGGCGTCGACCGACGAGCTGCCCGCCCCCCGCTCCCTCTCGGCCGAGAGCCTGCCGACGGACGCCGTGACCGAGGGCGGCCTGCCCACGGACGCGCTCCCCACGGACGCGCTGCCCGGCGACACCTTGAACACCGACGTGGCCGAGGGCCTCTCGGTCGGCCCTGAACTGCCCGCTCCCGGTGGGGTCCAGGAGGCGCCCCTGGGCTAGTTCCCCGAGGCCGTGCGTCCCGCGTGTCTCCGTCCACCGCGGGATGCACGACGGCCCTGGGCGGTGCGCGACCGGCTCCGGCGAGCGGGGCGTCCGGTCGGGTTGTGGGGACCCTCCGGACGGAGTTGCCGGAGACCAGGTCGCCCGCTCAGGGCCCCTACTGCCGCCCGCGGTGTCCGCTGGGACCGCGGGCGGCATTCTTTTCCGGGGTTTCGGTCGCTCGTTGCCTCGCTTTCCGCCAGGGCTCCCTGACCGAAACCGGCCCCTGTTCCGGCGGCAAAAAAAGGGGGACCGACCGGTGCGAACCGGTCGGTCCCCCTTTCAGATCGCGTCAGGCCCCGCCCTCTTCGGAGCCCTGCCCGGACGCCTCGCCGGAGCCGCCGTCCCCGTCGTCCTCGCCGCCGCCCTTGTGCGGCTCACCGTGCGGGGAGCCGGGGGTGCCGGAGGAGCCGGTGTCGGTCGGCTCGCCCGTGGCGCTCTCCTCCAGCCAGGCGTCCCACTCGCGGACCCAGAAGCCCCAGCCGTTGTCGACCTCCATCTCGCGCCCGCTGTCGACGATGTCGATCGGGTCGCCGGGAAGGGACTCGTCGTAGATCCACTTGGAGTCCGACACCGCCATGTTCACGCAGCCGTGGCTGGTGTTGGCCTCGCCCAGCATCCCGTTCCACGGGGCGCTGTGCAGGAACTCGCCCGAGTCGGAGATGCGGACCGCGTAGTCCACGACCTCCTCGTAGTAGTTCGGGTCGTCAGGGGAGACGCCGAGCGTGTCGTTGCTCATCCGGTAGTTCGTGTGCTTCTCCATCACCAGGTGCACGCCGCTGCGGGTGATGTAGGTGTGCTGGGTGTTCTGGCCCAGGCTGACCGGGAACTCCTTGAGCTTCTCGCCGTCGCGCTCCACGGTCATGTGGTGCTCGTCGTTGTCGATCTCGACGAGCTGCTCGCGGCCCACCTCGAACTCGATGGAGCTGTTCTCCACCCCGTAGACCCCCTCGGAGGACTGCACCCCCGCCAGGTTCAGGTCGACGGTGACCTTCTGGTGCGGCTCCCAGTACTCCTTGGGGCGGAACACCGCGCGCTTGTCGCCGAACCAGTTCCACGCGCCCTCGGTCGGCTTCTCCGAGACGACGTCCATGGCGGCCTCGACCCGGTCCTTGTTCTCCACCGGCATGTCGAAGTCGATGACGACGGGCATGCCCACGCCGACCGTCTGCCCGTCGAGCAGCCGCCGCGCACGGGTGTCGGTCTTGACCTCCAGGCGCTGCCCCTCGACCGCGGGCTCCACCGTGAAGCGGCTGACCGCCTCGGTCTCCTCCCCGTCGGCGTTCTCGGCCACCGCCGTCACCGTCACGTCCGAGCCGGGCCTCAGCGTCCAATCGCTGTTCCACTCGCTCTTCTTCTCGTTCAGCGACCCGGTCATCGAGGTGTCGGCCTCGCCTTCGCCCCCGGGGTCGGCCTGCTCCACCACCACGTCGGTGATCGCGCCGTTCTCGGCGCTCACGGTGATGGGGGCGTCCGGGGCGACCGTCTCGGCCCCGTCCTCGGGGCCGATGGCCACCTCGGCCGGCTCGGCGGCGCCGGTCAGGTCGCCCTCGTCGCCGCCGGAGGTGCAGGCGGTCGCGGCGAGGACGACCGCCGCGGCGCCCAGCGCCGACAGGCGGCGGGGGGACAACAGGACGGGGCGGGGAGTCACTGGGGGTCCTCCATGTCGTCGGTGCGGGGCGGGGCGGGTGCGTCCTGAGGGGCGGACGGCACTCCGTGCCCGTTCTGATCCCGCTTCGGGGGATTCGGTTCGAAAGGCGCGGAAGTTTCCCGGTTCCATTCCACCAAAACCGGGCGCCTCCCGCGGTGCGGGGGGTGGCGGGCGGCCGGTTCCGGCCGCCCGGCGGTCACGGTGCGTCGTCGCCGGTCCCCTGGCCGAGGCCGTCGCTGCACGGGTCGGCGGTGGCGTCCCGGCCCTGGAGGCCGTCCTGCGGAGCGGCGTCCGAGCCGTCGTCGGCCAGGGCGGACATCGGCACCACGCCGGGGCCGTCCTGGGCCTCCGAGGACGAGGGCTCGGCGCCCGGGGCGGGGGACGGCTCGGCCTCGGGCGGGTCCGACGGGCCGCCGCCGGGCTCCCCGCCGTCCTCGCCGCCCTCCTCGGGCGATGGGCTCCCGAGCGCCTCGGGGTCGCGGTCCTCCTTGATGGCGGCGAAGAGGTCGGCCGCCTCCTGCTCGCGCCAGACGACCCGGTTCGGGTCGCTGGGCGCCTGCGCCCACGGCACGGTGTAGAAGCCGATCTCGCCCATGTCCGCCTCGGCCAGGGTGGAGGCCAGCGAGACGAGCTTGTCCAGGGACAGGGCGCTGTCGGTCGCGGTGTGCTCGGAGATCGAGCGCAGCAGGCCGTCCAGCCGCGCGGGGTCGGTCAGCACACCGCCCTCGGTGACCTCGGAGGCCAGCGCCCCCAGGAACATCTGCTGGCGGTCGATGCGGCCGATGTCGCCGCCGTTGCCGATCTCGTAGCGGGCCCGCACGAACGCCAGCGACTGCTCTCCGTCCAGCGTCTGCTCCCCGGCCTCCAGGTCGAGCTGGGCGCGCTCGTCGTGCATCGGCTCGGGGATGCACATCCGGACCCCGCCGACGGCGTCGACCATGTCCCGGAACCCCACGAAGCTCAGGTGGACGAAGTGGTCGATGCGCACGTCGGTCAGGGACTCGACGGTCTTCACCGCGCACGGCGGGCCGCCGTGGAACAGCGCCGCGTTGATCATCCCGTAGTAGCCGGGCGTGCCCTCGGCCTCGCCGTAGGCGTCGCACTCGGGCAGCCGCACCAGCGAGTCGCGCGGGACGTTCACCACGGTCACCCGGCTGTCCGGGGAGATGTGCGCGAGCATCAGCGCGTCGGAGCGCTCGCCGACGAAGTCCTTGCCGCCGTAGGCGGCGTTGCCGCCCTCGCGGTCGTCGGAGCCGATGAACAGGATGTTGACGTCGTCCCCGATCTTCTCGGGGCGCTCTTCGCCGTCCAGGGCGGCGTCCAGGTCGTGCTGGACCATGTCGGAGCGGAGCGAGCGGTAGTAGCCGTAGGCACTGGCGGCCCCGGCGGCGAGCACGAGGGCGAGGGCGGCGGCGGTCCAGCCGAGTACGCGGGCGAGCCGCCTGCGGCGGCGCCCCGGGTCCGGGGCCTGCTCCGGGGCCTGCGGGGACGGCTCGCCCCCATCGGGGCGGGTGGCGTCATCGGGCATCGGTGGGGATCTTCTCGACGTGAGCGTTGGACGGGGGTCCGTGCGGGTCGCGCCGCCGAGTGCGGGGGAGGGCCGACAGGACACGGGCGGACCATGGCGCGGCGGTGGGGAACGTCCTCCGCGGGTGAGCCGATCCTATGAGATGGACGGTCGAAAATGCGCGTGGGGGATGCCCGTATTCGGAATCGTTGCGCGGAATCCCGGGGGAAAATCCGCGGGGCGCGCCCTGTCCGGGCGCGCCCCGCGCGGGCTCCGGGCCGCGGTCAGCCCTTGCGCGCGTACAGCCCGTCCGCCAGGTACACCAGGGCGGCCGCCACGACGATCTGCGCGACCAGGACGAAGATCCAGAACGTCGAGAGCAGTGAGGCGAGCCAGCCGCCCACGAACGCGGCGATGATGCCCAACAGCAGCGTGATCCACAAGGACAAGTGCTGCTTCCCGGGCACGACCATGCGGCCCAACGCCCCGATGATCAGTCCAACGACGATGGTCTGAATGGTGATCCACAGCCACTCCACGGCGTTCCCCCCTTCATCGCACCGGATGGGCCGGCTCAGGGTGTTCCTTTCCGCGATGGCCCCGGGGAATGTGTCCCCAAGGCCGCTTTTGTCGCTGTTGAAAACGCTGTGACCTGGGCTTTTAGAGTCTGGTCGAAGGATGTGGCGGTGGGGTGAGGGCGGTCGGCACCATGGGGAGGGCGTGACCGCGCCGAACCCGACTCGCCGCACCGCGTGCAGGACGGGCACACGGGACGGCGTGCGTGTTCGCCGGACCCGGCCGGGGGCAGGGATGGGGGTGCCCCCGGCCGGAACATCCGCCGGACCTCACGGACGCCGTCCGGCGCCGAGCAGCTCGGCGCCGGCCGTGGTCAGGGTGTGCAGGACGTGGTTGCGGTCGCGGGTGCTGACGATCAGCCCCGCCTCGCGCAGCACGCGGGTGTGGTGGCTGGCCGCCGCCGGCGAGATGTGCAGCCGCGCCGCCAGCTCGTTGGTGGTCACCCCGTCGGCGACCGCCGTCAGCGCCGCCGCCCGGGTGGCGCCGAGCAGGTTGCCCAGCACCCGCTCCTCGCCCGAGGTCAGCAGGTTCTCCTTGCGGGTGCGGTACACGCCGTTGTGCATCGGGTAGACGAGCACCGGCGGCAGCTCCGGGTCGGCCAGCGCCACCGGGTACTTCCAGCAGAAGTAGGACGGGATCAGCCGCAGTCCGCGCCCGCGCAGGTACAGGTCGATGTCGTGGTCGCCGGGGTAGACGACGCTGAGCACCGGCTGCTCCCAGCGCATGAGCGGCTCGAAGCCGTGCAGCAGGCCGTGCACGCCGCCGTTGAGCACGTCCCGGGACCGGCGCACCCGGTCGGCGTCGACGTCGGCGTGCAGGTCGTTCCAGAACGGTTCCAGCGCGACGTTCCGGTAGGCGCGGAGGCTCTCGGCGAGCTCTTTGCGGGCCCGCCGGTCGCCGTCGGCCAGCGAGCGCGCCCACGCGCCCAGGCCGTCGCCCATGGTGGCCACGATGCCGAGCTGGGCGTCGAGCTCTTCGCGGGGCAGCCCCTCGATCGCCTCCACCGCGGCCTCGAAGCCGTCCTGTCCCTCTTCGGGGGTGAGGAAGTCGGGGAAGTACATCGACTGCGGGGCGATGGGGATGAGCCGGTTCTTCACGTCGGGGGTCAGGCCCGAGGAGGCGAGGCGTTCCCGGGCGGAGGAGTACCAGCGGTCGACGAGGGTGCGGCCCCGGCGGTTCTGCAGCCGGTGCAGGCTGAGGACGAGTTCCCACATGGGGTCGGCGCCGGCCGCGACACTGGTGCGGGCGAGGTCTGCGTCGGTGAAGTGGATGCGCAGCATCGGTGTCTGAGTCTCCGCGATGGCCGGGCGGGATGCGCCCATCGTGACAGGTCAGAGCCCCTCGCCACCAGTCGGAGCAGGGTCGTGGCGGGTCAAGGGGCGCCTCTGTGTTCCTTATGCGGTCAGACGCGGCCGGTGGTTTCGGCGTTCCCGTCATCGTCCCCGAACGAACGGCCGTTCGTCCTGGGATGAACGGATCACTCGTTCCAGAAGTCGCTGTCCTCGGGGTCCTTGGTGCGGGCCTTGGCCCGCGGGCGGCGGCCCGGCTTGCGGGTGGACGAGGACTCCGCGGACCCGGAGGAGCCTGAGGAGCCCGAGGAGGTGGACGCCGCGGAGCCGGTGGCCGGTTCCTCCCCGGCGCCGGCGGACCCGGCCGGGGCCTTCGCGGGCTCGGCGGGGGCCGCGGAGGCCGCGGGGACGCGCCCCGGAAGCGACCCCGAGCGGATGCTCAGCGCCTCGTCCTCCACCTCCAGCATCTTCTGCATGGCCTGCGGGGCGGCGGGGACCTTCTCACCGCGGAAGTGGGCCCCCAGCACCTCCAGGGCGTGGTCGCAGAGCATCCGTCGCCCCGGCGCGGCGCGCTGGCCGCTCAGCTCCTGCAGCTCGGTCAGGTGGAGCTCGCGCAGCAGCCGCACCGCGTCGCGGATGCGCTCGCGGGTCCGGCGGTCGGCCAGGGCCACCGCCAGCGTCTCGGCCTCGGCCAGCCCCTCCGAGGGGCCCTCGCCCATCAGCGCGGCGTCGCGTTCGGCGATGAACAGTCCGGTCAGGCGGCGGGTGGACTCGCGGGCGGCCGTCCTGGCCTCGCCGCGGTTGGCGTGGCGGGTCTGCAGCCAGGTGACGGTCGCGCTGCTGGCGAGGCTCACGGCGCCGCCGGTCAGCACGAGGAGGAATTCGTCCATGGCGTTCTCCAAAGAAGGGGGAGCGGGTGGTGCGGCAGCATTCGCGAGTCGGGGGCGAATTGTCAAGTTTCTTGGGCCTTCTTCGGGCCCAGAACACGTGGAGAGCCGCCCTCGTCCACCATCCCCGCTCCACGGGGAGCCCCCCGTGCCGGATGTCCTCTTCCGCGCCGCGTGCGAAAAGGTGAGGGGGAGGGCCGGACGGCCCTCCCCCTCGGTGTGGCTGGTCCTCAGGTCAGTGCGCCACGGCCTTCTCGGCCCCGGCGCCGGTGAGCGAGCGGACCTCCATCTCCGCCTGCTTCTCCGGGTCGGCCTTGTCCTTGGACAGCATGGTGCCCAGCCAGCCCAGCAGGAACGACAGCGGGATGGACACCAGGCCCGGGTTGCTGAGCGGGAACAGGGCGAAGTCCGCGCCGGGGACCATCGCCGTCTCGCTGCCCGACACCGCCGGGGAGAAGATGATCAGCACGATCGCGGCGGACAGGCCGCCGTACATGCTCCACAGCGCGCCGGTGGTGTTGAACCGCTTCCAGAACAGCGTGTACAGGATCGTCGGCAGGTTGGCCGAGGCCGCCACCGCGAACGCCAGCGCCACCAGGAAGGCGACGTTCTGGTTCTTGGCCAGGATGCCCCCGGCGATCGCGCAGGCGCCGATCACCAGCGCGGTGATCCGGGCCACCTTCACCTCGTTGATCGCCGAGGAGTCCTTGCCCCGGCGGATCACGTTGACGTAGACGTCGTGCGCGAAGGAGGCCGAGGCGGTGATGGTCAGACCGGCGACGACCGCCAGGATCGTCGCGAACGCCACCGCGGCGATGAACCCGAGCAGCAGCGGGCCGCCCAGCGCCAGCGCCAGCAGCGGTGCCGCCGCGTTCGCCCCGCCCGGCGCCGAGGAGATCTCCTCGGGCCCCACCAGCGCGCCCGCGCCGTATCCGAGCACCAGGGTGAACAGGTAGAACAGGCCGATCAGGGAGATCGCCCAGACGACCGAGCGCCGGGCCTCCTTGGCGGTGGGCACGGTGTAGAACCGCATCAGCACGTGCGGCAGGCCCGCGGTGCCCAGCACCAGGGCCAGCGCCAGGGAGATGAAGTCCAGCTGGGTCAGCGTGTTCTCGCCGTACTTGGCGCCGGGGGCCAGCAGGTCCTGGCCCTTGCCGTCGGGCTGCGCCGCCGCCTGGCCGAGCACCTCGGACAGGTTGAAGCCGTACAGCCCGAGCACCCACACCGTCATCACCAGCGCGCCGGCGATGAGCAGGCCCGCCTTGATGATCTGCACCCAGGTGGTGCCCTTCATGCCGCCGATGAGGACGTAGAGGATCATCACCACGCCGACCACGGCGATCACGATGGCCTGGCCGACCTCGCCCTCGATGCCCATCAGCAGGTTGACCAGGCTGCCCCCGCCGGCCATCTGGGCCAGCAGGTAGAAGAAGGAGACCGCGAGGGTGGCCAGCGCGGCGGCGGCGCGGACCGGGCGCTGGCGCATCCGGAAGGCCAGCACGTCGCCCATGGTGAACTTGCCGGTGTTGCGCAGCAGCTCGGCCACCAGCAGCAGCGCCACCAGCCAGGCGACGAGGAAGCCGATGGAGTACAGGAAGCCGTCGTAGCCGTTGATCGCGATGGCGCCGCAGATGCCCAGGAACGAGGCGGCCGACAGGTAGTCCCCGGCGATCGCGAAGCCGTTCTGCGAGCCGGTGAAGGAGCGCCCGGCGGCGTAGTAGTCGGCGGCGGTGTTGGTGTTGCGGCTGGCGCGGAAGACGATGAAGAGGGTCACCGCCACGAACGCGCCGAAGATGCTCATGTTGAGCACCGGGTTGATCTCGCTCATCGGTCCTCCCCCTCGCCGTCGGTGGGCTCCGCGGCGGACGTGCCCTCGATCCGCCCGCGCAGGCGGTCGGCGATGGGGTCCAGCCGCCGGTTGGCGTAGCTCGCGTACAGGCCGGTGATCACGAAGGTCGTCACGAACTGCAGCAGGCCGAAGACGATGCCGACGTTGACGTTCCCGGCCACGGGGGCGGCCATGAAGCCGGGGGCGTACACCGCCAGCAGTACGTACAGCAGGTACCAGGCGAGGAAGAACGCGGTGAGGGGGAACACGAAGACCCGGAGGCGCCGCCGGAGCTCGGTGAACTCCGGCCCCGCCTGGACCTCGCGCCACTGGTCGCCGGGTCCCCCTCCGACGTCGCGCTCATAGCCGGTTCCGGTCACGCTGCACCTCCAGGGGATGGGTGAATGTGCTCCACGCCACAGTAGGGAGGGGGTGGTCGGCCGCGTAACCTGTCGGGGGCGGAAGCGCTCCCGCGTGCGCCGAGCGGTCGATGAGCGGTCGGCGCGGCGCGACGAACGGTGGGCCCCTGGAGCCGTTCGGCCCTACCGGTACGGTCCCCGACCTCGCCGGGTCCGGTCCCGCGGTCACCCGGCGGTCACTCCGCGGTCCGCGCCGGGGCGTCGCTCCGCACCGGGGCGCTGCTCCTCCCGGCCGACCGGCCGCTGAGCTCGGCGTCAAGCGTCTCCTGCGCCACGCGCATGCCCGCGGCGTAGGACGGCTCCCCGAGGCGCCGCCACACCTCGGCCTCGGAGACGTCCTCCATGTGGGCGGTCACCCACCAGATGTTGCCGAAGGGGTCCTTGACCCGGCAGCCGCGCTGCCCGAACGCGTTGTCGTCCATGGGGGTGACCAGCACGCCGCCTGCGGCGAGCGCCCGCGCGCACGCCTCGTCGGCGTCCGGGACGAACACGCGCAGCAGGCCGGGCAGGGGCGGCCAGTCCTCGTTCCGGTCGAAGGCCAGGACCACGGTATCCCCGACACGGATCTCCCCGTGGCCGATCCGGCCGTCCTCGGTCGGCACCCGTCCGATCTCCTCGCCGCCGAACGCCTCGGCGACGAAGTCGAGGAAGGCCCCCGTGTCGCCGGTGACCACCCAGGGGGCGACGGAGGTGTACCCCGCGGGTGCCGCACCGGTCCTCTGCTCGTCCATCGTTCTCCTCTTCGCCTCCGGCCGTCGGTCCGTCCTCCACCGGGGAGGTCCGGGGACGACGGTAGAGACGATCGAGGACGAAGTATGTCCGCGATGATTCGGGGCCTCTGGAGCGGTGCCGTCCTCAGCGCAGGGACGGCCCGCGGTGGTCGTCGTCCAGGTGCAGCCGGAGCACCGCCGTGCGCGCCCATGCCGGGGGGCGCCCGGCCAGCGACACCGCCACCATCACCGCGAACGCCAGCGGGACCGTCCACGGCGCGGGCTGGGCCACCAGCACCCCCGCCCACCCCGGGACGTCCGGGCCGAACAGCGCCACCGCGATCGCCCCGGACGAGGCCGCCAGCCCGGCCGCGACCCCGGCCAGGGCCCCCGCCGGGGTCAGCCGCCGCCACCCGATGCCCAGCACCAGCAGCGGGCAGAACGTCGAGGCCGCCACCGTGAAGCCCCAGGTGACCAGGATGCCCGCGTCGATCCCGGCGGCGAACAGGGCCGGCGGCACCGCCACCGCCGCCGCCCCCAGCACCGCCGCGCGCAGCCGCCGCAGCCCGCCGGGCAGAAGGTCGTGCGCGACCGCCCCGGCCACCACCAGCAGCAGCCCCATCGAGGTGGCCAGGAACGCGGCGAACGCCCCCGCGGTCAGCAGCGCCGTCAGCACCGTCCCCTGCCACCCCTGGTCCACCTGGGCGGGCAGCGCCACCACCGCCGTGTCGGTGGCCCCGGACAGGTACAGGTGCGGCACCAGCACCCGGGCCAGCGCGCCGTACACCCCCGGGAACAGGTAGAACACCCCCAGCAGCGCCACCGTGATGGCGGCGGTGCGGCGCGCCGAGCGCCCGTCCGGGCTGGTGTGGAAGCGCATGATGACGTGCGGCAGCCCCATCGTGCCCAGCACCGTGGCGGTCAGCACCGACAGCGTGGACAGCAGCGGGTACCCGTCCCCGACGGTCGCCAGCAGCGGCCGGTGCCAGTCGGGCCCACCCGGCGGGGCGCTGCCCAGCACCGACGGCACCCGGCCGCCCTCCTCGAACACCAGCGTGCGCCCCGCGCCCACCCGGTGCTCGCCGACGGCCGCCTTCCACCGGGTGCCGTCCCGCTCGGTGATCACCACCGGCTCCTCCACCCGCAGCACCGCCCCGGTCCGGAAGGAGACCGACGTGTCGCGCTCGAACCGGGTGTACTCGCCCGGCTCCACCGCCTGGGCGCGCACGTCCGGCCCGGCCAGCGCCAGCAGCCACAGCGCCGGGACGATGAACAGCACCAGCTTCAGGCAGAACTGGAAGGCCTGCACGTAGGTGGCGGCGCGCATGCCGCCCAGCGCCAGCGCGGTGGCCACCACCGCCCCGGCGATCACCACCCCCACCCAGTAGGGGGTGGGGCTGACCGCGCTGAGCACCAGCCCGGCGGTGCGCAGCTGCGGCACCAGGTACAGCCCGGCCACCACCAGCACCACCACCGCGCCCAGCCGCCGCAGCCAGGGCGAGCCCAGCCGCGCCTCGGCGAAGTCGGGCACGGTCAGCGCCCCCGACCGGCGCATCGGGGCGGCCACCAGCACCAGCATCGCCAGGTACCCGGCGGCGAACCCGACCGGGTACCACAGGGCCCCGGCGCCGTCCTTGAGCATCAGCCCGGCCACCCCGAGGAAGGAGGCGGCCGACAGGTACTCCCCCGACACCGCCGCCGAGTTGAGCAGCGGCGACACCCGGCGGGAGGCGACCAGGAAGTCGGAGGTGGTGCGCATGGCGGCCACCCCGCGCAGCCCGATGGCCAGGGTGGCGAGCAGCAGCGGGACCAGCGCGGCGAAGGCGACCATCAGCGTCCGCGCTCGATCCGCTCGGCGCGCAGCAGCTGCCACAGGCCCACCGCCGCCATCGCCGGGTACGGCACGGCGCCGATGACGAGCCAGGAGGCGGGGACGCCCAGCAGGCGCGCCGCGTCCAGGTCGGGGCGGGCCCACAGCAGCACCGGCAGCCCGACCAGGATCAGCCCGGTCAGCAGCAGCGCGGCCGCCGCCTGGCGGCGCTGGCGGCGCAGCAGGTGTTCGGCGCGCTCGGCGTCGGCCGGGTCCAGGCGGGCCACCCGCCAGCGGCCGCGGGCCCGGCCGCGGGCGTGCGCGAGGCGGGTCTGCGGGCTGGTGACCGCCACCCGGCGGGGCCGGTCCATCAGGCGGATCCGACCGGTCCGCCGCGGGCCGCCTGCAGCAGCCGCTCGCGCAGCTCGCGGGCGTGGCGGCGGCTGACCGGCACGTCGCCCACCTCGGTGCGGGCCAGGAGCTGGCCGGCGGTGTCGCTGTGCAGCTCGCGCACCGCGTCCAGGGCCACCAGGAAGCCGCGGTGCACCCGGCTGAACCCGCACGGCGCCCAGTACTCCTCCAGCCGGGACAGCGGCATCCGCACCAGGTGGGCGCCGCCGCGGGTGTGCAGCCGCACGTAGTCGCCGTTGGCCTCGGCGTAGAACACCTCGGTGCGGCGCACGTACCGGGTGCGCCCGGCGGTCTCCACCGGCAGCACCGGCAGCGGGTCGGGGTCGGGGCGGGGGGCCCGGCCCGGCGGGGCCGCCTCGGGGGCGCTCCGCACGGCGCGGGACACCTTGTCCAGGGCGGCGGCGAGCCGTTCGGCGCGCACGGGCTTGAGGAGGTAGTCGACGGCGCCGATGCCGTAAGCGGTGACAGCGTGCCGCTCGTGGGCGGTGACGAACACGATCGCGGGCGGCTCGCTGAGCCGGGACAGCAGTGAACCCAACTCCAGGCCGTCCAGGCCGGGCATGGAGATGTCCAGGAAGACGGCGTCGAAACGCCCGGCCTGGATCTGCTTCAGCGCGCCGATGGGGTCGTCGGCGGTGGCGGTCTCGGCGACGTCGGGGGAGGCGTCCAGCAGGCGGGCGAACTCCTCAAGGGCGGGCCGCACGTCGTCGACGGCGAGGACGCGCAGCCGCGCGGTGGGGTGGTGTGCCGGCGTCACGGCAGCACCCCCGGCTGGAAGCGGGGGACGCGCACCACGACCCGGGTCCCGGCGCCCTCCTCGGTCTCCACGACGAGGCCGTACCAGGGGCCGTAGACGTGGCGCAGGCGCCGGTCGACGTTGGCCAGGCCCACGGCGTCGGAGTCCTCGCGCCCCCCGGACAGCACCTCCCGGGCGAGCTCGGGGGGCATGCCGGGGCCGTCGTCCTCCACGCCGATCACGCAGTCGTTGCCCTCGGCCTCCCCGGACACCTGCACGAGGCCGGGGCCGCCGCCGGGCTCGACGCCGTGCCGCACGGCGTTCTCCACCAGCGGCTGGAGCACCAGGTAGGGCACGGCGACGCCGAGGACCTCGGGGGCGACCCGGACCTGCACGCGCAACCGGTCGCCCAGGAGCGCGCGCTGGAGCGCCAGGTAGGTCTCGATGGCGTGGAACTCCTCCGACACGGTGGTGTAGTCGCCGTGCCGGGCCAGGCTGTAGCGGGTGTAGTCGGCGAAGTCGAGCATGAGCTCCTGGGCGCGGTCGGGGTCGGAACGCACGAGTGAGGCGATCACGGTGAGGGCGTTGTAGACGAAGTGCGGGGAGATCTCGGCGCGCAGCGCGCGGAACTCGGCCTGGGCGGCGCGCTCAGCGGAGGCCTCCAGGCGCCCGCTCTCCAGCGCGCGGGCGACGAGCAGCGCCGCCTCCCGGACCGCCCGAGCGCTGACGTCGCCGTGGACCAGCAGGACGCCGGCGAGGTCGTCACCGGCGTGCAGGGGGGCGGCCTGCAGGGGAGGGGTGCCGCGGGAGGCCTCCCCGCGCAGCACGGCCTCCAGCAGCGGCGCGGTGTCGGCGTGTTCGGCGGGACGGCCGGACCAGATCGGCTGCCCGGACAGGTCGGCGAGTGCCAGTCCGCGCGCGCCCAGCAGGTGCCGCAGGTGACGGGCGGCGCCACGGCTCCCGGGGCCGTTGAGCCCGTGTTTGAGCCGCTCGGACACGCTCCGCGCCGCGACCAGGGTTGCGGTCGACTGGGTGTGGTCGGTCCGGGCGAGGAGCGGAGGCATGACTTTCTTCCAGCGTCTTGGGTGTCGGAGGTGCCACAGGGTGCGGTGACAAGGGCGGGGTGATGTAGGACACCAATGTCTATGGATTCTAGGTGGCGACACTCGGCGAAGGGAGAGCGGGATGCCGACGAACTGGGACATTGCCCCCACAGGTGTGCATGGGCCGGAGGCGGCGGAGGTACTTCGGGAGTACTACAGGGACATCGTCGGCCGCTACTACGGCCGCACGGCGACGGAGGCGGAGATCGACGCGGCGATGGCGGAGGAGCCGAGCGGAGCCCTGGCCCCGCCGGAGGGACTGTTCCTGGTGGCCCGCGCTCCGGACCGGACTTCGGCGGGTCCGATGGGATGCGTGGGCCTGCACTGGTTCGACGGCGGCAGGATCGCGGAGATCAAGCGCCTGTTCGTGGCCCCGGCGGTACGCGGACTCGGAGGCGGGGTGCGGCTGCTGGAGGCGATCGAGAAGGCGGCCAAGGAAGGCGGCGCCACCCTCGCGCGGCTGGACACGCGAAGCGACCTCGTAGAGGCGAGGAGGCTGTACGAGGCGAACGGCTACCAGGAGGTGGCCCCGTTCAACGAGGGGGCTTACGCCGAGCACTGGTTCGCCAAGCAGCTCTAGCCCTGGACCACTCGAGCGGAGCCGGAACCTGCACGGATGCGGATGCCCGATCCAGCGGCCCTGCTCGTTTCGTGGGGCATGGGGGCATCCCCACCACCTGCCGCGCCGCCCGATGCGACGGGGGTTCAGGTTCTATCCCCACCGTCCGTGGGCGCGTGGCCATTCTCGCTTGGCGGGCCCACCCCGCCCCAGGGCGTGCGGTGGTTCAGATCGGTGCCCCCCTCGCGGTCGGCGAAGGCGGAGCGGAGCAGCAGGCCCCCGCTCACGGACCCCGGCCGGGCGGGTCAAGCGCAAGGCGGCGGCGAAGGCCGGCGGCCCTCGCCGCAGCGTCGTCGGGCGCGGCGCGTGTGCGTGGTCGCCGAGATCGGCAGCGACGGAGTGAGCTAGGCGGTTCCCTGATCTTGCCTGCCGTCCGCCACGCCCCTCGCGGTCCGGGTGAGCGGGGCGGCTGAGCAGGTCCCCCGCTCTCGGTCCCCGGCCGGGCGGCGGCCCACCGGAGTGCGGGGTGGGAGGCGGCGGCGACGAAGGCCGGCGGCCCTACCTGCAGCGTTATCGGGCGCCGGGCGTGCGGGTGGTCGCTGTGATGGGCGGCGGCGGAGGGAGCCAGGCGCTTCCCCGCCCCCGCCTGCCGGGCGGGGGCCGGGGGTCGCGCTCTCCGTCGCCCGGGACGGCCGCCGGGCCTGCGCGATGACCCCCAACAGGGCCGTGACCTGGGCGAACACTTCGCGTTACATACGGGAGGGGGCGGGAAGCGCGCTCCGCGACGCCCGCGAAGGCCCCTGGGCGACGAACACGGCGATACCAGAACGGGATTCGGGAACAGGATGCCTGGTTCATCCACGTTTGCGTGGCCCGGATCGCCGCTCGGCACGGCCGCGTGGCCGCCCGGACGCCTCGGCCGCACACCCGGGGCTCGCTCTGGTCCGATATCGGCTACACGCAGTGACGCCGAGCCTGGCAAACGGCCCTGGCATGCCGTTTTGTCCCTCACTGACACCGAATCCCGTTCTGGTGTTGCGATGGCCGCGCACCCGCATCGCCCGCACGGCCGGTCCGGCCGTCGAACAGGGCCCGGGAGGCACTCCGGCGCCCCGGGAACCGGGCGAACCGGACACCGGGCCGGTGGCGGCTCGACCGGAACCCCCGATCCGGGCGCCACAGGCGGCCCGGGGCCATCCTGGGTGGCGGAACCGACGCCCGTTCAGCCCCGAAGCGTCGATTTCACGACGCGGGATCGCCGGAGCCCTCACTTCACGCCCGAAGTGTTCGGTTGTGCGCCATCTGACCCGCCGCTCCTGCGGTCCGGGGCAGCAGGGGTGGCGGTTCCACCACCCAACCGCCTCCGAAATGGCCCTTTCACCGCACTCGGTCCCCGAACCACCCCACCCGAGCCCGAAATACCCGGAACACGCCCCCCGGGCCCGCCGGACGGCCGAGGCCCGCAAGCGGGGCACCAGTCGAGCCGCCCACCCGGACCGCGAGCGACCCGCCGCCTGGCGGACAGCGCCGGGGGACCGCCCCGCTGTCCCCGTCGCCGCCCTCCGCCCACGCCCTGGCGGCCCACGACTCGGCCGACTCCCGTAAGCGGGGCACCTGCTCTGCCGTCGCTGTCGAACACGGGACCGCGCATGTGTCCGGTGTCCGGCCCCGTTCGCTCGCGCCTCGCTCCGCTCGCTCGGCGTCGGTGGTCCTCACCTGCGGTGATCGTTCGGCGCGCAGTGAAGTCGCTCTTGTGTTCATGTGGGAGTCATGCTTAAACTCACAGATAACCACATAGAAACACAGGAGAAACCACATGTACGGGGAAGAGCGGCGCCGGGCGATCCTGGAGCGGGCCCGGGAGGACGGGCGGGTGGAGGTCGCCGCGCTCGCCGAGGAGTTCGACGTCACCCACGAGACGGTGCGGCGCGACCTGACCGCCCTGGAACGCTCCGGTGCCGTCCGGCGGGTGCACGGCGGCGCCATCCCCATCGAGCGCATGGGCTTCGAGCCCGCCCTTCCCCAGCGCGACACCCTGATGGCCGCCGAGAAGGACCGCATCGCCGAGGCCGCGCTCGCCGAACTCCCCGAGGAGGGCACCGTCCTCCTCGACGCCGGGTCCACCACCCGCCGCCTCGCCGAGCGCCTCCCCCCGGGCCGCGAGCTCACCGTCGTCACCAACTCGCTGCCCATCGCCGCGCTGGTCTCCGGCCGCCCCGGCATCACCCCCCTGCTCATCGGCGGCCGGGTGCGCCCGCGCACCCAGGCCGCCGTGGGCGGGTGGGCCCTTCGGGTGCTGGAGGAGGTCTACGTCGACGCCGCCTTCATCGCCACCAACGGCGTCTCCGCCGAGCGCGGCCTGACCACCCCCGACACCGCCGAGGCCGAGGCCAAGCGCCGGATGGTGCGCGCCGCCCGCCGCGTGGTCCTGCTGGCCGACCACACCAAGGTGGGCGACGACCGCTTCGCCCGCTTCGCCGACCTCGCCGACGTCGACTGCCTGGTCACCGACACCGGCCTCGCCCCCCGTCTGGCCGACGAACTGGGCGCGGCCGGGCCGCGGGTGGTGCTGGCATGATCACCACCGTCACCGCCAACCCCAGCGTCGACCGGACGCTGGAGGTCGACGCGCTCGTCCCCGGCGAGGTGCTGCGCGCCCGCGGGTGGGCCACCGAACCCGGCGGCAAGGGCGTGAACGTCTCCCGCGCCCTGCACCGCAACGGCCTCGGCACCACCGCGCTGCTCCCGCTCGGCGGCGCCCCCGGCCGCGAGCTCGCCGCGCTCCTGGCCGAGCACGGCGTCCCCTGCGAACGGGTCGACGTGGCCGCCCCCACCCGCAGCAACGTCACCCTCACCGACGCCGCCGGGACCACCACCAAGGTCAACATGCCCGGGGCGCCGCTCACCCCCGGCGAGACCGCCGCCCTCGTGGACGCCGCCGAGGCGCTGCTGGCCGCGGGCCCCCGCTGGCTGGTGGCGGCCGGGAGCCTCCCGGCGGGCGCCCCCGACGACCTGTACGCCCTGCTGGCCCGCGCCGCCGCCCGGTACGGCGTCCCCGTCGCGGTGGACACCTCCGGTCCCGCCCTGCGCGCCGCCGTCGAGGGCGGCGGCGTCGACCTCCTCAAACCCAACGAGGCCGAACTGGCCGAACTGGTCGGCGCGGAGCTGTCCACCGTCGGCGACGCGGTGGCCGCCGCCCGCCGCGCCCTGGCCCCCGGAAACGGCGCGGTGCTGCTCACCCTGGGACGGCACGGCGCCCTGCTGGTCGACCAGGGCGGCGCCGCCTGGGCGGGCGGCCCGGCGCTCGCCCCGCGCAGCAGCGTGGGCGCCGGCGACTGCGCCCTCGCCGGGTACCTGTCCTCCTCCGGCCCGCCGCACGAGCGGCTGGCCGCCGCCGTCGCCTGGGGCCGCGCCGCCGCGGCGCTGCCCGGAAGCACCGTCCCCGGACCCGGCGACCTGCACCCGGAGCTGGTGCACGTCGTCCCCGATCCCGCACCCGACCTGCTCATCAAGGAGCTGTGAGCCATGGCGCTGTTCCGCAGGCGCATCCCTGCATCCGAGGCCGCCGCATCCGACCCGGCCGCGCCCGGGGCCACCGGGTCCGGGACCGCCGAACCGGCGGCCGCCGCGCCCGAGGGCGTACCGCCGCTCGCCACCGCGGCCACCGTCCGCACCGGCATGCGCCCCGCCGACCGCGACGAGGCGGTGCGCGAACTGGCCGCCGCCCTGCACGGCGCCGGACGCGTCACCGACCTGGAGGGCTTCCTGGCCGACGTCGCCGCGCGCGAGGCCCAGATGCCCACCGGCATGCCCGGCCGTGTCGGCCTCCCGCACGCCCGGTCCGCCCACGTCACCGCCCCCGCCCTGGCCGTCGGCACCGTCCCCGGCGGCGTCGACTGGGGCGGGCCCGACGGGGACGCCGTCCTCGTCTTCCTCATCGCCGCCCCGGAGGGCGGCGGCGAGGCCCACATGACCATCCTCGCCTCCCTGGCCCGGCGCCTGATGCACGCGGAGTTCCGTGACGCGCTGCTGCAGGCCCCGGACGCCGCCGCGGTGGCCGAGATCGTGAACAGGGAGGTGTCGGCGCCATGAGATTCGTCGCCGTCACGTCGTGCCCCACGGGCATCGCCCACACCTACATGGCCGCCGAGGCCCTGGAGCAGGCCGCCGCCCGCGCCGGGCACGAGATCCAGGTGGAGACCCAGGGCGCGGCGGGGAGCCCGCCGCTGTCGGCGGAGGACGTCGCCGCGGCCGACGCCGTG
Source organism: Nocardiopsis suaedae (assembly GCF_027706745.1). Classification (GTDB taxonomy): domain Bacteria; phylum Actinomycetota; class Actinomycetes; order Streptosporangiales; family Streptosporangiaceae; genus Nocardiopsis_A; species Nocardiopsis_A suaedae. Next base: position 25,835 of record NZ_JAQFWP010000034.1, on the reverse strand, counting down.
GTCTTCGCCGCCGACCTGGAGGTCCGCGACAAGGACCGGTTCGCGGGCAAGCCCTTCGTCGACGTCGGCGTGAAGGCGCCGATCGCCGACGCCGACGCGGTCCTGGAGCGCGCGGCCGCCGCCGCGCGCGAGGCCCCCGCACCGGCCCCCGCCGACGCGGGTCCGGCGGGCGGCTCCGCTCCCGCACCGGCCACCAAGGTCGAGTCCGGGGCCGGGGTGGGCACCCGCATCCGCCAGTGGCTGATGACCGGCGTGTCGTACATGATCCCGTTCGTCGCGGCCGGGGGCATCCTCCTCGCCCTGGCCTTCATGATCGGCGGCTACGGGATCGCCGACGCCCAGCCGGCCGACGTCGTCGAGGGATTCGACCCGCTGTCCGCGACCGAGTGGGGCGCCCTGCTCTTCCTCACCGGCTCGGCGGTGTTCGGGTTCCTGGTGCCCGTCCTGGCCGGGTTCATCGCCTTCGCCATCGCCGACCGGCCCGGCCTGGTGCCCGGCTTCCTCGGCGGCGCGGCCGCCGTCACCGTGGGCGCCGGGTTCCTCGGCGGCCTGGTGGCGGGCTTCCTCGCCGGGTTCGTCGCCCTGGGCCTGACCCGGCTCAAGGTGCCCTCCGCGATCCGCAGCATCATGCCGGTCGTGGTCACCCCGCTGGTGGCGTCGTTCGTCACCGGGCTGGCGATGTTCGTCGTGCTGGGCCGTCCGCTGGCCGCGCTCATGGGCGGGCTGACCGACTGGCTCGGCTCGCTGACCGGTGGCAGCCTCCTCCTGCTGGGGGCGCTGCTCGGCGCCATGATGGCCTTCGACATGGGCGGGCCGCTGAACAAGACCGCCTACACCTTCGCCACCGCCGGGCTGACCGCCGTCGGCGCGGGCGCCTCCGGTGCGCACGTGGAGTTCACCGTCATGGCGGCGGTGATGGCCGCCGGGATGACGCCGCCGCTGGGGCTGGCCCTGGCCACGGTGGTGCGCCGGAAGGCGTTCACCACGGCCGAGCGGGAGAACGGCAAGGCGGCCTGGGTGCTCGGCGCGTCCTTCATCACCGAGGGCGCCATCCCCTTCGCCGCCGCCGACCCGCTGCGCGTCATCCCCGCCATCATGGCCGGGTCGGCCGTGACCGGCGCGCTGACCGCCGGGTTCGGCGCCACCCTGCGGGCGCCGCACGGCGGCATCTGGGTGACGCCGTTGATCGGCCATCCGCTGCTGTTTCTGGCCGCGCTGGCCGTCGGAACGGTCGTGACCACAGGCGCGGTGCTGGCGCTGAAGAGCGTCGGCCGCCGGGAGCAGGCGCCGGCCGTCGAACCCGCCCAGGCCGCCGCGGCCTGACCCGTGCCCCGACTCACGCGACCCCCTCGCCGTCCCTGATCACCGATGTCCCGGAGGAGACCCCAATGCCCAGCACCGACGTCACCATCGGCTCCGCCGTCGGCCTGCACGCCCGCCCGGCGAGCCTGTTCGTGCAGGCGGCCACCGCTACCGGCCTGCCCGTGACCATCGCCAAGGAGGGCGGCGCCCCGGTCGACGCCCGCAGCCTGCTGGCGGTCATGGCGCTGGGCGCCCGCCACGGCGACACGGTCACGCTCGCCGCCGAGGGCGAGGGGGCGGAGTCGGCCGTCGGCGAACTGTCCAGGATGCTCGCGAGCGACCTGGACGCCGAAGGCGCGTCCGCCTGACACGCGGGACCTCCCCTTCCCGCGTGCCGGAACGGGCCCGGACAGGATCCCCTGTCCGGGCCCGTTCTCCTGTCCTCCCGCGGAACCCCCCGGACCCCGGAGGCGTCCTAAGGCGCGGTGATCCCCCTCTGAAAGGCCGGCGTCCATGGTGGTCAAGCGTGTGCTCGCCCGGGCAGGACTCGTCGATCCGGTGAAGGTCGCCCTCGTGCTCGACCCGCCCGACGCCTACCCCGGCGGGCCCGCCCGGGGCCGTATCGAACTCGTCGGTGGACAGGCCGAGGCCCGCGTCACCGTCCTGGACCTGCGGCTGCGCACCCGCGCCTGGAGGGTCGACGGCGAAGGTGACAAGATCCTCGCCTCCGAGGTGTGGGGCACCTACGGGGTGGGCGGGGACGTCACTCTCGCGCCCCGGGAGGAGCGGGCCGTCCCCTTCACCTTTCCGCTGCCCCTCCAGGCGTCGCTGACCCACGCCTGGGGCGCGCCGCTGCCGGAGGCCGAGTTCAGCCTCATCGGCCGCGCGCGGCTCGCCTGGTCCCTGGACGCCACCGACACGGCGGACCTGCGCGTGCACCCGCTGCCGGTGCAGCAGGCCGTCCTGGACACCCTCCACGGCCTCGGGCTGCGCCCGTCCAACGCCCAGTCCACGCGCGGCACCTGGGACAGCAGGATCCAGGAGCTGGAGTTCCACCAGGTCCTGGAGTTCGAGCCCGGCCCCGGGTGCGCCGTCGACGCCAAGAGGGTCGAGCTGACCCTCCTGCCCGGCCCCGACTGGACCGGGGTGTACCTGAAGGTCCGCAGGGGCGGCCTGCTGCCGGGCAGGAAGGAGTCGCTGCGCCTCGACCTCCCGCCCGCCGGGACCATCGACCCGCACACCGCGCGGCGCATCTCCGCACTCGTGCACGGCGCCCTCGCCTGACCCGGACCGCATCCGGCCCCTGAGGAACTCCGTGCCCGGTCGGGGCGTCCCACCGGCGCCGAACCCTGATCTCCGTAAGGACGCCCATGGCCTACATGTACCTTCCCGCCTCCCCCGGCATCGGCGGTCCCCGCGTCGAGACCGTCCTGCCCAACCCCCACGTGCGCCCCGGTGAACAGGTCCACGGCCACGTCGACCTGGTGGGCGGCGCGGCCCCGGCCCACATCGGCCGCATCCTCCTGGGGGCGCGCGCCGGCGTCGAGGCGGAGAGCGACCGCCGCACCCCCGTGGACGCGGCGGCGGTCCAGCTGAGCGGGCCGTTCGTGCTCGCGCCCGGCGAGCACCGCCGGATCCCGTTCGCCTACCCGCTGAACGTCCAGGCGCCGCTCACCTTCGCCTGGGGGCACCCCCTGCGCGGCAGTGAGCTGGGCCTGAGCACGTTCGTCGAGATCGCCGGCGGGGTCCGTGCCACCGACCTCGACCCGCTGGCCGTGCACCCGCTCCCGGCCCAGCAGGCCGTCCTCGACGCGGTGGCGGGACTGGGCTTCGGGCTCATCGGGACCGACATGGAGCGCGGCGGCATCTCCGGTGTGCACCACGATGCGCCCTACCACCAGGAGTTCGAGTTCCGCCCCGGTCCGAACCACATCGGCCGCATGGAGGAGCTGGAGCTGGCGTTCGTCGCCGCCCCCCTCGGCGTGCTGGTGGTGCTGGAGGCCGACAAGCGCGGCAGCCTGCTGAGCGAGGGGGTGGACCGCCGCGGGGGCTTCCAGATCCCCCACCAGGCCGCCGACTACCGGCCGCAGGTCCACCAGCAGATCGAGGCGCTCCTAGGGGAGCGCCTGCTCTGAGGGGGCGGCCCGGGCGGCCTGAACCGGACCGCCGGGAACTCCGTGTCCCGGCCGTCCGTCCCACCGACGCGAACCCCTGTCTCCCCGAAAGGACCCCCATGGTCTTCAAGCGCCTCCTCGCCTCCGTCGGAATCGGCGGTCCCAGCATCGACACCGTCCTCGCCGACGCGAACGTGCGCCCCGGGGGACAGGTCCAGGGCCACATCGACCTGGAGGGCGGCGAGGTCGAGTCCCACATCAACCGCATCGCGCTGGAACTGCGCACCCGCGCCGAGGTGGAGACCGACGACGGAGAGGCCCGGACCACCGTGGACGCGGCGGCGGTCCAGCTGAGCGGGCCGTTCGTGCTCGCCCCCGGCGAGCGCCACCGCATCCCGTTCTCCTACCCGGTGAGCATCCAGGCGCCGCTCACCTTCGCCTGGGGGCGGTCCCTGCCCGGCAGCGAGCTGGGACTGCGCACGGACCTCGACATCGGCGGCGCCGTCGACGCGACCGACCTGGACCCGCTGGCCGTGCACCCGCTCCCGGCCCAGCAGGCCGTGCTCGACGCGGTCGCGGGCCTGGGCTTCTCGCTGATCCGCAGCGATGTGGAGCGGGGCCGCATCCGCGGCGCCCGCCAGGAGCTGCCCTACTACCAGGAGATCGAGTTCCGCCCCGGCCCGGACTACGCGGGCAAGATGAAGGAGCTGGAGCTGTCGTTCGTCGCCGACGCGGAGGGCGTGCTGGTGGTCCTGGAGGCCGACAAGCGCGGCGGCCTGCTGACCGAGGGGGTGGACCGCGTCGGCGGCTTCCGCATCCCGCACCAGGGCGGTGACGTCGGCGCGAAGGTCAAGCAGCAGATCGACAAGCTGGTGCAGCGCCGCTCGGGTCTGATGGGCGACCTGTTCGGCTGACGGTCGGCACCCCCGGCGATGATCCCGACGATCGCGCTGTCACAGCCGCGGCCGTGACAGCGGTCCTGTCGAGATCATCGCCGGAGCGCCGCCTCCAGGGCGGCGGAGCCGTCACAGGTACATCCCCGTCCGCCGGGCGGCCGCGCGGTCCGGCAGCACCGTGGGCACGTCCTGGGCGGTCAGTGCGCGCAGCACGCCGGGGTCGGCCAGGTCCTCCTCCGCGATGCGGGCCGCCTGGTTGCGGGCGGTCACCTCGAACACCGCCTGCGCCAGCCGCGCGTTCGCCGGCCCGGCGCTGCCGCCGTCCGCCGCGGCGCCCCCGGCCGCACGGTCCCGCGCCAGCAGGCTCCGCGCCGCCGCGGCGGCCCCCGCCTCCACCTGGAAGCCGGAGCGGTGCGCCCGGTCCGTGAAGACCGCCACCAGCTCCTCCACCGCCAGGTCGGGGAAGCGCAGCCGCCGGGTGAACAGCGCGCCCAGGCCGGGGCGCGCGTCCAGGAGGGCGGGCAGCTCGTCCGGGGCGCCGGAGGCCACCACCAGCAGGTCGCTGCGGTAGGCGCGGACCATCCGCACCAGAGCCTCGGCCGCCTCCTCGGCCGCGGCGCCGGAGGAGGGGCGCGGCAGCACCGTGTGCGCGTCCTCGATCAGCAGCACGCCCCCGGCGGCGGCCCGCACCGCGCTCTCCACCAGCGCCGTGCTCTGCCCGGGCAGCGTTCCGACCAGCCCTTCCCGCTCCACCGGCGCCACGTGGCCCGACGACAGCAGGCCGCGCCGGGCGCACACCGCCCCGGCCAGCTCGGCCACGGTCGTGCGGCCGGTGCCCGGGTTGCCGAGGAACACCATGTGGTCCAGGGCCCCGGGTGCGGTGATCCCGGCCCGGCGCCGGGCCTCCTCCACCCGGGCCCGCGCGTCCAGGGCGCGCAGCTCCCGCTTGGCGGGCTCCTGGCCCACCAGTTCCTCCAGGCGGGCGAGCGGGTCGGTCGGCGCGACCGCGCCCACGCGCGCGCCCGTCGTGGCGGGGATGTCGGCGGGGAGCAGCTCGCGCAGCTCCTCGGGCGGCCGGTCGGCCCCGTCGGTGATCCGCTCGGCCTGCAGGGCGGTGGCCCGCTCCAGCAGGTTGCGCACCAGGCGGGCGTTGCCGAACGCGCCGTCGCGCGGTGCGGCCGAAAGCAGCCGCCGCACCCGCTCCCCGGTGCCCGCGCCGACGGTGAACCCCGCCTCGTCGGCCATGTGCGCGAAGATCTCGGTGAGTTCCTCGTCGGTGTAGTCGGGGAAGCCCAGGTGCCGGGGGAAGCGGGAGGCGACGCCGGGGTTGGAGGCCAGAAAGCGCTCCATCTCCTTCTCGTAGCCCGCGACGACCACCACCAGGTCCTCCCGGTGGTCCTCCATCAGCTTCAGCAGCGTGGAGACGGCCTCGGGGCCGTAGTCGTTGCCCGAGTCGGACTGGCTGAGCGCGTAGGCCTCGTCGACGAACAGCACCCCGCCCAGGGCGCTGCGCACCGCCTGCTCCACCTTGGGCGCGGTCTGCCCGATGTACTCGCCGACCAGGTCGGCCCGGCCCACCTCCACCAGGTGCCCGGAGGCCAGCAGGCCCAGGTCGGCGTAGACCGCGCCGAGCATGCGGCCGACGGTCGTCTTGGCGGTGCCGGGGCTGCCGGTGAACACCATGTGCCGGGCGGGCGCCTCGACGGCCGCCCCGGCCTCGGCCCGGAGCCGGTCGGCGTGCGCCTCGGCCGCGTACAGCCGGATCTCCCGCTTGACCGCTTCCAGGCCGACCAGGGAGTCCAGGGCGGCCATCGGGTCGGTGCCCTCGGGGACGCCGCGCTTGCTCCCCACCAGGCCGATGCCCGCCTTGTCGGGGATGTCGTCGGCGGTCAGCACGAAGAGGGGGCGGGTGTCGCGCCGGCCGGGGAAGCCGGGCGCGGGAATCTCGTCGGCGTCGGCGAGCCGCCGGGCCTGTCGGGCCAGGGCGCGGTCGAGCAGCGCGCGGACCGTGTGGGCTCCGCCCGACCCGGCCCCGCCGCTGCGCCGCAGCGCGCGCTCGGCCTTGGCGGCCGCCTCCGGCTCCAGCTTGAGCCCGCCGCGGGCGGCCAGGGCCTCCACGATCCCCGCCAGGTCCCGCCCGGACGGGGCGGGGAACGACAGGCGGTGCGGGAAGCGGGCGGCCAGGCGCGGGTTGGCCGCCAGGAAGCGGCCCATCCGCTCGTCGGTGTCGGCGAGCACCACGACGAGGTCCTGGTGGTGCTCGTCCATCTCCCGGATGAGGGCGTTCACCGCGTCGTAGCCCAGGCTGCGGGCGGCGTCGGACTCGGTGAGCGCCGAGGCGCCGTCGATCAGCAGCACCCCGCCCAGCGCGCCCTTGACCACCTGGGCGACCTGGGAGGCCACGCCGCCCGCGTAGTCGGCGATCAGCTCGGAGCGGTCGGTCTCGACCACCCGCCCGGAGCGCAGGCGGCCGGTCTCGGCGCAGATGGAGGCGAGGATGCGCGCGGCGGCCGACTTGCCGGTGCCCGGGCCGCCGGTGAACACCGTGTTCCTGGGCGCCTTGGGGAAGTCCAGCGGCATGCGCCTGCGGGTCCGCTCGGCCTCGCACTCGGAGTGGATCCGGCGCAGCTCCTCCTTGACCTGCTCCAGGCCGACGAGGGCGTCCAGCTCTTCCAGTGCGGGCCGCTGACGGCCGGCCGCGGCCTTCTCGGGCGCGGCCTTCTCCGGAGCGGGCTCGCCGTCCCGGTCCTGCCCGGCTTCTCCGGCCGCCTCCTCGGCCGCCTCCCCCTCCGGCGCCTCCGGGACGGAGAACACGGAGCGCGGCCGGACGCAGAAGCGGTGCAGGTCGAACTGGAAGCCGAAGACCGGGAGCGGGGTCCCGGCGCTCGGCTTGCGCATCAGGTCGTCGTCGCCGGAGGCGAGCGCGACGGCGCACCGCGTGCCGTAGTCGAGCCAGGCGCGGCAGGTGTCGAAGTCCCCGGCCGCGGCGGCCTCCCACAGCCACACGCGGGCCCGGCGCTTGAAGGCCTCGGCGCTGAACCCCTCCTTCTCGCGGGCGAACAGGCGCGTCTGGTACTGGAACTCGTCGCGGTCCATCACGGTCGAGGCGACCGGGGGGACGCCGGGCAGCTCCAGGCCCAGGGCCATGGAGGTGAGCGTGTCGTAGGCGTCCGGCATGCCGTGGGCGATGTCCCCGAGCGTTTCGTGTGCCGCGGCGAACCGCTCGAACGCCCAGTTGAGGAACGTCTCGGGCGGGGCGAACTCGGGGGCGTCGGCGAAGTCGTGCGCGGTGATGTCGGCCGCCCAGGCGCGGCGCACCTCGCGCGGGGTGGCGGACAGGTCGAAGCGGTGCAGCTCGGGGTCGGCGGCGCGGCGGTCGAGCAGCCGCAGGATCGCGCGGCGGCGCGGCTCCCAGGGGGCGATGCCCTCGACGGCGTCCAGGACGTCCCGGAGCAGGGCCAGCACGGTCTCCCGGGACTCCGGGGTGCCCGCGACGTCCATCAGGCCGTAGAACGGCGGGATCTCCAGGTCGTCGAAGATCCAGCGGACGGGGTCGGTGTCGGGGGTGACGCCGCTGATGTGGTCGCGCATGAGCAGCGAGGGCAGGCAGGAGTGGCTGCCGGAGTTGATCCGCAGCGCACCGGAGACGCAGATCAGCGCGTCGAGGACGTCTCCGCCCAGGCGCCTGCGCCGCTCCTCGGAGGTGCCCCGGGGCGCGTCCGGGGGGAACTCCAGGCCGCGCTGGTCCGACATGACCAGGGACAGCAGGTCGGAGACCTTGGCGATGAGGTCCTCGGGGACCTGCCAGGGCCCGTATTCGTACACGTCGAGCACCGGCTCGTGGGTGAGCAGGGGTTCCAGGTGCTCGGGCAGGCGGATCGCCGGCAAACGCGCTCCTTCGCGGGGCTCGGGGGGTGGAGGGCACACGGGGCGCCGCCCCGCGTGCCGTGAGCATATGTCCCGGTTCCGACGCCCGGCGCGGGTTCACGGTTGCTTATCGTTTTTCGATAGCATCGAAAAACGATGGGGTGTGCGGAGGGGGGGGACCCACCATCCGCCGTGAGCTGGGGCGCCGTCCGGGGGGCCGGATCGGGCGCCGCCCCCGGCCGAATCACGAAAGACAACCCTGCTTTATTCCCCATTTGTCGGGCTCTAAAACAAAAACAAGTCCTCTTTGCTCCAATGTTTACGGTTCCGTTTCCGGGAAAAAATCACAGCGCCCTCGGAAAGCGGGCACCGGGTGAGAAATGAGGAGACGATGCCGACACTGCAGCCGGCCATGAAGGCCATCCGCCTCGTCGTCCCCGAACGCGAGGAGTTCGCCCCCATCCGCGACCTCGACGGCACCGTGACCCGGGTGGCGGCCCCGAAGGGCAGCTACCGGTTCCGACGCGGAGACGCGTCCTTCGAGTTCGAGACCACCGGCCGCACCGAGACCGCGGACGGTGTGAGCGCCGAGGTCTTCACCGCCCACCGGGCGGACGTCAAACTCCCCCTCGCCCGCGGGGCATAGCGCGAACGTGGGAATCGCCCGGCGGTCCCTGCGGCACGGCCGCGGGGGCCGCCGGATCGTGCTCCGGGGCCTCGGGCGCCTCCTCCGGCTCGGCCAGGCAGGACACGCGCTCGGTCAGCCAGCGGCCGAACGCGCGGGAGCGCGAACCGGCCGCCGTCGCCGTGAAACCGGAGGCCAGCTCCGGCGGGAGCGGCTCCTGTGGGCCCTCCTGCGCACTGTCGGGCGCGGACACCGTGCCGACCGGGGTGTACACCCCGCCCGCCGAGCGCACCAGGGCCGCGCCCCCCGCCACGTCCCACGGGTGCACGCCCAGGTTGCAGGCGGCGTCCGCGCGGCCTGCCGCCACCCAGGCCAGGGACAGCGCGGTGGAGTACACCCGCCGCACCTCGGCCCGGTCCAGCAGGTCGGCGAAGAACGCCAGCTCCCGCGCGCCCGCACGCCCCGGCAGCGGGATGTCGGTGAGCACCAGCGGCGTCGGCGCCCCCTCGGTCGCCGGAGGGCGGGCGGCCGTGCCCTGCTCCGCCCCGGTGCGCAGCGGCAGCCCCGGGCCGCCGGTGAAGCACTCGTTCCGGAAGACGTCGTAGACGCACCCGGCGACCAGGCGCCCCTGCACCGCGGCGCCCACCGAGATGCACGCGAACGGCAGCCCGCGCAGGAAGTTCCCGGTCCCGTCGATCGGGTCGACGAACCAGGTCACCCCGGCGGTCCCGGGGAGGCCGCCGCCCTCCTCGCCGACCACGGCCGAGCCCGGCACCGCCGAGCGCAGCGCCTCCGACAGGTACCGCTCCACCGCGGTGTCGGCGTCGGTCACCGGGTCGAACCGGCCTTTGGCGGCCACCGCGAGGCGGCCGTCGCCGGAGTCGGACAGGGCGCGCGCCGCCGAGCGCACGCACCGCTCGGCCGCCGCGGCCAGGCCGGCGGCGCGCCGGTGCGGTGCGGGGGCCGGGGCGGTCGGAGGGCACGCGGACGAGGGAGAAGACGACATGAGGGGGCCTCGCTTCAGGGGTTACTGCGAAGCGTACTTGGTTGGCTACCCTGCGTCATGCGGTTCCGGGGATCCGCCCTGCCGGTCGGCCGCCTCCACCTCCTCGCGGGAGATCCCCAGCAGGAACAGGATGGTGTCCAGGTAGGGCACGCTCACCGAGGTGTCGGCCTGCTCCCGCACCACCGGCTTGGCGTTGAACGCCACGCCCAGCCCGGCGGCGCGCAGCATGTCCAGGTCGTTGGCGCCGTCGCCGATGGCCACCGTCCGCGACAGCGGCACCCCGGCCTCGGCCGCGAACCCGCGCAGCGCCTCGGCCTTGCCCCCGCGGTCGATCACCGGGCCGACGAGGCCGCCGGTCAGCTTGCCGTCCACGACCTCCAGCGTGTTCGCCGCCGAGTAGTCCAGCCCGAGGCGGTCCACCAGGGCGTCGGTGATCTGCGTGAACCCGCCGCTGACGATCGCGAACTCATAGCCCAGCCGCTTCAGCGTGCGCACCAGGGTGCGCGCGCCGGCGGTCAGCACCAGCCGCTCGCGCACCGCGTCCATCGCCGAGGCGTCCAGCCCCTTCAGCAGCGCCACCCGGCGCCGCAGCGACTCCTCGAAGTCCAGGTCGCCGCGCATCGCCTCCTCGGTGACGCGGGCGACCTCCTCGGCGCAGCCCGCGTGCTCGGCCAGCAGCTCGATGACCTCCCCCTGGATCAGGGTGGAGTCGACGTCCATCACGATCAGGTGCTTGGCCCGCCGGTGCAGCCCCGACGGCTGCAGGGCCACGTCGATCTGCTGGGTGGCGGCCTCCATCGCCAGGTCGCCGCGGAGCGTCTCGGGGTCGGCCCCCGACACCTCCAGCTCGATCGAGGTCACCGGGTAGCTCGCCAGCCGCTCGATGCGCTCGATGTTGGCCCCCGCGCGGGCGATGCACGAGGTGATCGCCCCCAGCTGTCCGGGGCGCAGCGGGTCGGCCAGCAGGGTCATGTGCAGCCGGTCGTCGGCGGAGACGGTCACCCGGCCGTTGCCGGAGGTGAACTCGGCCTCCATCTCCAGGTCGATGGAGGTCTTCTCCACGGCGCTGCGGACCTCGTCGAAGACGCGGTCCCCGCTCACGCCGGGGGCGACGCCCTCGTCGACGGCGACGAGGGCGCCCAGGACGAGCCGGCCCCCGATGACGACCTGTTCCAGGTCGACGAGGGTCACCGGGAAAACGGAGAGGGTGGACAGAAGTCGTGCGCTCACGCCGGGGCGATCGCGACCGGTCACCGTTACCAGGAGAGTGGATTGCTCGTTCATCGCGTTCACAACGGTACTCGCCCCGCTCCCGGTCCCCGAGGGCAGGGCGGTGCCCCTGAAGCGGGAGTTCACCCGGTGTCCACCGGCCGGTCGCCCTCCGGAGCCGCCGGTTCTACGACTTCTTCTTCCTCTTGGGCTTCTTCGCCTTCACGTCGATCCCGCCGAACATGCAGGTCCCGGTGAGGCGGATCACCGGGGCGTTGGGGTCGGTGACCGCGTCCGTGCCGTGCAGGGAGGTGCCCCCGAAGATCGACGTGGTGCTGTTCACCACACGCACGCCGTGCGGGACGGTGATGTCCAGCCCCCCGCACAGCACCGCGCACTGCACGGTGACCTCGCGGCGGGTCAGCACCGCCTCCCGGAAGTCCAGCCCGACCCCGCCGAACATGGCCGACACGTTGGTGCGGGGCTCCACCAGCCAGCGGCCCTTGCGCTCGGCGCCGCCGAACACCGCGACGATGTTCTCCCGTCCCTGGCTCGCCGACGCCAGCCGCTCGGCCTCGGGGGAGGAGAACACGGGCGCCTCAGGCCCCTCGGACGGGGGCGGCAGGTCCCGCACGGTCTCGGCCAGCTCCCCCACGGTCTTGGCGCGGTAGAGGGCGTCCAGCCGGTCGGTGTGCTCGGCCGGGTCCAGCCGTCCCTCCGCCAGCGCCTCGCGCAGGCGCTCGGCCACGCGCTCGCGGTCGGCGTCCGAGGCGCGCATCTTCTCCGGCTCCATGGCCGCCGCCCTCCCCTGGGTGTCGGGTCCGTCGGCCGCGTCCTCCGCGTCGGCCGCCCCGATTCGGTATGTCGAATATGCCACGTCGGAGCCCCGCCCGTTCAGTCCTGCGCGCCGGGCCCGCGGGTCGTGACCGACACCGATCCGAGCAGCACCAGGCCGGTGATCTCCACGGTCGGCGCGTCCGGCCCGGCCGGCGCCGCCCCCGCGGTGTCGACCGACCCCAGGACGGCGTTCGCCCGGCTCACCACCCGAATCCCCGGCGGCACGACCAGCTCCACGCTGCCCAGCAGCACGGCGCACTGCAGCACCACCCGGGGGCCGGACAGCACCGCCTCGCGCATGTCCAGCTCGATGGAGCCGAGCACGTTCGAGGCGTTGGTGCGGGGCTCCACCAGCCAGCGGCCCGTGCGCTCGGCGGAGGCGAGCACCGCCACGATGTTCTCCGACCCCACGGAGGACCCGGCGGGGGCGGCCTCGGGCGCGGGCGCGGCCGCCGCTTCGGCGCCCCCGGGCAGGTCCTCGGTGAGGCGGGCGAGATCGCCCATGGTCGTGGCGGTGAAGGCCGAGTCCAGGCGCTCGCCGTACTCGGCGTGGTCGAGGCGGCCGTCTCCCAGCGCCTCCCCCAGGCGCCGGGCGGTGCGCTCGCGGTCGGCGTCGGAGGCGCGCAGCCCGGACGCGGTCGCGGTGGGGACGTCGTCGTTCATGACCACGAGTATCGTCCGTGAGGGGCCGCCGCGGGATCCGGTGGCGACCCTGGGGTTCCCCTGAGAGACGCCCTGAGGGGCCGAGCGCACGTGCTGAAGGACTGAGGAGAGCGATGGACGGCCAGGTGCTGCGGATGAGCGGGGCGGGGGTGCGCCGCGACGGCGCCGAGCTGCTGACCGGCGTCGACTGGACGGTCGAGGAGGACGAGCGCTGGGTGGTTCTGGGCCCCAACGGGGCGGGCAAGACCACGCTGCTCGCGCTCGCCGCGGTCGAGCAGCGGGCCACCGAGGGCGCCGTCGAGGTGCTGGGCGAGCCGGTCGACGGGGCCGACGCCACCGAGCTGCGGTCGATGGTGGGGTACGCGGGGTCCTCGGTGGCGAACCGGACGCCGGACTCCTCCGTCGTGCTCGACCTGGTGATGAGCGCGGCCTACGGGCTGCTGGGCCGGTTCGGCGAGGAGTACCGGACCCCCGACTTCGGGCGGGCCCGCGCGCTGCTGGCCCAGTGGGGCGTGCTGCACCTGGAGGACCGGCGGTTCGGCTCGCTGTCGGAGGGGGAGCGCAAGCGCGTGCTCATCGCGCGCTCGCTGATGGCCGACCCCGAGGTGCTGCTCCTCGACGAGCCCGCCGCCGGGCTGGACCTGGGCGGCCGGGAGGACCTGCTGCGCCGCCTGACCCGGCTGGCCGACAGCCTGGAGGCGCCGGCCCTGGTGGTCGTCTCGCACCACGTCGAGGAGATCCCGCCGGGGTTCACGCACGGGCTGCTGCTGCGGGAGGGCCGGGTGGTGGACGCCGGGCCGCTGGAGTACGTCATGAACGCCGACAGCCTGGGCGAGACCTTCGGGCTTCCGCTGAAGGTGGAGCGCGACGGCGACCGGTGGAGCGCCCGGGCGGTGTGAGGGCGCGCGGGCGCCGTGGGGCCGCCGGGAATGGTGTGACGGAAAGCGGTATGCGGGGAACCGTCCCATACGGTCGGCCGCAATAGGGCGACCGGGGAATTCCGTGCGCCCTTCCTGTCCGTATACGGCCAGGTAAGGCGGGTTTGTGCGCTGGTGAAAGGTGTTCTTCCGAAAGCGGGGGCGTTGCTCGGGTTTTATGATCGCGGCGAAGCCCCCTGACCGCCCCGCTGAGGAGAGCCGGAGCCGCCCCGATGCTTGCCATTGTCCTCATCCTCCTGGTCTTCGTGGCGATCCTGCTCGTCATCGGATGGCGCAGCGTCTGCATCGTCCCGCAGTCGATGGTGTACGTCGTCGAGCGCTTCGGCCGGCACCACCGGGACCTGAAGTCCGGGTTCAACATCGTCGTCCCGTTCGTCGACCACATCCGCGAGCGCATCGACATGCGCATCCAGGTCGTCAGCTTCCCGCCGCAGGCCGCCATCACCCAGGACAACCTGTCGGTGAACGTGGACACCGCCGTCTACGTCAAGGTCACCAACCCCTACAACGCCACCTACAAGGTCGCCAACTTCATCCAGGCGGTCGAGCAGCTCGCCTCGGCCACGCTGCGCAACGTGGTCGGCGGCATGGAGCTGGAGCAGACCCTCACCTCCCGGGACCAGATCAACCGGGAGCTGCGCTCGGTGCTGGACGAGGCCACCGAGGAATGGGGGATCGAGGTCAGCCGCGTGGAGCTGAAGGCCATCGAGCCGCCGGAGTCGGTGCAGGAGGCGATGGAGAAGCAGATGCGCGCCGACCGCGACAAGCGGGCCGAGATCCTCACCGCGGAGGGCCAGAAGCAGTCGGCGATCCTGCGCGCCGAAGGTGAGCAGTCGGCGGCCGTGCTCACGGCGAAGGGCAACGCCGAGGCGGAGATGATCAACGCCAAGGCCGAGGCCGACGCGAAGACCCTGCGGGCGCGCGGTGAGGCCGACGCCATCCAGATGGTGTTCAAGGCGCTGCGCAGCGGCGAGGTCGACAAGGACATGCTCGCTTACAGCTATTTGCAGAAGCTTCCCGAGATCGCCCGCGGCGACGCCAACAAGGTGTGGATCGTCCCGTCGGAGATGTCCAAGGCCATGGAGGGCATCGGCGACGCGTTCGGGCGGTTCCGCTTCGAAGGGCAGGAGGGCCCAGAGTCCGGGGGGCCGTCGAGAGGCGACTGAGGCCGCCGGGGGATCGCGGCCGGGAACAGGGTGTGCCGCCGGCCGGGGGGGTCGGCGGCTCCCTCGTTCTCCGCGGTCGTTCTCGTCCTTCCTCGGTGGTCGGGGGAAGGAGGCGGGTTACCGGACGCCCGCCCCGGTCCGTTCATAGCGGCGGCGGGCGCTGTCGAGCAGGTCCCACCAGGAAGAGACGTCCGGACGGCGGCGCAGCAGCGCGCGGCGCTCGCGTTCGGTCATCCCGCCCCAGACGCCGTACTCGACCCGGTTGTCGAGCGCCTCGGCCAGGCATTCGGTGCGCACCGGGCATCCCCGGCAGATCAGTTTCGCGCGGTTCTGGGCGGCGCCCTGGACGAACAGCGCATCGGGGTCGGTATCGCGGCAGTTCGCCTGCAGGCTGAGATCAGCGGTCCACATGTTGCCCCACTCCCAAGATCAGACATGTGTCGTGGTCGTGCCGACGGGCGCGTCGTCGGCGACGCGGGGAAAGGGCGGACGGGCCGAGTGGCGGGACGCTCGAACCCCGGACCGGCGTGCACACCGGCCCCTCCCGGGGATCGGTCCCTTTTCGGCGCGCGGTGCCCCTCCTCACCGCTGCGGTCGAAACTACGGACCGTGGCGTGGAACCGACAGGCCCCATTCGGCCCATTTCTGAAATAGTCCGTGTGGGTCATAGCCAGATCGGGGGTCCATCACCTCGGGTCGGCACATTGTGACGGAGCGCGGTCGGCGCCGGTGGGGGTGATCACCGGGAAGTGATGTAAGTCACTCCAGCTCAGAGGGGTTTCGGGCCTCCCATTCCGGGGCCGGAGGCGGGGCCGGGCGACGGCGGTGCGGTCACGGTGTGTAGATTGTATGCAGTCCGTAACTCCGGTGCGGGCACCCCCTGTCCCCGAACGTCCCCGAACGAAGGCCGCCGATGGAAGTCTGGGAAGCCCTCGCCGTCCTGGCGGCGGGGATCGGTGCGGGCGCCGTGAACGCGGTGGTGGGTTCCGGGACCCTCTTCACCTTCCCGGTCCTCCTCGCGCTCGGCTACCCGCCGATCACCGCGACCGTCTCCAACAGCATCGGGCTGGCCCCCGGATCGCTCAGCGGCGCCCTGGGGTACCGCAGGGAGCTGCGCGGCCAGCGCGGCCGGGTGCTCCGCCTCGGCGTGATGTCCCTGTTCGGGGCGCTCGGCGGCGGCGTCCTGCTGGTCACCCTGCCCTCCGGGGTGTTCGAGCGGGTGGTGCCGGTGCTCATCGCCGGGGCGTGCCTGCTGATCATCCTGCAGCCGAAGATCTCCGCCTGGGCGCGCAAGCGGCGCCCGGCCAAGCCCGACGGCGGCCGGCTCCTGCCGCTGGGCGTGCTCGGCGCGGGCGTCTACGCCGGGTACTTCGCGGCCGCCCAGGGCATCGTCCTGATGAGCCTGCTCGGCACCGCCATGGACGACGACGTGCAGCGGCTCAACGCGCTCAAGAACTGCCTGGCGTTCATCGTCAACGCCACCGCGGCCGTCTTCTACATCTTCTTCGCCTCGCCGGCCTGGGGAGCGGTCGCGCTCATCGCGGCGGGCTCGGTCCTGGGCGGCTACGCGGGCGCGAGCCTGGGGCGGCGGCTCAAACCTGTCGCGCTGCGCGGGCTGATCGTGGCCGTGGGGCTCAGCGCCGCCGTGCAGCTGCTGATCGAGTGGTGAGAACCGGGGGAGCGGGCGCCTGAGGGGCGGCGGCCCGGCTCCCCCGGACGGGCCTCACCCGCGGGAGAAGTACCCCCGCCGGTCGGCGTCCTCGACCAGCGCCGAGGCGTAGGCGCCGAGCGCCTCCGACCCCTCCGCGATGATCTTGACCTTGTCCATGACCTGGGCGCGGGTCACGCCGTGCCGCACCCAGGTGCCGCCCTCGGTGTGCCAGTTCGCCAGCATCGGCGCGAGGCGGTCGATCGCCTTGGCGAAGCGCGCGTCGGGCGTACGGCGGGCCTCGAACTCGTCCCACAGCGTGCGCGCCCGCGCGGCCTGGTCCTCGGGCAGCAGCGCGAAGATCCGGTCGGCGGCGGCGCGCTCGCGCTCCGCCTGAGTGCTCTGTCCTTCCGTGTCGTAGAGGAAGGTGTCACCGGCGTCGATCTCGACGATGTCGTGCAGCACCAGCATCTCCACGACGCGGTCCACGTCGGCCCCCTCGGGGGCGTACTCGGCGAACACCCGGGCGGCGAGCGACAGGTGCCAGGAGTGCTCGGCGGCGTTCTCCCTCCGGGCCCCGTCGACCAGCATGTTCCGCCGGAGAATGCGCTTGAGCTTGTCCGTCTCCAGGAAGAACCGGAGCTGGGACGTGAGTCGTTCGTGGTCGACCCCGCCGGCGAACACCGGTGCCGGTTCCGTCACGTAAGTCGCCCTCCTAGATGATGTCGGGTGGACACTGGGGGATAGCGTCGGACGCCCGGCGCCGCTCGGGGAACGCTCCCCCATGGAA
Organism: Nocardiopsis suaedae; assembly: GCF_027706745.1. GTDB lineage: Bacteria > Actinomycetota > Actinomycetes > Streptosporangiales > Streptosporangiaceae > Nocardiopsis_A > Nocardiopsis_A suaedae. The sequence goes on along the minus strand of NZ_JAQFWP010000034.1, from coordinate 8,774 downwards.
CGGGCGCGGGCTGACGCGGCGGAGACCACGGGGGGAGCCGGTATGGAGCGACGGGTGAACGCACGGACACGCCTCCTCGTCGTCGGGGGCGACGCGGCGGGCATGAGCGCGGCCTCGCAGGCGCGCCGCCGGATCGGCCCCGACGGGCTGGAGATCGTGGCCTTCGAGCGCGGTGCCCACACGTCCTATTCCGCCTGCGGCATCCCCTACCTGGTCGGGAAAACCGTAGCCGGTCCCGAGGACCTCGTGGCCCGGGACCCCGCGACTTTCCGCCGCGACCACGCCATCGACGTGCGTACCGGAACCGAGGTGCGCGCGATCGATCCGGACCGCCGGACGGTCGAGGCGGTCGGCCCGGACGGGCGGGTGTCCACCGAGCCCTTCGACCACCTGATGGTGGCCACCGGCGCCGTGCCCAGGCGTCCCGGCCTTCCCGGGGACCAGGCCGAAGGGGTGTTCGGGGTGCAGACCCTGGACGACGGCATCGCCGTCACGGCCTACCTGGAGGAGCGGCGGCCCAAGCGTGCGGTGGTCGTCGGGGGCGGCTACATCGGCCTGGAGATGGCCGAGGCGTTCGCCCTGCGGGGGATGGAGGTGACGGTCATCACCTCGGGGTCCGAGCCGATGGCGACCCTGGACCCGGACATGGGCACCCTGGTGCACCGGGCGATGACGGAGATGGGCATCGACGTGCGCACGCGGGAGCGGGTGAGCGCGATCGAGTCGGAGGGCGGCCGGGTGTCGGCGGTCGTGACCCCCGAGGGCGCCTACCCCGCCGACGTCGTGGCGCTGGGCCTGGGCGTCCGGCCCGCGAGCGACCTCGCGCGCGACGCGGGCCTGGAGACCGGCCCGTCGGGCGGCATCGTGGTGGACGCGCGCATGCGCACCTCCCACGAGGGGGTGTGGGCCGCCGGGGACTGCGTGGAGAACTTCCACCGGATCAGCAGGGCTCCGGTGGCCATCGCCCTGGGCACCCACGCCAACAAGCAGGGCCGCGTCGCGGGCATCAACATCGGCGGCGGCTACGCCCGCTTCGAGGGGGTGCTGGGCACCGCCATCACGAAGGTGTGCGACCTGGAGGTGGCCCGCACCGGCCTGGGCGAGGCGGAGGCCGAGGAGGCGGGCTTCGCCTACGAGACGGTCACCGTGGAGTCCACGACCCGCGCCGGGTACTACCCGGGCGCGACGTGGATGACGGTCAAGCTGCTCGCCGAGCGCCGCAGCGGCCGCCTGCTGGGCGGCCAGATCGTGGGCCGGGAGAACTCCGGCAAGCGCGTGGACGTGCTCGCGACCGCGCTGTGGAACGGCATGGACGCGGAGGCCGTGAGCGGGATGGACCTGAGCTACGCCCCGCCGTTCTCCCCGGTGTGGGACCCGGTCCTGATCGCGGCGCGGAAGCTGTCCGAGAAGCTCGCCGGCTGACGGGAGGCGGGGCCGGCGCTCAGGGCTTCGGGACCCGGGCGAGCATCTCGTCGACCGACCACTGGTCGTCGGCGTGGGCGCCGTACTTCACCGCCAGGATCCGCCCGTCCGGGGCGATGAGGAGGTCGGCGGGCAGGCCCAGCACGCCGCCCGGCGGGAGGCGCTCCGGTGTCGGCCAGGGGCGCTTCTGCAGGAGCAGCCGGACGGCGTGGAAGTCCGCGCGCGCGATCCCCGGCCAGGCGCCCGGGGAGAGGAGCGAGCGCGGGCCCGACTCCACGCCGTACGCCGTGTAGAGCTCCCTGCCGGGGTCGGCCACGAGCGTGAACGGGGCGCTCTCGGCGTACGCGCGCAGGCCGTCGGCGGTCGAGTGGAACACGGCGACCGCGCGCACCCCCGCTGCCTCGATGTCGGCGTGGCGTCGGGTGAACGAGTGCAGGTGCAAGTGGCAGATCGGGCACCCGACGAACCGGCGGAACTGCAGGTGGACGATGCGGTCGGGGTCGGGGAGTGACACGTGCTCACCGGTGGCGGATGTCGGCGCGGCCTCGGGGGCGGTGTCGCCGACCGCCAGGCGGGCGGAACGGGAGGCGGCCATGGGGAGAGTCCTCACGTAGGTGTAGCGCATACGCCTACGAACGTAGGCGCGTACCTTGTACGCGCATAGGGCCCGGGGGCGGAGAGCCCGGGGCTCCGCTACTGCTCCGACAGGTGCCGGTGGAACCACTCCGTCAGCGCCCGGTCGGCCAGGACACCGCCCGGGGTGGGCGGACCCGGCTGGAGACCGGGTTCGGGGCCCAGCGTGTGCGCCAGGTCGGGGACGACCGCGTGCCGCACCCGCTCGGGGCCGGTGTAGGGGGCCAGCGCGGTGCAGAGCCCGCGGCCGTGGTCCGGCGGGACCACCTCGTCCTGGCCGCCGCTCACCACCAGGACCGGGGGGATCTGCCTGCGGGCCGCCATGTCGGAGACGCGGCCGGCGACGTCCAGCCGGAGCGCCGCGTCGCGGGCCTCCTCGGTCCAGGCGTAGGGCGCCCCGGTGCGGCGCTCGCGGGCGGCGATCACCCGCTGCGGCGCGGTGACCGGGTTGACCACGCCCACCGCGGCCACCGGCAGGTCGGACTCGGCCAGCGCCAGCATCGCCGCCGCCCCTCCGGCGCCCACCCCCATCAGCCCCACCGGGCCGTCGACCACGGGAAACCGCGTGGCGAGCTCCGCGGCGGCCGCGTGCAGCTCGTTTCCGGCCTGCTCCACCACCGGCGCGTACAGGTGCAGCAGGTAGTCGGCGCGCCCCAGCTCGTTGACGGCGGCGACGCCGCCCTCGGGCAGGCGGGCGCCGAACATCGGCAGGCCCAGGTAGACGCGCCACGCCGGGAGCGAGGCCAGCGGCAGCGTCCCCGCCAGGGCGGTCTCCCCGCGCGGCGGCTCGAACGCGTGCAGCGCCAGCACCAGCGGGGCGTGCGGCCCACCGATCGCGGGCGGGACCGCGAGGAACGGCACCCCGGCCGCTGTGCCCGCCACCGGGCCCGGGGCCGGTCCGGCCGCGGGTGATACTGCGGTTTCGGTGTGCGTCAACGAGGGCTCCTCCCGTCGGTGTGCGCCGCCCCGTGCCCGCGGCGCCGGTGCGCCGCGGCCCCGGGTCCCGGCTCAGGCGAAGTGTCGGCCCAGATAGCACCGGAGCATCAGCTTGGCCTCGGAGATCAGGTCGGGGTCCCCGTCGGGGTCGGCGCGGAAGGCCAGTTTGAGCACCGCGTCGGCGGCCTCCACGGCGACGGTGACGGCGCGGTCCAGGCGCTCGCTCTCCTCGGCCCCGGCCACGGTGGTGAGCAGCTCGCGCAGGCGGGCGGCGATCACGCCGTTGTTGTCGGAGGCGGTGTCGAGGAGGCGCACGTCCACGACGTCGCCGAAGTGCAGGCTGCGGAAGCCCGGGACATTGCGGTGCATGTCCAGGTACTCGTCGATGATGACATCGACGGCCTCGCTCCAGTGATCGAACCCCCCGTTCTTGAGGCGGTCGGCCACCCGGTGGCTGAACATGTCGAGGTAGCGCAGGACCAGCGCCTGGGTGATGGCCTTCTTGTCGGGGAAGAACTGGTAGACCGATCCGATGGCGACGCCCGCGCGTTCGGCGATGCGCGTGGTGGACAGTCCGCTGTACCCGCCCTCGTCCAGGAGTTCGGCGCAGGCGTCCAGCATCCGCTGGACGCGCGCCATGCTGCGCTGCTGGGCGGGCCGCCGGCGCAGCGGAGCGTGCGCGAGCGCGGGCTCGACGGCGATGGAACTGCGGGAAGTAGTCATCACATCCCTATGATGCCTTTCCGGAATCAAATGGTTCCCGTAATATTCCGGGTTCGTGCCCTGCGAATGCGCAGGCGGCGAATTGGCCGAATCCGGCCGCTGCCGGGGGGTGTGTTACCCGTGGTGCGGCTGGTAGAGGGGGTGGTCCGGTGCAGGCAGGCGGTCCCGGTGGGGCGCCCGTGTTCCCGCCCGGGTTCCTCTGGGGCGTGGCGACCTCCGCCCACCAGGTCGAAGGCGGTGCCGACGCGCGCGGCCGGTCGGTCTGGGACGCCTTCGCCGCGGAGCCCGGCCGGATCCGCGACGGCGCCACCGCCGCGGTGGCGTGCGACCACTACCGCCGGTCCGACGAGGACACCGAGCTGCTTCGCCGCCTTGGGGTAAGCGCTTACCGGCTGTCGTTGTCCTGGCCCCGGATCCAGCCCGGAGGGCGCGGCCCGGCCGACGCCGCCGGGCTGGACTTCTACGACCGGCTCGTCGACGGCCTCCTCGCGGCCGGGATCGAACCGGTCCCCACGCTCTACCACTGGGACCTGCCCCTCCCCCTAGAGGAACGGGGCGGGTGGCTCGCCAGGGAGACGGCCGACCGCTTCGCCGACTACACGCAGGCGGCGGTCGGCCGCCTCGGCGACCGGGTGCGGCGGTGGATCACCCTCAACGAGCCGTTCGTGCACATGGCGTTCGGGTACGCGTTCGGTGTGCACGCCCCCGGCAAGGCGCTGATGACCGGTGCGCTGCCCGCCGGGCACCACCAGCTCCTCGCGCACGCGCGCGCGTCGGCGGTCCTGCGCGCGACCGGCCGCACGGTGCTACTGACGAACAACCTGACGCCGGTCGAGCCCATGGCGGGCGGCCGGGGCACCTACGGGCACGGGGACGGGAACATGGACCGGGTGGAGGACCCGGACCTCCAGGCGGCGCGCGCCTACGACGCCCTGCACAACCGCATGTTCCTCGACCCGCTGCTGCTGGGCGGGTACCCGGATCTCGGCTCCTACGCCCCCGGCGGCCGGACGCCCCTGGACGACGCGGTCCTGCCCGGCGACCTCGACGAGATCCACGGGTCGGCGGACGCCCTGGGCGTGAACTACTACAACCCGACCGTCGTCGCGGCCCCCGAGCCGGGCGGCGGCCTTCCGTTCGCCCTGCCGCCGTACACCGGCCGCCACCCTGGGACGCCGACCACCGCCTTCGGGTGGCCGGTCGTCCCCCGAGGGCTGTACGACCTGCTCACCGGCCTGCACCGTCGCTACGGCGACCGGCTGCCCCCGCTCTACATCACCGAGAACGGGTGCTCCCGCGACGACGCCCCGGACGCGGACGGGCGCGTCGCCGACCCCGAGCGCTGCGCCTACCTGGAGGGCCACCTCCACGCGCTCGCCGACGCCGTCGCCGACGGGGTCGACGTGCGCGGCTACTTCGCCTGGTCGCTCCTGGACAACTTCGAGTGGGCCGAGGGGTACACGCAGCGCTTCGGCCTCGTCCACGTCGACTTCGACACGGGGCGGCGGACGCCCAAGGACTCCTACGCCTGGTACCGGGCGTGGATCGAGGGCCGACGGACCCCGACCGGCGGCGGCCCGGCCGCCGGTACCGGCACGGACACCGACACCGACACCGACCAGAGCAACCCGACCCCGACCCGAAGGAATCAGCCATGACGGGGATGCCCGAGGACACCACCGAGGCGGCGCTCGACCGCGTGATGGAGGCGGCGGCCGCGGCCGCCCCCGAGGTCGCGGCGATGCGCCCGGCCGACCGCGCCGCCGTGCTGCGGGCGGCCGCCGACGCCCTCGACGGGGCGGCCGAGGAGCTGGTGCCCATCGCCATGGAGGAGAGCCGCCTGCCCGAGGCGCGCTGCCGCAACGAACTCGGGCGCACCACCTTCCAGCTGCGCTTCTTCGCCGACCACGTCGAGGAGGGGCGCTACCTGGAGGCGTCGATCGACCGCCCCGACGGGCAGTGGGGCATGGGGCCGCGGCCGGACGTGCGGCGGATGCTGGTGCCGCTGGGGCCGGTGGTCGTGTTCGGCGCGAGCAACTTCCCGTTCGCCTTCAGCACCGCCGGCGGGGACACCGCGTCGGCGCTGGCGGCCGGGTGCCCCGTCGTCGTCAAGGCGCACCCCGGGCACCCGCGTCTGGCGCGCCGCACGGGCGAGGTCGTCGCCGACGCGCTCACCAAGGCGGGCGCGCCCGAGGGCGTGTTCGCGGTCGTCTACGGGCAGGAGACCGGGCGCAGGGCGGTGCTGCACCCGAAGGCGCGGGCCGTGGGCTTCACGGGGTCGATCCCCGGCGGGCGGGCACTGTTCGACCTGGCGGCGTCGCGGCCCGACCCCATCCCGTTCTACGGGGAGCTGGGCAGCGTCAACCCGGTGTTCGTGACCCGCGCGGCCATGGCGGCGCGCGGCGGGGAGATCCTGGAGGGCTACGCCGGGTCGTTCACCATGGGCGCGGGGCAGTTCTGCACCAAGCCGGGCGTGCTGCTGGTGCCGAGCGAGGCCGACGTGGCGCCGTTGGTGGACGACGTGCGCGGACGCGCGGCGGCGGAGCTGCTGAACGACCGGGTCGAGTCGGGGTTCAGCTCCGGGCTGGAGCGGCTGAGCGGGCGTTCGGACGTGGAGGTCCTGGTCGAAGGGGCGCAGCGGGGCGACGGGTGGACGCCGTCGCTGCTGAGGACCGACATCGACGCGCTGCTCGCCGACCCCGAAGGGCTGTTGGAGGAGTGCTTCGGCCCGGCGTCGCTGGTGGTGACGTACGACGACGAGGAGCGGCTGCTGGAGGCGGCCGCGGCGCTCCAGGGGCAGCTCACCTCGACGGTGCAGGGCGAGGAGGGCGACGCGGTCGCGCCCGGGCTGCTGGCGTCCCTGTCCGAGCACGCGGGGCGCGTGCTGTGGAACGGGTGGCCGACGGGCGTGTCGGTGACCTACGCGATGCACCACGGCGGGCCGTACCCGGCGTCGACGTCGCTGCACACGTCGGTGGGGACGACGGCCGTCCGCAGGTTCCTCCGGCCGGTGGCGTACCAGTCGGTGCCGGACACGCTGCTGCCCGAGGCACTGAAGGATGAGAACCCGCTGGACATCCCCCGGCTGGTGGACGGCCGACCGGAGTAAACGGACGATGCGCCCCTCCGTCGTTGATCTCGGGGAAAACGCCCCTAAAACCGCGCCGGTAGCGTCGCTTTTCCCGAGATCAACGGGGATCCGCAGGGCCTAGGCGCCGTCGCCCGCCTGCTCAAGGAGCTCGTTCGTGCGCTGCAGGACGCGGAGCTGTGCCGGGTTGTACAGCTCCGCCGCCGCGTGCGCCAGGGCGCTCTTGGCGAGCTCGGCGCCTCGGGGCGAGTCCGCCGTCGGGTCGACCGCCGACGGATTCCTCTCCCGCGCCCGGCGGACCGCCGGCGCCATGCGTTCGGCGAGGCGGTCGATCGCGGCGTCGTCCGCATCCGCGGGGAGGTGGTCGAACTCGTCTTCGGTCTCGTCCCGGTCGGCCAGTGCCCGGCGGAACGCCTCCAGGGTCTCCTCGCTGAAGATCGTCGAGTAGACCATGAGCAGTGACCGTTTGGCCTCGGAGAGGTCCCGGGAGACGGGGGCGAATGCGGGCGGTACCTCGGGCAGCGCCCGGTGGCGCAGGAGCACGGCGAGTTCCGCGCGTATACGGGTGAGCCGTTCGATCGTCGCCTCCAGCTCGGCGTCCAGGACGCGGATCGCCTCGTCCGGCTCCTCGTCGGCGTGCTGCATGGCCGCGATCTGCGCGAGAGGGACCCCCAGGTCGCTCAGCCGCTTGATCTGCACCAGCCGGACCAGGTGCGCCACGCCGTACTGCTTGTACCCGTTGGAGGCGCGTTCGGGAACGTCGAGCAGCCCGATCTCGTGGTAGTGGCGGACGGCCTTCACCGTCGTCCCGGCGAGTTCGGCGAGCTGCCGAGTGCTCCACGCCATTGCCTGCTCCCCCGTTCGCGGTCCTGCCCTGCCCTGGAAGAAGTCCACACCATGCCCCGAGGGCAGGGTCAATCGGCGGGCCCACTGAGGTCAGTCGGCGACCAGCGGCGGAACCAGGTAGAGGATCTCGAAGGCCTCGTAAAAGGCGCCGACGACGAGCAGCACCAGCGCGGGCAGGCACACCCAGCCGAGCTGCCGGAGACCGAGGACGTACCCCTGGCGGCGGTTCCGGGCGCCGACGGCCGCCGGGCGGAGCCAGGCCCTGCCCAGGAGGTAGACGCCGAGCATGACGAGGGCGTAGGCCTGGAACTCGATGAGGAGCGTCAGGGAGTGCGGGATCAGGGTCTTCGCGACGGTCGCATCGATCGGGGCGAGGGCCACGCCAAAGAAGAACGCCTTGTAGGCGAAGAGGGCGATGCCGACGAAGGGCACGATCAGCGAGGGCAACAGGATGGTCAGGCCGGCGGCCGTGAACGTGTTGACGGCGAGGATGGTCAGGCTGAACAGCCAGAAGTTGTCCAGCAGCGACGTGACCTGATCCGCCGTCCCGTCTTCCTGCATGGACGCCATGTGCGAGGCGTGCAGGTCGGGGAAGAGCAGGGCCGCCCCCATGCCGAGGAAGAACGGGCCGAAGATGATCGCGTTCATGACGAGGTAGGCGCCGAGGTTCGCGCGGACGATCCGGAGGGGTTCGCGGAGGACGTGCATGGGTGGGTCCCGTCTTTCGGTCGGGGCGGGTCGCGACCCACTTCAGGCCATGCCCCGAGGGCAGGGTCAAGCGGGCGGCGGCACACCCCGGCGGCACACCCCGGCGGCACGACCGGTCGGCTCCGCGTTGGCCGAGGTGGCGCCCTGCCTTGAGGAGCGGCCTGTGACGGGCGCCACGCCCCGTGTGCTTGGGGCCAGCGCGGATCCTGCGCGGGTCCGGGCGTCTCGAGGACGAGCCGCCCGGACCTGTGCCCAGGGCTCGGGGCCGCTTCGTGGAGTGGGTGAGCGCCTTCCTTCCTCCTTGCCGCTCAGCCGATGAGGCCGATGGCGTAGGCGGTCAGGAGCATGCCGAGCACGGTGCATGCGTGCCGGGTGGTCTCCCAGCGGCGGGCGGATTCGTCGAGGGGGCCGGGGCGCC
>NZ_JAQFWP010000033.1 GCF_027706745.1 Nocardiopsis suaedae | reverse complement strand
GGCCTCGGGCTTCGAGTAGCCAGAGCAGAGCCTTGGCTTCCCCACGGGCCTCCCCACGGGCTTCGCCGGTCGCGATGTAGTAGCGGGCGAAGTCGCTCTTGAACGTGTAGGTGTCGGTCGCCATCAGTGCCTCCCAGAAAGCTCGGGCCGTCTCCGACAGCCCGTTGAGCACATAGTCATGATAGATCGGACCGCGGTCACGGGGCAGTACGGAGAGTGCTTCGGCGTAGGCGGCCAGGACCGCCTCGCCTGCATCGTCGCCCCCGTGGGCCAGGGCGGACAGGGCCGAGAGCTCTGGCTGCTCCCGAGCACGGGCCGGATCGGTGATGACCGGAATCTCGGTCGGGCCGACGACGAGGGGGCGGAGCGCGTACTCGGGGTGCCCGGTGTCGATGGGGAAGCGCGCCCAATCCGCGGTCGCGGAGTCCGGGCACAGCACCATGAGCGCCGTCGGGCACTCCAACCGTGCTCGGACCGTCGAGTGGTACACCGGCCACGAGAAGCGCTTGCGCTGGTCGGGTTTGCGCTGGACCTCGAACACCACGGCGAAGACGTTCCGGTCGCCGTCCTCGGTGAAGGACACCACCGCGTCGCCCCGGTAATCCTTGGGCGCCAGGTCGGCGCAGTCGCCGGACACCGTCCGTGCGGTGTCGTAGTCGGGGATCTTGAAGCCGAAGGCCTCCTTCAGGAGTACGGCGGTCATCTCGGGGTTGTTGCGGACGAACTCAAGGGGGAGCTCGTGCTCTGCGCTGGGCATGAGGGGAACGCTAACCGGGCGTGGTCGAACATGTGTGCACTGTTCGGAATCCATCGTGATAGGTGCCGACCGATACCGGCTGTGACCACTGAGTCCCGAGGTGGGACCGGGTGGGGCGCTCCTCGGTTGTGGGAGAGGGGGCGTGTGCAATGAAGGGGTGGAGAACCTCAAAAAAACGCAACATATCCCCTGAGTCCCTGCAATGGATTCGTCGATCCGTGCGCCTACAGTAGATCGGGCTCATGGTGCGGATCGTCCGCGCCGTTCTCTGTGGAAGGGGTGGGGGATGCCGGACACCGGACCCGTGCTGCGGATCGCCCTGGACCAGGGGGCCGGGCGCAGCGGGGACGCCGCGGACGGCCTCGCGCGGCTGGAGCGCGTCGCCCGCGCCGCCGCCGACGCCGGGGCGGACCTCCTCATCGGCCCCGAGTGCTCGCTCACCGGCTACAACCTGGGCGCCCGCACCGCCGAGCTGGCCGAACCGCTGGACGGGCCCATCGGCCGCCGCGTCGCGCGGATCGCCGCCGACGCCGGGATCGCCCTGGTGTACGGCCAGCCCGAGCGCGACGGGGACGCCGTGTACAACACGGTGCGCCTGGTCGGGGCCGACGGCGCGCCGCTGGCCGCCTACCGCAAGGCCCACCTCTTCGGCGACCTCGACCGGGACGCCTTCCGCCCCGGCCGCGAGGCGGTCGTCCAGGCCGAGCTGCGCGGCGTCCGGGTCGGCCTGCTCATCTGCTACGACGTGGAGTTCCCCGAGGCCGTCCGCGCCCACGCGCTGGCCGGGACCGAGCTGCTCGCCGTCCCCACCGCGCTCATGCACCCGCACACCGGTGTGGCCACCGCGCTGGTCCCCGTCCGCGCCATGGAGAGCCAGCTCTACCTGGCCTACGTCAACCGCTGCGACACCGAGGGCGCCCTCGACTACTGCGGGCTGAGCACCCTGGTCGCCCCCGACGGCACCGAGGCGGTGCGGGCCGGGGCCGGTGAGGAGCTGCTCATCGCCGACCTGCACCGCTCGGCCCTGGAGGACGCCCGCGGCGCCACCACCTACCTGAGCGACCGCAGGCCCGACCTGTACGGCTCGCTCACCGCCTGACCCGGGCGCCCCGCCGCCGCCCGCCGCCGACCGCCCGCCGTCGGCCGCCCGCCACCGCAAGGAGGATCCCCGAATGACGTCCGCCGTGCCCACCGCCGTCCCGGAGGAGCGCACCGAGCGCCGCCCGCTGACCATGTGCGGCCCCGACTTCCCCTTCGGCTACGACGCGTTCCTGGAGCACCCGGCCGGCCTGGGGTCGGTGCCGCCCGAGGCGCACGGCACCGAGGTCGCCGTCATCGGCGGCGGCCTGTCCGGCCTGGTCACCGCCTACGAGCTGATGAAGATGGGGCTGCGCCCCGTCGTCTACGAGGCCGACCGGCTCGGCGGCCGCCTGCGCACCGAGCGCTTCGACGGCGCCCCCGACGACGTGGTCGCCGAGATGGGCGCCATGCGCTTCCCGCCGTCCTCCACCTCGCTGTTCCACTACATCGACCGGGCCGGACTGGGCACCGTGCCCTTCCCCAACCCGCTGGCGCCCTCCACGCCCAGCACCGTGGTCGACCTGAAGGGCGAGGCGAACTACGCGCGCACCACCGACGACCTGCCGGAGGTCTACCAGGAGGTCGCGCGGGCGTGGAACGCCACCCTGGAGGAGGGGGCGCGGCACACCGAGATGCAGCGCGCCATCCGCGAGCGCGACGTGCCCGCGATGAAGCGCATCTGGAACGAGATGGTCGAGCGCCTGGACAACCAGACGTTCTACGGGTTCCTGTGCGACTCCCCGGCCTTCGCCTCCTTCCGCCACCGGGAGATCTTCGGCCAGGTCGGATTCGGCACCGGCGGCTGGGACACCGACTTCCCCAACTCCATCCTGGAGATCCTGCGCGTCACCTACACCGGCGCCGACGACGACCACCTGAGCATCGTCGGCGGCAGCGAGCAGCTGCCCCGGTGGCTGTGGGAGCACGCCCCCGACAAGCTCGTGCACTGGGACCAGGGCACCACCCTGGCCTCGCTGCACGGCGGGGCCCCGCGCCCGGGGGTGACCGCGCTGCGCCGCACCGCCGCCCCGGGCGACCCGGCGGGCAACATCACCGTCACCGACGCCGACGGCTCCATCCGCACCTACCGCGCCGCGGTGTTCACCGCGCAGAGCTGGATGCTGCTCAGCAAGATCGCCTGCGACGAGGACCTGCTGCCGATCGACCACTGGACCGCGATCGAGCGCACCCACTACATGGAGTCCTCCAAGCTGTTCGTGCCGGTGGACCGCCCGTTCTGGCGGGACACCGACCCGGCCACCGGCCGGGACGCGATGAGCATGACGCTCACCGACCGCATGACCCGCGGCACCTACCTGCTGGAGGGCCAGGACGACGGCCCGGCGGCGATCTGCCTCTCCTACACCTGGTGCGACGACTCGCTGAAGTGGCTGCCGCTGTCGGCGCACGAGCGCATGGACGTCATGCTGAACTCGCTGGCGCAGGTCTACCCGGACGTCGACATCCGCTCGCACATCACCGGCGACCCGGTGACGGTGTCCTGGGAGGCCGAGCCGTACTTCATGGGCGCCTTCAAGGCCAACCTGCCCGGCCACTACCGCTACCAGCGGCGGCTGTTCACCCACTTCAAGCAGGACCGGCTGGCCCCGCGCCACCGCGGCCTGTTCCTGGCCGGGGACGACGTCTCCTGGACCGCCGGGTGGGCCGAGGGCGCGGTACAGACCGCACTGAACGCGGTGTGGGGCGTGATGAACCACTTCGGCGGCGCCACCGACCCCGCCAACCCCGGTCCGGGCGACGTCTTCGACGGGATCGCCCCGGTCGAGCTGCCCGAGGACTGACCGGCCCCGGCCGTCGGGCCGGTCTCAGGCGGGGCGCTCCTCGGCGGACCCGGCCAGCATCGGCTGGTCGACCAGCCGCGACAGCACCAGCGTGCTCTTGGTCCGCACCACGAACGGCTCGGCGCAGATCCGCTCGATGGTCTCCTCCAAGTGCTGCATGTCCCGCGCCCGCACCTGCACCATCGCGTCGGCCTCGCCGGTCACCGTGCAGGCCGAGGTGACCTCGGCATAGCCCGACAGCCCGGCCCGGATCTCCGCCGGGGAGGTGCGGGGACGGCAGTACACCTCGATGAACGCCTCGGTGGTCCACCCGATCGAGGACGGCTCCAGCACGACGGTGAACCCGCGGACCGCGCCGGACTCCACCAGGCGGTCGACGCGGCGCTTCACCGCCGATGCGGACAGCCCCACGGCCGATCCGATGTCGGCGAAGCTCGCGCGCGCGTCGGCGCCGAGAATGGCGACGATCCGCTCATCGACCCGATCCAACCCTGCTCCTCACGTCGCGCCGGGCGCGTCCGGGCCCGGCCTGACCGATGCTACCCACCGGCACCGCGGCGCGGGTCCGGCGCCCGGAGCGGATCGGCCGTGTCGTTTCCCCCCATCCGGCGTTGTTACAGGGATGATCGGTGGTGTCACCGAGGGTGAGGGGTGTGCGGTGGGGGCGAAAGGTGTTCCCGCGGCCGTGCCGGCCGCGCTGCTGCTCGCGCTCGCGGCGCCCGCGCAGGGCGCGGCGGCCGCGGACACGGACGGGGACGGGACCGGAGGGGAGCGCAGGGCGTCCCTGGAATGGGGCGCCTGCGACGACCTCACGGCCGAGAGGGTCGAGGAGACCGGGGCCGACTGCGCCGAACTGGAGGTCCCGCTGGAGACGGCGCGGTCCGACGGCGCCGGCGCCCGCGCGGCCGAGACGGTGCGCCTGGCCCTGTCGCGGGTCCCCGCGCGCGCCGCCGACGGCGAGGCGGCCGATGCGTCGCGCGTCCTGCTGGTCAACCCGGGCGGCCCCGGGAGCGCCGGTCGCGAATGGGCCCTGCGGATCGCCGAGCAGCTGCCCGACGACCTTCGCGAACAGTACGACGTGGTCGGGTTCGACCCCAGGGGGACCGGGGCGAGCACCCCCGCGGTCACCTGCGACGAGTCCTACTTCGACCCCGTCCGGCCCGACACGGTGCCCGCGTCCCGCGCGGACGAGCGCGCGCTGCTGGAGCGCACCCGGGCCTACGCGGAGGCGTGCGGCGAGAAGAACGCAGAGCTGCTCGACCACATGCGGACCGAGGACAGCGCGCACGACATCGACCGCATCCGGCGGGCCCTGGGCGAGAACACCATCGACTACCTGGGGTACTCCTACGGCACCTACCTCGGCGCCGCCTACGCGACCCTGTACCCCGAGCGCGCCGGACGCCTGGTGCTCGACAGCGTCGTCCACCCCGGCCGCCCCTGGTACGAGAGCAACCTGCGGCAGAGCCGTGCCCTGGACGATGCCCTCCGCAACTTCTTCGACTGGACCGGGCGGCACCACGACGTCTACGGCCTGGGGGCCGACGCCGAAGCGGTCGAGGAGACCTACTTCCGCGTGCGCGGAGAGCTCGCCGAGGAGCCCGCCGGAGACGTGGTGGGGCCGACCGAGTACGAGAACGCCTTCATCTCCGCCGCCTACGCCGCGGCGGTGTGGCCGCGCCTGGCCGAGGCGCTCTCCGACCACGTCTCGGGCGAGGACGAGGCGGCCCTGGTCGACGCGTCCGAGCGCTTCGGCGAAGGGCCCAGCGACGAGCCCGGGTACGGCGCCTACCTGGCCACCCAGTGCACCGACTCCCCGTGGCCGACGGCGTGGCCCGTCTGGCGGGACGCCGCCGAGCGCTCCGCCGCGGAGGCGCCCGCCACCGGGTGGAACAACATCTGGTACAACGCGCCGTGCGCGGCGTGGCCGGCCGAGGCGGGCGCCTGGCTGAACGTCGGGGCCGCCGGGAACGAGCGGGGCGCCGGGGACCGGGGCCCGCTGCTGGTGCACGCCACCGAGGACGGCCCGACGCCCGTCGAGGGCGCCTACGCCCTGCGCGGCCGGTTCCCCGGTGCGCGCCTGGTGATCGAGGACGGCGGCCTCAGCCACGGTGTCTCCCTGGCGGGGAACACCTGCGTGGACGAGGCGGTCGCCGACTACCTGCGCGAGGGGGTCCTGCCCTACAGGGCCGCCGGGCGCGCCGCCGACCTGGTGTGCGAGGCGGGCCCCGAACCCGAGGCGAAGCTCCCGCAGAGCGCGGCCGAGGTCGATCGTGAGGAGCGGGTGCGGCTGATCGGCCCTTAGAGGTATCGGCCCTCAGGTCCTGTCCGGTCCCGGGCCCCGAGCCGAGCACCGCGCCTCGCGCCAGGCGCGCTGAGCGGGGGCGGAAAGCGACCGAAACCGTACGGTCGCATAGTCTGGAAACCGGGGCGCGGCGCGGTCCGCCGCGGGGCGGACTCGTACACACGAAGGCGCCCGGAGGCCGGCTGAAGGCGGCCCGCGGGCGGTTGGCGGCTGAAGGCAGGCGGGGTGATGCGGGTGCTGCGAACCTCCTCAGTTCGCGTGCTCGACCGGCGCGACACCGAGGACGTGCACGCACTTCTCGACCGCGACCCCGTGGGCAACGTCTTCGTCAGCTCACGCCTGCGCGCCTCGGGTCTGGACCCGGCCCGCCTCGGCGGCGAGGTGTGGGGCTACATCGAGAACGGCCGGCTGAGCTCCCTGTGCTACTCCGGGGCCAACCTCGTCCCGGTGGACGCCGGTCCCACGGCGGTACGGCAGTTCGCCGAGCACGCGCGCTGGCGCGGCCGCCGCTGCTCGTCGATCGTCGGACCGATCCCGGCCGTCACCGACCTGTGGGAGCGGCTGGGCCCGTCCTGGGGCCCGGCGCGGGCGATCCGCGACCGCCAGCCGGTCCTGGAGCTGATGGGCGCCCCGCGCCCCGACCCCGACCCGCGCGTGCGCCGGGTGCGGCCCGAAGAGCTCGACGTGCTGCTTCCGGCCTGCATCGCGATGTTCACCGAGGAGGTGGGAGTGCCCCCGGACGCGGGCGACGGCGGCGCTCTGTACCGGTCCCGCGTGGCCGAACTCGTGCGCGGCGGCCGCGCCTTCGCCCGCATCGAGGACGGCCGCGTGGTCTTCAAGGCCGAGGTCGGGGCCGTCACCCCGCACGCCTGCCAGGTCCAGGGCGTCTGGGTCCACCCGGAGCTGCGGGGCCACGGCTACGGCGTGGCGGGCATGGCCGCCGTGGCCCGCCTGGCGCGCGAGCACATCGCCCCCCGGGTGACGCTGTACGTGAACGACTTCAACACCTCGGCGCGCGCCGTCTACGACCGCGTCGGCTTCCGCGAGGTCGGCGAGGTCATGTCGATCCTGTTCTGACCTGTTCTGAGGTCCTGTTCCGGCGACCGGGGCGGCGCCCCGGACCGCTCAGGCCACGGCGGCCCCGACGGCCGCGGCCGTGAACAGGCCGAAGGCGGCCACCATCAGTCCGATGCCCGCGCGCAGCAGCCGGTACTTGCGGTGGACGATCCGGCTGACCGTGCGCAGGTGTCCGAGGAGCGCCGCCAGGTCGGGGTCCAGGGCGGTGCTGAGCTCGGTGTCCGTGCCGATGCGCTCGACGTCCAGGAAGGACACGGCCGTCGGCGCCGACCGCCGCGGTGCCGTCGGCAGGCGCGGGTAGACGGCCCAGGCGAGCGCGGCCGTCGCCGCCCCGAACGCCAGGCACCCGCCCCAGAAGACCCGGTCCCACGGGGCGCGGAG
Source organism: Nocardiopsis suaedae (assembly GCF_027706745.1). Lineage (GTDB taxonomy): Bacteria > Actinomycetota > Actinomycetes > Streptosporangiales > Streptosporangiaceae > Nocardiopsis_A > Nocardiopsis_A suaedae. The sequence continues at coordinate 66,626 of NZ_JAQFWP010000033.1, read as the reverse complement.
GTCACCGGGGGACCACTCCCCGGCCAGGGCCGCGCCCAGGAGCGCCCCGACCACGACGCCCGAGGCGGCCAGCAGGATCGCCGCCTTCTGATCGGCGTGCCTGATCTCCGCGTAGGCGTCGGCGACGAGGGCGCGGGCGCGTGACCGCCGTGACCCGCGCAGGGAGGCGGCGGAGTGCAGCGCCAGGGCCGCGCGTCCCAGGAGCAGCGCCAAGGGGCCGGGCGGCGGGGGGTGCGGGGGAGCGGCGGGCGGTGTCCGGCGTGCGCTCACCGCTCCTCCGCCCCCGGTACCCGCTCCGCACCCTCAGGGGCCGGAGCCGGAGTGCGGCGGCGCAGCTCGTCGAGGCGCTCTTCCAGGTCGCGGGGGTGGTACCGGGCCAGACACCGCACCGTCGCGGCCGTGTTCCCGCCGCCCAGACCTGCGAAGTCGACCGCTTCGCCCGGCAGCGGCGTACGGGAGCCGGGCGGCGCCACCGCCCCCAGCTCGTTGAGCGCGGCGACCACCGAAGGCGCGCTCTCAGAGCGCGGGTCGGCCAGGCGCAGGCACTCGTGGTGGACGTCCTCCCATGCCCGAACGTGCGTGTGCACCGCCCCGCGCGCCCGGTCGCGCAGCCGGTGCAGCCGGGTACCGCGCCGCCGCGTACGCACCCGGTCCACTACCGCCGAGCCGTCGACGAAGGGCGCCACCGGCCCGTGGGCGTCCCGGGCGGCCGCGGCCGAGCGCCGCTGGGCCGCGAGGCAGGTCGCACCGGCCAGAGCCGTCAGCGTTGCGGCGCCCACCGCCGTCCCGACGGCGGTGGGGCCGGGCGGTGCCACCGAGTGCCCCCACAGCCCTGCCAGGGCACAGGCCGAAGCGAGCACCGAGCCGTAAAGCAGGGCGGGGCCCCAGCGTGTGCGCCCGGCGGCGATGTGCTCACCCGCTCCGAGCAGGCACACCAACAGCAGGAGCCCGGGAACCGGCGCCAGCACCGGGCGCAGCCCGGGCGCGTCGACGACCGCCTCGACCAGCCCCGCCCCGGAGACCACCACCACCGCGCCCAGGAGGAGGGCGGCCAAGGGCAGGACGGCGCCGATCCGCCGTCGGCGCGGCGCCCGGTCTGCGCCCGCGTTCCGGCCTTCGCCCCCGGAGGGGGCCGGGAACCCCGGCAGGGGCGAGGGCGCCGGGGAGAGAAGGGCGGCCGTCTGCGTCGGCTCCGCCTGTTGGGGAGGGAGCCCGTCCTCGAACGCGTCGAGCGCGGCCTCGGCGTCGGCGTAGGTGCGGGACAGCCGTTTGGCGGTCTCGGCCAGCCGGTACCGGTTGCCCGCGGGCTCCGGCGCGGGCTGTTCTCGGACGCCGCTCGTGCCTTCGTCGGTCGTCGTCACAGGTGCGCCCCTTCCTTGTCGGGGTCCCCGCCGTCCGGGACGCCGCCCGTGTCCGCGTCCCGGGAGGGCGAGCGGTAGCGGCCCGCCTCCGGTTCCGCGTCGCGGGCGAGCCCGTCGACGAGGTCCCGGATCTCCCGCTCGTACGCCTCGGGCGCGTGCTCGCCGAGCACCCGCCCCGCCTCCCACAGCGACGCGAGCTCGGGGGCCGGGGTGTCCACGTCGCGGAAGACCCGGAAGTAGGAGGCGACCTGCTCCGGGGAGAGCCGGTCGGGGAACGGGTCCTCGGGCAGGACGTCGGTCGGCGACGCGGTGACCGGTGCCACCGGGCCCGAGCGGCCGTGGACGAACCGGGAGGGCAGGTTGACGCACTGCCAGGCGCGCACGACCTCGATCCGCGCCATCGCGAGCAGCTCGTCCCGCCGCGAGCGCAGCGTCGAGTGCGCCTGGCGGTGCCGGGAGACCCGGGCCGTCACCGCCTCGCACAGGCGGTCGCACGCGCGCAGCTCCCGGCCGTAGTCGGCCTCCGCGCGGTCGCGGGCGGTGATGTAGGGGTTGTGCACCATGTACTCCAGCACCACCGCGCCGACCGCGAAGGTGCCGAAGAGGGCCATGAACACCCAGGGAGGGATCGTCAGCGCGGCCTCCCCGGGCCCCGTCCCGGCCATCAGTACGCGGAACTTGGCCAGGAGGAGGAAGAGGTAGCCCATCCAGATGAGCGCGATGAGGCCGACGGCGATCCAGGGCGCGGCCGGCCAGGACCGCACGAACCGCGCGGCGCCGCGGCCGGCCCGGCGCAGCGCGCGGTCGGGGGCGTCGGGGTCGGGACCGGCCGGGGCGGCGTCGCCGCGGCGGGCCCAGAAGTCCGCCCGATGGGCGAAGACCTGGGACGACAGCAGGCGTCCCAGGGCGAAGAGCAGGAACGCCAGGATCGGCCCCATGAACCAGGCCAGGACGGAGGACCACTCGCCGACCGGGACGCCGAGCGCGTCGACGGCGATCCGGTGCAGGAACCAGGCCTCCAACAGGCCGATGGCGGCGATGGCCGCCCAGGTGGCGATGCGCAGCGGCAGGCCGGGCCGCACCCGGTCGGCGGGCGGCAGGGCCCCGTACACCCGGTCCAGCTCGTCCAGCCGCCGCCGGGCCAGGCTGAGCGGGCGGCCGCGCACGTGGAGCCGGAGCCGGTTGAGCGCCCCGTCGGCGGCCGCCGCGGTCTGGGTGACGGTGTTGATGAACGCGCCCAGTTCGGCGCCGCGGTTCACGATGATGCGCGTGGCGTTGAACGAGGCGCTGAACTGGTGCGCCATCTCGTGGTTGGCCACCAGGTGCGGCGCGTCGGCGGGCGGGAAGTGGCCCCGCCCCGACACCGCGTCTTCCAGCGGGCACCCGCATGCCCCTTGGTGGAAGGAGAGCGGGATGAACCCGTCGCCGGGCAGTGCGGGGAAGTCCCCTTGCGGGCTCCCGCCGCCGTCCGGGCCGCCGGGGTCTCTCGGGCCGTTCGGCCCCCACCCGCCGGGGAAGTCGTCGTTTCCGGGCATCGTGCCCCCTCAGTCCGCGATCTCGATGTCGACCCGGCGGTTCTCCTGGGCGCACGCGCCGTCCAGCAGCTCGCCGTCCTGGTAGTCGCCCTCGCACACCGGGTCCCGCTCGCCTTCGCCGACCACGCTCACCTCGGCGAATCCGGCGGATTCCAGGTAGTCCGCGACGGCCTCTGCGCGCCGCAGGGAGAGGTCCTCGTTGTAGTCGTCGCCGCCCTTGCTGTCGGTATGGCCGGTGACCGTCACACTCGGCGCCTCGGCCCCGTCCCCGCGCAGGTGCGCGGCGGCCTCGTCGAGCAGCTCCTCGGCCTCGTCCCTCAGGACCGCCGAGTCGAAGGCGAACAGGAGCTGGGACGGAAGGGAGACGGTCCCCCGGTCGGGGAACTCGGCACTGGGCAGGGCGACCTCCGGGTCTTCCGCGCCCGGTTCCGCGGCGTCCACGTAACCTCCCGGCGCCTGCGCCTGCTCCAGGCATTCCGTCCCGCCGAACGCCGCGCACACCTGCTCCCAGTAGCTCCGCACCGCCGCGTCCTGAGAGGAGTCGCGCGCCTCGGCCCCGGTGTCCTGCAGGTGCAGCCGCACGTCGATGCCGGACAGGTCCAGCCCCCGGTCCTCGCCGGAGGCCGCGCAGTCGGCCGCCACCTCTTCGGAGCCGAGGCCGTCGCCGAAGTAGCGCTCCATGTCCAGGCACCCGGTGTTGGCGAGGCCGTCGGTGTAGACCAGGAGCCGCCGGTCGGCGTCCTCCCCGTCCTCTCCGTCCTTCCCGTCCTCCGTGTTCCCCTCCAACCGTCCGGCCCCGGCGGTCAGCGCGCGCAGGATGTCGCTCCCCGGGCGCTGCGCCCCCTCGCCCGGGACCCGCTCTCCGAGCTCCTTCTCCAGGCATTCGGTGACCGCCTGCCGGTCCGTGGCCTGCCGTCCGTCGGCCAGGCCGACGGCCTCGGGCAGCGGGACCCGGTCGAGCGGAAAGGCGGGCGCACCGGGGCCGCCGAACAGGCCGACCGACAGCCGCCGCTGGTCGGCCGCCCCGAAGACGTCGGCGTCCACGGCGTCGGCGGCGATCCGCTCGGCGAGGCCGGGGTACCCCTGATCGGTCCACATCGAGGCGCTGACGTCGATCAGGACGACCACCTCCGCGGTCACCGGTGCATCGGAGGCCCCGCCGGAGGAGAAGACCGAGTCGCACTGCACGGCGCCCGCGGCCGGAACCGGGTCGGGGAAGCACGCCGACGCCGCGGGCAGGAGGAGGGCGGCCGCGGCGGCCGGGACCAGGCGGTCCAGTGCGGTGGCCCGCACGCTCGTGGTGTTCATCCCTCCAGGTCCCCCTTCTCCCGGGCCCGCTCGATCTGCTCCACGGGCACACCGAGGTGTTCGAGGACCGCGCGCAGGGCCGTGTCACTGGCGAAGGCGAACTCCAGCAGGCCCGCTTCGTCCCGCCGGGCGGCGTCGATCATCCCCGCGAGCTGCTGTGCCAGTTGCGACCCCTCCCGGGTGCGGCGGTCCAGCGCGTCCCGGAGCACCGCCTCGGCGCCGCCGGGGGAGGCGTCGGCATCGGTGGCCATCCGCAGGGCGTCGACGGCCACCCAGTCGGCCTGGGCCCCGTCCACACGGCCCATCCGCTGCAGGGTCCGGAGGAACAGGTCGTGCCAGTACTCCTGGCGTTCGGCGAGCCGGGCGACCTCCTGCACGGCGAGGGCCTGGCGGCCGGCCCGCCGTGTCTGCTCGACCCACTGGTCCTGCACGAGTCGGCGCACCGCGTCGCAAGGGTCGACCCAGGCGTGCACCTGTGCGTCGACGAGTTCGTAGGGGGCGTCCAGGAGCGCGCGGTCGCGCCCGGGGCGCGCGGCCGGTCCGTGGCGGGGCGGTTCGGGCCGCCGGGGGATCAGGAAGTGCTCGCGCGCGTTGTCCTCGTTGATCAGCCGCTCCAGATCGGCCGCCTGGTAGGGGGCCAGCCGCCGTCCGAGGGGCCGGACCCTGCTCATCAGTTCGCCGCGCACCGAGGCCTTGCGCTCGTCGACGAAGGCCTCCACGGCCCGCTCGATCTCCCGACGCTCCCCGGGGTCGGCGCACGTCACGCTCGCGCTCCAGGCGACCCTGATCCGCACGTCGAAGGTGAAGGCGTCGTCCCGGGCCGGTGTGGCGAACTGTTCGAGATCGTCGGAGATCTCCAGGTGGACCGTCTCGGGCTCCTCCGGCTCGTCGGGGAACCAGCCGGGGCGGTCGTCGGGCTCTCCGCCGCCGAACAGGCGGTCCATCAGGCGGCGGAACAGGCCCGGCCCCTCGTCGGGGCGGGCGCGTCCGAACGTGTAGCGGCCGGTGGCCGGGTCGCGCGGCTGGTCAGGTCGGCCCATCGGTGGCCTCCTCTCCGGGGGACGCGTCCGGCCCGCCGCGGGGCCGACGCGTGCGGGCGGTGCGGGCGCGGACCCGCTCATAGCGGTCGATGAGTTCGCGCAGGTCGGGGACCCTGCGCAGGTGGGCCAGGAGTTCGTCCATGCGCGCCCGCCGCCCCGGGGCGGTCACGGCCGTCCCGTCTCCGGCGGCGGGGCCCGCGGCCGTGTCCCACTGCAGGAGGATCCGCCAGGCGGTGGGCCCGTGGATGTCGTCGAGCAGCGCCGCGGCCCACAGCCGGGCGATCCCGGCCAGCGGCTTCGACGGGTCGGGGCGGTCGTTCGGCCGGGCGGGCGCCGACGTGTCCGAAGGCGGGTCCGGCCAGGGGGCGTCCAACCACATGAGCAGGTCGGGGTGGGGGCCGCGAGCGGCTCCGGCCTCGGCCCCCGGCAGGCGCCCGCGGAGCTGGCAGATGCGCATGAGGGCGATGAGCGCCGCCTTGGCCGCACCCGGGCGCGCCGCGCCGGCCTCGTCGGCGACGAGCTCCACGGTGCTCGCGCGCATCCCCGCGTCGTAGGCGCCCTCCAGCGCTTCGGCGACCAGCACGGTGCGCATCAGGGTCCCGAAGGGGTCCCTGCCGCGGCGCGTGTCCGCGGCGATGCGGGCGAGCTCCGTCTTGACGGTCGCGAACACGGTGTCCGGAACCCTGCACGCCACCCGGGACCCGTAGGCGAGTACGGCGGTGCGGCGCAGCGGGATGTCGTTCGACCGCATCCACCGGTCCAGGAGGCCCAGCGCGCGGGACTTCTGCCGGGTCTCGACGACGAGGCGCTCCAGCACCCAGGCCGCCACGCGGCGGCAGTGGGTGTACGCGTCGGACCCGGCACCGCCCGTGCTGAACGCGGGACGGCGCCGTGCCCACGGCTCCAGGACCGTGCGGGAGATCTCGTCGAAGTCCTCGGCGGCGAGCCGCGCCAGGGCCAGCTCGACCCCGTTCTGGATGCCGACGTCCTCGTCCCCGGAGGTCTCGCAGAGCCGGGCGAGCCACTCCAGCAGGGGCCTGCGGGCCGCCTCATGGTCGATCCACACCAGGTCGACGACGGCCGTCCACAGGTCGGGCTGCTTGAGGCGGACGGTGGTGTCGCCCGGCGGGTCGGCCGCGTCGCCGGGGCCGCCGCCGTCGTCGGCGATCAGGTCGACGTGGCGGAGCCGGTGGTTGAGCGGCAGGGAGAAGGCCTCGCGCCGCCAGGGGCCGTTCGGGCGCTCGGCACGGTGGAGCCGTGCCGCCAGGTCTTCGGCCGCGGTGATGACCTTGGCGAGGGGGCAGCCGTCCAGGACGGCGGTGGTGATCACGTAGGCCTGGTCGACGGGGGAGCGGCGGCGGGAGGTCCTGCGCAGCAGGGCGCGGGCGCGGTCGGCGAGCCGCCGCGCCCGCACCTCGCCGACGCGGCGGTCGGTGTCCTCGGGGAGGGCGTCCCCGGGGTCGGCGAGCGCCGCGAGGAAGCCGCCCAGGGCGGCGGCGTCCTCGGGGGTGTCGGCGGTCTCGGCCCAGATCCGGACCGAGGAGGAGCGCTTCTCGGCCTCCTCCAGCACGGGCCGGGCGCGCTCGGCGACGGCGGCGTCGACGGCCCCCCGGTCCTGCGGCGGCGCCGCCCCGCCGGTGAGCAGGGCGGTGGCGAGGGTCCGCTCCAGGACGCCCCGCAGGTCCGCGGGGGTGTGCTCGACGGGCCGGTACCGCAGGTGCCCGACGGGGTCGTCCCGGTCGACCAGCACGCACAGGCGCGCGTCGTGCCCTTCGAGGGCGGAGGAGAGCGCTGACAGCTCGGCGGCGGTGGCGTCGGCGAGCCAGGGGGCGTCCGAGGCGTCGAGCACGTACCCGCAGGCCGCGTTCTCCGAGTCCCCCAGCATGTCGGCGAGGCGGCGCAGGTCCGTGGAGCGGGGGACGGTGCGGATCGGCCGCTCCGAGGCGGGGGCGCACTGCTGCGCCAGTGCGCACACCGCGGAGGTCGTCCGACCGGAATCCTCGGGGCCGCGCAGGAGGACGATCCGGTCCCGATTCAGGCAGCGCGACAGCTCGGCGTCGCTCGCCGCTTCGACCCGCAGGGCGAGCGCCGCGCCGACCTTGCCGACGGCGCCCATCCGGGCCGATGAGCCCTCCCGCTGGGCGAAGACGTTGTAGGTGAACTTGTCGCCGTGGTGGTCGCCGTGCGTGATGTCGCCGCCGGTGACGGTGAACGCCCCGCCGCTCGTGCGGGCGTACCTGCTGTCGCGGCGCCGCTGCTCGGCTGCGGAGGCCCGGAACTCCTCCTCGGCCGGATCGGTGTGCCGCTCGTCGGCCGGTCCGGCTCCTGCCCCCGGATCCTCGGTCTGCTCGGATCGGCGGGGGGCAGGGGGGCCGGTGGCGTCGCCCGTGTCTCCGGCGGGCGGGGTCCCCTCTGGGCGCGGGGACTCTGGAGGCGGCTGGCGGGGGTGCTCGTCGGCGTCCTGTGCCATGGCGCGCTCAGCGGATGTTGTTGATGCTGGTCTTGTCGCCGTGGTGGTCGCCGAAGGTCATGTCGCCTCCGGTGACGCTGAACGTCGGGGAGGAGCGGGGCGGGGCGGCGCGCCCCGGCCCCGCTTCGGTGTCCGGCGCCTTCCCGGGGGAGTCCGCCGGGGGCGCGGAGCCCTCGGGGGCCGGGGGGTCGGAGGAGACGCACAGCCAGGCCTCGGCGCGGAACGCCTTGGCCGGGATCTCGATGTCGACCCGCTTGAAGGGCCACCGGTACAGGCCCACCGTGCCGTCGGCGACGGCGTCCTCGTACAGGGAGCGCGACAGCACGGTGACGAAGTCGGCGCCGGGGGCGTCGGCGAGGGCGTCCCGGACCAGGTCGCAGTCGCGCAGCCGGCAGGCCTCGTTGACCGGCGCGCCGACGAACCCGTTCCGGCCGTCGGCGACGAGCCCCTGGTGGACGGCGACGCGCAGGCGCACGCGGTAGGCGTCGTTGAGCGGCCGGTTGTGGTGGTGCAGCGCCTGGGCCAGGCCGTCGAGGAAGGCCGAGAGGGTGGCGTCCTCCGGCGTTCCGACGGGGAGCACCGCGATCTCCCCGTCGCCCTGCTCCTGCAGGTCCCAGGACGCCCGGTCCAGGCCGCCGTTGGTGCAGGCCTCCTCCAGGACCCTGTGGAGGTCCTCTTGGAGGCGCACCTGCCCGGTGTAGTCCCGTGCGCTGTAGGCCTCGGCGTCGGTGGCGATGATGAGCCGACGCGTGCGTTCGGGGAGCCTTCCGCCCATTCCGTCCCGTCCTTTCCCCACGTTGTTCCTGAACCGGAAGCCGATTCGCGGTTCTCGGAGGCAACTATGGGCGGAAGGCCGGGGACGAATGGCGGGTTTATCGGCAATTCGGAAGAGACCTGGAGCTCACCGGTCTCACGGGGCGGAGGGCCCTTCGGCCGGGACGGGGGCGCGGGCGACGGTGCCCACCTCCGGGTCGAAGTACTCCATCAGCGCGTTGATGTCGGCGATGTCCTTGGCCCGGCCCAGGCGGCGCTTCCAGCGCAGGACCCGGTCGAGGGGCGCGAAGGGCAGGCCGTCGATGTACTCGCGGGTCTCGATGAACTCGTCCAGGTCCCACATGGACGGGAACCAGCCGTTGAGCACGTCCAGGCGGCCGCCGTGGAGCACCACGCGCTGTACCCCCTCCCAGGGGGCGGTGACCACCGGGCCCAGCATCCGCGCGATGTCCCAGGCGCGCCCGCGCACCACCACGTCCAGGTCGGTGATGTCGGTGCGGATGCCGCGCGCCAGGAGCGGCCCGCTGCCCGCGATGATGTAGTCGTCGGCCGGCAGGCCGAGGCGGGCGAGGTCGACGAAGAGGGGATGGCTGTGCAGGAGTGCGTGCTGCCGTGTCACCCGAGTGCCTTCTCTCCTAAGACGATGCGGATCACCGCGGCGATCAGGAGGGCCAGGCCGATACTGCTCATCGAGCCGATGAGGAAGTACTCGGCGAACCGCTTCTGGTTGCTCTGCAGTTCGGGGAAGCGCGCAAGCGCCTTGATGCCGACGACCACCGCGATGGCCTCCGGCCGTCCCGCGACGGTGAGGGCGTAGGTCATGGACCGCTCCAGCCATCCGATGGCGGTTCCCGCCCCTTTCAGGGGCTCCATCTCCCCCGCCTCCGCCTTCTTCAGTTCGGCGTAGAACGGATGGAGCGTGTGCGTGACGACCTCCCCTCCGATGAACGTGGCGATCAGCAGCCCCGACACCGCGATCGCCGTTCTATCGTCCAGGATAAGATCACGCGCCCCGGTGAGGACCTTCGTCCCCGTGTGCAACGCCGCGGCCGTGCCCGCCAGGGCGAGGGTCAGCCCCAGCGGCGCGAAGATGGTCCCGGCCACCGAGCGCGAGATGAGGATGCGGGGGGAGCCCTGCATGTGGGCGTCGGTGCGGGCCAGCCGCCACAGGCCCCAGGACGCGGCCGCCGTCAGCGGCAGCAGCACGGCGGCGGCGGGGGAGAGCAGCGCCGGAGCCAGTGCGTAGGCCGCGTACAGGACGGTCAGGGGGACCGCGAGCAGCGGCCGGGGGCGGACGGCCGGGAGGGAGTAGGGGAGCAGCAGCGCGGCGACGAGTCCGATGACGACGCGTTCCAGCTCCATGCCGCTCCTCTTCAGTTGTCCGGCCGTCCGGGCGGCTCCCTGCCGGGCGGGCCCGGCGGTCGGGGCAGTCGATTATCGCCCGCAGAAACCCCCGAAAACAGGGGGAAGAGGGCCCATTTCCGGCATGGGTGTCCCCGGGTCGCAGGAGGCCGTACGGCTCACTCCCGAGGGGAAGAAGGACGGGAACGGGGCGATTCGGACCAACGGTGACCGCCTTGCCCAGCGGCCCAGCGCTGCCCTGCGTGCCCGCGCGGCGTGCGGAGGCGGGCGGGCCGTCCGGTGGTGCGTCCGGTGGGGCGGCCGGTTCCGGCCGCCCCACCGGGATCCGGGCTCAGTCCCGGAACTCCGGGATCACGTGCTCGGCGAACATCTCAAGGTTGCGCTTCACCGTGTCCAGCGGAAGCACGCCCTGCTGCCCCTGCATGAACAGGCCGAACCACTCCAGGTCGGGGATCTCCTTGAGCATCGCCTCGATGCCGCGCTTGACGTCGTCCGGGCCGCCGATCAGCGCCATCTGCACGTCGGCCATCCGCGTGAAGTCGCCCTTCTCCGGGCTGATGGGGGCGGCCGCGTCGTCGTCCTCGGTGCGCAGCACCTCCAGGTACCCGAAGGGGCCGAAGAACGAGGCGAAGTCCTTGTGCATCTTGGCCCCGTAGGTCGCGATCGCCTCCTCGCGGGTGTCGGCCATGCCCACGATCTTGAGGATGCCGGTGTGCTCGCCCAGCCGGTAGTCGCGCCCGTGCTCGGCGGCCACGCTCCGGTACAGCTCGGCCTTCTTGCGGTGCTCGCCCGGCAGCGGGGTGAACATCCACGGCAGGATGTCCTCCTGCGCCGCCCGCACCACCGACCGGTCGCTGACGGTGAAGGGCTGCCACAGCTCCGGGTGCGGGTCCTGGTAGGGGCGCGGCACCACGCTCACCCGCTGGACGCGGCCCTGTTCATCCAGCTCGCCCGGGGCCCCGAAGGTGCGCGTCCACTCCTGGGCGGGCCAGCCCTCGATGCCCTCGTAGGGGTCGGGCACCTGGTAGTCCAGCACGTCGCTGCGGTAGCGCAGCGTCTCCTGCGTCCAGGCCATCTTCATGATCTTCAGCAGCTCGCCGAAGACGTCGAAGTTGCGGTCGTCGGTGCGCGAGCCGTCGCTGCGCGCGGCCCGCGACTTCCACCGCTGGCCCAGCACGTCCGCCCAGCGCGACTGGTACCCGCGGGCCACCCCCAGGCGCAGCCGCCCCTGGCAGAAGTGGTCGAGCAGGGCCACGTCCTCGGCGGCGCGGATCGGGTCCCAGGCGGGCAGCACCAGCCCCAGGGGGGCCAGCAGGATGCGCTCGGTGCGCGCCGCCAGGTCGGCCAGCACCATCAGCGGGTTGACCGAGAACTCGAAGCCCTCGGAGTGGAAGTGGTGCTCGGTCAGCATCAGCGCGTCGAAGCCGATCCGGTCGGCGTGCACCGCGATCTCCCGCACCTCGTGCAGCAGGGCCTGGTAGGAGGCGGGGTCGCGGCCGATGGGGCGCAGGGCGCGGGCGTTCTCCTCGGCGGCGTAGCCGGACCCGGGGATCTGGGGGTTCATGAACAGGCTGAACTTCACGGCCATCTCACCTCTCGTGGTCGGTTCCGGCCAGCCAGCCCTCCAGCGCCCGGAGGAACTCGGCGGGCCGCTCCTCGTGCAGCCGGTGCCCCGCGCCCTCCCAGCACTCCACCCGGGAGCCGGGCGGGAGCAGCGGGCGCTCCCAGGCGGCCCGCCCGGGGTGGTGCCACAGCGACAGCGCGGGCTGGGGGCGCCGCGCCAGGTGCCGCTGGGCGGCGGGGCGCGGCCCGATCGCCCCGGGGTCGGTGAACATCCCGGCGAAGGCCTCGGCCAGCACGCGGGGCCGGGCGGCCCGCAGCCGCCGCTCGTGCCAGGTGCGGATCCAGCCGGGGGTGGCGGGGGTGGTGCTCCAGGCGTCCAGGGCCAGGGCGGTGCCGACCGGGTCGGGCCCGTTCAGGGCGCGCACGGCGGCGGGCAGCGGGTCGGTCTCGGCGGGGCCGAAGCCGTAGCCGGGGTCGACGGTCACCACCGCACCGACCAGGTCCGGCCGGTCGGCGGCGAGCAGGCTGACCACCTGCCCGCCCATGGAGTGGCCGACCGCGGCGACCGGTGCGGCGCCGGCGTCCTCGACGAGGCGGGCGAGGTCGGCGGCCATGGCGGCGGGGGTGCAGGGGGTGTCGGGGACCGAGGAGGCCCCGTGTCCCCGCAGGTCGGGGGCGAGCACCCGGTACCGCTCGGCCAGCGGGCCGATGTGGTGCACCCACTCGTGGGAGTCCGACCCCCAGCCGTGCACGAGCAGCAGGGTACGGGCGCGCCCGGGGTCGGCCGGGCCGTCGTCGGTGTGGAAGAGCCGCACGTCGGAGAGGTCGGTGAAGGCCATGGACGCTCCCGCGGGGGAGGGGTGCGGGCGGTCGAAAAGCAGAACATGTTTCAGTTTTTCGGTCCCGTTCACGGTAACCCGTCCCCATCGGCCCGATCAATCGCCCCAGGCCGGTTCGCGCATCCAGCGTGGTGAAAGGACCATCCCGGGGCTGGCCGTGTGGCGGAACCGCCCCCCTCGCCGTCCCCACGGTGCGCATGGGCCCCGGGGAGCGGGGCGCCTGCCGGTCCGTTGCTCATCCCTGCGGGACGACGAGGGCGCGGGCGGTCTCCCCCTTTCGGACGCGCTCGACGGCGCCGTTCACGTCCTCCAGGTCCACGCGCTCGGTGATCAGCTCCTCCAGGCGCAGCCGTCCCGCCCGGTACAGGTCGACCAGGCGCGGCAGGTCCGTGTGCGGGGACGCGTCCCCGCCCTGGCAGCCCATCAGGCGCCGGGAGGCGAACAGGGTCCCGGCCGGCACCGCCGCCTCGGCCCCCGGCGGCGGGCTGCCCACCATCACCGTGGTGCCGCCCGGCCGGGTCGCCGCGAACGCCCCGGCCAGCGCCGCCGGCGCCCCGGTGGCCTCGATGGCGTAGTCCACCCCGCCCGGCACCAGGTCCCGCACCCGCTCCTCCAGGCCGTCGCCGGCCGTGACGGTGTCGGTGGCGCCGAACCGCCCCGCCGCCTGGGCCTTGGCCTCCACCAGGTCGGCGGCGACGATCCGGGCGGCGCCCGCCACCGCCGCCCCCTGCACCGCGTTCAGCCCCACGCCCCCGCAGCCCACCACCAGCACCGAGGAGCCGGGCTCCACCCGCGCGGTGGTCAGCACCGCCCCCACGCCGGTGACGACCGCGCAGCTCAGCAGGGCCATCGGGGCGAGCGGGACGTCGCGGGGAAGCGGCACGAGCGCGCGCTCGGAGACCACCGTGTACTCGGCGAAGGACCCGATGCCCAGGTAGGGGCGCACCTCGGCGCCGTCCATGCGCAGGCGCGTGCCGCCGTCGGGCATCAGCCCCATGACCGCCTTGAGGCGCGCGTCGTCCGTGCACAGGTGCGCCTGGGCCCCGGCGCACATCCGGCACCGCCCGCACGGGCGGTTCATCGCGATGAGCACCGGATCGCCGGGGGCCACGGCCTCCGCCCCGGGCCCGACCGCGTCCACGGTCCCCGCGCTCTCGTGCCCGCACACCACCGGAAGCCGCGGCACCACCGGGCTGTGGCCGTCGATCGCCTTGAGGTCCGACCCGCACACGCCGGACGCGGCGATCCGGACCCGCGCCTCGCCGGGCCCGGGGTCGCCCGCCTCCACCCCGCGGACCTCCAGCGGAGCGTCGAAGGCGGTCAGCACCGCCGCACGCATCAGCATCCGTCACGTCCTTCCCGTCCGGGCCGCCTCAGGCCGGCTCGATCCACGCGGCCTTGAGGGTGAGCCACTCGCGCAGGGCGTCCGGGCCGTTGGAGGGCAGGTTGCCGCTCTGCTTGCGGCCGCCGAAGGGGACCGCCCAGTGGATGCGCCGGAAGGTGTTGATCCACACCGTCCCGGCGTCGATGGCGGAGACCGCCCGCCGGGCGCGCGCCAGGTCGCGCGTCCACGCGCCCCCGGCCAGCCCGTACCCGGTGCCGTTGGCGATGGCGTAGGCCTCCTCTTCGGTGGCGAAGGGCAGCGCCACGGCCACCGGTCCGAAGATCTCCTCCTGGCAGAGCCTCAGGCCGCCGTCGTCGGCCCGGAACAGGGTCGGCTCCACCCAGTAGCCCCCGTCCAGGGCGGGGTCGGGCCCGGTGAGCGCGTCCGGGCCGGAGCCGCCGCCGAACAGGAGCTCCGCGCCCTCCTTGGGGCCCAGCTCCAGGTAGGAGAGCACCTTGCGGTACTGCTCCTCGGAGGCGATGGGCCCCATGTCGGTGTCGGGCGCGCCGGGGGCGCCCACGCGCAGCGCCCGTGCGTGCGCGCGCACCCGCTCGGTGAACGCCTCGAAGACGGTGTCCTGGACGACGAACCGGGAGGCGGCCACGCACGACTGGCCCGCGCCGCCGGTGTAGACCGCCCCGGCGGCCCCCGCGGCGGCCGCGTCCAGGTCGGCGTCGTCGAAGACGATGCAGGCCGACTTGCCGCCCAGCTCCAGCGAGAGGTCGGTGATGCCGGCGGCCGACAGCTCGGTCACCCGCCGCCCGGTGGCGGTGGAGCCGGTGACGTGCACCTTGGCGACGCCGGGGTGGGCCACCAGCGCCTCCCCGGCGCGCTCCCCGGTGCCCGCGACCACGTTGACCGCGCCGGGCGGCAGCCCCGCCTCCTCCAGCAGGGCGCACCCGGCCAGCACCGAGCAGCAGGCCTGCTCGGCGGGCTTGACCACGACCGCGTTGCCCGCCGCCAGGGCGCCGGACACCTTGGCGAAGAACATGGCCAGCGGGGCGTTCCAGGGCAGGATCACCCCGACGACCCCGTAGGGCTCCAGGAGGGTGGAGACCGAGGCCGTGCCGCCCAGGTGGAGGGTGTCCCCGGTGACCGTGTCGGCGAGGCCCGCGTTGTACGCGATGTGCATGGCGCCGCCGGGCAGGTCGGCGCCGCGCGTCTCGCGCAGCACCCGCCCGTTGTCGCGGCTCTCGGTGCGGGCGAGGTCATCGGCGTGCTCGGTGACGGTCTGGGCCCAGCGGCGCAGCACGGCGGCGCGCCGGGCGGGCGGGACGGCCGCCCACCCGGGTGCGGCCCGCCGGGCGGCGTCCACCGCCTCGGCGATGTCGTCGGGGCCGGAGTCGGGCACGCGCGCCCAGACCCGGCCGGTCGAGGGGTCGGTGCTGTCCAGCCACCCGCCGCCGATCGCGGGCCGGGACTCACCATCGATGTGGTTGGGGTAGGTGGGCGGCGTCATCGGGGGGTCCTTTCACGGCCGCCCTGCCGCCCGGGGCGCGGGAGGGAAGGGCGTCGGGGGAGTCGTGCGCGCATCGTAACCCGCATACCAAGCGAGCGCTAGGTGCGGGTGGTCGCCGCCCCTTCCCGGCGGTGGGGGCGTGCGGTGACCGGGGGTGGCGACCTCCGATGATCTCGGGAGGAACGACGGAAGGGGCCGGGTCGGCGGCCGAGTCGCGCGGCTCCTTCGGTGACGCGCGGCGGCTTGGCGGAGGCTTTGCCACCCGGATGCCGCCGCCCGCGGCACGCCCCTCCGGGGCCGTCCGCCACCGGGGTCTACGGTGGAGCGGGGACCCCCGCCCCGCATTCCGGGGCGGGGCCGCCCGGTGCACGGGGCGCGCCTGAGGGGGCGCCCGGACTTCGCGAAAGGCGGGGGCATGACGCGGGGCGTCTACATCGCGGCCACCGATGCCGATAGCCAGCAGGCCGTCGTCGCGCTCGGGACCGCCGAGCAGCTGTCCAGCACCGTCCACTCCGTCGGGGTGCTGCGCCCCGTCGTCGACGGGCGCGGGCGCGACCCCATCGTGGAGACCCTGCGCACCCGCTTCGACCTGGGCGACGACTACGAGGACTGCGTCGGCGCCACCTACGGCGACGTGCGCACCGACCCCGACCAGGCCTTGTCGCGCATCGTCGACGCCTACCACGCGGCCGCCGCCCGGCACGCCGCCATGGTCGTCGTCGGCTCCGGCTACACCGACGTCGGCTCGGCCACCGAGTTCTCCTTCAACGCCCGCGTCGCCGCCAACCTCGGCACCCCCGTGCTGCTGGTGGTCTCCGGCGCCGGGCGGGGCGAGCCGGAGGTGCGCGACGTCATCGCCATCGCCCGCCAGGAGCTCGACCGCGAGCACGCCTCCCTGCTGGGCACCGTCGTCGACCGGGTCGACCCCGACCAGGCCCCGCTGCTGCGCCGGGAGCTGGCCGGGGAGGGGTACGTGCTGCCCGAGGTGCCCCGGCTGCGCGCCCCCACCCTGCGCGACCTGCAGCGGGCCTGTGAGGCCCGGCTGCTCTTCGGCGAGGAGAAGCGGCTCGGCCGGGAGGTGTCCGGCGTGCTGGTGGCCGCCATGTCGCTGCCGAGCATCCTGGACCGGCTCGAACCCGAGAACGCGGTCATCATGGCCGCCGACCGCGCCAGCGCCCTGCTCCCGGCGGTCAACGCCGCCCACACCTCGCCCGACTTCCCGCCGCTGGCCGGGGTGGTCCTCACCGGCGGCGCCGACCTGCCCGAACCGGTGTGGCGGCTGCTCACCGGGATGGACATCCGGCTGCCGGTGCTCGCCACCGACCTGGACACCTTCCCCACCGCCACCCGGGCGGCCCGCACCCGCGGCCGCATCGCCCCCGGGGCCGGACCCAAGATCGAGACGGCGCTGCGGGCCTTCGCCGAGTCCGTCGACGGCCGCGACATCGTCGAGCGCCTCCAGGTGGCCCGCTCCACCGCGGTCACCCCGCTCATGTTCGAGCACACCCTGCTGCAGCGGGCGCGCGCCGACCGCCGCCGCATCGTGCTGCCCGAGGGCACCGAGGAGCGGGTGCTGCGCGCCGCCGACCTGCTGCTCCGCCGCGACGCCGCCGACCTGGTGCTGCTCGGCTCGCCCCGGGACGTGGCGGCCCGCGCCGCCGACCTGGGCCTGGACGTGGGCGCCGCCGAGGTCGTCGACCCCGACGCCTCCCCGGACCTGGTGGAGCGGTTCGCCGAGGAGTACGCCCGGCTGCGCTCCCACAAGGGCGTCTCCGTCGGGCTGGCCCGCGACACCGTCCGCGAGCTCTCCTACTTCGGCACCCTGATGGTGCAGTGCGGACTGGCCGACGGCATGGTCTCCGGCGCGGTGCACACCACCGCCCAGACCATCCGCCCCTCCTTCGAGCTGCTCCGCAGCTCCCTGGTCTCCAGCGTGTTCTTCATGTGCCTGGCCGACCGCGTTCTGGTCTACGGCGACTGCGCGGTCAACCCCGACCCGGACGCCGAGCAGCTCGCCGCCATCGCCGTCGACTCGGCCCGCACCGCGCGCGGCTTCGGCGTGGATCCGCGGGTGGCCATGCTGTCCTACTCCACGGGCGCCTCGGGCACCGGGGCCGACGTGGACAAGGTGCGCCGGGCCACCGAGCTGGTCCGTGAGCGCGCCCCGGAGCTGGCCGTGGAGGGGCCCATCCAGTACGACGCGGCCATCGACCCGGGGGTCGCCCGCACCAAGCTGCCCGACAGCGAGGTCGCCGGGCGCGCCACCGTGTTCATCGTGCCGGACCTGAACACCGGCAACATCCTCTACAAGGGGGTGCAGCGCAGCGCGGGCGCGGTGGCGGTCGGCCCGGTCCTGCAGGGGCTGCGCCGCCCGGTCAACGACCTGTCGCGCGGCGCGCTGGTGGACGACATCGTCAACACCGTCGCCATCACCGCGGTCCAGGCGCAACAGGCCGACGAGGATGCCCGTTGACCTCGGGGGCCAACGAGAAGGGGGGCGGCGGGAAGCCCGCCGCCCCCTACTCGAACCGCCGGACTACTGCCCGGCCGCCTCCGGGGCCTGGAGGTCGGCGTCGGACGGCGGCAGGGACAGCTCGAAGTCGGGCGTGTCCGCGATGAGCGCGCGCGTGTACCCGTGCCGCGGCCGCGCCATCACCTCGCCCACGTGCCCGTGCTCCACGATCTCTCCCTTGTTCAGCACCGCGACCTTCTGCGCGATGTTGGACACCAGGGCGATGTTGTGGGTGACGAACAGCAGCGCCATCCCCCCGTCCTGCAGGTTGCGCAGCAGCTCCACGATCTCGGCCTGCACCGACACGTCCAGCGCCGAGGTGATCTCGTCGCAGATCAGCAGGTCGGGGCTGGTGGAGATGGCGCGGGCGATGCTCACCCGCTGCCGCTCGCCCCCGCTCAGCTGCTCGGGGTAGCGCGCCGCGTACGACGCCGGGAGCGCCGCGCGCTCCAGCGCGCGCGCCACCACCGCGTCGGGGTCCTTCGGCTTGCCCGCCAGGTGCGTGTACGGCGCGAGGATCAGTTCCCGCACCCGCTTGCGCGGGTTCAGCGCCTCGTAGGGGTTCTGGAAGATGTACTGCACCCGGCGCCGCTGCTCGGGGGTGCGCCGGTAGCTGCTGCGCGCCAGCACCTCCCCGTCGAAGACCATCCCCCCGGAGAACTGCGTGTGCAGCCCGGCCACCGACCGCGACAGCGTGGTCTTGCCCGATCCGGACTCGCCCAGCAGCGCCACGCACTCCCCGCGCCGCACCTCCAGGTCGATGTCGCGCAGCACGATGGTGCGCCCGTACCCGGCCTGCACCCCGCTCAGCTCCAGCACCGGCGCCTCGGGCAGCTCCTCCGGCTCGGGGTGCCCCTCGGTGCGCAGCAGCGGCACCGCGCGCAGCAGCCGCCGCGTGTACGGGTGCTCGGGCTCGGCGAGCACCCGGGCCGCCGCGCCGCGCTCGACGACCTCGCCCTTGTACATCACCGCGATGTCGTCGGCCAGGTCGGCGACGACCGCCATGTCGTGGCTGATGTACACCCCGGCGGTGCCGTAGTCGCGGGTCATGGACCGGATGGTCTGCAGCACGTGGGCCTGCGTGGTCACGTCCAGCCCGGTGGTGGGCTCGTCCATGACGATCACGTCGGGGTACCCGGCGAAGGCCATGGCGATGGCGACCCGCTGCTGCTGGCCGCCGGAGAGCTGGTGCGGGTAGCGCGCCAGGAACGCGTCGTCGTCGGGCAGCGCCACCTCCCGCAGGACCTCGCGCACGCGGTCGGCGCGCGGCCCGCGCTCCTGCTCGTCCCACTCGTGCAGCGCCTCGGTGAGCTGGGTGCGCAGCCGCAGCGCCGGGTTGAGCGCCGAGGCCGGGGACTGCGGGATGTAGGCGACGGCGCGGCCGCGCAGCCGTCGCACCTCCTTCTCGCCGAGCCCGGTCAGAGCGTTGCCGGACACCTCGATGGTCCCGTGGGAGACCTCGGTGGCGCGCTTGCAGTGCGCCAGCAGGGACAGCCCCAGGGTGGTCTTGCCCGATCCGGACTCGCCGACCAGGCCGAGGATGTGCCCGCGCTCCAGGGTGAGCGACACCCCGGAGATGATCTCCACCTCGGAGGGGTGGCCCACCACGGCCAGGTCGTCGACGCGCAGCGCGGTGCCGCCGCGCCCGGCGGCCGCGCCCGTGTCCGCGTTCTCTTCGGAGCCGGTCATTACTTCTCCACCCCCCGGTCGATCCCGATGGAGGCCCGGGAGAGCCCGTCGGTGATGAGGTTCGCGCCGATGGTGAGCACCGCGACCGCCGTGACCGGCAGCACGACCGCCCACGGCTGGATGGTGATGGCGGTGCGGCCCTCGTTGATCATCAGGCCCCAGTCGGCCTGGGGCGGCTGCAGGCCCATGCCCAGGAAGCTCAGCGTGGCGATGGTGCCGACCGAGTAGGTGATCCGCAGCCCCAGCTCGACCAGCAGCGGGCTGGTGATGTTGGGCAGGATCTCGGCGGCCATGATCCGCCACCGCGGCACGCCGATCGCCTCGGCGGACTTGACGAAGTCCTGCTCGACCACCTTCAGCGTGGCCTCGCGGGTCACCCGCGCCACCCGGTTGGCGTGCGAGAGCGCGATGATGGCGACGATCAGCCACACCTTCGGGCCCAGGATGGACAGCAGCAGCAGGGCCAGCACCAGCTGCGGGAAGGCCAGCAGCATGTCGTTGGTGCGCATGATCAGCTCGTCGGCCCAGTTGCGCAGGTACCCGGCGACGATGCCGAACACGGCGCCGGCGGCGACCCCGGCCAGGGCCGAGGCCACGGCGATGGTCACCAGCGTGTAGCCGCCGTGCAGGAACCGGCTGAACACGTCCCGGCCGACCTCGTCGGTGCCGAACAGGGTCCCCGCGGCCGAGGCGCTGTTGGGCATCCCGGCCCCCTCGGTCGGGGAGAACGGGCTGAGGAACGGGCCGGCCGCGGCGACCAGCAGTACGGCGCCGGCCAGCACCACGCCGATCTTGGTGCGGTGGAAGCGCCAGGCGGTGCGCAGCAGGCCGGGGCGGCGGACGGGCGCGGCGGGCGCCGCGCCGGATGCGGTGTCGGCGGTGCTCATCGGGACGACACCCTCACCTTCGGGTTGGCGGCCAGCCCGACGACGTCGGCGATCAGGTTGACCAGCACGTACACGGCGGCGATCAGCAGCGCGACGGCCTGGATGACCGGGAGGTTGCGGGCCTCGATCGCGTCCATCAGCGCCTTGCCGATCCCCGGGAAGTTGAACAGGAACTCGATCGCGACCACGCCTCCGGCCAGCCAGCCCAGCTGCAGCGCGATCACCTGGGCCACCGGCCCGATCGCGTTCGGGGCGGCGTGGCGCCAGATGACGGTGCGCTCGGGCAGGCCCTTGAGCCGGGCCTGCTGCACGTACTCGCTCTCCAGGACCTCGATCATGGAGGCGCGCATCATCCGGATGATGGGCGGGCTGACCGCGATCGCCAGCGTCAGCACCGGCAGCACCAGCTGGTCGGGGTTGGCCAGCACCTCGGTGGAGCTTCCGGCGTAGACGGCCGGCAGCAGCTTGAGGCCGCCGGTGGACAGCAGCAGGATTCCGGCGATGCCGACCGCGAACTCGGGCACGGCGGCCAGCACCAGGGTGGCCATCGAGGAGGTGTGGTCGAAGCGGCGGTCGCGGCGCAGCGCGGCGAAGGCGCCGATGGCCATCGCGATCGGGGCGGCGATCACCGCGGTGACCAGCATCAGGGTCAGGCTGGCCTGGACGCGCGGGCCGAGCAGCTCGGACACGGGCATGCCGCCCGACAGCGAGGTGCCGAAGTCGAGCACCGCGACGCCGCTGAGCCAGCTCCAGTACTGCAGGGCCAGCGGCTGGTCGAGGTTGAGCTGTTCGCGCAGCGCCGCCAGGCGGGCCGGGTCCGCGGCCTCGCGCCCGAGGATGGCCTGGGCCGGGTCGCTGGGCAGCGCCTGGGTGGCCGCGAAGACCACGAGCGAGACCACGAACAGGGTCAGCAGCCCGTAGAACAGGCGGTACAGGATGAGTCGAAGCATGGTGACCTTCGGAGTCGGCGGGAGCGGGCGTTCGGGAGGGCGGCGCGCCCCGGTGCCGGTACTCCGGCGCGCCGCCCCCGTCGGTCAGTCCTCGACGGTCACGCCTCGATGGTCACCGAGCGGAAGTTGTAGCCGCCCAGCGGATGGCCGACCACGGAGGGCTCGAAGCCCTTCACCTTCTTGCTGACCCCGTCGATCATGCTGGGGAAGCCCCAGATGATGTAGCCGCCGCGCTCGTACTCGATCTTCATCGCCTGCTGGACGAGCTTCTCGCGCTCGGCGTCGTCGGTCTCGGCGCGCGCCTTGTCGACCACCTCGATCCACTCCTCGTCCTCCCAGTGCGTCTCGTTGAACGGCGCACCGGGGTAGGACCCCTGGGCGGTCTGGGAGAGGTAGTGGCGGGCGCTCCAGAAGTCCTGGGCGAAGGTCCACTTGAGGTAGTTGTCGCCGTAGAACTCCTCGCTGGTCACCCGCTTGAGCTTGACGGTGACCCCGGCCTGTTTGGCCTGCTCCTTGAAGACCTGGGCGGCGGCCTCGGCGCCGGCGTTGATCGGGCCGGTGACCAGCTCGACCTCCAGGTCGTCCTCGTAGCCGGCCTCCTTGAGGAGCTTGCGGGCCTGCTTGATGTCCTGCTCGCGCTGGGGCAGCTCCTCGTCGTAGAAGGGGTCGAACCGGCCGTAGACGTCGTTGCCGATGAGCCCGTGGCCGTTGAGGGCCTGGTCGATCATCCCCTGGCGGTCGACGATGAGCCGGAAGGCCTGGCGCACCTTCTCGTCGTCGAAGGGCTCGGAGTCCACCCGCATGGTGAACGGCAGCCACATGCCCGACTCCGACTCCATGATCTGGAGGGACTCGTTGGACTCGATGACCTCGATCTGGGAGTGCGGGACCTGCGCGATGGCGTCGACCTCGCCGCTGACCAGGGCGTTGACCCGGGCGCTCTCGTCGGCGAAGTTGATGATCTCCACCTCGTCGATCTTGGGGCGGCCGTCCCAGAAGTCGTCGAAGGAGGTGAACAGGCTGCGCTCGCCCTTGGTGAACTCCGAGAAGGCGAACGGGCCGGCGCCGACCGGGTTCTCCGGGTCGTAGCCCTCGGGGACCAGGCCCATGGCGTACTCGGAGCACAGCTCCTTGAAGGTGACGTAGCCCTCTTCGAAGGGGATCTCGACGGTGCGGTCGTCGACCTTCTTGAGCTCGTCGCGCTTCATGGTGGCCAGCTGCTGGGCGCTGGTGCCCGGCTTGTCCGG
Organism: Nocardiopsis suaedae; assembly: GCF_027706745.1. Lineage (GTDB taxonomy): Bacteria > Actinomycetota > Actinomycetes > Streptosporangiales > Streptosporangiaceae > Nocardiopsis_A > Nocardiopsis_A suaedae. Next base: position 44,246 of record NZ_JAQFWP010000033.1, on the reverse strand, counting down.
GTCGGTGATGCGCTTGAGGGTGAAGATGAGCGCGTCGGCGTCGACCGGGGAGCCGTCGTGGAAGGTCAGGCCCTCCTTGAGGGTGGCGGTCCACACGTCGGCCTTGTCGTTGGGCTCCAGCGACTCGGCCAGCGCCATCTCGATGGAGAAGTCAGCGGCGAAGCGGCACAGTCCGGCGTAGAGGTTGTAGACGCGGGCGATGTCGGGGTTGTCGGTGGGGTTGTGGGCGTCCACGGTGTCGTTGGACGATCCGCCGGCCACGCCGACCCGCAGACGGCCGCCGCCCGCGCCGCTCCCGCCGCCGGAGCCGGAGCCGCAGGCGGACAGGGCGGGGACGACGACGGCGCCGGCCGCACCCGCCATCAGGACGGTGCGGCGGCTGGGCGCCGCCTTCGCGTCCCCGGAGGCGGGCTGATGGTCGGAATCGGTGGGCAGGGACGACACGTGGCACCTCGGTTCGCGCTGGGGTCAGGACAGGGTGCGCTTCGGCGCCGGGTCGGGGAGGCGCGAAGCGAGGGGGCACCCGCGGCGCACGCATGCGCCGACCTGACCGATAGTCATCACCACGAAGATGCACGTCAAACCGTGGTCGAGCGCTCACACAGGGTGAAATCGGACTGTGATGGACACCCGATGGCATTTCGTCACAGCATGTAATTAAAATGGGGGTGACCAGCAATGATGCGATTATCGCAAGTTGCGTCAGGCGCACCGCCGTCCGGATGGTGCGAGCGGGTGCCACGGCCCCGGAAAGCGCCTCCGGGGCCGTGAGGTCGTGACCGAATCGATGCGGGCGATACGTGAAAACGTGTTGTTTGAGGTTGATTTCGCCCGATTTGGGTTATATCAAGCGCACGCTTGGTAAAGATGGGGTCAGCGCGGCCCCACCGCCGGGTCGGCCGCCGGGTCGTCCGCCAGGGCACGGCGGCTCTCGGCCAGCGCCTCGGGGCCGACCGTGAAACCGTGGTCCACCTGCCCCCGCAGGTCGCGCCCGGTGGCCGCCTCGGCCCACGCCTCGGCGTTGCGCAGGTGGAACTCCACCCCCTGCCGGGTGAACTTCTCCCAGTCCTTGGGGACGGCGTCCACGGTGTCGCGCATCCAGGCGAGCGTCTTGAGGTTGGCCCCCTCCAGCTCGGAGAGGGCCGGGTGGCGGCCCTTCTCCATGGCGCGGACGAAGCGCGAGTGGCCGAACGAGGCGACCAGCGCGTCCCCGACGTGCTCGTGGAGGAACTCCAGGTCGGCCTCGTCCTCCACCTTGTTGCCGACCACCATGATCCGCACGTCGTGCTCGCGCGCGTAGTCCGCGTACTGGCGGTACACCCCCACCCCGCGCAGTGTCGGCTCGGCGACCAGGAAGGTGACGTCGAACCGGGTGAACAGGCCGGAGGCGAAGGAGTCGGCCCCGGCGGTCAGGTCCGCCACCGCGTACTCCCCCGCCCCGTCCACCAGGTGGTTCAGGTACAGCTCGGCCGCGCCGACCTTGGAGTGGTAGCAGGCCACCCCCAGGTCCTCGGAGGTGAACGGGCCGGTGGCCATGAGCACGGCGCCCCCGGGGGCGCGCAGGCCGAACCGGCGGTGCACGGGGTTGTCCCCGTCCAGGCCGAGCAGGCGCGAGCCGCGCCCCGGAGGGGTGGTCTTGACCATGTCCCCGGCCGAGGGGATGCGCGGGTTGTCTCCGCGCAGCAGCTCCTTGAGCTCGGCCAGGCGGCCGCCCAGCGGCGGGAGGGCGGCGAGCTCGGCGGCGGGCACGCCCAGTGCCGCGCCGAGGTTCTGGTTGATGTCGGCGTCGATGGCGGCCACCGTGTGGCCCGACTCCGCGAGAAAGCGGGTGAACAGGGCGGACAGGGTGGTCTTGCCGCTTCCGCCCTTGCCCGCGAACGCGATCTTCATCTGGTGCCTTCCGAACGTGGTCCCTGGAGTGTGTGGGCCCCGAGAGGTGCGGGGTGTCCGTGATGATAACGATTATCGTTCCGAAGGGAGGCGGTGTCGGGGATTTCACCCTGGCCGCATCCCCGGCGCGTCGCGGGGGCGCCCGGCCCGCGGGCCGGGCGCCCCGGCCCCTCGCGGTGTGCGGGCGGGGTCGGGAATCCCCAGGTCGGCGGGGGTGTTGACGTCCGGGCGCGTCCTTTGTCGTATCGGGACCGGACACGGAGCCGCGTTTTGTGGGGTTGCCGCCGCCCCGCGCGCCCGGATGTGCTGTCCTGGTCATGGTGCGCCTTTGTCTAAGGTGAGGTCGGCGGCTACCGTCGGCCGGTGATGGGAGTGACACGGGGATGACCGAATCGCAGCGACTCCAGGAGTACGCCGCTGCCGACCCCGTCGCCGCGCCCGGCCTGGCCGAGGAGGAGTTCACGGAGGCCGCCACCGACCACACCGTGTGGAGCTGTGTGGGCAACCTGACCGCCGTGCGCTCGATCCGCGCGCGCGTGCGCGACGTCCTGGAGGGGGTCCGACTCCCCGGCGGCCCGGTCCCGGCCGGCTCCATCGACGACGCCGAGCTGGCCGCCAGCGAACTGGCCACCAACGCGCTGCTGCACTCGCGCTCCGGCCAGGTGGGCGGGGTGATGACGCTGTCCATCCGCACGGAGCGCGGCCTGGTCCGGGTCGCCGTGGCCGACCAGGGCGAGAAGAGTGCGGAGGCCGGGTCCGACGGCGAGCTGCGCGACGCCGACGGGGACTACGGCCGCGGCAAACTCATCATCGAGAGCTGCACCTCGCGCAGCGGCGAGTACCGCGGCGAGGGCACCCACGTCGCCTGGTTCGAGATCGACCTCCCGGAGTCCTGACCTCGTTGATCTCGGGAAAAGCGACGCTGAAAGCGCGCTTGTAGGGGCGTTTTTCCCGAGATCAACGAGGAGCGGGCAGGGTGATGTCCGTTATGTTCCTGTTTCTTTGGTGATGTGAGGATCGCTCGGGGAGCGGGTAGGTTCGCTCCCGGCCGGGGCGTCCCCGGCGGCGCCGCCCCCGGCGCCCGGCGAGCGGAACAGGAGACGGGCGGCATGGCGGTCGACCCCGAACTGCAGGCCTACATCGACACCCTCACCGAGGTGGTCTTCGACGACGCGCTGGACGTCCCGGCCGAGCGGGCCCGCGAGCGCGAGGAGGCGCTGGAGGCGCCCCGCCTGGCACGGCTCCACTCCGTCGAGGACCGCACGGTCCCCGGCCCCGAAGGCGCCCCCGGGATCCCCGTGCGCGTCTACCGGCCCACCCCCGGCGAGGGGCTGCCCGCGGTGCTCTACCTGCACGGCGGCGGCTTCGTCGTCGGCGGCCTGGACACCCACGACAACGCCGTGCGGCTGCTGGCCGAGCAGGCCGGGGCGCTCGTGGTCGCGGTCGACTACCGGATGGCGCCCGAGCACCCCTTCCCCGCCGCCCTGGAGGACTGCTTCGCGGCCTACACCTGGCTGCGGGACGAGGCCGGGCCCCTGGGCGCCGACCCCGCCCGCATCGCGGTCGCCGGGGACAGTGCGGGCGGCTTCCTCTCCCTGAGCACGGCCTTCATGGCCGCCGAGCGCGGCGTGCCCGGACCGGTCCACCTGGGCCTGGTCTATCCGGGCACCGGGGCCGCCTCGGGGGAGGGCTTCGCCGGACCGGGCGGGGACGGCGCCGACGCGTCCGGCGGCATGAGCGCCGACGAGCTCGGCTGGTACATGCGGACCTTCCTCGGCGGCTTCCCGCTGTCCGAGCTGCCGCACTACGTGCCCCCGGCGCGCGCCCGCGACCTGACGGTCCTCCCGCCCGCGTTCATCCTCACCGCCGAGCACGACCCGCTCAAGGAGGACGGCACCGCCTTCGCGAAGCGCCTGGAACAGGCCGGGGTCCCGGTCGAGGCCTGGGACGCCCCCGGCATGGTGCACAGCTTCCTGCGCTGGATGCACGCGGTCCCGGCGGCGCGGCGGTCGGCCCAGCCCTTCTACGACGCGATGCGCAGGGCGCTGCACGGCTGAGGCGCGGCCGAGGCGGAACGGGGAGGTGCACCGGCGGGATCGGACGGGAGCCGGCGCACCTCCCCTGGTCCGGGCGGGCGCATCAGCCGATGCGCGCCGGGGTCGGCGACCCCTGCACCGTCACCCCCAGGGCGGCCAGCTCCGAGGGCTGCGCACCGGGGGAGGCCACCACGGAGGCCCCGCGCCACAGCGCCACCGCGGCCAGCACCACCTGGTCGTGCTCGGGCATGGCGGCGTCCAGGGCCACCGTGTCCTCCGGGGTCAGGACGAGCTCGGCGTCCAGCGCGCGGAACCGGGCCAGCAGTTCCTCCTGCCCGTGCACCACGGTGCGCACCGACCGGGCGTCGGCGCCGTAGGTCAGCAGCCCGCCCTCGGCCTCCCCGGCGGCCCGGTCCGGCTCTGCCCCCTCGGGCCCGGGCAGCAGCAGCTCGTCGAACGGCGTGGTCTCGGGGGCCTGGCCGAAGGCCACCACCTGGCGCACCCGGGACCGGTCGGCCAGCGCCAGCGCGTCCGGGGCCAGCGCCTCGGCGGCCAGCAGCATCCGGGTGTCGGTGGAGGTGAGCACCTCGGCCGCGGCCACGGGGTCGGCCCCCTCCAGCGGCAGCACCACCGCCCCCGCCGCCATCGAGGTGAACACCGCCAGCAGCCGCTCGGGGGAGGGCGGTACCAGGACCGCCACCACGTCGCCCGGGTGGACGCCCCGGCGGGCCAGCCCCGCGGCGGCCCGCTCGGCGGTGGCCGCGAAGACGATCGCCGGGGTGCGCGCGCCGTCGGCCGCGGTGACCGCGGGGGTGCGCGCCGAGTTCTGCAGCCGCTCCAGCAGCCCTCCGGTGAGCGAGCCGACCGGGCCGCCGTGCGCGGGCAGATCCCTCATCCCGACCCCCACATCGCCTCGATCGGCCACCGGCGCGCCCGGCGGCGCATCGCTTGCCGGGCTCGTCACGCCCCCTCCACGTGGCGAGCCCGGTAGCGCCGTGCCCGGCGGCGCCGCGGGTGCCTCCCCTCTCCGCACCCGCGGCCGCACGGTCCTCCAGCGATTCCGCGGTGCCGCCGCCGGACCCCCGCTCCGTCGCCCCCGAGGGGACGGAGCGGGCCCGCCGGGCGGATGCTCCGCACGGCCGCTCCGCGGTGCCCTGGAGACTCGCACCTCCAGGACGTCCGAGGGTCCTCGTCCCTCCGCCTGACGTCGGTGGGGCTCGGCCTCCTCATGTCCACGACACTAGCGCGCGAATCGGCGTTTGCACATGCATTCACGTGTGCACCTGCATATGTATTTTCTGTACACAGGGGCGTCGTGATCCTGAAATAGCAGGTCGTAGCGGTTATCTCAGCGGAGCCCCGGCGGAGGGGGTACCGCGGCTCACCGGGTGGGCCCTGGGCCGCCGACCCACGCCGCGATCTGGCGCCGCGAGTGGAATCCGAGCTTGCGGTTGATGTTGGCGACGTGCCGGGCGACCGTGGCCGGGGCGATGAACAGCTTCACGGCGATGTCGCGGTTGCCCAGCCCCCGGCTGACCAGCCGGGCCACCTCCAGCTCGCGGGCGGTCAGGTCCCGGCGCTCGGGCACCGCCTCGCGCCGGGGCGTGCGCGGCCGGGGCAGCCGCCCGGTCTCGGCGACCCGCAGCGCCAGCGCCGCCGCCGCGCCCGGGTCCATCCGCCGCCCCTCGTGCCACCAGGCCGCCAGCGCCGCCGCGTCCACGCCGAGCTCCTCGGCGGTGCGCGCCCAGGACCGGGACGGGCGGTCCGGGGAGGACCGCTCGCGCAGCGCCGCCCCCGCCCCGGCCAGGCGGCACGCCTCGGCGACGTCGCCGTCCCCGGCCGCCACCCGGGCGATGGAGGCCAGCCCCACCGCCACGCCCGCGCGCTGGCCGGTGCTCTGACTGAGCACCAGCCCCTCGCTCAGGTAGTCGTAGGCCTGGGCGGCCGACCCGAGGGCGCGGGCGACCCGGCCCACTCCGAACAGGCACCGGGCCAGATCCGGCGCCGCCCCGATGTCGCGCTGGATGTCCAGCGACTCCCGGTAGCAGCGGTCGGCGGCGGTCAGGTCGCCCTGCCGCTCGGCGGCCGTGGCCTGCCCGATGAGCACGACCCCCACGCCCCAGCGGTGGTCCATCCCGCGCAGGAGCATCAGCGCCGCGCTGTAGCGGGTGTCGGCGGCGGCGGGGTCGCCCCGGAGCGCCGCGAGCGCTCCCTGGCCGCTCATCGCCATCGCCTCGTTCCACAGGTCCCCGGAGGAGCGGGCCAGCGCCAGCGCCTCCGACAGGCGCGCCCCGGCGGCGGCGCGGTCCCCGGTGCGCAGGTCCAGCAGGGCCAGCAGGTTGAGCCCCATGGCGACCGTGGCGGCGTCCTCGTCGGCCCGGCACCGGGCCAGGCCCTCCTCGGCCAGGCGCCGGGAGGTCCCGGTGCGGCCCCGGGCCCACTCCAGCTCGGCCCGGCACAGCAGCGCCCGCGCGCGGGCACCGCCCTCGCCCTTGGGGTCCGGACCGGGGACGGGAGGGGCGGGCGCACCCGAGCCGGGGGGAACGGGCTCACCGGAGGGCGGGCCGTCGCCCTCCGGCCCGTTCAGGAAGCAGCCGCTCCACTGCGCCCCCTCGGTGAAGTGGTAGCCGGTCAACCAGTACGCCCGCAGCGCCGCGCAGAACCGCAGCCCGGTCGCGGTGTCGCCGCGCCGCGCCGTCCAGCGCAGCGCCGCGCGCACGTTGTCGTACTCGATGGACACGCGCCGCCACCGGCCGAACCGCTCGGCCCAGGGCATCAGCCGCCCGGCCACCGCGGCCGAGCCCAAGTCCTCGACGGCGGCGAGCATGTGGTCCCGGTGCCGCAGCAGCACCCGGTCCCGCTCCCCGGAGGCCTCCAGCCGATCCGCGGCGTAGCGGCGCACCGGCCCGGGCAGGCGGTAGCGCACCCGCTCCTGCAGTTCGGCGGTGAGCGCGATCAGCCCCCGGTCGACCAGGGAGGAGACCAGGTCCAGAACCGCCCCCTCATCGACCGGGCCGCCCGGGCAGACCCGTTCGGCCGACTCCAGGTCCCAGTCGCCGAAGACCGACAGCCGCCGCAGCAGCACCCGCTCCTGCTCGCCCAGCAGGCCGTGCACGTGGTCCAGCAGGGCGCGCAGCACCGCCTCCCGGGAGGCGGGCGGGCGGGGGCGGCCGCGCCGGGGCGGAGGGGCCGCCCCCGCCTGAGCCCGAAGGCACGCGGTGACCTGAGCGGCGACCTCCTCTGGGGAGAGGCGGCGCAGCCAGGCCGCGGTGAGCTCGACCGCCAGCGGGATGCCGCCCACCGCCCGGCACACCGCCGCCGCGGCCGCCACCGTCCCGGGCGTGGCCGACAGGTCCGGGCGGGCGTCCCGGGCGCGCTCCAGGAACAGCCGCACCGCCTCGGAGTCGCGGACGTCGGCCTCGCCGTCCGGACCGGGCAGCGCCAGCGGCGGCACCCGCCAGATGGCCTCGCCCGGGATGCGCACCGGATCCTCGGAGGTGATCAGCAGGGAGACATCGGGGCAGGACTCCACCAGCGAGGCGCCCAGCCGGGCCACCGGCCCGGCCACGGGCCCGCAGCCGTCCAGCAGGAGCAGCACCCGCCGCGCGCGCAGCGCGTCGCGCAGCGTGTCCTCCAGCGGCCGCCCGGCCTCCTCGGTGACCCCCACCGCCGCGGCCACCCGGGCGGCGACCTCGTGCGCGGTGGCCAGCCCCGCCATCTCGGCCAGCCAGACGCCGTCGGCGAAGGAGCCGGTGGCGTGCGCCGCCACCCGCAGCGCCAGCCGGGTCTTGCCGATCCCGCCCACCCCGCACAGGGTGACGACCCGGTCGGCCTCCAAGAGGCGGAGCAGGTCGCTCAGGTCGCGCTCGCGGCCGATGAAGCTGTCGGACTCCAAAGGGAGGTTCTGCCGCGCCGGCGCGGTACGAGGTGCCATGGCCATCACGCGATCAGGCGGTCGGGGGTCGCTCTCACCTTGCCTGGGGGTAAGGGCGTTGTGTGGCGGTCGTGGGCGTGGTTTGGCTCTGTTCTTAGTAGGTGAGCACGGCGCGTGCAAGCGGTACGGGGGAATCGGGGGCGCCCCGTTTCCGGAACGCCGTGTGCCCGCGCCGCTCCGCGGCGTGTCCGGGAGGAGGTCCGCCTCCGCGCGGCCCGGTTCACGGGTCGAGGCGGTGCTCGTGGGCCCACTCGGCCAGCTGCGAGCGGGACGTGAACAGCAGCTTGCGGAAGATGTTGGCGATGTGCCGGGCGGCGGTGGCCTGGCTGATGGTCAGCCGCTCGGCGATCTGGCGGTTCGACAACCCTTGGCTGACCAGCACCGATATCTCCTTCTCCCGCCGGGTGAGCAGCGACGGCAGCGCCCTGCGCGGCGCGGGGAAGTACAGCGCGTTCTCCACCGCCTGCTCCAGCGGCAGCGACCGCCAGGCATGCCAGGCCTTCTCCGCGGCGTCGTCGCCCAGCACCGGCCGCGCCTCGGCCAGCAGCGCCTCGGCGTGCTCGGCCGGGACCCCCAGGGACGCGCGCAGCAGCGCGCCGGACCCGGCCAGCGAGGCGGCCCGCTCGGGCTGCTCCTCGGCCAGCGCCAGGTCGCCCAGCGCCTCCAGGGCGTGCGCCACCGACAGCCGCCGCCCGCTGGCCACGCTCATCCGCAGACCCGCTGAGAGCCGCCTGCGCGCCCCGGACACGTCGCCGCGCACCAGGTCCAGGTAGCCCAGCCCGGCGGTGCACCGGGCGATGTCGGGCACCAGGCCCATCTCCACGAACACCTGCAGGGCCTCGTGCAGCTGGCGGGCGGCGGCGTCCAGGTCGCCGCGCCGGGTGGAGAGCATGCCCAGGGCGTTCAGGCACCGGGCCGTGCACCACCGGTCGCCGATGTCCTGGCCGATGCCGATGCTGCGGGTCAGGAACACCTCGGAGGAGTCGTCGTCCCCGCGCGAGCGGGCGAGCTGGGACAGCGCGCCGAGCGAGCAGATCTCGGTGAACCGCTCGCCGGAGGCGATCGCCAGCCGCAGGGCCTCGCGGCCGTGCCGCAGCCCCTCCTCGGCGTTCCCGCGGCGCAGCGCGGTCATCGCCAGGGTGGTGCGGGCGATCCCGGCCGCGGCCCCGTCCCCGCACGCCCCGGCGGCCTCCAGCGCCTCCCGGGCGGCGGTCTGGGCCGGTTCGGGGCCGTGCAGGCCGAGCATCAGCTCGGCGCGGACGGCGGCGGCGCGGGCGCGCAGCGGCGCCGCGCCCTCCCCGGTCTCCAGCAGCCGCTCGATCGCCCGGCAGGCGGGCTGGTGCAGGTCGCGCACGTACCAGTAGCTGCGCAGGGCCGCGCAGATGCGCAGCCCCTCCTCGACCATGCAGGCGCCCACCGCGTGGTCCAGCATCTGCAGGGTGTTGTCCAGGCAGTGGTCGAGCACCCGGATGTGCTCCAGCCGCTCCTCCCAGGGCAGGCGGTCGGCGAGCCGCTCGGCCAGCGCCTCGTACCACTCGGCGGCCGTGGCCAGCATGCGCCGCCAGACCCGCTGCTCCTCGCCGGCGGCGGCCAGCTCGGCGGAGGCGAAGGCGCGCACCGTGTCGGTGAGCCGGTAGTGGCGCTCGGAGCCGACCTCGGCGTCCAGGGCCACCAGCGACTTGTCCACCAGCCAGGCGTGCGCGCGGCGGGCCTGGGCGGGGTCCAGGTCGCCGAAGGAGCACACGTGCACCGCCTTGTCCAGGCTCCAGGTGCAGAACACCGCCAGGCGCCGCAGCAGGAGCTGCTCGGCGGGGCTGAGCAGGCCGTGGCTCCACTCCAGGGCGGCCCGCATGGTGCGCTGCCGGGCCGGGACGTGCGGCTCGTCGGTGGCCAGCAGCCGGAACCGGTCGTCCAGCCGGGCGAGGACCTGCTGGGCCGAGAGCACCCGGATGCGCGCGGCGGCGAGCTCGATGGCCAGCGGCACCCCTTCGAGCATCCGGCACACCGCGGCCACCGCGGCGGTGTTGGCGCCGGTGAGCTCGAACCCGGGCCGGGCGGCCAGGGCGCGGGAGACGAACAGCCGCACCGCCTCGGAGGCCAGGGCCCGCTCGGGGGTGAGCGGCGGGGCGCCGGCCCGCTGGTGCGCCCCGGGGTCGGGCGGCACCGACAGCGGGGGCACCCGCCACACCGCCTCGCGGTCGACCCGCAGCGGCTGGCGGCTGGTGGCCAGGACGTGCACGCCGGGGCAGTGCTCGATCAGGTGCGCGCACAGTTCGGCGGCCGCCGCGGCCACGTGCTCGCAGGTGTCGATCACCAGCAGGACGCTGCGCGGGCGCAGGGCCATGGCGACCGCCTCCAGCGGGGAGCGGTGCCCGTGCTCGGACACCCCGGTCGCCAGGGCGGCCGCCGAGGCCACCTGCTCGGGTGCCAAGACCTGGCCCAGGTCGACGAAGCGCGCGCCGTCGGCGAAGGAGCCGGCGGCGCCGTCGGCCACGTCCAGGGCCAGCCGGGTCTTGCCTATTCCGCCGGTGCCGACGAGGGTGACCATCCGTGTGCCGGAGACGATCCGGCGGAGGTCGGCGACGTCGCGTTCGCGGCCGATGAGGTCGTCGGGGGGCACCGGCAGGTTATGGCGAGGGTCTGACATGGCCTCGTTCACTGGGCGATGTGCAACTGAGGGATGCCGCTCCGCCGTGCCGACCCGGGACCGGCACACGTGAGCCCTGTCTTCAAGTGTTCCACGCGGGGCGGCCCGTGTCCGCGAAACTGGCCGGTTCCGGCAGCGCACGCCCTAGCGGGCCGGGCGCTCCCAGGCCGCGGGGTCGGCCTCGGCCTGCTCGCCGGTGGCCATGTCCTTGACCTCGTGCGGGCGCCCGTCGGCGAACGGCGGGAACCACACGAAGGGGATGCCCTTCTTGGACGCGTACTGGAGCTGCTTGCCCACCTTGGAGGCCTGGTGGAAGACCTCGGTGTTGAAGCCGCGCCCGCGCAGCAGCGCACCGGTGCGCAGCGCCTCCTCGCGCCGCTCGGCGGAGGGGACGGCGACCAGCACGTCGGTGGGGCAGGTGCGCCCGGCCGGGAGCCGCCCCTCGGCCACCAGCTTGGCGAAGATGCGGGTGAGCCCCACCGAGATGCCCACGCCGGGCAGGTTGCGCCGGATGAACTGCCCGGCCAGGTTCTCGTAGCGGCCGCCCGCGACGATGCTGCCGTAGCCGGGGTCGTCGTCGAAGGCCGCCTCGTAGACGGTGCCGGTGTAGTAGTCCAGGCCGCGGGCGATGGACAGGTCCGCGGCCACGCTGCCCTCGGGCAGGTCGGCCAGCGAGTCCAGGACGAAGCCCAGCTCCTCCAGGCCCTCGGTGAGCAGGTCGGACTCGGCGCCGAGCTTGGCGACCTCGTCGACCACCGAGCGGTCGGCGCCCTTGACGCGGGCCAGCTCCAGGCAGGAGTCGGCCTGGGCGGCCGTCAGCCCCTCGTCGGCGAGGATCGCCCGCACCCCGTCGTCGCCGATCTTGTGCAGCTTGTCGACGGCGCGGATGACCGCGAGCGGGTCGGCGATGCCCAGCCCCTCGTAGAAGCCCTGCAGCACCTTGCGGTTGTTGATGTTCAGCGTCCAGGCGGGCAGGTCGAGCCCGGCCAGCACCTCGTGCACCACGCGCGGCATCTCGGCGTCGAAGTGCAGCGGCACCCCGTCGACGTTGATGACGTCGATGTCGCACTGGGTGAACTCGCGGTAGCGGCCCTCCTGCGGGCGCTCGCCGCGCCAGACCCGCTGGATCTGGTAGCGCTTGAACGGGAACGCCAGCTCGTTGAAGTGCTGGGCGACATAGCGGGCGAACGGCACCGTCAGGTCGAAGTGCAGCCCGAGCCGGGCCTCGGAGTCCTCGCCCTCATCGTCCTGCACCCGGTGCAGGGTGTAGACCTCCTTGGAGGTCTCGCCCTTGGCCATCAGGACGTCCAGGTTCTCCACCGAGGGCGTCTCGATCGAGGCGAACCCGTACCGCTCGAAGCCGGCGCGGATATGGTCCAGCCAGCGCTGCTCCACGGACCGAATCTCCGGCAGCCACTCGGGGAAGCCGCTGATGGGGGTCGGGCGGATGACGCGCTGTTCGGACATCGGTTCGGTTGGCTCCTTAAGCCGGTACAGGGATCAGACCAATGGTAGGCCCTGGCGGGGTGCCGGACCGAACCGCCGGGCGCGCGGCAGGGGGAGGGGCGCGGCGGACGCGGCCGGAAGGGCGCGGTGCCCGGAACGCCGCCACCGGCCCACCTGGACGGTCGAGTGGGCCGGTGGGGCCACCGTGCGCCGCAGGGGCCGGGACGTCGGGCGTCCGGGCGCCCCTGCGCGTCGGTGAGGACCGTTCCTATACGGCCGCGCCGGGTTCGCTGTGCCAGGAATGCGAAGACGGCCGCCGCGTCGAAGGCCTCCCCTCCACGGTAGTCCGCGGCCCCGCACCGCCGACACCGTTCCCGGCGGCCGAAATGGGACGCTCACGATGTCGTAAAGTCCGCGTGCTCCGGTGGTGCCCGGGGCCTTCCGCCGCAGCGCTCGCCGCCGCGCCGGGGAACGGGCCGCTAAACATCCGGCATTCTTGATATTCGGAACGAAACGGGCGGAACCCCGGGAGGACGCATGAAGCTGGGCTGGACGCTGTACGGAGACGGGAGCGCGCCGCCCCCGGGCGCGTCCGTGGCCCCGGGCGAGCGGCTCTCCTGGGGCCGCACCGTGGGCCTGGGCGCCCAGCACGTGGTGGCCATGTTCGGGGCCACCTTCGTCTTCCCGGTGCTCATGGGCCTGGACCCGAACCTGGCGATCATGATGTCCGGCCTGGCCACCATGCTCTTCCTGCTCATCGTGGGCGGGCGCGTCCCCAGCTACCTGGGCTCCAGCGCCTCCTTCGTGGGCGCCTCGGCCGTCATCGCCGGGGCCGGGGGCGGCCCGGCCGTGCTCACCGGCGCGGTCTGCGTCGCCGGGATCGTGCTGGCGCTCTCCGGCTTCGCGGTGCACCTGCTCGGCCCCCGGGTGATCACCGCCGCCTTCCCGCCCGCGGTCACCGGCGCGGTGGTGCTGCTCATCGGCTTCAACCTGGCGCCGGTCGTCGCCGAGAACTACTGGCCCTTCGACCAGTGGACCGGCCTGGCCGTGATGGTCTTCGTGATCCTGGCCACCGTCCTGCTCAAGGGCTTCCTCGGGCGCATCGCCATCCTGCTGGGCCTGGTGTTCGGGTTCGCCCTGTCGCTGGCCGCCGACGCCCTGCTCGGGCCGGCGGCCGGCCCGGACGGCTCCGCCGCGCCGCGGGTGGACCTGTCGGCGGTGCACGAGGCGGCCTGGGTGGGCCTGCCCGACCTGCACGCGCCCCAGTTCGAGGCCTCCGCGGTCCTGGTGGTGCTGCCCGCGGTCATCGCCCTCATCGCCGAGAACGCCGGGCACGTCAAGGCCGTGCAGGAGATGACCGGCGACGACCTGGACCCCTACATGGGGCGGGCGATCGCGGCCGACGGCATCGCCACCGCCCTGTCCAGCGCGGTCGGCGGCGCCCCCACCACCACCTACGCGGAGAACATCGGGGTCATGGCGGCCACCCGGGTCTACTCCACGGCGGCCTACTGGGTGGCGGCCGCCGTGGCGGTGCTGGTCGGCCTGTGCCCCAAGTTCGGGGCGCTGGTGGCGGCCACCCCGGCGGGCGTGCTCGGCGGGGTCACCGTGGTGCTGTACGGGATGATCGGGCTGCTGGGCGCCAAGATCTGGGTGGAGAACCGGGTGGACTTCGGCGACCCGGTGGTGCTGGTGCCGCTGGCGGCCGGGCTGGTCGCCGGGATCGGCGGGGTGAGCCTGGAGTTCGGGGAGGGCTTCTCGGTCGAGGGCATCGCCCTGGGCACCATCGTCACCCTGGCCGGGTACCACACGCTGGCCCGGCTGTCCCGCCGCGGACGCGGGGCGGATCCGGCCGCCGACTGACCCCGCGCCGACCTGCGCGGGCCCCACGAGCCCGACGAACCGGTCACGCGGCGCGACCGGTCGGTGCTAGGTTCACTGCATGGTCCCCGGGCGCAGCCGTGAGGGCCGTATCCCTTTTGCGGCGGGCCGTCCGGGTACGCCAGGGCGCCCGCCGTGAACCCGGAGTCGTGAGGACTTGAACAGACAGTGAACGAGTCACCGAAGCTCTCTACGAAGATCATCGTCGCCGGCGGGTTCGGGGTCGGCAAGACGACGTTCGTCGGCGCGATCTCGGAGATCCCGCCGGTGCGCACCGAGGCGGCGGTCACCGCGGCGAGCGCGGGCATCGACGACCTCTCCAAGACGCCGGACAAGGGCAGCACCACGGTCGCCATGGACTTCGGCCGGATCTCGCTCGACACCGACCTGGTCCTCTACCTCTTCGGCACGCCCGGCCAGCAGCGCTTCTGGTTCATGTGGGACGACCTGGTCCGCGGGGCGCTGGGGGCGGTCATCCTGGTCGACGTGCGCCGCCTGGAGGACTCCTTCCAGGCCCTCGACTACTTCGAGAAGCAGTACCGGCTGCCGTTCCTGATCGCGGTCAACGACTTCGACGACCCCGCGGGCTACTCCGACGAGGAGTTGCGCGACGCCCTGGACCTGGGCGCCGGGGTGCCGATCGTGCACTGCGACGCCCGGGACCGCCAGTCCGTGCTGAACGTCCTGGTCTCCCTGGTCAAGCGGGCGATGGCGGTGGAGGCCATGGGCCGCCAGGGCCAGCCCGCCTGAGGGCGCGACGACGGAGCCCCGCCGGACCACGTGGTCCGGCGGGGCTCCGCTCTGTTCCGTGCGGCCGTCAGCGCTCGGCCAATAGCGCCTCCACGCGCGCACGGACGTCATCGGTGTCCAGGCCCCGGACCGTGACGGTGGTGCGGCGCCGCAGCACGTCGTCGGCGGTCTCGGCCCACTCCTCGTCCCGGGCGAAGACCGCCTGCGCCCAGATGTCCGGGCCGTCGGGGTGGATCCGCTCGCCCAGCGACGGGTCCTCGCGCACCAGGTCGGCGAGGTCCAGGGCGACGCTGCCGTAGTGGGTGGCCAGGTGCCGGGCGACCAGCGGGTCCATCCGCCGCGGCGGCTCGGCGTCGGCGGTCAGCCGGTGCGCCACCGCCTCGGGGCGGGCGATGCCCGGCAGCGGCACCGTCTTCAGCGTCGGCGACATGTCCTCGGCCAGCGGCACCGAGCGGCTGCGGCGCAGCCGGTCGATGACGGTCCGGCCGATGTGCCGGTAGGTGGTCCACTTGCCGCCGGCCACCGACAGCATGCCGCCGCGCCCGCGGGTCACCACGGTCTCGCGCTTGGCGGCGCTGGTGCCCCCGGGGCCGCCGGGCAGCACCCGCAGCCCGGCGAAGGAGTAGGTGATGTCGGCCGGGTCGAGCACGTCGGTGCCGACGGCGGTGCCGGCCTCGCCCAGGATCTGGTCCACATCGGCCCGGCTCGGGGCGACCTCGGCCGGGTCGCCGGTGAACTCCTCGTCCGTGGTGCCCAGCAGCAGGTGGTCCTCCCACGGGATGGCGAAGGAGACGCGGTACTTGTCGACCGGGACGGTCAGCGCCGCGTGCCACGGGCGGTTCGGCTTGACGACCAGGTGCGCGCCCTTGGACAGGCGGATGCTCGGCTCGGCCGCGGGGTCCTCCATGCGGCGCAGGTGGTCGATCCACGGGCCGGTCGCGTTGAGCACCAGGCGTGCGTCGATGCCGAACTCGGTGCCGTCGACGCCATCGCGCACCTCGGCGCCGCTGACGCGGCCGTTCGTGGTGCGCAGGCCCTGCACCGGGGCGTGGTTGAGCACCACGGCGCCGGCCTCGACGGCGGCGCGCACGGTCATCACGGCCACGCGGCTGTCGTTCATCTGGTGGTCGTGGTAGGCGGCGACCGCCTTGAGGCCGTCGGTGCGCAGGTCGGGCACGAGGCGGCGGGCGTGCGCGGGGGTCATCACCCGGCCCACGCCGTCGCCGAAGGCCGACAGCGCCGAGTACAGGAACACCCCGGCGCCCATCTTGGCGGCGCCGTGCGGACCGCCCTTGTACACCGGGACCAGGAACGGCATCGGGTTGACGAGGTGCGGGGCGACCGAGCCGGACAGGGCGCGCCGCTCGCGGTGGTTCTCGGCGACCAGGCCCACGTTTCCGGTCTGCAGGTAGCGCAGGCCGCCGTGGACGAGCTTGGAGGAGGCGCTGGAGGTGGCCCCGGCGAAGTCGCCGGCGTCCACCATCGCCACCCGCAGGCCCGCCTGGGTGGCCATCCAGGCGACCGAGGTGCCGAGGATGCCGCCGCCGATGACCAGCAGGTCGAAGGTGCCGCGGGTGAGTTCGGCGCGGGTGTGCTCGCGGGCGGGGGAGATGGGGCGGGTCACGGTGGAGGTGCGCATCGCTGGTGTTCCTGACTCTCCTGATGTCGACCGGCGTACGACAATGCCGAACGCAACGCCCAGACTGCCCCCGCCGCGGCCGTGTGTCAACTCCCACTCCTCCGGCCCGCCGGCGCCCGGGGGCGGGGCGCGTAAGGAAGAAGAGCGGAATGTGCCGGAACACACATCCGGGCGGGCGCGTTAGTCTTGCGTGGTGTTCGGACGAATGGCGGAAGGCGTCCGCAGGCTGCTGGGCAAGCCCGGAGCGGTGGACATCAGGCCCTATAGCAGACTGCTGGAACAGATCGAGTCCCGCGAGGAGGAGCTGCGCGGTCTGGAGGACGCGGAGCTCACCCGCAGGGCCACCGACCTCGGCAACGCCGAGCTCCCCTATGACCGGCCCGACCTGGTCGAGCTGTGCGCGGTCGGCCGCGAGGCCGCCCGCCGCGCCCTGGGCGAGCGCCCCTACGACGTTCAGCTCGTGGGCACCATGGCCCTGCTGGACGGGCGCATCGCCGAGATGGCCACCGGTGAGGGCAAGACGCTGACCGGCGCGCTGGCCGCAGCGGGGTTCGCCCTGCGCGGCAAGCGGGTGCACGTGCTCAGCGTCAACGACTACCTGGCGCGGCGCGACGCCGAGTGGATGCGCCCCCTGTACGACCTGCTGGGGGTGGCCCCGGCGTGGATCGCCGAGGACTCCACGGGCGAGGAGCGCCGCACCGCCTACAGCGCCGACATCACCTACGCCTCGGTGAGCGAGCTGGGCTTCGACGTGCTGCGCGACCGGCTGGTCACCGAGGCCGGCGACCGGGTGCTGCCCGAGCCCGAGATCGCCATCGTCGACGAGGCCGACTCCGTCCTCGTCGACGAGGCGCGGGTGCCGCTGGTGCTGGCCGGCGCGGCCGAGGCCTCCGACGCCGACGCCGAGATGGCCGACCTCGTGCGCGGCCTCAAGCCCCGCATCCACTACGAGGTGGACGAGGAGGGGCGCAACGTCCAGCTCACCGACGCCGGCATCGACGCGGTGGAGAAGGCGCTGGGCGGCGTCGACCTCTACGACGAGAACGACACCTCGGTGCTGCCCCGGGTCAACCTCGCCCTCCACGCGCACGTGCTGCTCCAGCGCGACGTGCACTACGTGGTCCGGGACGGCCAGGTGCGGCTGATCAACGAGTCCCGCGGGCGCATCGCCCTGCTGCAGCGGTGGCCGGACGGGCTCCAGGCCGCCGTCGAGGCCAAGGAGAAGGTGGAGGTCTCCGAGACCGGCGAGGTGCTGGACTCGGTCACCGTGCAGTCGCTGGTGCTGCGCTACCCGACCCTGTGCGGCATGACCGGCACCGCCATGGCCGTGGCCGAGCAGCTCCGCGAGTTCTACGAGCTGGAGGTCGCCCAGATCCCCTCCAACAAGCCCTGCGTGCGCGAGGACGAGCCCAACCGGCTCTACGCCACCCGGGAGGAGAAGGAGGACGCCCTCGTCGCCGAGGTGGCGCGGGTGCACGCCGAGGGGCGCCCGGTGCTCATCGGCACCCAGGACGTGGCCGAGTCCGAGCTGCTCGCCAAGCGCCTGGCCGACGAGGGCCTGGAGTGCACGGTCCTCAACGCCAAGAACGACGCCGACGAGGCCGCCGTCATCGCCGAGGCCGGGACCCACGGGGCGGTCACCGTCTCCACCCAGATGGCGGGACGCGGCACCGACATCCGGCTCGGCGGCAGCGACATGGCCGACCGGGACCGCGTCGTGGAGGCGGGCGGGCTGTACGTGCTCGGCTTCGGGCACTACCCCAGCAGCCGCCTGGACGACCAGCTCCGGGGGCGCGCCGGCCGCCAGGGCGACCCCGGCGGGTCGGCGTTCTTCGTCAGCCTGGACGACGAGCTCATCACCGCCAACGGCGGGGAGACCACCGGCTACACCGCCGACGCCGACGGGCGGATCGCCGACGAGGGCTGGCTGGCCATGGTCGACCGGGCCCAGCGCATCGCCGAGGGGCGCCTGCTGGAGGTGCACCGCAACACCTGGCGCTACAACAAGATCATCGACGTGCAGCGCCAGGTCGTGCTGGAGCACCGGGAGGCGGTCCTCACCCAGGCGCTCGGCGACCGGCAGCTCGCGGTCGACTGCGCCGCCCGCCACGGCGAGCTGGCCGAGGAGGTCGGCGAGGAGGAGACGGCCCGCGCCGCGCGGCTCATCACCCTGTACCACCTGGACCGCGGGTGGACCGACCACAACGCCTTCCTCGCGGAGCTGCGCGAAGGCATCCACCTGCGCTTCCTGGGGCGGCGCGACCCGCTGGACGAGTTCAACCGGGACGCGGTCCCGGCCTTCAAGGGGTTCCTCGACGACGCCCGGGCGCGGGCCGCCCAGACGTTCGAGGAGGCCGAGGTGGAGGACGGCACGGTCGACGTGGCCGCGGCCGGTGTCAGGCGCCCGTCGATGACGTGGACCTACATGGTGCACGACCACCCGTTCTCCTCCGACATCGAGACGGTCGTGGGCCGCCTGAAGGGCCGCTCCTCGGACTAGAGCCGGTCCGGAGCCTCCGGAGCCCCGATGATCCCGGGGAAGACGACGCCGAGCACGCTTTCAGCGTCGTTTTCCCCGAGGCCGACAACGGGAGGGGCGCCTCCCGGGGTAGGGATGGCCCTACCCCGGGGCTATGGGCAGGGCCATCCCCTGTACGGCCGGGACCGCATAGCTTGGGAGCCGTGCCCGACGACCACCCGCGCACTCTGCTGCAGGCCTTGGCCCGGCCCGGCTACCTGCTGAGCCTCTGGCCGCTGCGCGCCCTGCTGTACGGGGCCACCACGCCGCTGTCGGCGCTCCTGTGGGGGGTGCCGCTGGGGCTGCTGAGCCTGCCGTGGGTGTTTCCGGCCGCCGCGCTCGCGGGCACCGTCCACGGGGTGCCCGCCACCCCGTGGGGCGCGGTCCTCCTCCTGGCCCTCGGCGCGCTGCTGCTCGCCGCGGCGGGGCCCCTGGTCGCCCTGCCCGGTGCGGCGCTGGAGCGCCTGCGCGTGCGCCTGGTCGACGACCGGCCCCTGCCGACCCCGCACCGGGAGCCGCGCCGGACCGGTCTGGCCGCCTGGTTCGCCACCCGCTACACCGAGGGCGCCACATGGCGGGGGATGGCCGTCCTCGTCCTCACCGCGCTGCTGTTCCTCCCGCTGACCGGCGCCGTGGCGCTTCTCCTGGTGTTCTGTGCGTCGATGGCCGCGGCCCCGCTCCTCGTCTGGGGGTCCGTGGGTCCCGTCGCCCTGGGGCCGTGGGAGATCGAGACTCTCGCGGCCTCCTGGATCCCCGCCCTTGCGGGCGTCGGGCTGCTGGCGGCGGGCGCCTACATCGGCGGCCTGGCCGTCGCCGCCCAGGCCGAACTGGTCCGGTTCATGCAGCGCGACCGGGGCGAGGAGGCGCTGCGGGCCGAACTGACCGAGGTGACGCGCTCCCGGGCACGGCTGGTGGACGCCTTCGAAGCCGAGCGCCGCCGGATCGAGCGGGACCTGCACGACGGGGCCCAGCAGCGGCTCGTGGCGCTCTCCATGCAGCTCGGGCTGGCCCGGCTGGACCTGCCGGAGGGCTCGGCGGCGCGGGAGCGCATCGCCGGGGCCCAGGAGCAGGCCAAGCGCGCGCTGGAGGAACTGCGCGAGCTGGTGCACGGCATCCACCCGCAGGTGCTCACCGACCGGGGCCTGGAGGCGGCACTGCCCGAGCTGGCCGACCGGTGCGCCGTGCCCACCGAGGTCCGCGTCGGGATCGACCGGCGGCCGCCCGCGCACACCGAGGCCACCGCCTACTTCGCCGTCGCCGAGGCGCTCGCCAACACCGCCAAGCACAGCGGGGCGACGAGTGCCCGGGTGGACGCGCGGATGGAGGGGCGGACGCTGGTCGTGGAGGTCTCCGACGACGGCCGGGGCGGGGCCCAGGCCGCCGAGGGCGGCGGGCTGACCGGCCTCGCCGACCGGGCGGAGGCGGCCGACGGGAGGATACTGCTGTCCAGCCCGCCCGGCGGGCCGACCCTTCTGAGACTGGAGCTGCCGTGCCCGTGAACCCCGGCGACCGCCCGAACGGCACCGTCCGCACCGTCCTGGCCGAGGACGGGGTCCTGCTGCGCGAAGGGCTGTCCGGGCTGCTGGAGCGGTTCGGGTTCGCCGTCGTGGAGGCGGTGGGCGACGCGGCCGCACTGGAGGACGCGGTGCGCCGGCACGGCCCCGGCCTGGTGGTCACCGACATCCGGATGCCGCCCGGCTACAGCGACGAGGGGCTGCGCGCGGCCGTGCGGCTGCGCCGGGAGCGGCCCGGCCTGGCGGTGGTCGCGCTCAGCCAGTACGTGGAGCAGAGCTACGCCGCCGACCTGCTGGACTCCGGCGGGGGAGCGGGCGTGGGGTACCTGCTCAAGGAGCGGGTGGCCGACGTGGAGGAGTTCGCCGCGCAGCTCGGGCGGGTGGCGGCGGGCGGGACCGTGGTCGACCCGGAGGTGGTGCGCCAGCTGCTGCGGCGGCGCCGGGACCCGCTGGAGCGGCTGTCCGAGCGCGAGCGCGAGGTGCTGGCCGAGATCGCCGGGGGGCACTCCAACACCGCGATCGCGCGGCGGATGCACCTGAGCGAGGCGGCGGTCGGCAAGCACATCGGGAACATCCTCGCCAAGCTCGACCTGCCGCCGGACGACGGGCTCAACCGCAGGGTGATGGCCGTTCTGGCCTATCTGCGGAGCGCGTGAGGCGGCAGGGACCAAAGTCCCCAGCGGGATTCCGACTCCGACACTTCGCGAAACGGGCGGCAAATGCGGGTCGGCGGTCATATGCATTTACATTCCCGGAGGGTAGAGTTCGGAGAATCCGCGCGGGGCCGACAGGGGGCGCCGCGTCGCTTTTTCGGTCGTGTCGGGGGGGAACGGCCGCCGATGGAACGGAGACGGTTCGGTCTTGATCCACGAGGTCGGGGCGCAGGAGAAGATCACCTACGGCCGGAACGACCGCTTCAAGGGCGGCCCGGTCGGCGGAGGGAGGTTCTGGCGTGACGACGATGGACGTCCGACGGCCAAGATCGGCGGCCCCGAGGAATGGCGTCCCAGCGGAATGCTGGTCGTGCGCGTGGGCGACACCTTCACCGTCGGCGGCCAGACGTGGAAAGTGACCGAGATCGGTGAAGAGGAGACCTCGAAGGCCTATCTTCTGTGCGTCCGTCTGAGCTGATTCGGGGCGCCCGTTTTTCCGTGGAATGCCGGAAGAGGGGAACACCGGCACGCCCGCCCGGGACACGCCGCCCACCCGTCGGTCACCGCCGTCGCCGCCCCTGGTCGGACCGGGCTCAGGCCGGTTCCCGCGGCTCGGCCTGCTCCTCTTCTCCGTCCCGCGCGGTCGCGAACGCCTTGGCCGCCATGACCGCCACCGCCGCCGTCTCCATCGAGGTGGAACACGGGACGCCCGCCTCCCGCGCGGCCGGGCGCAGGGTGTCGAGCAGGCCGGGCGGACCGCATTCCACGTTGCGCAGGACCAGCGATACCCGGGTCGCCGGGACCTCCTTCTGCAGGTGCCCGAGGTGGCCCACGTACTCCAGCAGAGAGGCGCGCACCGACTCGGCCGTCGACGCGCCCCCGGCCGGGGGCGCGAACGCCGCGAAGCTCTGCACGTTCGCGTGCGCCACCGCATCCGGGTACGGGTGGGCGCCGCACACCGCCGCCACCGCCGACCGCGCCAGCCCCATCGGGCCGAGCGGTCCCAACGGGATCTCCAGCGGATTGCCCGGCGCCGCGCGCGGCACCGCCGCACGAAGGGCCTCCTCCGCCTCAGGGCCCAGCGGCGGAAGCGCCGCCCCCGCCGTGTCGAAGGCGTCGGCCGCCAGCACCCCCGCCCCGCCGCTCGGGCCCGCGATCAGCACCTCCGGCCCACCGCCCGCCGGGCGTTCGGCCTGCAGGTCGAACATCTCCAGCACCGCGAGCAGCTCCTCCTGGCTCCGCACCAGCGCGAAGCCGCACCGGGCGGCCAGGCCCTCCCAGACCCGCGCGTCCCCGGCCAGGGCGCCGGTGTGCGAGGCGGCGGCGCGCCGCCCCAGCCGGGTGCGCCCGCCGACCAGGACCGCCACCGGCACCCGGCCCCGCGCGGCGCGCAGGGCCCGGGCCAGGGCGCGGCCGTCCGGCGGGCTCTCCACGTACAGGCCCAGCACCCTGGTGCCCGGGTCGCCGACCAGGTGCCGGACCAGTTCGGCCGCTCCCACGTCGGCCGCGTTCCCGACGGTCGCCGCGGTGGAGAAGCGCAGCCCGCGCCGCTCGCCGACCCGGACCGTCTCGCCCGCCAGGCCCCCGCTCTGCGCGACCAGTCCCACCCGCCCCGGCTCGCCGGGCGGCCCGCCCAGGAAGGTCTGGCCGCCCGCGGGGGAGTAGACCCCCATGCAGTTGGGGCCCAGAAGCCGGGCCCCGCTCCGGCGGGCGGCGGCGACCAGCTCGGCCTCCAGGGCCGCGCCCTCGGGCCCGGACTCGGCGAAGCCGTCCCCGACGACCTGCACGAACGGGATGCCGCGCGCCCGCCGGACGGCGTCGGCGCAGGCGGCGGCGGGGACCGCGACCAGGGCGTAGTCGGTCTCCGGGGGCACCTCGGCCAGCGACGGGACCGCGGGGACGCCGTCCACCTCGCGGGCGGTGGGGTGCACGGCGACGAGCGTGCCCGGGTAGCCCGACGTGCGGTAGTTGGACAGGAACATGCTGCCGAAGCCCCGGCCGCGGGTGGAGGCGCCGACGACGGCCACCCCGCGCGGCGCGGACAGCCGGGCGAAGTCGGTCGGAGGGGCGCCGTCCCGGCCCACGCGCCCGCCCGGCTCCGCGGGAGGCGCGGGAGGGAGGTCCTCGGGCACGGTGGAGCCGTCGGCGACCAGCAGCCGGGCGTCGGCCGCCACGGCCCCCTCCGGCCCGGCGATGACCGGGTTCAGCTCGAATGAGGACAGGGCCGGGCCGAGGCGCTCCACCAGCCCGCCGGGGCCGCCGACCGCTTCGACCACCGCCGTGAGGGCCGCCCGGTCCACCGGAGGGGTGCCGCGCCCGCCGCGGAGCAGGGCGGCGCCGCGCAGCCGGTCCGGCAGGCGGGCGGCCTCGCCGGGCTCCAGCGGGCAGGGGAGGACCACGGTGTCGTCGAGGGCCTCGGTCCAGACCCCGCCGAGCCCCACCAGCAGGAGAGGGCCGAAGGACGGGTCGGCGACGGCGCCGACGATGACCTCGGCGCCGGGCGGGCACTGCTCCTCCACCAGGAAGCCGTCAGGGGCCGGGCCCAGGTCCCTCAGGCGGCGCAGCATCGCCTCCGCCGCGGCGCGGACCCGGCCGGGCCCGTCCAGGCCGAGGCGCACGGCACCGGCGTCGGACTTGTGCAGGAGTCCGGGCCCGAACGCCTTGAGGACCAGCGGCGGTCTCAGGGCGGCGGCGCCTGCGGCCGCCTCCTCGGGGGTGCGGTGCGCGGTGCCGCGGGGGACGGGGACGCCTGCCTGCGCGGCGAGGCGCTTGGCCTGCATCTCGGTGGCGGCGACGGGTGCCATGGCGCTCCCTCGGTATCGGCGCGGGACGGTGGCGGGCCTTCGCCGGGGCGGCGGTCAGGGCTCCGCGTTGGGCCTGTGGGCCCTGGGAGGGGGTCCAACGGCCCAAATCGGAATCCGGGCCTGTGGTGGGTCTGCCGGGGCTGGTGGCGCGGACGGGAGAATCCGTTGGTGAGCGGCCCGGAGCCCGGCCCCCGCCGGCCGTGCTCCGGAACGGCGGTCGGGCCGCCGACACAGCGCACCACCATCCCCGACGGCCTGCCGCCGGTCCGCTCGGCCCCGCCCTTCCGACCCCCCAGTGGGAGGGCGGGGCCCCGGTGAACCGGCTCCGGACCCGGAGCGTCCGGGCGCCAGGGGGCCGTTGCGGGCAGGACGGAGGCCCGTCGCGGCCCCCTGGCCCCTCATTCGGCCCGGTGCCCGTAGAGGTCCCTGATCCGCCTGCGCAGCAGCTTGCCCGGCCCGCCCGAGGCGTCCTGGGTGCGGGGCAGCCCGTCGGCCACCACCACCGCGTCCGGGCGCCGGTGCTCCGGCAGGCGGTCGGACAGCTCCCGCGCCACCCCCTCCGGGGTCACCGCGGAGCCCGCCTTCGGCACCACCGCCAGCAGGATGCGCTGCTCGGCGGCCTCGGCCCCGTCCGGGTTCTCCGGCACCCCCACCGCCCCGCAGTCGGCCACGCCCTCCACCTCCTGGGCCGCCTCCTCGACCCGCGCGGGCTGGGTCCACACCCCTCCTTTGAGGATCGCGTCCGACCGCCGCCCGAGCACCTGCAGGTTCCCGTCGGCGTCCAGCACCCCCAGGTCGCCGCCGACGTACCAGACGCCCCGCAGCACCTCGGCGGTCGCCTCCGGCAGTCCGTCGTACCCGGCCATCCGGTGCGGCCCCGCCAGGTTGATCTCCCCGGCCTCGCCGACCACCGGCCGCCCGTCCGGGTCCGTCACCCGCACCGCGAACCCGGTGCGGGCCCGCCCCGACGAGCGCCGGTCCCACGTCCCGTCGTCGATCCGCCCGGACACCGAGTACGGCGCCTCGGTCTGCCCGTAGTACCCGTACACCCGGGCCTGCGGCAGCCGGTCCTTGATCCGCGCGAGCAGCGCCGGGGCGATCGGCTCCCCTCCCAGGACCACCGTGGTCAGCGACGACAGGTCGGCCTTCTCGTGCCCGCTTTCGGACAGCAGCGCGCTGAAGAAGCCGGGGATCAGGCTCACGTGCGTCACCCTTTCCCGCGGGACCGCCCGCAGGAAGTTCTCCGGCCCCCAGTCCTGCTCCAGCACCAGGTGCATGCGCCCGTACAGCGCCGGGCCCGCGATCGCGGGGAAGCCGATGCCCCAGATGATCGCGCCGGTGCCGAAGACGCCGTCCGGGCCGCCGGGGATGTCCTGCCACAGCCGGGCGGTCGCCAGCGCGCTCGCGTGCGTGTGCACGACCGGCTTGGGCAGGCCGGTGGAGCCGGAGGTGTAGAACAGCGCCAGCGGGTCGTCCCCGCTTCCGTGGACCGGCGGCTCGGTGTCCGGCACGTCGGCGCCGAGCGCGTCCAGGTCCACCGTGTCCGCGTCCTCCCCGGACGGGCCGCCCACCCGGATCCAGGAGGAGACGCCGGGCAGGCGCGGGCGCACCGCGCGCACCGCCTCCTCGGCGCCGGCGTCGTAGACGAACGCGGTGGCGCCCGAGCGGGACACCACCTCGGCCAGCACGTCGGCGTCCCAGTAGGGGTTGAGCGCGGCGGTGACCGCGCCCGACTTGAACAGGGCGAGGTAGACCTCGGCCACCGCCACCGTCTCGGTGAGCAGCGCCGCCACCCGGCGCCCCGGCGCGGCGCCCGCCCGCGCGAGGGCGTGGGCGCGGCGGTCGACGGCGCGGTTCAGCTCGCCGTAGGTGAACCGGCGCTCGCCCATGTAGGTCAGGGCCATGCGGTCGGGGGCGGCCAGGGCGCCCGCGGTCAGGATCGCGTATCCGTAGTTGCCGAAGGGGTCGGCGGCCGGGGCCGCCTGCGGGTTCTGTTCCACCTGGCCTCCTGGGGGTGATCCGGCGCGCGGCCGGTGACGGTCGGGTCTGGGGGCGGGCGCGTACAGCACCACGGGGTGCCCGCCGGGGTCGGCCGCCACGGCCCGGACCTTTGTGCGTCCCCTCCTCGACGACCGCCTCCGCGCCGGAAGACAGGGCCAGCGACGCGGCCCCGCCGGGTCCGCGGGCGGGTTCAGCGCTCATGGTCCTCCGTCTCCGGTCGGAAGTCGGGGATCGGGCCGAAGCCGGGCAGGTCGGTGAAGACGACGCGGACCGGCAGGCCGATGCGGGGACCCCCGGGCGGGCGGCCGCGCAGGCCGCCGAAGGCGCGCAGCCCCGCCTGCTCGGCGAGCTCCACCCACACCAGGGTGTAGGGGGCGGCGCCGGTGAACCCGGGGGCGAACGAGCGGTGCACGGTGGTGTGGGTGACCACCCGCCCGCGCCCCGACACCGGTGCGAAGGCGAGGTCGCCGCCGCCGCAGAAGGGGCAGGCGGGCTCGGGCAGGTGCACGTAGCGGCGGCAGCCCGCGCAGCGCTGGATCGCCAGCTCGCCCCGGCGGCACGCGCGCCAGTAGGGCTCGGTCAGCGGGGTGGGCACCGGGTGCGGGCGCCCGCCGCGTGCGTCCATGGCCACCGCGACCTCCCGGGTCCCGTGACGACCGCGTGAAATCAAGCTAGCGTATGCTTGGTTCACCGGCAAGGGTGGTCCCGCGCCGCCCGGAGGGAGGTCCCGTGGAGTACCGGACCGACGGCCTCGACGGGCGGAGCGCGCTGGTCACGGGCGCCGCCGGAGGGATCGGCCGGGCGGTGTGCGCCGCCCTCGCCCGGGCCGGGGCCCAGGTGGTGGCGGCCGACCTGGACGCGGCCGCCGCACAGGGGGCCGTCGCCGCCCTGCCCGGCGCGTCGGCGATCGGTGTCGACCTGGCCGACCCGGACGGTGCCGCGGCCGCCGCCGGGAGGGCGCGCGACGCGGCCGGGGGCGCGGTGGACGTGCTGGTGCACGGCGCCGGGGTGAGCACCGTCGGCCCGTTCGCCCGCGGCGACCCCGCCGACTGGGACCTGATGTGGCGCGTGAACGCCCGCGCGCCGATGCTGCTCACCCGGGACCTGCTGCCGGGCATGGCCGGGCGCGGCTTCGGCAGGGTGGTCTTCGTGTCCTCCGACGGGGCACGCGCCGGCGCCGGAGGCGAGGCCGCCTACTCGGCCACCAAGGCGGCGCTGCTCGGCCTGGCCAAGTCGCTGGCGCGGGAGTACGCGCGGCAGGGCGTCACCTGCAACACGGTCTGCCCGGGGCCGACCGACACCCCGATGCTGCGCCGCGTCGCCGAGGAGCACCCGGGCATGGTGGAGGCGCTGGCGCGGAGGATCCCGGTGGGCCGGCTGGGCGAGGCCGCCGATATCGCCGCGGCGGTGGCCTTCCTCGCCGACCCGGCGGCGTCCTACATCACCGGCCAGACCCTGTCGGTGAGCGGAGGCGTCACGATGCACTGACCGCGGCGCCCGCCCCCTCAGCGGAGGCTGTCGTAGACCGCCTTCACCAGGCGCATCGACCGCATTCCCCCCGACAGCTCAGCGCCCAGGCCGTTCATCACGTACCCGATGGAGATGCCGTGGTCCAGGTCGGCCAACCCGATCGAGCCGCCCGATCCCGTATGGCCGAACGCCCCGGCCTGAGCCGCCCGCGGCACCGCGAACACCAGCGACGGGCGCATGAACCCCAGGCCGAACGAACTCGTCAGGTGCAGGACGGCGTCGGCCCCCTCCACGCGCGGCGCCACGGCGGCCCGCAGCGTGTCCGGGGAGACGATCCGCCCGGCCAGCAGGTCCCGGTAGAACCCGGCCAGTCCGGTGGCGGTGGTGGTCAGTCCCGCGGCCGGCCAGCCCGCCGCCATCACGCCGCGGTCGTTGAACCCGCCCCGCACCGGGGCCATGTCGGGGTTGCGGAAGGAGCGCGAGTACAGGCTCTCCGGGTCGCGGGCGGCCCGCGCCATCCGCGCGATGGGGTCGTCGGAGGGCCCATCGGCGATGTCGGCGGACCGGGAGGGCCCAGACCCCGCCTTGCGGGTCAGCCGGGCGGCCCGGGCGGCGACGCCGTCCGGCGCGCCCACCCACAGGTCCAGCCCGAGCGGCCCGGCGATCTCGTCCGCCGTGTAGGCCCCGACGGTGCGCCCGTCCAGCCGCCGCACGATCTCCCCGGCCAGCCATCCGTAGGTGAAGGCGTGGTAGCCGTGGCCCGTCCCCGGCTCCCACGCGGGGGCCTGGGCGGCCAGCAGGTCGGCCATGGCCGCCGGATCGGCCGCCTCCTCCGCGCTCACCGGGGTGTCGAAGGCGGGCAGCCCCGCCTGGTGGGACAGCAGGTGCTCGCCGGTGGTCTTGCCCTTGCCGTGCGCGTCGTACCCCGGCCACCAGGAGGCCACCGGCGCCGACAGGTCGTGCCCGCCCCGCTCGGCCACCCGCAGCGCGGCCGCCGCCGTCACCGCCTTGGTGCAGGAGAAGGCGAAGCAGGGGGTGTCCCGCCGCCACGGGCGCTCCGCGCGGCGGTCGGCCCAGCCGCCCCACAGCTCGACGACCCGCTCGTCGCCCGCGAAGACGGTGACGGCGGCGCCGACCTCCAGCCCGCGGGCGAAGTTGTTCTCGAAGACGCGGCGCACCCGCTCGAACCCGGGCGCGCACACGCCGTGGACCTCGGTCTCCTCGGACACTGCCCCCTGCCTTTCCCGATCTCGGGCGACCCGCGCATGCTACCGGCCGCCCCCTCGCATGTGATCACCCGACCTCTAGGAGAGGAGAAGCCGTGGACGTCGGCGACCGCGCGCCGGACGGGCCGCACAACTGGGGCCGCTGGGGGCCGGAGGACCAGCTCGGCGCCCTCAACCTGCTCACCCCCGAGGCCGTGCTGCGCGGCCTGGCCGCCGTCCGGGACGGCCGGGTGCTCAGCCTCGCCCAGCCGGTCGAGGGCGCCACCGCGAGCGGCCGCCCCGCCCGCGTCCCGCACATGGCCGGGCGGCCGCTGCCGCAGCACTACATGGCCGTCGACGGGGCCGACCAGGCGGCCGGGGCCCCGCCCCTGCCCGGCGGGCGCCGGGTCGCCGACGACGCGCTCGTGCTCTCCCCGCACGGCACCACCACCCACATGGACGCGCTGTGCCACATGTGGGCCGGGGAGCGCATGTACAACGGCCACCCCGCCGCCCGGGTGGGCAGCCGCGGGGCCTCCCGGCTGGGCGTCGAGCACGCGGCCGCGCGCGGCGTGCTGACCCGGGGGGTGCTCTTCGACGCCGCCCGGCACCGCGGCGCCGCCCGCCTCGGCCCCGGCGACCGCGTCGGCGCCGCGGACCTGGAGGCCATGCCCGGCGCACGCCTGCTGGCCCCGGGGGACGCCGCCGTCGTGCGCACGGGCTGGCCCCTGGCCTGGGAGGAGGACCCCGGCCTGTACCAGGGCGCCCAGCCGGGCCTGGACGGGTCGGCGGTGCGGTGGCTGGCCGCCCGCGACACGGCGGTGGTGGTGTGCGACAACACCGCGGTGCAGGCGCTGGGGGCCGACGGCGGCCCGGTGGACGCCCCCGAGGACGACGCGCACCTGGTGCTGCTGTGGCGGCACGGGGTCCCGCTGATGGAGATGGCGCGGCTGGAGGAGCTCGGCTCGGCGCTGGCGGAAGCGGGCCGCGCCGACTTCCTGCTCGCGGTGGCGCCGCTGCCGGTCGGAGGCGGGACGGGCAGCCCTATCAACCCCCTCGCGGCGCTGTGAACCGTCCGCGCGCGGCCGGATCCGGACGCCGGGTCCCCCTGGCGGGCCGCTTATCCCGCATTTATCGTGACTGCTCATGTGGGCCACAGGCGACGCCGGTGAGGAGGAATCGAGACATTCCGGTTACCGGAATAGTTCGGATGCGTGACCGGAGCGCCGTTAGGTTCTTCTCGGCGGTGCGGCCCCGCCCCCCAGGGCGCCGAATCCCGAGAACCGCACCCGGCCGGGCTTCCAGGACCCCACGTCCGTCATGGAAGCCATGACGGCCGCGGATTTCCCCCGCGGCCGGCCCCAGGGGCTGTCCCCCGCCCCTGGGCCCGGCACCCTCCCCCGGCGCCTGTGGCCCTCCCGTCACCCACCACCCTCAACGGCGCAGATCACCCGCCCGGGTACCCGCCCCCGCCGTACGCGGCGTCCAGCTTCGCGTAGTCGGGCAGATGGCCGTCCTTGGGCAGGGCGTCGGTGAACACCACCCGGCTCGGCTTCTTGTACGAGGCCAGTAGGCCGCGCACGTGCTCCACGACCTCCTCCTCGGTCGGCCGTGCCCCCGGTTCGCACTGCACCACGGCCGCCACGCGCTGCCCCCACGTGTCGTCCGGGACGCCGATCACCGCCGCGTCCGCGATCCCCGGGTGCGCCTTGAGCGCGCGCTCGACCTCGGCGGGGTAGACGTTCTCGTTGCCCGTCTTGATCATGCGCAGCCGCGGGCCGATGAAGGTGATCGTGCCGTCGGCCTCCCGGCGCCCCAGGTCGCCGGTGCGGTGCCAGCCCCCGGACAGCGTGCGCGCGGTCAGCTCGGGGCGGGCGTGGTACCCGCTGAACAGGCTCGGCCCGCGCGCTGTGATCTCCCCGGTCTCCCCGGCGGGCAGCTCCTCGCCGCCGGACCCGGTGATACGCACCTGCACCATGGGGGAGGGGCGCCCGGCCGCCCCCTCGCCGCCCGGCCCCAGCGCCAGGTAGGTGAGCATGCCGCACGCCTGCGTCTGCCCGTAGCCGCCCATGCCCGAGGCGCTCCACGGGTCGGTGCCGACGGTGACTTGGGCGTCCCATTCGGGGGAGTGCGACGCGAAGTGCAGGCTCGACAGGTCGTGCCTGAGGGCGCCGTCCCCGTCCCGGTTGGCCTCGGCGACGGCGTCGAGCATGGGGCCGAAGCCGAACATGTGGTCCACCCGCTCGGCTTCGATGAGCCGGGCGGCCTCGGCGGCGTCGAAGGCGGGCATGTACACGTTGGTGCCCCCGGCGTGGAACGTCGCCAGGTTGAACATCATGGTGCCGACGTGGAAGAGCGGCCCGCTGTTCAGGAAGGTGAAACCGGGGCCGATCCTGCGCACCTGGAAGAGGGCGGCGTCGTGCGCGATGAGGGCGGCGTGGCTGAGCAGCGCGCACACCGGCCGCCCGTCGAACGCGGCGGTGTACAGGCCCAGGACGGGGAGGGAGGCGTCGGTGTCGCCCCCGGGGTCGTCTTCGGGCGCTGAGGCGATCAGTTCCTCGTAGGGGTCCGCTGCCGCGGTGTCCCCGTCGGCGGGGCCGTCGCACCGGATCCACAGGCACTCGCGCCGCCCGGGGTCACCGGCCACGGCTTCACGGGCGGCGCGCACCGCAGGCTCCAGGTCGCCGCCCTGCCAGAGGACCGCCGAGGGGGCGAGGTCGCGCAGGACGAACGCCAGCTCCTCGGCGCTCTGGCGCCAGTTGGCGGGCACGAACACCGCCCCGAGCCGCGCCGCCGCCAGCAGGCCCTCCTGGAGCCGGACGGAGTTCCGGCCGATGTACAGGAGACGGTCTCCGGGCCCGGTCCCCGCGTCGGCCAGCGCGCGGGCCAGGCGGCAGGTGCGGGCGTCGAGGCCGGGGTAGGTGAGGCGGACCGGCCCGTCGACGGCGGCGGTGGTCGCGGGCCGCGAGCGGCGGTGCTCGCGCAGGACGTCGGCGAGGGTGAGGGTGTGGACGGCGGACATCGGGCCTCCGTGGGGGCGCGGCGCGGTTCGGGTGTCAGGCGAAGGCGGGCATGACCTCGGCCGCGAAGAACTTCAGCACCTTCTTCATCTCCTCCAGCGGCATCCGCCGGGTGCTGCCGAAGTCGCACAGCAGGTGGCCGAAGCCCATCTCCTGGAGCATCCGCACCTGACCGACCACCCGATCGGGGTCGCCGACCACCTCCAGGCGCTCCCAACGGTCGTCGGTGCCGACCTCGGCGCCCTTCATGTACCGGTTCTGCCAGTACTCGAAGCCCTGGGCGACCTCGCCGGTGCGCCGGTCGAGCGGGGCGCTGCGCTCGTTGAAGATGCGGGTGCGGTCGAAGGACGCCTCGAACCGCTCCAGGTCCTCACGGGCCTGCCCGGCCGAGGGGGCCACGTAGACGGAGCGCCCGACCACCAGCTCGGCGGTGTCGGGGTCGTGCCCGTGGGCGGCGGCGGTCGAGCGCCACGCCTCGGCGGCGCGGGCCACACGGGAGAAGGGGGCGGCCGGGTCGGCCAGGATGGGCAGGCCGCGCGCCGCATACCGTTCGACGGTCTCCGGGCTGACGGCGGCCACGTGAACCGGGGGGTGCGGGGACTGCAGGGGGAGCGGCACCAGGGCGACGCCCTCGTCCAGGGCCGGGGCGACCGAGGAGAACGCGCCCTCACGGCGCACGGGCTCTCCGCCCCACAGGGCCAGCACCGTCTCCAGGGCCTCGTCGAAGCGCGCGCGGGCCTGGGACAGGTCGACGCCGAACCCGTCGAACTCGTAGCTCTGGTAGCCGCGCCCGACGCCGAGGTCGAGCCGTCCGCCGGAGAGCACGTCGACCATGGCGGCCTGCTCGGCCACGTGCACGGGGTCGTACAGGGGCAGCACGACGATGCCGGTGCCCAGGCGCAGGCGCTCGGTCCGCCCGGCCATGTGGGCGAGGAACGCCAGGCCGGAGGGGACCGTGCCGTAGTCGCGGAAGTGGTGCTCGGCGACGCGTGCGCCGTGGAAGCCGAGCTCCTCGGCGAGCTCGATGAGCTCGGCGTGGTGGTCGTACACCTCTTGGACGGACTGGCCGGGGAAGCGGTGGAAGAGGTGGAAGGTGGAGAACTTCAAGGCCGCATCCTTCCTCGCGGACGGACCGCGGACCGGATATCTACCAAGCGTTCGCTTGGTAGCCTAGCAGGGCGGCCGGGGCGCGGCCAGACGCCGTCCCGGCGGCTCGGGCGGCGTCCGGGCGGGGCGGAGCGAGGCCTCCCGTGCCCCGGACGGTAGGTTCGGCACCATGGCGATCAGGCACATCGCGCTGTTCCGCTGGAACGGCGAGGCGACCCCCGAGAAGGTGGACCGGATCCGCGACGCGCTCGCCCGGCTCCCCGGGCGCATCCCGGAGCTGCGGGCCTACACCTTCGGCCCCGACCTCGGCATCTCCGAGGGCACCTACGACTTCGGCGTGGCCGCCGACGTCGACGACGAGGCCGGGCTGGAGGCCTACCGCGACCATCCCGACCACCAGGCGGCGCTCGCGCTGATCCGCCCCCTGCTGGCCGACCGCGCCTCCGTGCAGATCGCCGTGCCCGACCGCGGGTAGAGCGCGCACCGGGCCGTGTGGCGCGCGTCATATCGAATCGATTGCGGCCCTTGCGTTAGAACGTGTTTCAAAGCTAGCTTCGGTTGCGAGCCGAGCCCGGTGAGGGCGCCCGGTGGGCCCACCCCGCCAGGCGTGCCGGACGGCAGGCATGAGAACGCGTCGCCTGTCGGGGATGGATCGCGCCCCGTCCCCGGCGGGCGGCGTCCGGCCCCTCCCCGGCCCCCGGGAGGCCGCATGGGCGCATCCGGAATCGCCGAGCGCGCCGCGGTCGTCGGCGTCGGGGCGACCCCCCTCACCCGGTCCTCCGGCCGCACCCCGCTCGCCCTCGCCGCCGAAGCCGCCCGGACCGCCCTCGACGACGCCGGTACGGCCCCCGACGAGGTCGACGCGATCCTCTCCTACCACCTCGGCGACTCCGCGCCCGCCACCGACCTGGCCCGCGAACTGGGCCTGGCCCGCCTGGGCTGGCACAACGACATGCACGGCGGCGGCACCCAGTGCGCCTCCGTCCTCGGGGACGCCGCGATGCTCGTGGCCACCGGGCAGGCCTCCACCGTGCTGGTGCACCGCTCCCTCAACGGCCGCTCCGGCCGCCGCATGACCGGGCTCGGCCTGCGCCAGGGCGAAGGCGTCGAGGAACAGTTCACCCTGCCCTACGGGCTCGCCGGGCCGGTCGCCCACTTCGCCCTCGTCGCCCGCCGCTACCTGTACGACGCCGGGCTCGGCGAGCGCGACCTGGCCGCCGTGGTCGCCTCGTCCCGCGCCCAGGCCGCCGACAACCCGCGCGCGATGCGCCGGGAGCCGCTGCCGTGGGAGGACTACCTCCGCGAGCCGGTCATCGCCGCGCCGCTGCGCCGCGCCGACTGCTGCCAGGAGGCCGACGGGGCGTGCGCCCTGGTGGTCACCGGCGCGCGGCGGCCGGCCGCGGAGGGGGCGCCGCGCATCCGGGCCGTGGTGCGCGGAGGACGCCCCGACCTGTCCCGGCTGGACCGGTCACCGGACCCGGGCGCCGTCTTCTCGGAGGAGGTCGCCCCGCGCCTGTACGCCGCGGCGGGCATGCGCCCCGGGGACGTGGACGCGGCGTTCCTCTACGACGCCTACTCCTTCCTGGTGCCGCGCCAGCTCGCCGACTTCGGCCTCGTGGAGCCGGGGGAGATGGCACGGGTCCTGCGGTCCGGCGGCATCACCGCGCAGGGCGCGTCCGCCGCCGGGGGAGTGCCCGTCAACCCGCACGGCGGGCTGCTGTCGGAGGGGTACGTGCACGGCCTGAACAACGTCGCCGAGGCGGTGCGGGAACTGCGCGGCGACGGCGTCGGCCGCCTGGCCGGGGCTTCCGCGGCCCTGTGCACCGGCTTCGGCGGCGCCTACGGCAGCGCCGCGCTGCTGGTCAGGTAGGCCCCGCGACCGGTACGCCGAGTGCTCTGAGCTCCGCCGCCGTCCGGGGGGTGAACAGCCAGTCGCGGAACCGCGGGTCGGGCACCAGCTCCCCGGCGGGGGCCAGGGCGCGCGTGCCCACCAGGTGGAACCGGTACCCGAGCGGTTCGAGCAGGGACGACAGGCGCTCGGCGTCGGCGTCCGGCAGGACCTCGCACAGCACGTCGGGCCGGTGCCCGGCCATGAACGCCCGCCCGTGCGCGAACACCTCGGCCTCGGTCCCCTCCACGTCGACCTTGAGCAGGACCCGCCCGTCGCCGGGCAGCCCGGCGAAGGAGTCCAGGGCGACGGTGCGCACCGGGACGCCGTCGGCGAACTCCATGCCGCTGGAGTAGTAGCAGGGCAGGGCGGCGTCGCCGGAGCGGGCGGGCATGGCCACGGTCGTGTCCGGCGGCCCCACCCCCACGTGGTGCAGGGTCGTGCGGTGCAGCACCCGGTTGCGCACGCAGTTGTCGAACAGGGCGCGGTAGACCTCCGGCACCATCTCGAAGGCGTGCGCCTCCAGGTCCTCGTTGGCGGCGGTGCCGACCAGGGTGAACAGGCCGGTGTAGGCGCCGATGTCGAGCAGGTGCGAGGCGTCCCGGGCCAGCGCCGCGAACATCCGCACCGCCAGGTCGTCGGCGGGCCGCGGGCGGCGTCCGCCGCCCCAGTACAGCTCCTTGGCGATGACGCAGTCGGCCGGGCGCAGCATCACGAAGCGCGCGCCGTCGGCGTGTCCGACGACCTCGGGCAGCCGTGCGGGGGCGGGCAGGCGGCCCGACGCGCGGAGCCCGGGTGCGGCGACCCGGACCGCGCCGCGCATCGCCAGGTGGGGCAGGCGCGTTCCGAGGACGCGCTTGACGTGCCTCTTGGTGCCGTACCAGCTGTGCCGCCGCCCCTCCGGGGTGGAGCGGTAGTCGTGCTCCCGGCGGGGCGCGGCGGAGCGGAAGTACAGGGCCATGTCGCTCTCCGGGATGTGGGGCGGCCGTCGGCGGCCGACCCGCGTGGGCGCGGCCCGCCTCGCCCGTCAGGCTAACCCGGGGTCCGCGCGGGAAGCAGGGCCCGTGCCCGGCGTGTGGCGGATGGGCCGGACGGACCCGGTCGGAAGCGGGCGAAGGGCGGCGACACGGGCGGTCCGGCGGGTTCCGGACCGTCCCCCAGCCGTGATCCGGTCACCGTTATCAAGGCTGCGGTACCCCCCGAGCACATACCCCTGAACCACGTGAGGAGAAGCCGATGACGGAGAGGACCGCACGAGGCGTCCTGGTGCTGGTGGCCGGTGCGCTGCTGGTCGGAGGGCTGGTCATGGCCGGGGTCCTGCCCGTGCCGGATGGGCCCGGTGCGCAGGGCGGCCTGCCGCTGGCCGCCATCGACGTCGGGCTGAGCCCCGCGCTCGTCGGCGGGCCGTGACCCCGCCCGCCGCCCGGGGGCGCCGAGCGGGCGCCCCCGGGCCCTGGGCTCAGCCCCCGGCCGGTGCGGGCTGGGAGTCGCGGCGGCCGACGCTGATCCCGTCGAACAGCACCGTCATGAAGTGCTCCGCCAGCTCGGCGGTGCCCAGGGTCCCCTCCGGGCGGTACCAGCGCACCGCGACCCAGATGGTGTCGCGGATCATCCGGTAGGTCAGCTTCGGGTCGATGTCGTGGCGGAACACCCCTTCGCGCTGGCCGTCGCCGATCACGCCGACCCAGATGTCCTGGATCTCGCCCTCGGCCTCGGCCAGGTAGCCGAACCGCGGGAACTGCTGCAGGTAGTTCCAGTCGTTCTGGACCACCGTGATCGCCGCCCGGTGCGGCTCCAGCGACCGGTAGGCCTCCTGGATCAGGCGGGAGAGCACCTCCCGCGGCCCGCCGTCCGCCTCCACGGCCGCGCGGTAGCGGCCGAGCAGGTCCTCGAGGTAGGAGGAGAGCACCTCGTCCACGATCGACTCCTTGGAGTCGAAGTGGTGGTAGAGGCTGCCGGAGAGGATGCCCGCCTCGTCGGCGATCTCCCGCACGGTGGTGGCCTGGAAGCCCTTGCGGGCGAACAGGTCGGCGGCCAGCCGCACCAGGTTCCCGCGCCGCTCCGAGGCGGCGGCGGAGGAGGAGCGCCGGCCGCGCCCGCGCCCGCGGGGCGCGCCGCCGGTCACCGGGGAGGTGGCGTCGTCAGTGGCGTCGTCGGTGGTGGAGGCGCCCGAGGCGTCTCGGCTGCGGGTGTTCACGCCCCCATTATGCTTCCGCTGTCCAATCGCTTGCTCGATAACGCCGGGCCGCGCGTCCTCGCGCACGGGCGTCCCGGCGCGGTGCCCCGGTCAGCCGAGCAGTTCGGCCATCTCCCGGATGGTCGGGCAGGGCCAGCGGAGCATGCAGCAGCGGCACCGCTGCACCGCCGGGGCCTGGGCGCTGCTGATGCCGCCGCCGTCGCGCGGGCGGTGCAGGGACAGCAGGTTCAGGCACAGCCCGGCGAAGGTGGAGATCTCGTGCCGGGCGTTGGCGTAGAACGCCACGTCGTTGATGCGCAGCAGCCCGCTGTCACAGCTCTGGCGGGGGACGCCGACGGTGTCGGGCCCCCAGGGCACCGCCCGGTCGGCGCGCTCGCGCACCCCTTCGATATAGAGCCGGAGCCGCTCGTGCAGGTCGAGCTGGTCCTCCGCGGAAGCGAACAGATCGGAGATCGACATCGGACCCTTCCCCCCGGTCCCGCCTTGCGACCAAGCGTATTGGCAATGTCACAGAGTGTGGCAACAAAGAGAGGGGAAAACATCCTGCCGCGCCGGTCCACCGCACGGGCCGCCCCGGGGGCGTGGGGTGACCCGTGCTCCGTGGTGGCCGGAGACGCGGCGCCGCCCGGTCATCCTCCGGAGGATTCCCGAACCCGGGGGCCGCCAACCGCCGTCGGCCGCAACCGGCCCGTCGGCGACCCGAGCGCCGCCTGGGCGAAGAAGCCGGTCGCCGACGCGGGACGGCGCAGCATCCGGTACAGCGCCACCTGGCCCAGCACCATGAGCGGCACCACCGGGGCCAGCGCCACCGCCACCAGAGTCAGCACCGCTCCGGGCACCGGCTCCACCGGCAGCGCCGCACCCACCGCCACCGCCGGGGCCAGTACCCCCATCGCCACGGCCGAGGCGTGCCGGGAGCGCCCGGGGCCCTCCGTCCCGGCGGTGGCCGCCAGGGCCACCGCGACCAGCGCGGCCCCGGCGCCCGCCGCGAGCGGCCGACCGCCGTCCAGGGCGCCGGGGAGGGCGCCCAGCACCGCCGCGACCGCCAGCACCGCGAGCCCGACCCGCGCCAGCACCCGGGTCAGCCGCGCCGCCGCGTCCGCCGCGTCCGCGGCCTCCGAACCGTCGGCCTCGCGGCCCGGCGGCACCAGGCGCTCGGCGCCGAAGGCCGCCCCGCGCAGCAGGAAGAGCACCACCACGAGAGCGGCGACGGCCAGCGCGAACGGGGAGGCGGGCGACCCGCCCGCCAGAAGCGCTCCGCCGACCAGGCCCCAGCACACCGCCACCGTCCAGCTTCCGCCGACGATCGCCGCGTCCCACAGCCCGTGCCAGGCCGGCGCCTCGGCCCGGGCCCGGAACCACAGCCCGGCGTCGCGCAGCAGCCACCCGGCCAGCAGGGCCGAGAACACCGGCCACAGCCCGGTGACCACGGTGGTCTTCAGCTCCGGGAACAGGCCCGCGACGACGCCGATCGCGCCGACCAGCCACACCTCGGTGCCCAGGAAGTAGGGGGCGGCCGCGGAGACGGCGCGCCGCCGCTCACCGCGGGTGCGGGCCAGGTAGGGCACCAGCATGCCCAGCCCGACGTCGCAGCCCGCGAGGACGAAGTAGCCCACCAGCAGTGCGGTGAGGAACAGGACGGGTACGAGCTCCATCGGGGTCTCCAGCGTCGTCGTGGGGGGTCACGGGGTCTCCGGGGTCACAGGGTCCGGGCGGGCACCGGCTCCCCGCCCTCCCGGTCCGGTCCGGCGGGCGCCGGGGCGAGCGGCCCGCCCTCGGGGCCGCGCCGGGCGAAGCGGACCAGCAGCCAGAAGGTGACCGCGGCCAGCGCGGTGAAGGCGGCGGTGAAGAAGGCGAAGGAGGCCACCGCCATCGCGGGCGACAGGTCGGTCATGGCGTCGGCGGTGGTCAGGTGGTGGCGGACGACCCACGGCTGGCGCATGGTCTCGCGGAACGTCCACCCGCCGATGCTGGCGAGGTAGGGCAGGGCGGGCAGGGCGATCAGCACCCAGTGGAACCAGCGCCACCGGTCCAGCCGCCGCACCAGCCACACCAGCGCCCCGGTCCCGGCCACCAGGGTGATCAGCAGCCAGGACGTCATCATGACCACGTCGCCGCCGATCCTGCCGACGGCCTCCACCGCCGGGGACGCGGCCGCCTCGATCGCGGCGATCTCCTCGGCGGTGTAGGTGGCGCCGCTGGTGGGCGGGTCCTGCCCGATCATGGCGAACTGGGTGCCCCCGAACGCGACCACCGGGAAGACCGCCACCAGCATGATCGCGACCGCGTGCCGCACCCCGCGGTGGAACATCCGGTCCGGGTCGTGGCCCCGCCGCAGGTGGGAGGCGCTGACCGCGCCGATCACCGCGGCGCCGACGAGCAGGGCGGAGGTGGCCACGTGGGCGAAGGCCAGCAGCGCCGACGGGTTGCCCATCAGTGCCCAGGGGCTGTCCAGCACCGCCGTCCCGTCCTCGATGCGGAACCCGGCCGGCCACTTGAGGAACCCGTTGGCCACCAGCACCCAGTAGGCCGAGGCGTAGGCGGTCGCGGTCACCACCAGGAAGCACGCCCAGTGCGCCCACCGGCCCATCCGGTCCCAGCCGAAGATCCACAGGCCGAGGAAGGTGGACTCGACGAAGAACGCGCCCATCGTCTCCACCGCGAGCGGGGCGCCGAAGGCGTAGCCGAACATGCCGCTCAGCCCGCTCCAGTTCAACGCCAGCTGCAGCTCCATCACCAGGCCGGAGAGCACGCCCATCGCGTAGTTGACGACATAGAGGCCGCCCCAGAACCGGACGGCGCGCATCCGCGCCTCGTCGCGCTTGCGCACGGCCGCGAGCTGGTTGAACAGGATGTAGGGGGCGAGGCCGAGGGTGAGCGCGACGAACATGTAGTGCGTCGCCGCCGTGAACGCGAACTGGAGCCGCGCCAGAGCCAGGGGGTCGTCGAGCATGCCGTGCGCCTTAACCGTCGGGGCCGAATCAGTGACGGCGACGATGGTGGGCCCACGGTCGGCCGCGGGGCATCGACCGGGGGAAGGCAATCC
Source organism: Nocardiopsis suaedae (assembly GCF_027706745.1). GTDB lineage: Bacteria > Actinomycetota > Actinomycetes > Streptosporangiales > Streptosporangiaceae > Nocardiopsis_A > Nocardiopsis_A suaedae. The sequence goes on along the minus strand of NZ_JAQFWP010000033.1, from coordinate 4,600 downwards.
CCCTACGGCGCTGGGCGTGGGGGAGGCGGGCCGGGTACTCCCCCGGGTGTAAGGGGGAACCCGCGGTGCCCTTAGGGGGGATGCGGGGGCCCAGACGCGCCGCGGACGGCGGATCGGCGGGCGGGGCGCGTCGTGCGGGTCAGGCCAGAGGCGGCCGGACCCGTCTCGGTGGTGCGGGTACCCCCATGGCCCGCTAGTGCGCGCCCGTCCGCTGCGCGGCGTACGGCTCGGCGCGGGCGGGAGCGCCGGGTGTCAGTCCAGCCAGCCCGGCGTCACGAGGGACGTCTCGTAGGCGATCACGACCAGTTGCGCCCGGTCGCGCACCCGGAGCTTCACCATCGCCCGGCTGACGTGCGTCTTCGCCGTCGCCGGGCTCAGTACCAGCCGCTCGGCGATCTCATCGTTCGACAGCCCCGCACCGACCAGGGCCAGCACCTCGCGCTCCCGGTCGGTCAGCTCGGCCAGCCGCTCCGTCGGGGCCGCGCGGCGGGACGGCCGGGCGGCGTAGTCGGCGACCAGGCGCCGGGTCACCGTCGGCGACAGCAGCGCGTCCCCGCGCGCCACCACCCGCACCCCCTGCAGCAGCTCCTCCGGCTCGGTGTCCTTGACCAGGAAGCCGCTGGCGCCCGCCCGCAGCGCCTCGAAGATGTACTCGTCCAGGTCGAAGGTGGTCAGGATGATCACCTTGGTGGCGGACAGCGCCGGGTCGGCCAGGATGCGCCCGGTGGCGGCCAGGCCGTCGGTGCCCGGCATGCGGATGTCCATCAGCACCACGTTCGGCCGCTCGGCGGCGGCCAGCCGCACGGCCTCCTCGCCGTCCGCGGCCTCCGCGGCCACCTCGATGTCGGGCGCGCTGTTCAGCAGCGCCGCGAAACCCGCCCGCACCAGGGACTGGTCGTCGGCCAGCAGCACCCGGATCACCCGTGCTCCCCTCGAACGCCCGCACCGTCCGGGCCAGTATCCCGTGCCGCCGAGGGTTCTCCCGAGGAGGCCGGGAGGTGGGCCCACACCTCGAACCCCCCGTCCCCGCCCGGTCCCGCGCCGAACGCGCCGCCGAGCGCCTCGGCGCGCTCGCGCATCCCGGTCAGGCCGTTGCCGGCCCGGTGCGCGGGCGCCGGGCCGCGGCCGTCGTCGCGCACCCGCAGCTCCACCCCCTCGGGGCGGTAGCCGACCTCCACCGCCGCGTGCCCGGCGCCGCTGTGCCGGACGACGTTGGTCAGCGCCTCCTGGACGATCCGGAAGGCGGCGGCCTCGGTGCCCGGCGGGAGGCGCCGGCGCTCGCCGCGGACCTCCAGAGCGACGCCGATCCCGGCGCCCCGGGTGTCCTCGACCAGGCGTTCCAGCCGGTCCAGGCCCGGTGTGGGGGCGCGTGGCGCCTCCTCGTCCACGGCCCGCAGCACGTCGAGGGTGGCGCGCAGGTCGCGCAGGGTCTCCTTGCTGGTCCGCTTGATGGTGGCCAGCGCCTGCGCGGCGCGCTCGGGCTCGGCCTCGATGAGGTAGAGCGCCGTCCCGGCCTGGACGTTGATCAGGGAGATGCTGTGCGCGACGGTGTCGTGCACCTCCCGGGCCAGGCGCAGCCGCTCGTCGGCGGTGCGGCGCAGGATCTCCTCCTCGCGGGTGCGAGCGGCGTCGGCGCGGCGCTGTTCCAGCACCGCCTGGTACTCGCGGCGCCACCGCGTCACTTCGGCGGTGCACATGACCACCAGGGTCCACGCGAGGACGCCGAGGGCGGGGCCCAGAATGAGCGGCGTCCCGAAGGCGTAGGCCTCCCAGCCGTGGACGACGAGCCACTGCGCCAGACCCAGGGACCACCCCTGCCAGCGGTACCCCTGGGCGACGACGGTGAACAGCGCGACCGCGCCGCACAGGAGCACCGGGCCGTCGGGGAAGCCCAGCGGGTAGTACAGCGTGGTGGCGGGGACGGTCGTGAGCGCGACGGGCAGGGGGGCCCGCCTGCGCCAGAACAGGGGGAACACCGCCAGGCCCAGCAGCGTGTAGCCGAGCGGGTCCAGGCCGCGCTCGAAGGGCGGAGCGTGGTAGAGGTCGAGCCCGATGGAGACGACGAACACGACGGCCGCGAGCGCGGCGGCGAGCACCGTGTCGCCCGTCGTGGGGCGCCAGCGGGAGACGGTCATGGCACCCAACGGTACGCAGCGCCCCAGGGGGCGGCGCGTCCTCCCGGAGGGGAGGATCCGGCCGGGGCGTGTACTCCCCGGGGAGTACACGCCCCGGGCGTCCGGGGGCCGGATCAGCGCCGTAGGCGCCGCCGCACGGCGTCCGCGACCGGTTCGGCCGACATGGACACCGCCAGCAGCGCCGTACCGACCAGTCCCGGCACCGTCATCCGCTCACCGAGGAACAGGGCCGACAGAACGGCGGCGGTCATCGGCTCGGCGAGCGTGCCGACGGCGGCCCCCGCGTCCGAGGCCGACTGCAGGCCCCGGAAGTAGGCCAGGTAGGCGAGGACCGTGGGGACCAGGCCCAGGAAGGCCAGCAGGGCGAGCGTGTCCGGCCGGGCGGGGACGGCCATCCCGGCGGCCAGGCCCGCGGGCAGCAGGAGCACGGCCCCCGCGAGCATGCCCAGGCCGACGTTGACCAGCGGCGGCAGCCCTTCCACGGGTCGCCGGTTGACCAGCGTCATCGCCGAGAACGCCAGCCCCGCCCCCAGGGCGCAGGCCAGCCCGGCCGCCAGGTGGGCCGGGGAGGCGCCGACCGAGGGGAACCCGGCCAGCAGCGCCAGCCCGGCGAGGGCGGGCACCACGGACACCGCGAGCCGCGCGCCGGGGCGGCGCCGGGCGAGCAGGCAGACCCCGGCGGCCACGAACACCGGAACGCTGCCGATCTTCACCAGCGTCGCCAGGCCCACCGGGATGAGGGCGAGCGAGGCGAAGTACAGGAGCTGGAAGACGGCGTGCAGGACGGCGTTGGCGGCCAGGCGCACCGCGAACGCCCGGGAGCGGGGCAGGCGCCGCAGGGCTCCGGTGGCGGCGAGGAACGCGGTGATCAGCAGCCCGGCGATGAGCAGGCGGTAGGTGGCCACGGCCAAGGGGGCGACCCCGGCGGACTGCAGCAGGTGGCCGGCGGGGCCGCCCATGCCCCAGAGCACACCGGCGGTGGCGAGCAGGGCGAGGCCGCGCCGCGCGGGCGCGGCGGACGACGCGGCGTGCGCGGACGCGTCGGGAGAGGTGGAAGGCACGACGAGGACTCCTCCGTCGATGGGGATTCGGCCGCATCACGGAGCGCCGGCGGTGTCCGTACCGCGGAGCCGCGGACGCTCCTGTCAGGCGTCCGGGGGAGGAGTGACGAAGAGAGTGGTCGGGTCGCCCATCGGTGTCCTCGCGTGGGTGGTGGTCCGGGGCCGACACTAGCGCACCTGGGGTGACCCGATGAATGGCGGCCCCCTTGCCCGGTCGCGCCGGTCAGCGCACGAAGGTGCCGCTCGGCGGGGCGGGGGAGTCCTCGGCGTCGGCGTCGCGGACGGGACGGGCACCGGAGATGAAGCGCTCCAGGTCGTCTCCGTGCACGAGGCGGGCCATGTCCGGGTCGCGGTGGGCCCGGTGGGCCAGCTCGTCGGCGGGCAGCGGCCGGTCCGAGGCGACCAGCACGAGGTTGCCGAACCGGCGCCCGCGCAGCACACCGGGTTCGGCCACCACACCGGCGTGGGCGAACACCTCGGCGGCGGTGGCGAGCTGGCGGCGGGCGTGCAGCAGGCGGCCGCCGTCGGCGACGTTCACCGCGAGGACGCCGCCGGGGCGCAGCACCCGGGCGGCGTCGGTGAAGAACTCGGTGCTGGTCAGGGCGGCGGGGGTGCGGGCCCCGGCGAAGACGTCGGACACGATCAGGTCGGCCCGGGCGTCGTGCCGCTCGGCGAGCCAGGAGCGGGCGTCGCCGATGCCGACCCGGATCCCGGACCGGCGGTCCAGGGGGAGCGTGGAGCGGACGGCGGCGACCAGGTCGGCGTCGATGTCGACGGCCCGCTGCCGCGATCCGGGGCGGGTGGCGGCGATGTAGCGGGCGAGGGTGAGCGCCCCGGCGCCGAGGTGGAAGACGTCGATCGGCTGCCCGGCGGGCGCGAGGAGGTCGGCGACGTGCCCGAGGCGGCGGACGTACTCGAAGTCCAGGTGGGTGGGGTCGGAGAGGTCGACGTGCGACTGCGGCGTGCCGTCGACGACGAGCAGCCAGGAGTCCGGGCGGTCGGCGTCCCGGACGAGTTCGGTGTGCGTGCGGAATCCGCCGTCGGCGCCGGTCGACATGGTCCCCCGTGTTTCGTGTCCGTCCCCGCCGCATGCCGTGCGGCGGTTTCACGGTGAAGATTACGCAATCCCCGTTCGGAGGACCCACCGAGCATGTGGTGAGGGGATGTCGGGTGGTCGCGGGGTCCGCCCCGGCAGGCCGATAGGCGCGGGGGAGTGGGGCCAGGGGGCGGGGTCCGTTCTTCTCGGCGGTAGTGCCGGGCGCCGGGTTCCTCTCGGTCCATGTGGGCAGGCGGCTCGGCAGGTACCCCAGCTCATGGACTCCGGCCGGGCGGCGGGCCGCCGGGGTGTCAGGTGGAGGGCGGCGACGAGGGAGGGCGGCGGCCCTCCCTGGTGCGTTGTCGGCC
>NZ_JAQFWP010000032.1 GCF_027706745.1 Nocardiopsis suaedae | reverse complement strand
CCCAGCAGCGCGGCGATCGCCCCGCGCACCAGGTGCTCATCGTCGGCCAGCACGACCCTGATCACCGGCCGCCCCCCTCCACCGCGCAGGCGGCCCCGTCGGCGCCGACGCCCTCCGGGAACTCGGCGCGGACGAGGAAGCCGCCGACGCCGTCCGGACCAGCGGTGAGGGTGCCGCCGACCCCGGCCACGCGCTCGCGCATCCCGGCCAGGCCGCTCCCGCCGCCGTTCACCGCGCTCCCGGCCGTCCCGCGCGGGACGCCGTCGTTGGCGACCTCCACCACCAGCGCCGCGCCGCCGCGCCGCACCGCGACGCTGAACCGGCGGGCGTCGCTGTGCCGCAGCGCGTTGGTGCCCGCCTCGCGCACCACCCAGGCGGCCGCGCCGGAGAGTCGGACGGGCACGTCCTCGTCGATGTCCACCGAGCAGGCGGCCCCGGCCGCCCGCAGCGCGTCGCACACCGACCGCGCCTCGACCGCCAGGTCGGCCTCCCGGTACCCGGCGACGGCGGACCGCACCTCGGCCAGCGCCTCCCGGGCCGTCGCCTGCACCGACGCCATCTCCTGCTTGGCGGCCCCCGGGTCGCGGCCGACCAGGCGGGAGGCGAGCTGGCTCTTGACCGCGATCCCCGACAGGCTGTGGCCGAGGATGTCGTGCATGTCCCGGGCGATGCGCAGGCGCTCCTCGCTCGCCGCGAGCCGGGCCCGCGCCTCCCGACCCTCCACGGCCTGCTCGAACAGGTCCCACAGGGTCATCAGACCCGAGGTCAAGGCGGCGAAGGCGCCGCCTCCGATGACGCTCCCCCAGACGATCCCGACAGACTGGACGACCATGACGTCCCAGGCGCCGTCGGCGGTGAACGGGGCCGCGGCCAGAGGAACGAGCACCAGCGGCACTGCCATGAGGGTGGCCTGCAGGCGCCGCCGGGGCAGGGACAGGGCGACCGCCGCCCACCACATGCCGAGGAGCATCCCGGTGAAGAACTGCGGGTCGCGGGGGTGGTACGGGGCGACCAGCAGGAACGCCGCCGCCAGCAGGGCGTAGGCGGTGTAGTGGGTGCGGCGCTCGGCGCCCTTCAGCCGCCCGAACCGGATCGCGCCCAGGCGCAGCACGAACACGCCCAACGGCGCGCTCACGACGGCGGCCGCAATGTACCGCCACAGCTCGGGGAAGCCCTTTTCGAACCCCTCGTGGGCGTTCTCGACGCCGAACGCGATCACCAACGGGAACGCGGGGACCACCGACGCGTAGATCCCGAGCAGGACCCGCCTCGCCCGGCGCAGGGCCTTGTCGTCCGGCGCCTCCATCGGCCCTCCCTCTCCTCCGGCACTCCGTCCCGTCGACGCCGCACCACTCTCCCGCCCGGGGTTGCGCCGCAGGTAGTCGCCGGAGTCACCGGGCGGCCGTGACAAATGGCACGGGTGCCGCCCCGGCCCCCGAAAGCCGCCCAGTCCCCTGCGTCACCGGGCCGTGCTGAGGGCCGTCACCGGCGCACCCGTGACAGACGGCCTAGGCCTCCCCGGGTGCGCGCGCCCCACCTGGACGGACGCCGGATCCCGGGTGGGCGGGCTGCCGCGCCCGGCCGCCGGTCGGCCGCGCAGGGCGCCTTTATGGTCCTGCCGACCGGCGACGGACGCGGCCCCGGGGGCCGCGTGGAGAGGAGGCCGCGGTGGCGGCGGGAGCATGGGCCCCGGAGCGGGCCGAACGCGCGGGCGGGCGCGACGCGGGGCACGGGGAGGAGGCGGCGGTGGCCGTGCGCGGCCTCACCAAGACCTACGGGGGCCGCCGCGTCGTGGACGGGGTGTCGTTCACGGTGGGCCGGGGCCGCATCACGGGGTTCCTGGGGCCCAACGGCGCGGGCAAGAGCACGACGCTGCGGATGGTCTTCGGGCTGGTCCGGCCGGACTCGGGCGGCGCGGAGGTGCTCGGCCGCCCCTACCGGGAGCTGCGGTCCCCGGCGCGGCGGGTCGGGGCCGCCCTGGAGGAGGGGGCGTTCGTGCCGGGGCGGACCGGCCGGAACCACCTGCGCTGCGCCGCCGGTCCGGCCGGGTGCGGCCCCGGGCGGGTGGACGAGGTGCTGGAGCAGGTGGGGCTGGCCGACGCGGCGCGGCGCCGGGTCGGCGGCTACTCGACCGGGATGCGCCAGCGGCTCGCGCTGGCCACGGCGCTGCTGGGCGACCCGGAGCTGCTGGTCCTGGACGAGCCCGCGAACGGCCTGGACCCGGCAGGGATGCTGTGGCTGCGCCGCTTCCTGCGGGGGTTCGCCGAGGCGGGCGGGGCGGTGCTGCTCTCCAGCCACCTGCTCGGGGAGATGGAGCAGACCGTGGACGACGTGGTGCTGCTGGACCGGGGGCGGCTGGTGCACGAGGGGCCGCTCGAAGGGCTGCTGCACGAACGGCAGTGCGTGCTCTCGGCGCGCGCCGGGGACCGGGGCGGGCCCGCCGCCGTGGCCGCGGCGGTCGCGGCGGCCGGCCTACGGACCCACGTCCTGCCCGACGACCGGGTGTGGGTCGGCGCCCCGGAGCGGGAGGCGCTGGCCGCCCTGGAGGGGCATGCGGAGGGGAGCCCCGGGCCGGATGGGGTGCGCGCCGAGCGGTGCACCTTGGAGTCCGCCTTCCTGAAGCTCACCGACGACGAGAACGGAGGCCGCGCATGACCACGCTGGTCGGGGCCGAGATCCGGAAACTGACGACCACCCGGTCCACGTGGTGGCTGCTGGGCGGGCTGGCGGCGCTGTGCGCGGCGTTGGCGGGGGCGATGCTGACCGCGGGGTACGTGCTGGACTACGCGGGGGCGACGCCGGGGGTGGTCGACGGCGCGCGGCTGGTGTACCGGCAGCCGGGAGCGACCGCCTACGTGATCCCGCTGGTGGTGGGGACGCTCCTGGTCACGCGGGAGTACCACACGCGCACGATCGTGCCCACGCTGCTGACCGAGCCGCGCCGGGGCGCGGTGTACGCGGCCAAGGTGCTGGGCGGCGCGGCGGCGTCGGCGGTGTGCGCTGCGGCGGCCGTGGTGGTGACGGTGGCGGTCGCGGCGTCGGTCTTCGCGGCGAACGGGGACGCGGCCTTCCTGACCGACGGGGCGGTGCTGGCGACCCTGGCCGGGACGTTCGGGGCGCTGGCCCTGTGGGGGCTGATCGGCGTGGGCCTGGGGGCCCTGCTGCGCAACCAGGCGGCGGCGCTGACGCTGGTCCTGGTGGCGACGCTGCTGCTGGAGCCGGTCCTGGGGATCGTGCTGAACACGGCGGACATGCCCGAGGCGTCGGCGTACCTGCCGGGAGGGGCCGCGAACCTGATGTCGGGAGGAGCGGGCTTCGCAGGGGACGGCTCGGCGCTGACGGGGTTCGCGGTCCTGGCCGCCTACACGGTGGCGGCCCTGGCGGTGGGGGCGGTCCGCTTCCTGCGCTACGAGCCGTAGAGGAGGGCACCGGGGCCCTGAACCGTCACCTCCGCCGACCGGCGCGGACGCGGACGTCCGCGTCGGCGTCGGCGTCGGTGGCGGCGTCGGTGGCGCAGCCGCCTGTCAGGGCCTCGGCGCCCGACGGATCACCCCCGGCGGGCGGATCCGTTCCGCCGCGGCGGAATACATCGCCGCGGAGGTTGTTGTACGGGGTGATCGTGGCTTTTTCTGTGTTTGTGTTCAGCCTTGTGTTCGACGCTCGCGGAGTTCGGCGCGGGCGTTCTTTTCTTCCCTGAGCGGTGAGAGGGCGCCACGTCTCAAGTGCGATCACCGGCCCGCGCACGCGGACCCGGTAAGGATCGACCTGCCAGGAGGCAGCTATGGCCCAGGGAACCGTGAAGTGGTTCAACAGCGAAAAGGGTTTCGGCTTCATCAGCCGTGACGAGGGCGGCTCCGACGTGTTCGTGCACTACAGCAACATCGACGGCGCCGGCTTCCGGAACCTCGAAGAGGACCAGCGCGTCGAGTTCGAGGTGACGCAGGGCCCGAAGGGCCCGCAGGCCGAGCAGGTCCGCTCCCTCTGAGGAGCCGCGGCCTGCACGGCAGGGCCCTCCGCCCGTCGCCGCTTTGACGGCCGCCCCCGCCTGGTTCAGGCGGGGGCGGCCCTTCCCGTCTGCGGGGCGCCGCACGGCACCGCATGCGGGGTGGGGGGCGCCTCGCGGCGGCCGTTACAGCCACCCCATGTCCTGCGCCTTTCGGATGGCTCCCAGGCGGTTGCTCGCTCCCGTCTTCGTGATCGCCGACGACAGGTAGTTCCGCACCGTGCCCTCCGTCAGGTGGATGGTCCGGGCGATCTCGGCCACTTGGAGGCCGTCGGCCGCCGACTTCAGCACCTCGGCCTCCCGCGGCGTCAACGGGTTGTCCCCGCTGGTCATCGCTGCCGCCGCGAGCTCGGTGTCGATGTAGCGGCCGCCCGCGTGCACCTTGCGGATCGCGCCCGCCAGCTCATCGACGGGGGCGTCCTTGGCCAGGAACCCGCGCGCGCCCGCGTCGAGGGCCCGCCGCAGGTAGCCCGGGCGGCCGAAGCTGGTCAGCACCAGCACGCCGCACCGCGGCGCGCTCCCGGCCAGGCGGCCGGCCACCTCCAGACCCGTGGCGCCCGGCATCTCGATGTCGAGCACCGCGATGTCCGCGGCGTGCTCGGCGACAGCGGCCTCCACCTCGTCGCCGCGCCCCACCTGGGCGACGACCTCCAGGTCCTCCTCCAGCCCCAGCAGCGCGGCGATCGCCCCGCGCACCAGGTGCTCATCGTCGGCCAGCACGATCCTGATCACGTTCCCGCTCCCTTCGGCGTCCGCTCACGGGCGCCCCCGTCCGGTCCGTCCGCCCCGGTGGGCAGCACCGCCCGCAGCAGGAAGCCGTCGCGCCCGCTGCGCCGTGCCTCCAGTGTGCCGCCGGCCGCCGCCACCCGCTCCGCGAGCCCCGTCAGACCGTTGCCCCGCCCCGGATCGGCGCCGCCCTCCGCACCGCCGTCCGCACCGCCCTCCGCACCGTCGTTGTGCACCTCCACGACGACCCGCCCCTCCTCGCGCCGGAGCACGACGCCGCAGTGCTCGGCCCTGCTGTGCCGGACCACGTTGGTCCCGCCCTCGCGGACCACCCACGCGGCGGGCGGGCGCACCTCCTCGGGGACGTCCTCCGGCACCCCTTCCACCGTGAACCGGGCACCGGTGGAGGACAGGACGGCCCGGAGGCCGTCCAGCTCCCGCGCCAGTTCCACGTCCCGGTAGCCGGACACGGCGCCGCGCATCTCCCGCAGCGCCTCCCGGGTCGCCGCCTGCACCTGCCGTATCTGGTCGGCCGCCCGGTCCGGTGCGCGCTCGGCGAGCCGCGCCGCCAGCTCGCTGCCGACGGCGATGCCGGTCAGCCGGTGCCCGAGCAGGTCGTGCATGTCCCGGGCGAACCGGAGCCGCTCCTCGCTCACCGCCAGCCGCGCCCGCGCCCTGGTGCCCGCGGCGGCGGCGCCCGCCAGGTCCCACAGGAACAGCAGGCCGAGATGGCCGAGGTACATCAGCACCGCCCACCCGACACCGGCGACGGCCAGCAGCGCCACCAGGCCCCAGTCCGCCGGGTCGAAGAACGCGGCGCGCACCCACGGTGCGGCCAGCAGCGCCGCCGTCGGGGCGGCCATCCGCGCGGCGGAGTTGGCCACCCCCGCCGCCGACCACCACGCGCCGGCCACCATGGCCGTGCCGACCCACATGTCGAGGGCGGCCACCTCGGCGGCCAGGAGCAGGACCGACGCCCAGAACAGGCCCCTCGTCGACGTCGCCCCGTTGACCCGCCGCCACACCATCCGGATCGACAGGGCGGCCAGGGGCACGGACAGCGCCACGGCCGCGACCCGCCGCCACAGCGCGATGGAGTCCCCGACCGTGAGCACCGTCTGAAGGCTGAACAGGGCGATGGTCAGGGCGAGGAAGGCCAGCGCGCCGAAGACGATCCACCAGGCCGTCCGCCAGCGGGGATCGTCCGCCGTGTCCCCGCGGGCGCCTGACCCGCCGCTGCCGTTCGCCATCCGTCCCGCCGTCCCTTCCCCGGGCGCCGCGCCCGCCCGGCACCTGCCCCCACCAGGATCCCTCTCCTCCGGCGGCCCGGTGTCCTGCCTCCGCCCGCCGTCCCCTCCCGGGAGCCGCCGCGATGCGCACGGCCACCGGTCGGCACCGCTACCCGGGGGCCGCCTCCGCAGCCCCTCCCGGCTCCCCGTCCGCTTCGGACGTCGGCAGGACCGCCCGCAGCACGAACCCGCCCCCGCCGCTCGGCCCGGCCTCCAGGGTCCCGCCGGCCGACGCGACCCGCTCGGTGAGCCCCGTGATCCCGTTGCCGGGCGCCGCCCCCGCGGCCCGGCCCGCCCCGTCGTCGCGCACCTCGACGACCGCCCGCCCCTCCTCGCGCCGGAGCACGATGCTGCAGTTGCCGGCGTCGCTGTGCCGGACGACGTTCGTCGCGCCTTCGCGGACCACCCACGCCGCCGGTCCGCGGACCTCGTCCGGGATCTCCTCCGGGCCTCCCTCCACGGACACCCTGATCCCGGACGCCGTCAGGACGCCGCCGACGTTCTCCAGCTCCTGCCCCAGGTCCATCGCGCGGTACCCGGCCACCGCACTGCGCATCTCGCGCAGCGCGGTGCGCGCCGCCGACTGCACATCGCGCATCTGCTCCGCCGCCGCGCCCGGGTCGCCCCGGTCGGCCAGCCGGGTCGCCAGATCGCTCTGGACGGCCATGCCGGACAGGCTGTGCCCGAGCAGGTCGTGCACGTCGCGGGCGAAGCGCAGCCGCTCCTCGCTCACCGCCAGCCGCGCCTGTGCCTCCCGCCCCGCGACGGCGTCCCGCGCCAGCTCGTAGAGCCAGACGGAGGCGAGGTTGCCGCTCATCGCGAGCGGCCCGTAGACGGCTCCGACCGCCCACACCAGCGCGACCTCGTCCCAGGCGATCCAGTCGGAGGTGGAGGCGTACCACCCGGCGAGCGCCCATGGCGCGACGAGGAGCACGGCCGTGGCCGACCAGAGCGCCTTTCCGCGGGCGCACAGGTAGGCGGCGGACCACCAGGCGCTCAGGAGCATCACGGTCCAGAACCAGAGCCCGAGCGCCCACAGGACGGCGAGGGCCAGCGCGCAGGACGACCAGTAGAGCCACGGGGAGGGGAAGGCCCCGGAGAAGACCCGGATCACCAGCATCCAGAGCGTCACCCCGGCCAGGACCGCCGCGCCCGCGATGCCGACGGCGTCCTGCCACCCGGGGTCGGCGGCCCCGATGAACGCGGGGACGGTGAGCGCGACCACCGCGTAGACGAGGATCTGGACCGAGGTGAAGCACAGCATGAAGAAGGCCACCCACTGGGCGGTCCGCACCCGCCGGTCCAGCCGGGAGGGCGCGTCCCCGGAGCCGGGGGCCCAGCCGCCGTCCTCGGCGGCGCCGTCGGGGCGGGACTCGGCGGGGGCCTCGGTTCGGCCGCGACGACGGTCCTGACGGGTACGGAGCATGCACTGATGGTCCCCGCCCGGACACGGCCGGGCAAAACCGGGGTCCCGAGAGTCCGCCCGAATTCGGACCGTCCCGGACGGTCCCGGACGGGATGATCGGCGGGACCGGGCCGTCCTCCCGGCCCCGCCGCGGATCCCCGGGTGAGCGCCCGTGCCCCCGGGGGCGGGGTCGGCGGTCGGCGCCGATCCCGTGAGGTGACAAGGATGGCCGCTGCAGGACCTCTGCCGACAGGTGCCGCTGTCACCCCTCCCCTTTGACGTAGGGGAGGGCATGGCGTGTGACAGATGTCAGGCTCCGCCACGGGACCGACGCCGGACGGCGGGCGGGTTCCTTCCGCGCCGGGGGCGGCTCGGGAGGTACACCGGTCACCAGCCCCGGCCGGGCGGCGGGCCGTCGGGGCGTGGGTCGGGGGCAGTGACGACGGAGGTCGGCGACACTTCCTGTACCGCTGTCGGCGACCAGGTGCGTGCGTGGTCGCCGTGTCGGGCGCCGACGGCGGATGCGGGCGCTTCCCCGCTCCTGCCATCACCGCCGAGTGCGGTGACTTCGCACACGCGTTGCGCCCGCCCGGACCGCTTGGGCCCCTGGACCGGTGGACGGGGCTCGGCCTCGGCCTCTTGGTCTCTTTGCCGGAGGGTTCAGTGCGGGGCCTCTTCACCTCCGGTGCGTGGGGATCCGGCTCCCGGCCGGGCTTTCGTCCTCCCCCGGGTTCGAGACGATTCGAAAGCGTCCTCGCCCAGGGTCTCCCGGACGCGTTCCTCCGCCCTCCGGATGTCGAAGCGTTCCGCCTCCGGCAGCGGCACCCCCGTCCACAGCCTGTGGGCATCGGCCTCGCCCAGCAGTTCCGCGGCCGCCGCCGCGTCGCCCGCCAAGGACAGCGCCCCCGCCGTCCCCTCCAGCGCCAGTGCCACCGCGCGCGGGTCGCCGGACGCCCGCGCCCGCTCCAGCCCCCGCCTCTGGTGGGCCAGCGCCGCCTCCGCGTCTCCGCGCTGCTCCGCCACGTACCCGAGCTGGGCCTCGATGAACGCCAGCCCGATGTCGCCCTGCCCCCGGTCGTTGCGCGCGATGGACGCCCGGGTCCGCTCCTCGGCCTCGTCCAAGCGCCCCTCTCTCCGGGCCACCAGCGCCAGCCCCGCGTCGGCGAACTCCCGCCCGCCCTCGTCGCCCCGCTCCACCGCGATCGCGCGCGCCCGCTCCAGCGACCGCCGCGCCCCCACCAGGTCCCCGAGCAGCATCGCGATCCTCCCGAGCCCCGACAGCCGGGCGGAGACCACGCCCCACAGGCCCAGGCGCTCGGCGTCCTCCAGCCCTTCCCGGAGCCGGCGCCCGGCCTCCCCGTACTCGCCCCGCATCTCCGCGGCCTGCGCCAGCAGGTCCGACGCCTGGAGCACCCCCCAGTCGTCCCCCTCCTCCCGGAAGAGGCGCTCGCTCTCCCGAGCGGCGCTGCGGTGGCGGTCGAGGTCGCCCCGGATCTGCGCACACCACGCCTCGACGACCAGGGCCGCCGCCGTCCCCCACCGGTCGCCCGCCGCCCTGGCCGCCTCCAGGACCCGCGCCGCGCGCCTGCCGCCCTCCTCCAGGTCGCCCATCCCCCACTCGGCATAGGTCAGGAACCATTCGGCCCGCCGCAGGCGTGCGTCGCCCCTCCCCCGCGCCAAGCGCTCACGCAGGGCGGCCCCGATGGGCCCCTCGTCCCCGTCGAACGCCGCACTCAGAGCCATGACGGCGGCATGGACGGCCTCGGCCTGCAGAGAGAGCACGGCGAGCCGGTCACGCCGGTCAAGCCGGTCGGGCCGGTCGGGCCGGTCAAGCCGGTCGGGCTGGTCGGACTCTTCGCCGGGGCGCAGCGCGAGCGCCTCCTCCAGCAGGGCCCGCACCTCCCCCAGTCGTCCGCGTACCGTGCCGAACCACGCGCACGCCACGGCCGTGCGCAGCGCCGTCACCGCGTCCCCCGACCGCCCCGCCTCCCCCACGGCGGCCTTGATGTTCGCGCACTCCACGTCCAGGCGCTCCAGCCACACCCCCTGCTCCGGCCCGCGGATCCCCGCGTCCGCGCGCTCCGCGAACTCCGCGTAGTAGGCGGCGTGCCGGACACCGGCCTCCTTCTCCTCGCCCGCCTCCGCCAGCCGCTCAGCGGCGTAGGCAGCCACCGTCTCCAGCAGCCGGTACCGCGTCCCGCCGCCGCCGTCCCCCTCATCGGCGGCCACGACCAGCGACCGGTCCACCAGCGACGGGAGGAGCGCCGCGCCGGCCCCGCACACCGCCTCGGCGGCCTCCAGCGTCCACCCGCCCCGGAAGACCGACAGCCGCCGCAGCAGGGCGCGCTCATCGGCGTCCAGCGTCTCCCAGCTCCAGTCGATGACCGCGCGGAGGGTCCGCTGCCGCTCGGGGACCCCTCGGCGCCCGCCCGACAGCACCCGGAACCGGTCGTCCAACCGCTCCGCCAGCTCGGCGGCGCTCATCGCCCTGATGCGCGTGGCGGCCAGTTCCAGCGCCAGCGGGATCCCGTCGAGGCGGCGGCAGACGGCCGCCACCGCCGCCGCGTTGCCGTCGGTCAGCTCCCAGCCGGGCCGCGCCGCGGCCGCCCGCTCGGCGAAGAGGCGGACGGCACCGGTCCGGCGCAGCGCCCCCGCGTCGGGCGGCGCACCGGGCGCAGGGAGCCCCAGCGGGGCGACCGGACGCACCCGCTCGCCGGGTACGCCCAGCGGCTCCCGGCCGGTCGCGAGGAGGTGCGCCTCCGGGGCTCCGGCGATCACGCACGCCGCCAGCTCCGCCGCCCCGCCGATCACGTGCTCGCAGTTGTCCAGGACGATCAGGACACGCTCACCGGCGAGTGCGGCGGCGAAGCGGGCCGCGGGGTCGCGGTCGGCCGCCTGCGCGTCGTCGCGCAGCCCGAGCGCCGCCGTCGCCGCCGCGACCGGATCGCCCCCGGGCTCCACCTGCGCCAGGTCGACGAGCACGACCCCGCCGGGGAACCGGTCACCGGCCCGTGAGGCGGCCTCGACCGCCAGCCGCGTCTTGCCGACGCCGCCCGGCCCGGTCAGCGTGGTCAGGCGCCCGTTCCCGACCATCGCGCACACGCGGGCCGCCTCCCCGTCCCGCCCGATCAGCGGCCCGACGGCGACGGGAAGGCGCCCGCGACGGCCGCGCGGCCCGTCCGCCCCGGACTGCGGAACCGACGGGGTGGGCCCGGCGGGGTGGACCGACGAGGGATGGGCCGACCCGCCGACGACGGCCGCGGCCGCTGCCGTGTCCTCTTCGGCGGGTCGGCGCCCGGGTTGATGGCCGGGGCCGGTGCGGTCCTTGTCCGACGCTCCGGCGGCCGCGACATCCGACGCCCCGGCACGCGCGCCGTCCGGGCGCGGGTCCTCCCCGGAGCTGGTGCCACCGTCTCCGCTCCCGAGCGCGAGCCCGAGCCCGAGTTCGCTCCCCGCCCCACCCGCGGTCCGGCTCCCCGGCCCCAGTTCCGGGGCGTGCCTCAGCACCGCCGTGTGCAGAGCCGCGATCTCCGGCCCCGGGGCGGTCCCCAGCTCGTCGGCCAGCCTCGTCCGCAGCTCCTCGTACGAGTCCAGCGCCTCCCCCTGGCGCCCTGAGCGGTACAGCGCGCGCATATGGGCCGCGCGCAAGCGCTCCCGGAACGGGTGGGCGTCCAGCAGTGCCCGCAGTTCCCCCGCGAGCGCCGCGTCCTCCCCCAGCGCCGACCGTGCCTCGGCCCTGTCCTCCACCGCGGCCAGTCGGCGCTCTTCCAGGCGGGCGGCGGTGGCGCGCGCGAAGGGCTCGTCGGCGAACTCCACAAGGGCCCGGCCCCGCCACAGCGCCAGCGCGTCGTCGAGGAGCTCCGCCGCCGCGGCGGCGTCGGCCCCCCTCAACAGCCGCGACGCCCGGTCGGCCTTGTACTCGAAATCGTCTGCGTCGACGCTCAACGCGCCGTGCAGCCGGTAGCCAGGGGACCGGAACACCACGGTCGGGGCGTCCCCGGAGCCGGTGTTCGCACTCCGGAGCACCTTGCGCAGCTGGGACACCCGCGCCTGCAGCACCCCTGCCGGGTCGGACGGAGGGGAGTCGCCCCATACATCGTCGACCAGCGAGTCCACCGGTACCGGCGCCCCACGGCGCACCACCAGGGACGCCAGCAGCGCGCGCACCTTGGCGCCCGGCAGCGGTACCTCGCCGCCTTCGCCGTCCCACAGTACGAGCGGACCGAGCACCCCCAAGCGCATGGCGCAAAGGTACCGGTAGCGCCTCCCGTAGCGCTCTGACAGCCGTTCCGTAGCGCCCGCCGCCACTGTGTACCCATCGCGACCGACCGGGCCGGGCACCGGCGCCCGGAGTCGGAGATCGGCGACGGAGAACGGCGGAGAACTCCGCAGAACGAAGGAGACCACCATGGCGAACACGCAGGCGACCGCGCAGGCGGCCACGAAGCCGAACCCCACCCCCGTCACCCTCATCGGTCTGGGCCCCATGGGCCAGGCGATGGCCGGTGTCCTCCTCAAGGCCGGGTACGACCTGACCGTCTGGAATCGCACGCGCTCCAAGGCCGACGCCCTCGCCGGGCGCGGGGCCCACGTGGCCGCGTCCCCGGCCGAGGCCCTGCGGGCGGGCGGCCCCGTCCTGCTCAGCCTCACCGAGCACGCCGTCATGTACCGCGTCCTGGAGGGCGCCGAGGCCGACCTCGACGGGCGCACCCTCATCAACCTCGGCTCGGACACCCCCGCCGCCTCCCGGGAGGCCGCCGCGTGGGCCGGGCGGCACGGCGCGCGGTACGTCACCGGCGGCGTCATGTCGCCCGCCCCGGGCATCGGCGACGCGTCGATGTCGGCCTACTACAGCGGCGACCGCGCCGCCTTCGAGGAGAACAAGGCGGTCCTGGAGGTGCTGACCTCCACCGACTTCCGCGGCGAGGACCCCGGGCTGGCGCAGGTCTACTACCAGATCCAGCTCGACCTGTTCTGGACCACCATGACCGGCTTCCTGCACGCCCTGGCGCTCGCCCGCGCCGAGGGCATCCCGGAGGAGACCATCACGCCGTACATCATCGAGGGCAACGACATGCCGATGTTCTTCGAGATGACCTCCCAGACCGTCGCCGAGGGCCGCTTCCCCGGCGACCAGGACCGCCTGGCCATGGACACCGCCAGCATGGAGCACGTCCTCCAGGCCACGCGCGACGCGGGCGTGGACGCGGCGCTCCCCGAGGCCGTCCTGGCCCTGTTCCGGCGCGGCATCGACGCCGGGTTCGGCGAGAGCACCTTCGCCCGCCTCATCACCCTGATGGACAAGAGGGCCTGACCGGCCGCCCCGCGGGCGGCCCGGCCCTCACCAGCCCGTGGGGATCCGCCCCGTGCCCTTGCACTGCGGGCACGGGGCGCCGTCGGGTCCACGGCCGCTGCCGCCGCAGTCCACGCACATGCCCTCCTTGGCGGTCCAGGCGTCCATCGCCGAGTGGAACCGCTCCAGGGTCACCAGGGCCTCGTCCAGCAGCGCCTCCGGGATGCCCGGGGTGTGCGCCAGCTTGTAGGCCTGCTCGCCGATCACGCAGATCCCGCCGATGTCGCAGGTGACGTCGACATCACCGGTGGGCCGGGCGCGCGCCCCGGCGACCGCGCGGCGGGCCGAGGCGTGGAACGGGTCCCCGCCCGGCGTCCGGATCGCGTCGCTCCCGTTCAGCCAGGACGCGAACCCCCGGGGCAGCGTCAGCGTCACCGCGCCCCCGTCCGCGGACCCCCCGGCGCCCGCCGCGCCGTCGTCCCCCTCCGTCCGCCCCTGCGGCGGCCCGGCCCGATACTCCGAAGCCATCACCGTCCTCGCCCCTCCCCCGAGCAAGTACCGGTGTGAATCGAAGCACACCCGCGCGCGACCTGCCAAGAGCGCGGACCCCGCCTCTGATCAGCTGTTGAAGCCCATTCCCAAGCGATCGAGGGTGCGCAGCCACAGGTTCCGTCGGCCGCGGTCCCGGTCGGCCGCCGCGGTCGCGCGCAGCGTGAGCGCGATCCCCGCATATCGGGCGGGCTCGGGCGGGAAGGGGATCGGCCGCTCCCGCACCATCGCCGACCGGGTGCGCTCGGTGTCGGCGCCCTCCAGCCGGTCCAGCATCACCTGGGCGCCGAAGCGGGTGGCCCCGACCCCCAGGCCGGTGTAGCCCGCGGTGTAGGCCATCCGCCCCTGGTAGGCGCTGCCGAAGAAGGCGCAGAACCGGCTGCAGGTGTCGATCACCCCGCCCCAGGAGTGCCCGAACCGCACCCCCTCCAGCTGCGGGAAGGTGGTGAAGAAGTGCTCGGCCAGGCGGCGGAAGGTCTCCGGCCGCTGGTCGTGCTCGGGGCGGATGCGGCCGCCGTAGCGGTACACCACGTCGTAGCCGCCCCACAGGATGCGGTCGTCGGCGGTGAGCCGGTAGTAGTGGAACAGGTTGGCCGAGTCGCCGACGCCCTGGCGGCCCTTCCACCCGACGGCCGCCTTCTGCTCGGCCGTGAGCGGCTCGGTCATCAGCGCGTAGTCGTACACCGGCGCCACGAAGTGCTTCAGGCGGCGCAGCGGCCCGGGGAAGGCCCCGGTGGCCCAGGCGGTGCGGCGGGCGGTGACGGCGCCGCCGTCGGAGGCCAGCCGCAGCCCGCCGCGCACCGGCTCGATGCCGCGGACCGGCGAGTGCTCGCGGATGCGCACCCCGAGCCGCAGGCAGGCCTCGCGCAGGCCCCGGGCCAGCTTGGCCGGGTGCACCATGGCGCAGGCCGAGCGGTCGATCGTGCCGCCGACGTAGGTGGGCGAGTCCACCTCGGCCCGGACCTGGCTCGCGGTGAGCACCTCGGGGGCGTAGCCCAGCTCCGCCAGCTCGGCGGCCTCCCGCTCCAGCTCCTCCAGCTGCCAGTACTCGGTGGCCACCGCCAGCTCGCCGGTCCGCTCGAACTCGGCGTCGATGCCGTACCGGCGCACGGCCTCCTCGATGCCGTCGAGGTTCTCCCGGCCCATCCGCTCCAGGTCGGCGACCTCCTCGGGCCAGCGCTCGGCGCCGTTGCCGAAGCCGTGGGTGAGGCTGGCGGCGCAGAAGCCGCCGTTGCGCCCGGAGGCCGCCCAGCCGCAGGTGCGGGCCTCGATGAGCACCACGTCCCGGCCGGGGTCGCGCTCCTTGGCGAGCAGGGCGGTCCACAGCCCGGCGTAGCCGCCGCCGACGATGGCCAGGTCGGCGGTGGACTCCCCGCCGAGCGGCGGGGCGGCCTCGGGCTCCTCGTGCCCGGGCACGGACGGGTCGAGCCAGAAGGTGCGGGGGCGGACCCCCGCCAGGGACTCCTCCACGAGGGAGGCCAACGGTCTCCGCATCTGTCGTACCTTCCTCATAGGCTGTTGTGGTGCTGGTCCGGGCGGGCCGGCCCCCGGACGGTGTCGACGGTGCACGTCCACCCAGGCCGCTGGCCCGGGTGGCTGCCTGAGCCGTGAATCCCCGCGCACGCCGTGGAGGCCGGAACCCCCCGCCTTCAGGCGGGGAGCCTTCGAATCCTCAACTCCTCGGCGGCGGACGGCCCTGGGCGTCCTGGGGCCGGTCGGGTCTGCCGGGGATCCGGCCGAATCACCCATCGCGGACGGTTCATCGATTAAACGGACAGGCGGGCGCCCGTGCTCCCGCCCCGGGGAAGAGGCCACCGGGGCGGGGCCGGGGCGTCGGCGCGGGTCAGGCCCGGCGCCGGGCCATGGCCGCGTTCACCACCGCGAGCAGCACGCCGACCGCGAAGATCAGCGTCCCCATCACGTTCACCTGCGGCGGGGTGCCCACCCGGGTGGTGCCCCAGATCCACAGCGGGAACGTGCTGGTGTTGCCGCTGACGAAGGTGGTGATGATGTAGTCGTCGATGGACAGCACGAAGGCGATCAGCCCGCCGGCCATCAGCGCCGGGGCCAGCATCGGCAGGGTCACCAGCCGGAACGTGGTCCAGGCCGAGGCGCCCAGGTCGCGGGCGGCCTCCTCCAGGGCCGGGTCGAGCGCCAGCACCCGGGCCCGCACGGTGATCGCCACGAACGACACCGAGAACATCACGTGGCTGACCACGATCGTCCAGAACCCGGTGGCGATGTTCATGGTCAGGAACATCGACAGCAGCCCGGCGCCCATCACCACCTCGGGCGCCGAGATGGCCGAGAACATGACCAGGTCGGTGGCGCCCTGCCCGCGGAAGGTGTACCGCCCCAGGGCCAGGCCCAGCAGCCCGCCCAGCAGCCCGGCGAACACCATCGTCAGCAGGGCGATGAGCAGCGAGTTCACCAGCGCCTGCGTCAGGTCCGGGTAGGCGAGGGCGTCGGCGTACCAGTGCAGGGTGAACCCCTGCCAGGTCACGTTGTGGCGGCCCTTGATGTCGTTGAAGCTGAACACGATCATGAACGCGATCGGGGACAGCAGCCAGGCGATGACCGCCCAGGTGACGTACTTGCCCCAGTCGACGCGCCGCCGCGGACGGCGGGCGCGGGCCGGTGCGGGGGCCGCGGGCGGGGCGGGCGCGCTCGTCGCGGTCATCGGGCACTCGCCTCCATCACTCGGTCGGTCCCCAGCGCCCGGGCGTAGCTGAAGATGCCCACCAGCAGCACCGCCATCAGCACGAAGGTGATGGAGGCCGCCATCGGGTAGGCGTTGTTCACCAGGTACTGGCTCTCGATGACCTTGCCGACCATGGTGTTGTGGGCGCCGCCGAGCACGGTGGCGTTGACGTAGTCGGCCGAGGTCGGGATGAAGGTCATGATCACCCCGGCGAACACGCCCGGCAGCGACATCGGCAGCACGACCCGGGTGAAGGCGCGCACCGGCCCGGCGTACAGGTCGCGGGCGGCCTCGACCACCCGGTGGTCCATCCGCTCCAGCACCGCGTACACCGGCAGCACCATGAACGGCAGGAAGTTGTAGGCCAGACCGAACACGACCGCCGGCGCGCTGTTGAGGACGTAGGCGCCGTCCGGCAGCAGCCCGATGCCCTTGAGCGTGCCCAGGATGATGCCCTGGTCGGCGAGGAAGGCCTTCCAGGAGATCGTCCGCAGCACGAACGACACGAACATGGGCAGCAGGAGCAGCAGCAGGTAGACGTTCTTGTACGCCCCGCCCCGGAAGGCGATCCAGTAGGCGCACGGGTAGCCGATGAGGATGCACAGCACGGTCGCGCAGGCGCCGTACAGCAGCGAGCGGCCGATCTGCTCCCAGTAGGTGCCGACCGCCGCGGCGTAGTTGCCGAACTCCCAGGTGAGCGAGTACCCGTCGTAGAGGTTCCCGCTCATCAGGGACATCGACAGGATCGTGGCGATCGGCACCACGAAGAACAGCGCCAGCCACAGCCAGGCCGGGGCGACCAGGAGGTAGGGGGCGGCCCGCGTGGCGAGCCGCGGTCTGCGTTCGTCGGTCATGCGCGCCGCCCTAGGACTGGGTCACCGACAGGAACAGGGGGGAGAACGACTCCTCCTGGTCCACCGACAGCGGGACGTAGTTGTGCAGCTTGGTGTAGTCCTCATCGGTGGGGAACACCAGCGGGCTGCCCACCAGGTCCTCCAGGAACTCCTTCTCCTCTCCGGAGGCGTCGGCCGCCTTCTCCTCCAGGATGTTCTGCACCTCGGGCACCGGCGGGATGTAGTTGATGTACTCGGCCAGGCCCGCGGCCACGTCCGGCTCGTAGAGGAAGTCCATCAGCATCAGGGCGTCGACCGGGTTGGCGGCGGTGCGCGGGATCATCATCAGGTCGCTCCAGAGCGTGGCGCCCTCCTCGGGGACGACGAACTCCAGCCCGGCGCCCTCCTCGGCGTTCTGCTGGAACACGTCGCCCGACCAGGCCATGGACAGCCACACGTCGCCGTTGGTCAGCGGCTGGATGTAGTCCTGCTGGTAGTAGCGGCGCACGATGCCCTTGTCGCGCTGCTCCTTGAGCTTGTCGGCGGCCTTCTCCCAGTCCTGTTCGGTGGAGTCGGCCGGGGCCACCCCGTTGAGCAGCAGCGCGAAGTTGGCGATCTCCTGCGGGTCGGCCATCATGCCGACCTTGCCCTCGAACTCGGGCCGCCACAGGTCGGCGATGCTGGTGATCTCCCGGTCCACGTAATCGGGGTTGTAGGCGATGCCGGTGATGCCGGAGGTGTAGGGCACGGTGAACCGGTTGCCCGGGTCGTAGCTGGGGTCCTGGTACTTGTCCCCGGCGTAGTCGGAGAAGTTGGGCATCTTGGTGTGGTCCAGCGGCGCCAGGTAGCCCAGCTCGACCAGCTTGGCCAGCTCGATGCCGGTGGACAGCACCATGAGGTCGTAGCCGATGGATTCGCCGTCGGCGAGCTTGGGCTGGATCTTGCCGAAGAACGAGTGGTTCTCCTGCACCGCCTCGTCGTAGTCCACCTTGACGCCGGTGGCCTCGGTGAACTCCTTGAGCTGGGTGCGCTCGGCGTCCATGTACAGCGGCCAGTTGGCGAATCTCAGCTTGCCGTTGCTCTCCTTGCCCGCCCAGAAGTCCTCGGACTCGGGGGCCTTGCCCGCCCCCTGCCCGCCGACGCCGCAGCCGGTCAGCGCCGCGCCGGCGGCGGCCAGCCCGGCCGCCCCCAGCAGGCCGCGGCGGCTCATGCGGGCACGGGTCATCCCTCGCAGGAGGGCGCGGTCGATTCTGCTCACGGGAGGACTCTCTTCCGTGTCGGGGGATGGTGGTTCCCGGTGGTGCGGTCCGCGGGCGCCGGGGCCTCAGGCGGGCAGCACATAGGAGTGCTCGGGGCTCCACTCCAGCCAGACCCGGTCGCCGCGGCCGGGGCCGTCGTCGGTCCCGGCGGCGTTCTGGGTGAAGACGGTGAGCTCCGGCGCGGCGGATCCGCCGTCGGACCCCGCGCCGTCGAGGACGACGGTGTAGTGCGTGGACGCGCCCAGGTACACCACCTCCCGGACCGTGCCCGGCACCCGCGAGCGGGCGCCCGCGCCGTCCGGGCGCGCGGTGTGCAGCGCGATCTTCTCCGGCCGGACGGTGACCTCCACCGCGGCGCCGACGGCGGCCTCCGCGGTGGCGCAGACCGCGCCGCTCTCGCCGACCGGGAAGGTGACCAGTCCGCCCGAGGCGTCGGTGACGCTCCCCGACAGCAGGTTGGAGGTGCCGATGAACCCGGCGACGAACCGCGAGGCCGGGCGCTCGTAGATCTCCCGCGGCCCGCCGAGCTGCTCGACGGAGCCCTTGTTCATCACGGCGATGCGGTCCGACATGGTCAGCGCCTCGCCCTGGTCGTGGGTGACGTAGACGAAGGTGATGCCCACGTCCCGCTGGATGCGCTTGAGCTCCATCTGCATGGCCTGGCGGAGCTTGAGGTCGAGGGCGCCCAGCGGCTCGTCCAGCAGGAGCGCGCTGGGCCGGTTGACCAGCGCCCGCGCCAGGGCGACCCGCTGCTGCTGGCCCCCGGACATGCGGCCGGGCTTGGTCCTCTCCCGGCCGGACAGCTCGACGAGGTCGAGCATCTCTCCGACCCGGCTGCGGATCTCGGCGCCGGGGGTGCCCCTGCGCCGCAGTCCGAAGGCGATGTTGTCGAAGACGTTCATGTGCGGGAAGAGCGCGTAGCTCTGGAACACCATGTTGACGTCGCGGCGGTCCGGGGCCACCCGGGTGACGTCGGCGCCCTTGAGCCGGACGGTCCCCTCGGTGGGGTCCTCGAACCCGGCGATCATCCGCATGGTGGTGGTCTTGCCGCACCCGGAGGGGCCGAGGAGGGAGAAGAACTCGCCCTGGGCGATCTCCAGGTCGATCCGCGAGACCGCGTGCACCTCCTCGCGGCCGGAGCGGTAGGTCTTGGCGACCCCCTCCAGCGCGATGGCGGGCACGTCGGGGGTCGGGGGCGGCGCCTCGGCGGCGCCGGCGGGGGTGGGCTCGGTCATGCTCTCCATCGTGCCCTCACCTAGTCCCGGCCGATGTGGCTCATGACGTGCTTGACGCGGGTGTACTCCTCCAGGCTGTACAGGGAGAGGTCCTTGCCGTAGCCGGAGTGCTTGAACCCGCCGTGCGGCATCTCGGCGATGAGCGGGATGTGGGTGTTGATCCACACGCACCCGAAGTCCAGGCGGCGGGAGACGCGCAGCGCACGGGCGTGGTCGCGGGTCCACACGCTGGAGGCCAGGCCGTAGCGGACCGCGTTGGCCCATTCGACGGCGGTGTCCTCGTCGGGGACCTGCTGCACGGTGATGACCGGGCCGAAGACCTCGTCGGTGACCATCTCGTCGCCCTGGCGGAGCCCGGCGACGACGGTGGGCTCGAAGAAGTACCCGGCCTCGCCCGAGCGCCTCCCGCCCGCGAGCACCTCGGCGTGGCCCGGCACCCGGTCGAGGAAGCCGGAGACGCGGGCGAGCTGGTCGGGGTTGTTCAGCGGGCCGAAGTCGGCGCCGGTGTCGTCGGGGCCGCCGGTGCGGGTCGTGCGCGCCCGCTCGGCGAGGGCGGTGCAGAGGCCGTCGTAGACGCCGGGCGTGGCCAGCACGCGGGTGGCGGCGGTGCAGTCCTGCCCGGCGTTGAAGAACCCGGCCTCGGCGATGCCCTGGGCGGCCTTGGCCGCGTCGGCGTCGTCGAAGACGACGACCGGGGCCTTGCCGCCCAGCTCCAGGTGGAGGCGCTTGAGGTCGGTGGAGGCGCTCTGGGCGACCTCGAACCCGGCGCGGGTGGAGCCGGTGAGCGAGATGAGCCGGGGGACCGGGTGCTCGACCAGGGCGCGGCCGGTGCCGCGGTCGCCGCAGACGACGTTGAACACCCCGGCGGGCAGGAACTCCGCGGCGATCTCGGCGAGCAGCAGGGTGGACATGGGGGTGGTGTCGGAGGGCTTGAGCACGACGGTGTTCCCCGCCGCGAGGGCGGGGCCGATCTTCCAGGCGGCCATCGCCATCGGGTAGTTCCAGGGGGTGATCTGCCCGACGGGGCCGATGGGCTCGCGGCGCACCCAGGAGGTGTGGTCGGCCAGGTACTCGGCGGCGGCCCGGCCCTCCAGGGTGCGGGCGGCGCCGGCGAAGAACCGGAGCGCGTCGGTGACCTGCCACAGCTCCTCGTCGCGGGTGGAGGCCACCGGCTTGCCGCAGTTGGCGACCTCGGCGGCGACCAGCTCGTCGGCGCGCTCCTCCACGGCGTCGGCGAACCGGTTGAGGGCGATCTGGCGGTCGGCGGGGGTGCTGTCGCGCCAGGAGCCTTCGAAGGCGGCGAGGGCGGCCTTGAAGGCCGCGTCCACGTCGGCCGCCGAGGAGACCGGCGCCTGCGCGACGACCCGCCCGGTGGCCGGATCGACGATGTCGCTCGTGCGCCCGTCGGCGGCCTCGGCGTGGTCGCCGTTGACGAAGTTCCGCAGCTGGCGCGGCCTGGCCTGCTCGGTCATGCGTGGCACTCCCTGACGAAGGTGATGCAAGGCACATTTGCTGTCCTCGGTACCTTGACAGAGCACACAGGCCTACGACAAGGGATTCCGTTGTAAAAATCGAGTTTCGCCATCGATCCCTCACGCGACGGCGACACCAACCACTGTTTCCTTTAGCGTGCGGGGTCACCGTCACGCTTCGCGGTGCTCAGGCCGCGCGGCGGGCACCCGCGGGGCCGCGCCCCGGCGCCGCGGAGACGCGCGGGGCGGGCGCCGGCAGGGTGCCGGTGCCCGCCCCGCGACGGCTCGGACCGCCCTTACACGGCGGCCTTCTCCCCGGCCCGGCCCGCGTTCGGCGGCTCGGCGCCGTCGCCGGCCGCGCTCAGCACGAGCTCGTCCAGGACGACCGCCTCGCGCTCATAGCGCCGCGACGCCTGCCAGAGCCGTCCCACGATGAAGGACTCGAAGAACAGCAGGCCCGCACAGGAGGCGCCCACGACCCACAGCATGGCGCCCGGGAAGAAGGCGCCCACCAGCGGGGCGACGATGAACACGCCCATCTGGAACTCGATGCCGCTGAACAGGTGGGGGCGGACGCGGTGGCGCAGCAGCGCGTCCCGGAAGCGGGCGTAGGCGGGGAAGCGCTCGGCGAGGCTGCCCGACGGAGGCTCCTCGGGCACGTAGGAGAGCCTGGAGGCGCCGAGACCGTCCGCCTCTCCGCCGACGGCGCCACCGCCGTCCCCGGCGGCCTCCTCGTCGGGCACCTCGTCGAGGAAGCGGGGCCGCAGCTCGCCGTACCGCTTCTCGCCGAGCACCCGGACGAAGGCCTCGTCCCCGATATCCGCCTCCGTCAGCCCGCGGCGCACCCGCGCCCTCTGCGCGCGCCGCATCTTCTTGCGGACCTTCGCCATCTGGGGCGAGTTGAGGTAGCGGAACATGTCCGTGAAGACGACGACGAGCGCGAACCAGATGTAGACGGTGTCCCCGGTGGCGGCGAACTGCCCGCCCATCAGGCCGAGCGTGCAGATGAGCACGCGCACCCGGTCGAACACGTAGTCCAGCCAGGACCCGAAGACCGTGCCGTTGCCCTTCAAGCGGGCGATCTTGCCGTCCATGCAGTCCAGCAGGAAGCTGACATGGAAGACGACCGCCCCCAGGACCAGCCCGAGCACGTCGGCCCGGCCGAAGGAGAACGCGGCGGCGCAGCCCAGCAGGAGCGCGGCGGTCGTCAGGTGGTCGGGCGTGAGGGAGGTCCGGTTCGCGGTGAACAGGACCAGGCGTGCGGCGACGGGGTCCACGAGGTAGACCGTCCACCACGAATCACGCTTCTTATATGTCCTCTCGCGGACGTCGGCGAGAGTGAACCCGTCAAAGGGCATCGATGACTACTCCGTGTGATTGAAGGCGGGCACGGAAAAGACAGCGTCGGGCACCCTGGAAACGGGGGATGGAACGGCGCAGCGCTCATTTGAGCGCGGACCGTCGAGGGATGCGCTTCACCCTTTCTCTTCGCTGTGCGGACCTCTGACCTGCGCATCCCAGAGCACTCGGCACTGCCGGGAGATCGGTGGTCCGCCCGCCTCTCCCCGGGACTCGGCGAACACGGAACTCTCGTCCCCCAGATTTCACCCGTAAGACGCCCTTTGTCGGAGATGGGTTTACTAACCGGTGAAGGTTCCTTACATCCCTGCCCGCGCACCCGTTCCTCGCCTACGCCGACGGGCCGCCCCGGCGTCCCGGGGCGGCCCGCCTCCTCCTCGCGGCCCGGGGCCGTCCGCCCTTCCAGCCCGGCTCACGCCGCGCGGCGGGGAGGCGCCCACGCCGACGGGCTCACAGCCCCCGTTCCTGTTCCTGGGCGACGATGGCCGCCTCGACCCGGCTCTTCAGCTCCAGCTTCGACAGGATCCGGCTGACATGCGTCTTCGCGGTGGCGTCGGCCATGTCCAGCCGCTCGGCGATCTCCAGGTTGGACAGCCCGCGGCCGATGCACCTGAGCACCTCGCGCTCGCGGCCGGTCAGGCGCTCCAGCCGGGGCTCCGGGGAGGCGTCCGCGGGCGAGGCCGCGAAGGAGCGGATGAGGCGGCGCGTCACGGCCGGGGCGATCATGCCCTCGCCCCGGGCGACGAGGCGCACGGCGTGGATGAGCGTGTCACTGTCGGTGCTCTTGAGCAGGAAGCCCGCCGCACCGGCGCGCAGCGCGGCGAAGACGTACTCGTCGAGGTCGAAGGTGGTGAGGATGAGGACGTCGCAGGTCGGTCCGATCTCCCGGGTGGCGGAGATCCCGTCCCTGCGCGGCATCCGGATGTCCATGATCAGCACGTCCGGGACCAGCTCGTGCGCGAGGTCGACGGCCTCCTGGCCGTCGGCCGCCTCGGCGACCACCTCGATGTCCTCGGCCCCGTTCAGGATCAGCGACAGCCCGGTGCGGACGGCGTCCTGGTCGTCGGCGAGAACGACGCGGATCACCGGCCCGCCCCCACGGGCGCGGGCAGGACCGCGCACACGCGCCACACCCCGTCCCCGGCGGGGCCGACCGTGATGCGCCCGCCCAGGAACTCGGCGCGCTCCCGCATGCCGGGGACGCCGAATCCGCCGCCGGGCGGCCCCGGCCGGGCGCCCCCGCAGAGCGTGTTCTCTATGGACAACTCGACCTCTTCCTCACGGTAGGCGATGCGGACGGAGACGGGTCCCCCGCAGTGCTTGAGCGCGTTGGTGATCGCCTCTTGGGTGATGCGGTAGGCGGCGTGCCCGGCCGCGGCCGACAGGGGGCGCACCGTCCCCGACACCTCAAGGTCCACGTCCCCGCCGTGGCTCCGCGCGAGGGACCCGATGTCCTCCGCCCCGCCGAAGGCGGTCACGGAAGGCTCGTCGCCGCCGTCCTCGCCCGTCTCCCTGCGCAGGACGTCGATCATCATGCGGAGTTCCTCGAGCCCCTGCCGACCGTCGTCGTAGATCCGGGTGAGCAGCCGCGTCCGGGTCTGTGCGTCCAGGTCGTCCCGGCGCAGCAGGGCGCTGGACTGGACGACGATGACGCTGAAGCGGTTGGCGACGGCTGTTCGACGAACTCGCCGCCCTGTCCGCAGGGGCCGGGCCGCTCCCCGCGAACAGGTCGGCTACGCCCGCGAGCGGCGCCATGTCGCCCGCGTGCACCCGCGGCGCCCCGCACCGGGCGGCGCCCCCGCCCCGGTCCGGCCCGACGGCACCTACCTGATCACCGGAGGGACCGGCGGCCTGGGGCTGGAGGCGGCGCGGACCCTGCACGCGGCGGGCGCCCGCCACCTCGTCCTGGTCGGCCGCGGCGCACCCGGCGCCGAGACGGCGCGGGGCATCACACGGCTCCGGGACGCGGGCGCTTGTGTCCGGACGTTCACCGCCGACGCCGCCGACCTGGAGTCGATGACCGCGGCCTTCGACGCGGTCGGGCGAGAGGCGGAGCTGCCGCCCCTGGCCGCCGTGCTGCACCTGGCCGGAGCGCTCGACGACGGCGCCCTCCTGCTCCAGACCCGCGACCGCGTCCGCCGCGCCATGGCGGCCAAGGCCGTCGGAGCCTGGAACCTGCACCTGCTGACCCGCGACACGGACCTGGACGCCCTGGTCCTGTACTCCTCCGCGTCCGCGCTCCTGGGGACGCCGGGGCAGGCGGGCTACGCGGCGGGCAACGCGTTCCTCGACGGCCTGGCCTCCTACCGGAACGCGCTGGGCGCCCCGACGGCCGCCGTCCAGTGGGGGTCGTGGGCGGGCACCGGGATGAGCCACCGCGCGGGGCTGGACGAGGACCTGGAGCGCAGCGGTGAGGGCACCATCCCCGTCGAGGAGGGCGGGGCCGCGCTCCTCGGGCTGCTGGCGGAGCGGCCGTTCGCGGATCCGGTCGCCGTCCTGCCGACCGACTGGCGGCGGCTGGCCGACCACGCCGCCGACACCCTGCCCAGCCTGCTTCCCCTGCTGCCGGACCGGCCCCCGGCGGGTGCCGCGGCCCGTCCGGCGGACTTCCGGGCCGCCCTGGACGCGGCCCGTGGGGAGGAGCGCCGCGCGCTGCTGGTGCGGGAGGTGCGGCGGCAGGTCGGCACCGTGCTCGGCCGCGCGGAGGAGGTGGACGGCGACGGCGACCTGTTCGCCAACGGGCTCGACTCCCTGACGGCCATCCGGCTCCGCCACGGCCTGCAGCAGGCGGCGCGCGTCGGCCTGCCCCAAGCGGTCGTGTTCGAGCACCCCACCATCGACGCCCTCGCCGGCCACCTGCTGCGGGCCGTCGACGGGGACGGTGGGGCCGAAGAGGACGGAGAGGAGGGGTCCGCGTGCTGACACCGGGCCCGACGGGGCCGCCCGTGACCCTGGTGTGCCTGCACCACGCGGGCGGGCACCCCTCGCTGTTCCGGCCGTGGAGCCGGGCCGCCCCCGACGGTGTCGAGGTGGCGCCGGTGGTACTGCCGACGACCGGGGGCGGGTGCGCCGGCGCCGCCACCGCACGGCCGACGGGCTCGTCCCCGTCCTCGCCGACCGGCTGGAGCGCGAGGTGGACGACGGCGGCTACGTCCTGTTCGGGTACAGCATGGGCGGCCTGCTGGCCTACCTGCTGGCCCGGCGCTTCTGCGAGGGGGGGCGGGCCGCGCCCGGCGGCGCTCGCCGTCGCCGCCTTCGGGGCCCCGCACCTGCCCCGTCCCGACCTCGGTTCCACCGGCGACGACCGGGAACTCGCCCGCCGCCTGTACGAGATCGGAGGGATCCCGCAGTGGCTCTTCAGGAACCCGGAGTGGCTGGAGCCGTTCCTGGGGCTGGTACGCGACGACGCCGGCCTGTGCGCCTCCTACCGCCACCGGCCGCAGGAGCGCCCGCTGGGCGTGCCCGTGCACGTCTTCGGCGGCCAGGAGGACCGGCTCTTCCCGCCCGAGGCGGTCCGGCCCTGGACGGAGGTGGCCGAGGAGGTGGAGGTCGTATTCCACCCGGGCGGCCACTTCCTTCTGGCGGAGGACTCCGGCCGCATACGGAACGCCGTTTTCGGCATCGCCGCCCTGTGCCGCCAATACGCATAAAGATGTACACCGGCCCGGCCGGATCTCCTCGGATCGCAGGAGTCCCCGCCTCCCGGGACCGCGCTAGGCTGCGGGAGGCAGTGGTGGACGACGATTCCGAAGGGGGGAGCCATGGGCTTCAAGACGGTCATCGGACTTGCACTCGTGGCCGCCGGCGCGATTCTTTCCATTTTCTTCTGGGACCTCGAATTCTATTGGTTCCAGGGCGGTCCGCTGGGCCTTCTGCTCATCCTGATCGGCGTTTTGGACCTGGGCGACGAGTTCCGCCGCTCCCGGGGCCACAAGCCCAAGTCCCTGTTCGAGGACGTCAAGGACGACATCGGCTTCGGCGGCCGGTCGTCCGGGTCCGGGGACCGCCGGGACGACCGGGACCGGTGAGCCCCGGGGCGGTCGGTTCCGCACCGGGAGAGAGGAGTCGCAGAACACCCCGGGAGACCGGGCCGACCGGTTGGAGAACCGCATGGCCGAATTCCGCCACGACGATGAGGCCCGGTCCCGCAAGGCCGACCTCTTCCTCATCGCGACGGGCACCCTGTCCACCGCCCACCTGCCCTTCTGGCTCAACTGGCTCGCGACGAACCGGCCGGACTACACGGTGACCGCCGGGCTCACCGACTCCGCGAAGGAGTTCGTCAGCCCGGCCGCGCTCACGGCGCTGACCGGTTCACCGGTGGTCTCCAACACCTGGACCACCCCGGACGGGCTGCGGCCGGTGCACACCTCCATCGCCGAGGGCCACGACGGGATCATCGTCTACCCGGCCTCCGTCGCCTTCCTGTCCGCACTCGCCTCGGGGTCCGGGGACAAGCCGTTCACCCTGGCCGCGCTGGGGGCCCAGGTCCCCGTGGTCCTGGCGCCGTCCCTGCCTCCGGGCGTCGCCGACAACCCGATCGTGCGCGGCGTGCTCGCCCGCCTCGCGGAGGTCCCCGGGTACCGGCTGGTGCCCACCCGGAAGAAGGCGAGCAGCAGCGTCGGCCGCGAGGCCGACGTCGCCGCGCCCCTGTGGGAGGCCGTCAGCGCGTTCGAAGAGGCCGGGCAGGGGACGGGCGGTCCGCAGGACGGCCCCGCCGCCGGCCCCGCCTCCTGAGGAGCCCGGTGTGGAACGCTTCTACTTCACCTTCGCCGACCCCGACTTCTACGACGACATCGGCCGCTGGCGGTGCGACCCCGGCGACCCGCGCTTCACCCGTGTGCGCAAGGGGCCGGTCCCCCTGCCCTACGCCGAGGGCTGGACCCGCTCGGGCACCGGGATCTGGACCCTGTGCCGCCCCGAGGACCGGCCGCTGCCCGACCAGGGGTGGAAGCTGCACATCGCGGTGACGCCCGACACCTTCGAGCCGCTCCTGCACACCGTCGCCGACGTGTGCCGCCGGTGGCGCGCCCCCTTCAAGTTCCTCTCCCGGTACGAGTACGCCTGGCTGGTCAACGCCAAGTACGCGGCGCGGTCGGGAAGCGGGAAGGGCATCGCGGTCTACCCCGCCGACGAGCACGAGTCCGTCGCGCTGGCGGCCGAGCTGGCGGAGCGCACACGCGGGACCGAGGGGCCGCGGATCCTGTCCGACGCCCGGGTGGGGGACACCGTCGTGCACGCACGGTACGGCGCCTTCGTGCGCCGGTACTGCCGCGACGAGCGGGGCCGCGTCCGCCAGGCGATGACGGGGGGCGACGGGCGGCCGGTCCCCGACCCCCGCACGGTGCCGTTCAAGGCCCCCGACTTCGTGAGCGTCCCCTCCCTCTTCCGGCCGCCCCCGCGATCCCGCGACGGCGGCGACCGCCTGCCCTACCGGATCGACAAGGCCCTGCACTTCAGCAACGGCGGCGGCGTCTACCTCGCCTCGGAGGGCGCCTCGGGCTCAGGGCGCAGGGTCGTGCTCAAGGAGGCGCGCCCCTACGCCGGGCTCGACCTCGTCGGCGGCGACGCCGTCCGGCGGGCCGCCCGCGAGTACGAGGCCCTGCGCGCCCTCTCCGGCCTGCCCGGCTTCCCCGAGGTCTACGACCGGTTCACCTGGCAGTCGCACGTCTTCACCTCCATGGAGTACATCCGCGGCACGACCCTCCAGGAGTGGTCCGCCGCCAACCACCCCTACCTGCTGCGGCCCGACCCCTTCGCGCCTCCGGCGCCCGCCGAGGCCAAGGACTACCGGGAGCGGATCGAGGCGGTCCTGGAACAGGTGGCCCAGGCGGTGGAGGCGGCCTGGGAGCACGGCTACGCCATCGGGGACCTGCACCCCGGGAACATCATGGTCTCGCCCGAGGGCGAGGCGACCCTCATCGACCTTGAGGCCTGCGTCCCCCTGGGCGAGCATCGGCCGTTCCCCGGGGCGCCCGGCTTCAGCGACGTGCGGCGCCAGGGCCGGGACGGCGACGAGTACGGGCTGCGCCTGCTGGAGCTGTCGTGCTACCTGCCGCTGACCCCGCTCCTACGGCTCGACCCGGCCAAGCTCACCCCGTTCTTAGCGGCCGCCCGGGAGATGTTCGACCTCTCCGCCGAGTGGGCGGAGCGGATCCGCCGGACCTTCGTCGGCACCGGGACGCCCGACGCCGCGCCCGCACCGGACCCCGTTCCAGCCACGACGGGCAGGGCCGCGGGGGCGCCCCCGGCGGCCTCCGGCCACCTCGACGGCGCCCTCGGGTTCGAGGGGTGGGCCGGGCAGGTCGTGGAGGGGTTCCGCGCCTCCATGTCCGAGGAGAGGACCGACCGCCTGTTCCCCTGCGACCCCACGGGGTTCTCGCTGTCCCCGGTGTCGCTGGCCACCGGGAGCGCCGGTGTCCTGTGGTCCC
Source organism: Nocardiopsis suaedae (assembly GCF_027706745.1). Taxonomy (GTDB): domain Bacteria; phylum Actinomycetota; class Actinomycetes; order Streptosporangiales; family Streptosporangiaceae; genus Nocardiopsis_A; species Nocardiopsis_A suaedae. Next base: position 46,115 of record NZ_JAQFWP010000032.1, on the reverse strand, counting down.
TCCTGGGCACCGACGGCGTGTACGAGCCCGGCCTCGTGCGCAGGATCGCCGAGTGGACCCTCGCCAACGCCCGCGGCGCGACGGACCGTCCGCACTGCGGGCTGTACGACAGCGAACTCGGCGCGGGCTACGCGCTGTGGAGGGCGGGATGGCCCGACCACGCGCGCTGGTGCGTGGACGCCGCCCTGGCCAAGGACCGCTCCGGCTGCGGCAGCGGCGTCTTCGGCGGGACGGCCGGCATCTTCCTCGCCGTCGCCGCGATGGCCGGGGGCCCCGACCCGATCGTGGAGCGGGCGGAGGCCGAACGGATCGGCGCCGAGCTGGCCGACCGCGCCCACGGGCTCGCCGCCCGGCCGCACTCCTCCGACGGCGGGCCGGGGGCCGCCCACGGGCTGATGCACGGCCTGGCCGGGATCGGCCTGGCCGCCCACCGGTACGGCGTCCTGGCCGACGACCCCTCGGCCGTGGACACGGCCCGGGAGCTGGTGGAGCGCGAACTGGCCGCCTACGTGCGGTGCACGGACGGGTCGCTGCAGTACAACGAGCAGGGCAGGCGCACCCTCGCCTACCTGGAGGAGGGATCGTGCGGCACGGCGCTCGCCGTCGCCGAGCTGGGCCGCCGCGACGGGTGGCGCCCGCGCGGCGCCTCGGTGCCGGACCTGATGCGGGCGCTGGGCCCCGAGCTCATGGTGCAGGCGGGGCTGTTCCGCGGCCGCGCCGGGTTCCTCGCGGGGCTGGCCCAGCTCGCGCGGGACGGCCACGGCGCGTCGGCCGACCCCCTGGTCCGGCGGCACGCCGACCGGCTCGGACTGCACGAGCTGCGGCCGAACGGCCGCGGCCTCCACTACCCGGGCTCCGGGAACTTCCGGATCTCCGGCGACCTGCGGACCGGCGGCGCCGGGGTTCTCACCGGCGTCGCGTTCGCCACCGGCCGCCGCGACGACTGGCTGCCCGGGCTCTTCTGAGGCCGCCGTCGGGGCGCCCCGCCCCGGCGGGACCGCCCGACCTAGGAACGGCACCACGTGGAAACCCTCGGACAGCTTCTCCCGCTCGCACTCCTGGACACCGTCAGCGTCGCCACGCTGGCGATCCCGGTCTGGTTCCTGCTGGCCCCCCGGGGCCCCCGGATCGGCAACGTCCTGCTCTACCTGGCGCTCGTCGGCGGCGGCTACCTGCTGCTCGGCGTGCTGCTCACGGGCGCGGTCGACCGGCTGCGCGATCCGCTGGGCGACGTGCTGGCCTCACCGGCCGCCGACACGGCGCTCGGGGCAGCCGGGGCCGCGCTCATCCTGGCCGGGCTGTGGTACGGAATGCGCAGGCGGCCCGCCTCCGGTCTGGGCCGCCTGACCCGGTGGCGCGAGTCCGCGGTCGGCGAGGACGCGTCGGCGGGCGGGGTCCTCACGGTGGCGCTCCTCGCCGTGGCGCTCGAGGTCCCCACCATGTTCCCCTACCTGGCCGCGATGGACATCCTGTCCGGGCAGGGGCTCACCGGGGCCGGCGCCGCCCCCGTCCTCGCGGTCTACTGCCTGGTCATGGTCGCCCCCGCCCTCCTGGCCACCCTGCTGTTCCAGGCCTCGCGCGGGGCGCTGCGCCCGGTCCTGGACCGGGTCGACACCTGGCTGCGGGACAACGCGCAGGAGAACACGGCGTGGCTGCTCGCGATCGCCGGATTCCTGCTCCTGTCGGACTCCACGCTCTTCCAGCGGTTTCTGGACGCCCTCAGAGACGCCGCCTGAACGGCGTGCCTACATATTTCTCATGACACAGAGATCCTCTCGGGGAACGATGCGCAAGGCGGCCGGGTGTTCCATAGTTGTCTTCTCCGGACCGACATCGACCCCCGCATCGCCCCCCACGGATCTGAATACGAAGACGTGACCGAAATCCTTGATGCAACGGTGGGCATCGGCCCGTGGGAGGTCAATATCGGCGCCCTCGGCCTGGTCCTCACCGTCGTCGTGATCGCACTCGTCATCATCGTGAAGGCCAAATAGCGGCCCCGGTGGGCGGCGCGCTCCGTCCGCCGCCCGTCCCTCCCACCGGGGCCGCGCCCGCTTCCGCGCGAGGACGCCGACGGGCCGCCCCGGTGTCCCGGGACGGCCCCGCCGAAAGGGTCGAAAGACCTGCGGCTACTCGCCCTTCCAGTTCGGCTTGCGCTTCTCGGCGAAGGCGGCCGCGCCCTCCATGGCGTCGTGGCTCACGAACACCGGGCCGGTGACGGCGTCCTGGCGGGTCCACATCTCCTCGGTGGACCAGTCGTCGGAGGCCGTCATGACCTCCTTGGACACCTGCACCGCCATCGGGGCGTTCCCGGCGATGCGCGCCGCCAGAGCGCGGGCGCCCTCCAGCGCCCCGCCGCTCGGGACGACCGTGTTCACCAGCCCCAGTTCGGCCATCCGCTGCGCGCCGACGAAGTCGCCGGTCAGCGCGAACTCCATGGCGATGTTGCGGGGGATGCGCCGGTGCAGCCGCAGCAGGCCGCCGCCCGCCGCCACCAGTCCCCGCTTGGCCTCGGGGATGCCGAACTTCGCGCCCTCGGCCGCGACCACCAGGTCACAGGCGAGCACCGCCTCGAACCCGCCGGCCAGGGCGTAGCCCTCCACCGCGGCGATGAGCGGCTTGCGCGGCGGGCGCTGGGCGAAGCCCGCGAAGCCGCGCCCCTCCACCACCGGCACCTCGCCCTTCATGAAGGCCTTCAGGTCCATGCCCGAGCAGAACGTGCCGCCCGCGCCCGCGAGGATCCCGACCGTCAGGTCCTTGCGTGCGTCCAGCTCGTCCAGGGCCTCGGCGATGCCCTTGGCCACCGCGGCGTTCACCGCGTTCTTCGCCTCGGGCCGGTCGATGGTGACCACGGCGACGCCGTCGGCCGCCTCGAACCGGACCTCGGGCCCCATCGCCTCTTCCGCTGCCATGCGCCCTCCTATTTCGGCGGCATGCGCAGGCCGCCGTCGATGCGCACGACCTCGCCGTTGATGTAGCTGATCTCCAGCAGTGAGCGCACCAGGCGGCCGAACTCGTCGGCGGTGCCCAGGCGCTTGGGGAACGGCACCGGCGCGGCCAGGCGCTCCTTGAACTGCTCGGACTCGGGGCCCTGCCCGTAGATGGGCGTGTCGAGGATGCCGGGGGCCACCGTGTTCACGGTGACGCCGATGGCCGCCAGGTCGCGCGCGGCCGGGAGCGTCATGCCGATGACGCCGCCCTTGGAGGAGGAGTAGGCGATCTGCCCGATCTGGCCCTCGATCCCGGCCAGGGAGGCGGTGTTGACGATCGCGCCGCGCTCGCCGTCCTCGTTGACCGGCTCGGTCTCGGACATGGCCGCGGCCGCCAGCCGCAGCAGGTTGAAGGTCCCGATCAGGTTGACGTCGATGACCTTCTTATAGCTGGCCAGGTCGTGCGGCTGCCCCTCGCGGTTCACGGTGCGGGTCGCCCATCCGATCCCGGCGCAGGCCACGGCGGCGCGCAGGGGGCGGCCGGTGTCGACCGCGGCCTGCACGGCGGCCTGCACCTGGGCCTCGTCGGAGACGTCCGTGGCGACGAAGACGCCCCCGACCTCCTTGGCCACGGCCTCGCCGCGCTCGGCGTTGAGGTCGGCCACCACGACGGTGGCGCCGGCGTCGGCAAGCTGCCGGACGGTCGCTTCGCCGAGCCCGCTCGCGCCGCCGGAGACGACGGCGGAAATTCCGTTGAGATCCATGTGCGGAACACTACAGACCCGCCGCGCCGACGACTAGAACCGGGTTCGGTTTTCGTGCGGGCCCGGCGCGGAGACGGGCGCGCCCTGCCCCGCACCGGGCCCGAACCGGTCCGTCACTCCTGGTCGGAGCCGCTCTGCCAGCGCTCGTACACGGCCTCGTCGACCAGCTCGGCGGCCAGGGTGTAGGCGTGCGTGCGGTTGAAGTCGGCGGCGCCCGCGCCGACCGCGAACGGCAGCACCTCGTCGTCGGCGAGGGCGATCTCGTACCCGTGCGCCGTGGTGATCCGGTGCACCCGGCCGCGGTCGGTGCGCTCGGTGCCGTGGTACTCGACGACCTTGGCTCCGGCCAGGTCCATGAGGATCCTGCCGAGCGGGTCCGTAGGGGGCCAGGCCATGCTCTCTCTCCTCCGGAGGGGGTCCGTTCGCGGCCGTCCCCCGGGGTCCCAGAGCCCCGGGGGACGGCCGCTGCCCTGAAGCCTGCCATCCGGCATCCGCCGTGCGCAGCCGCTCCGCCCCACCGGAAAAATCCGTTGCCCTCGCCCCGGGGCCGGGGTAGCGTCTCCGGCGATGCGCAACTGACCGTCGAGACCACGCGCCGGGAGCCGCGGCCGCTCGCCCTCTGAGGCTGGAGCGGCCCCTCCCGGCGCCTCCCGTCCGTTTCGGCCCGTCCCCTGTCCGGGACGTGCTCTTCGCTGATCCGGCGTGGTCTCGACGACGGCGTCCGGCGCGCTCCGCGCGTCTGGGCCCGCCCTCGGGCACCCATGGACGCCGGCGCCGCGGCCCGCCCCGACCTTTCTCGGAGGTGGCCTTGACCTCTCGTACGACCGAACCGCGATTCCGCCGCACCCACCGCTCCCCCGCCGAAGGGGGCGCGGCCGAGGGCCCGACCCCGCTGCTGAGCGCCCGCGACCTGTCCAAGGCCTACGGCGCCCGGCCCGTCCTCGACGGCCTGCGGCTCGACGTCGCCCCGGGGCAGCGCCTCGGGCTGGTCGGCGAGAACGGCGCGGGCAAGTCGACCCTGCTGGCGCTGCTGGCCGGGACCGCCGACCCCGACGTCGGCGCCGTGTCCCGGCCCCGCGACACCGGGTACCTCGCCCAGGAGCCGCCCTTCACCGAGACCACCACCCTGGGGGACGCGGTCGCCGAGGCGCTGTCCGAGCCGCACGCGGCCGAGCGGGAGCTCACCGCGTGCGCCCAGGCGCTGGAGGACGGCGGCGACGCGGCCCAGCGGGCCTACGCGGCGGCGCTGGAACGCGCGGAGGCCCTGGACGTCTGGGACGCCGACCGCCGTGCGGAACTGGTGCTCGCCGGGCTCGGCCTGGCCGATGTGGAGTCCGACCGGCCCGTGTCCGCCATGTCCGGTGGGCAGCGCAGCAGGCTGGCCCTGGCCGCGCTGCTGATCCGGCGCCCGCGCGCGCTGATCCTGGACGAGCCGACCAACCACCTCGACGACGAGGCGGTGGCGTTCCTGGAGGGGTTCCTGTCCGACCTCCCCGGCGCCGTCGTCCTGGCCAGCCACGACCGCGCCTTCCTGGACGCGGTCTGCACCGGCCTGCTCGACCTGGACCCGTCCTCCGATCAGGGCCCCACCTACTACGGCGGGGCGTACACCTTCTACCTGGAGGAGAAGCGCAAGGCCTACCAGCGCTGGGAGCAGCGCTACCGGGACGAGCAGGAGGAGCTGCGGGCCCTGCGCGTGTCGGTGGACGTGACCGCACGCCAGGTCGCCCCGGGGCGGCCGCTGGGCAACAACAGCAAGATGCTCTACGACTTCAAGGGGGCGCGTGTACAGAAGCAGTTGTCCCGCAGGGTGCGCAACGCCCAGCGCCGCCTTGAGGAGCTGGAGGGCACTCAGGTGCGGAAACCGCCCAAGCCCTTGGCGTTCGCCGGGACGCTCACCGGCGGCGCGGCCGCGGGCGCGGGCACGGCGCTGAGCGCGCGGGGCCTGGAGGTGCCCGGCAGGCTCCGCCTCGACCGCCTGGACCTGCTCTCGGACGGGCGGCTGCTGGTGACCGGGCCGAACGGTGCCGGGAAGTCGACGCTGCTGCACGTCCTGGCGGGGCGCATCGCCCCCGTGTCGGGCAGTGTCGAGGTCCGCAACGGGACCCGGGTGGCGCTGCTGGAGCAGGACGTGGAGTTCCCCGACCCGGAGCGCACCCCGCGGGAGATCTACACCGCGGAGCTCGCCCGGCTGAACGAAGAGGGGGTGCTGAGGATCGCGGACGCGCCGTCGCTGGACGAGCTGGGACTGATGGCGCGCCGCGACGTCCGCCGCCCGGTCGGCGAGCTGAGCGTGGGCCAGCGCCGCCGTCTGGCGCTGGCCCTGATGGTGGCGGCCGCCCCGCACGTGCTGCTGCTGGACGAGCCGACCAACCACATCTCCCTGGCGTTGAGCGAGGAGTTGGAGGAGGCGTTGAAGACCGCGCCCGGAGCGGTGGCGGTCGCCAGCCACGACCGCTGGCTGCGCCGCAGCTGGGAAGGGGACCACCTCTACCTGGAGAACGGGGAGCGGGGGTAGGAAGTCGTAGGACGTCGTCGCGAGCGGCCCGGGATCGTGCGAAGACCTCGTACACCCGGGCCGCTCCGTGGCTAACATGTGGATACAGGCCACGACATGGGAGGTGGCGGCTGTGTGCGCTCAGCCGGTCCCCGACTGGATGATCCCGCCGCCTGACGGGTTCACCGCCGAAGACCTCGACAGGCTTTCCGACCTTCCCCCGCACACCGAGCTCATCGACGGGAGCCTCGTTCTCGTGAGTCCGCAGAAGAGGTTCCACACGCTCATACTCGACATCCTCGTCCCAGGGCTGCGGTCGAGTTGCCCTGGCGATCTCAAGGTCCGCAGGGAGATGACCACGGTTCTCGGGCCCCGTCAAAGGCCGGAACCCGACATCATGGTCGTCCAGGCGTCCGCCGATACAGAGCAGGACCAGACCTCTTATCCCGCCGACTCGGTCGAACTCGTCGTCGAGGTGGTCTCCCCCGAATCGCGGGTCCGGGACCGCGAGCGCAAGCCGCAGCTCTACGCACACGCGGGCATCCGGCACTTCTGGCGCGTGGAGACGGACGGCGGGAGGCCCATCGTCTACGTATACGAACTCGACCCCGCCATCTCGTCATACGTCCCCACCGGGATCCACCACGACCGGTTGAAGGTGGCCACCCCGTTCCCCGTGGACATCGACCTCACCGAGGTCGACCGGCTGTAAGCGATCGGGGGCGGGAGCATGGGCGGTCCGCCCGTCCCCCTCCTGGATACGGGCGGACCGCGGTTCCGGTGGTCAGGCGGGCGCCGGGGCAACAGCGCCCAGGAGCCACACGGGGGCGGGGCGGACGGGGGCCGCGCCCCGCATGACGCGGTGCCGCACCGGGGCTGAGGCCGGACCGGCCGCCGGGGCCGGGTTCGTGTAGCGACGGACCCGGGAGCAGGCGCGTCGGCCGCGATGCGCCAGGGGCGGAGACGGGGTCGGGGTGCGGAGAGCGGTCCTGGTGCGCCGCATCAGAACCACCGCTCCCCAGCGTCCGCAGAGCGCGTGGAAGGGGCGAATTCGGCCCAGACCGAGTAGGCGGACTGCTCGGGCGGAGCGGTGAACCCGTAGCCGATGGAACTGAGCGCGACGAGAGCGATGCCCCGGCCCGACTCGGCGGCGTGCATGTCCAGTGCGTCGAGCTCCGGGGGCGGAGGCGCCGGACGGGTCGGGAGTTCGCGGCGTGGGCCCTCGTCGTAGAGGCGGAGGGCGACGCGGTCGTGCGGGGTGAAGAGCGCGGCGACCATGAAGCCGCCGTCGCGGCCGGAGGCGGAGTGGCGGACGGCGTTCGAGGCGAGCTCGCTGGCGACGAGTTCCAGCCGGTCGCGCAGGTCGGAGTCGTTGCGGTAGGGGCGCGGGCAGCCGGTGAGGCGGCGGGCGGCCCACACCCGCAGTTCGGCGGAGGCGTCGGGGGTTCCGGCGAGGGCGATCCGGTCGAGCGCGGGCCCCCAGCCCTGGCCCGGGTGCGTGGTGGACGGGCGTGGTACTACCGTGGACACGGTTCTACTCCCTGGTTACGGCAGGCGAGTGGGACAAGGCCCTGCCCAGGTGCTCCACCACCCGGGCAGGGCCGTTCTGTTGTCGCGCTCCTGGCACGACTTCACGGGTAACGCTGCGAAGTCGAACGAGTACAGCGATAGTGAGAGTATGACCCGCACTAGCTTTACCTGCAATAGATTCAGTACTACTAGTGCAGATAAATATTGCTGACGGGAGCCGCCGGATGACGCGACGAGGACCCACGGTCGCCCGCAGGAGCCTGGCCCGCCTCCTGCGCGAGCGCCGCAAGGAGCTGGGGATCAGCAGGGAGCAGGTGGCCAAGCACGCCGGGATCGCTCCGCCGACGGTCAACCGCATCGAATCCGCGTCCGTGCGCGTCGAGGTCGGCACCGTGGCGATGATGCTGGACCTCTACAACGTCACCGCCGAGGAGCGCGAGGAACTCCTCGACATGGCCCGCGCCGCGAAGAAGCGGGGCTGGTGGCAGCGGTACTCGTACAAGATTCCGTCATGGTTCTCGGTATACGTGGGGCTGGAGCACGAGGCGAAGTCGCTGTTCCAGTACCAGATCGAGGTCATCCCCGGCCTTCTCCAGACCGAGGCTTATACGCGCGCCCTCATCGATGCCGAGCCCGCAGCCGTGTCCCCCGAAGAGGCCGATCGCAGGGTCACGGTACGGAAGGCACGTCAAGCACGTCTGACCGGCGATACCCCGCCAAAACTGTGGGCCATCATCAATGAGGCCGCCCTGTATCGTCAGATCGGCGGCCATCAGGTCATGCGCGACCAGCTTGACCACTTGGTCGCCCTCGCACAGTTGGACAACGTGACGATCCAAGTGCTTCCGAACGCGGCAGGTGCACACCCCGCAGGTGAAACGCCTTTCACGATCCTGGGCTTCGCGGACACACGTGACCGCGATGTCGTTTACATCGAGTATCGAATGGGAGCGATCTACCTCGAAGCTCCCGAGGAGGTGGAGATGTACACGACACTCTTCGACCACCTCACTATGAAGGCACCTGACCGTGAGAGGTCGATCGCCCTGCTCGACAGGGCAGCCGCAGCGTTCACGGACAAGCGTTAGAAAGTCTGCACACGATGGACATCACTCCCAGAGTTTGGCGCAAATCGTCGTACAGCACAGGTCAGGGAGGCGAGTGCGTCGAAGTCGCCCCTTCCCCCGCCTTCCAGGGCATGAGGGACTCCAAGCACCCAGACGCCTCCGCCCTCTTCCTCCCCTCCTCCGAGTGGGCCGCCTTCCTCACGGCCGCCCGACGCCACGCGCTCTGACCACTCACCGCACCTCATCGCGCTCGAACACGACACGGCCGCCGGCGAGGGAACCCCTCTCTCCGGCGGCCGTCGTGCGCCGTCTCCTCTCAGTACCTACGCCACCAGGGCCCCCAGTTCCTTGGTGACGCGCTCCAGCATGAACGCGCTCGACTCGCGGGCGCGCTCCTCCCAGGCGAAGACGCACACGGTGGCCACGCCGTCGAACCCGATGTCCCTCAGCGTGCCGAAGAACGCGTCCCAGTCCACCTCTCCCTGGCCGATGTCCAGGTGCTGGTGGATCCGGGCGGGGGTGCCGGGCGGGTTGAGGATGTAGCGCAGCCCGCTCGACCCCTTGTGGTCGAAGCTGTCGGCGATGTGCACGTGCTTCAGCTTGTCCCCCGCGTAGGCCATCATTCGCCGCACGTCCGCCCCCGGGGCGTCGCCCGACAGGTGGAAGGTGTGCGGAGCGCAGTACAGGTAGTTCACCCACGGCTTGTTGATGGCCCGCACCAGGTCCACGGCGGGCTCGTTCACTTCGCAGAAGTCGTCGGGGTGGGCCTCCAGGTTCAGCGCGATCCCCTCGCGCTCGAACACCGGGAGCAGCTCCTCCAGCGACCTCCAGAAGGCGGCCTCGCTCTCCGCCGCCCGCTCCGGGCGCCCGTTGAACTCGGAGTTCATCAGGGTGCACCCGAGCTCGACGGTCACCTCGACCATGCGCCTCCAGTAGCGCACGGCGGCGCGCCGCTCCTCCTCGTCCGGGCTGGACCACTTGTACAGCGGGAGCACGCTGGCCAGCTCCACGCCCGTCTCCCGCAGCACCCCCTTCAGCTCGGCGACCCTCTCGTCGTCGGCGCGGGGGTGCAGGAAGAAGGGCATGAACTCGTCGCGCGGGGACAGCTCGATGGAGGAGTAGCCGATGTCGGCGACCGTGCGGACCATCTCCGCCATGGGCAGCTTGCGGAACATGTAGGGGTCGAGCGCGATCTTCACGGTCGGCTCCTTTCCGAATGGGGCGGCGGGGCGGTCGGCATCAGGCGTAGAAGTCCGGGCGCTCCTCCACCTTCGTCGGGACGACCTCGCCGGTCTCCAGCGACCGCACGGCCGCGTCGCCGACCATCGCGGCGGCGTAGCCGTCCCAGGCGCTCGGCCCCTCGATCCGCCCGGCCGCGACCGCGTCCGCCCAGGCCTGCACCTCGGCGTCGAAGGCCGCGCCGAAGCGGCGCTTCCAGTCCTGAGGCACGGACGAACCGCTGCGCCCGGCCGCATGCAGGACCGCCTCCCGGGGTTCGGGCAGGCGCACCGCGCCGTCCTCGCCGACGACCTCGCAGCGGATGTCGTAGCCGTACTGGCAGTTGACGAAGACCTCCAGGTCGATGCGCGCGCCCGACTCCGTCTCGAAGAGCAGCAGCTGCGGGTCCACCAGGTGCGCGAACCGCTTGGAGGTGCGGCGCGGCCGGATGATCTGGGCGGTGGCCAGCTCCTCGCCGAGCAGCCAGCGCAGCGTGTCGATCTCGTGGATGGCGGTGTCCTTGGTCGCCATCTCCGAGTGGTAGGCCTCGGGCACGGTCGGGTTGCGGTGCGCGCAGTGCGCCATCAGCGGGGCGCCGATCGCGCCCTCGTCGATGAGCGCCTTCATCGCCCGGTACCCGGTGTCGTAGCGGCGCATGAAGCCCACCTGCACCAGCCGGGAGCCGTGCGCGCGCTCGGCCTCCATGATGCGGCGGCAGTCCTCGGCGGTGGTGGCCAGCGGCTTCTCGCACAGCACCGGCTTGCCCGCCGCGACGGCGGCCAGCACGGAGGCGGCGTGCGCGGGCCCCCAGGAGGCGACGAGGACCGCGTCCACCTCCGGGGCGGCGACCACCTCGGCGTCGGTGGCCAGGGCGCGGGCGCCGACACCGGCGGCCGCCTCGGCGGCCCGTGCGGGGTCGATGTCGGTCACCGCCGCGACGCGGGCGCCGCTGACCACCCGGTCCAGTCTGCGCATGTGGTCGGTGCCGATCATCCCGGCGCCGATGACGCCGACGTTCACGGTCATCTTCTCGTTCCTCTCACAGGGGTGCGGGTATCGGGCCCGGCCGGTGCCGTGCCAGGCACCGGCCGGGGGTCAGGAGCCGCCATCGGCCGGTGCGGTCGGGTGCGGCACCGCCGGTCCCCCGCCGGGGCCCTCGCTCCGGGCGAGCTCGTGCTCCAGGGCGTCGAGTTCGGCTCCCCCGGCCATGTGGTGGGTCAGGTCCTCCAGGGTCAGGTCCGCGCGCGGCGCGTCCAGCTCCGTCTCACCGAGCCGGAGGATGACGAAGTGGTCGCCGACCATGTAGGCGTGGTGCGGGTTGTGCGTGATGAACACGACCCCCAGCCCCGCCTCCCGGGCGGCGCTGACGTACTTGAGCACCACCCCGGACTGCTTGACGCCGAGCGCGGCGGTGGGCTCGTCCAGGATCAGCACGCGGGCGCCGAAGTAGACGGCGCGGGCGATGGCCACGACCTGCTTCTGGCCGCCGGACAGGTTGGCCACGGGCGCGTCGATGTCGGGCAGGTCGATGCCCATCTTCTTCAGCTCCTCGTCGGTGACGCGCCGCATCGCCGCCACGTCGAGCCGGGAGAAGGGGCCCCACGCCCTGCGGATCTCGGAGCCGAGGAAGAAGTTCCGCCACACCGGCATCAGCGGGACCATGGCCAGGTCCTGGTAGACGGTGGCGATGCCGCGGTCCAGGGCGTCGCGGGGCGAGGCGAAGGCGACCTCCTCCCCGTCCACCCGGTAGGTCCCGGCGGTGGGGGCGTGCAGCCCGGCCAGGATCTTGATCAGGGTGGACTTGCCCGCCCCGTTGTCGCCGAGGATGCAGGTGACCTCTCCCGCGCCGACCCTGAGGTCGACCCCGGACAGGGCCCTGATGTTGCCGAAGGACTTGCCCACGCCGCGCAGCTCCAGCAGCGGCGCGTCGGCCCCGGCCGGCCCGGCGGTGCCGGCGGTGCCGGCGGCGGTGTCCGCGGTGCTCCGCGGTGTCGTGTCGGTCATGGTCCTCACCTCTTGCTCGCCTGGCGGCGGACCCAGGCGTTGACGACCACGGCCAGCAGCAGCATCGCGCCGACGAAGAACATCACCCAGTTGTTGTCCCAGCCGGCGTAGACGATGCCCATCGTGGTCATGCCGTAGATGAACGCGCCGATCGCGGCGCCGATGACGGATCCGAAGCCGCCGGTCAGCAGGCACCCGCCGACGACGGCGGCCATGATGTAGAGCAGCTCCATGCCCACGCCCTCGCCGGACTGCTGGCGCCCGGAGGCCATGAGCAGGTGCATGCCGCTGAACCAGGCGAAGAAGCCGACGGTCATGAACAGGCCGATCTTGACCCGGGTCACCGGGACGCCGACGGCGCGGGCGCTCTCGGCATTGCCGCCCACCGCGAAGATCCAGTTGCCCACGCGGGTGCGCATCAGCACCCAGGTGGCCAGGGCGACGAACACCAGCCACCAGACCACGGTGATGCGCACGCTGCCCAGCACCGGGACCGGCACGAAGGAGGCGAACACCGCCCGCGCGGAGGCGTAGCCGTCCATGTCGGAGATGTTGGGCCCGGACACGCTGCCGGTGACGAGCTTGGTCACGGCGATGTTGAGGCCCTGGAGCATCAGGAACATCGACAGGGTGACCAGGAAGCTCGGCAGCTTGGTGCGCACCAGGATGGCGCCGTTGGCGAACCCGATGGCCAGGGCCGCCAGCAGAGCGATCCCGGCGGCCGCCCACACGTTCAGGTTCAGGTAGTAGCCGGCCATCCCCGCGGTCAGCGCCGCGGTCACCACCGCCACCCCGGCGGACAGGTCGAACTCGCCGCCGATCATCAGCAGCGCGACGCCGACCGCCATGATGCCGACCACGGAGGAGGCGTACAGCACGGTCGCGAAGGAGTCCCCCTGGCGGAAGGTGGGGGCCATCGCGAAGAAGACGGCGAAGACCGCCACCGCGCCGATGAGCGAGCCCAGCTCGGGGCGGCTCAGCAGGCGGTTGAGCAGCGGGCGGCGCCCGGCCCGCAGCTCCTTCTCAGTGGTGGCCGCGGGCGCCGGCCGCGGTGCGAGGGTGCTCGCCATCGCGCGTCACCGGGTTCCCTTCTCGGCGAACTCGGCGACCTCGCCGACGTTGTCGGCGTCCACGAAGCTGGGCCCGGTCAGGACCGGCTCGGTGCCGCCGCCGATGTCGTTGCCGTTGGCGTTGATCAGCCACAGTCCCTCGACGGACAGGTAGCCCTGCAGGTAGGGCTGCTGGTCGACGGCCCACTCGATGGTGCCGTCCTCGATGGCGGCCACGACCTCCTTGTTCAGGTCGAAGGTGGCCACCTTCGCGTCGCTGCCCGCGTCGGACACCGAGTCCAGCGCCGCCATGGCGAAGGGGCCGCCCAGGGTGACGACGTGGTCGATGTCCTCGTCGGACTGCAGCTTGGAGGTGATGGAGGACTTCACGTCCGGCATGCTCGACCCGTCGACGTACAGGGTCTCGGTGTCGCCGTCGAAGGCCTCCTCCAGCGAGGAGCAGCGCGTCTCCAGCGCCACGTGGCCCTGCTCCTGGATGACGCAGAGCGCCTTCTCCGCCCCGGCCTCGTTGAGCCGTTCCCCGAAGGCCTCCCCGGCCAGGGACTCGTCGGTGCCGAAGTACTCGGTGACGCCCATGTCCTGCCACTCCTCGATGCCGGAGTTGAAGGCGACCACCGGGATCCCGGCGTCCTCCGCCTCCTGCACCGCCCCCTGGAGTTCGGCGGGCTTGGCGAGGGTGACGGCGATGCCGTCGACGCCCTTGTCGATCGCGGTCCGCACCAGGGTCGCCTGCTCGGAGGCGCTGGGGTCGGAGTTGTAGTCCAGGGTGATGCCGTGGTTGGCGGCCGAGTCCTCGGCACCGGCGCGGATCCGGTCCCAAAAGGTGTCTCCGGGCACCTCGTGCGTGATCATCGCGATCGTCAGGTCGCCGGCCTCGGCGTTGGCGCCCGTGTCTTCCTGCTGTGCACCGCCTCCGGAGCTGCACGCGGCCGCGGCCAGGGCCAGGACGGACGCCGCTGCCAGGTAGGCGGAGAGCTTGGGGGTGCGGTTCATGGGTGGTACCTCTGTCTGCTTCCGGAAACTGCTGGGGTGGGTCCTTTCTCGGTCGCCGGCGCTGTCCGGTCGTCCCGGTCGTTCCGATAGGGGGATGTCCGGGCCCGCCGTCGCGGGCCCGGGGGCCGGTGTGTCCGCGTTCCTCAGGCCTGCTGGTAGCGGGCGCCGAGACCGCAGCTGTTCAGGTATTCGCGCGTGCGCACGGCGATGGGCAGCGGCACGTCGGGCTCGCACGGGTAGAGGTCCTGCTCGACGATGACGAACACGCGCGCGTCCACGTCGTCCAGGGCGTCGAGGACCGTGGAGGGCACCGGCTCGCCCGCGGGCGGCTCGACGCACACCCCGCGCTTGACGGCCTCGCCGAAGGACAGCTCCTCGGCGTCCTTCTGCCGCAGCACCTCCGGGTCCATCTGCTTGATGTGCACGTATCCGATGCGCTCGGAGTAGCGGCGGATGAGGTCCACCGCGTCGCCGCCGCCGTAGGCGACGTGGCCGGTGTCCAGGCACAGCGAGACGTGCTCGGAGTCGGTGCCGTCCAGGAACCTCTCGATCTCGGGCTGGGTCTGGATGTGGGAGTCGGCGTGGGAGTGCAGGCACAGCCGCACGCCGTACTCCTCCATCAGCAGCTTTCCGAGACGGTCGGCGTTGCGGTGCAGGGTCCTCCACTGCCCGTCGTCGAGGGTGGGCGACTCGGTGAACCCGCCGGTCCTCTCGTCGCGGTACATGGGCGGGATGAACACCAGGTGGTGCGCGCCCATGGCCTGGGTCAGCCCGGCGACCTTGCGCACCGTGGAGACCATGCCGTCCCACTGGGCGTCGTCGTGCAGGGCACCGAAGACGGTGCCGCCGGACACCTTGAGGCCGCGCCCGCCGACCTCGTCGGCGAGACGGGCGGGGTCGGTGGGCAGGTAGCCGTAGGGGCCCAGCTCCACCCACGCGTAACCGGCCTCGGCCAGCTCGTCGAGGAAGCGGTTCCACGGGGTCTGGTACTCGTCCTCGGGGAACCACACGCCCCAGGAGTCGGGGGCGGATCCGAGGACGAGCTTGTCCTTCACGGTGCTCATTGCTGCCGTCCTTTGCTGGAGCTGAAGGGGTGCGGGTCGGCGGGCCGGGCTCAGCCGTGGGTCGGGAAGTTGAAGGCGGCCTGGACCGAGCGGTCCACGCGCGGCCACCGGCTGGTGACGGCCTTGGCGCGGGTGTAGAACCGCACGCCCTCGGGGCCGTGGATGTGGGTGTCGCCGAAGAGCGAGTCCTTCCAGCCGCCGAAGGAGTAGTGCGCCATGGGCACCGGGATCGGCACGTTGACGCCGATCATCCCGACGCTCACCCGGCGCTGGAAGCGGCGGGCGGCCTCGCCGTCGCCGGTGAAGACGGCGGTGCCGTTGCCGTACGGGTTGGCGTTGACGATGTCGATGGCCTCGTCCAGGTCGGCGGCCCGGACGACCACCAGCAGCGGGCCGAACACCTCGGTGGTGTAGACGTCCATGTCGGTGGTGACCTTGTCGAGGACCGACGGGCCGATGAAGAACCCGTCCTCGTGGCCGTCGACCTTGAGGCCGCGCCCGTCGACGACGGCGACCGCGCCCTGCTCGGTGCCGGAGGCCACGTAGGAGGCGACGCGCTCGCGCGCCTCGGCGGTGATGACCGGGCCCATGTCGTTGCCCGCGTCGTGGCCGGGGCCGACCTTGACGGCGCGGGCCTGGTCCGCCAGCACCGGTACGAGGGCGTCGGCGGCCTCGCCGACGGCCACCGCGACCGAGATCGCCATGCACCGCTGCCCGGCCGAGCCGAAGGCGGCGGCGGTCAGGTGGGAGGCGGCGTCGTCCAGGTCGGCGTCGGGCAGCACGACCGCGTGGTTCTTGGCGCCGCCGAGGGCCTGGACGCGCTTGCCGGAGGCGGTGGCGCGCTCGTGCACGTACTTGGCGATCGGGGTGGAGCCGACGAAGGACACCGCGGAGACGCCGGGGTGGTCGAGCACCGCGTCGACGGCGGTCTTGTCGCCGTGCACGACGTTGAACACGCCGTCGGGCAGCCCGGCCTCCTTGTACAGCTCGGCGACGAGGTCGGAGGCCGACGGGTCGCGCTCGCTGGGCTTGAGCACGAAGGTGTTGCCGCAGGCGATGGCGATCGGGTGCATCCACAGCGGCACCATGATCGGGAAGTTGAACGGGGTGATCCCGGCGACGACGCCGAGGGGCTGGCGGAAGTCGAAGGCGTCGACGCCCGTGGAGATCTGGTCGGAGTAGCCGCCCTTGAGGGCGGAGACGATCCCGCAGGCGTACTCGACGACCTCGCGGCCGCGGACGATCTCGCCGCGGGCGTCGTCGACGACCTTGCCGTGCTCGGAGGCGATGGTGCGGGCCAGCTCGTCCTCGTGCTCGACCAGCAGCTCGCGCAGGCGGAACATGACGCGGGCACGCTTGGTGAGGGAGGACTCGCCCCAGGTCTCGAACGCCTTGGCGGCGGCGGCCACAGCGGCGTCGACGTCGGCCGTCTCGGCCATGAGCACCTTCGCCTGCTCGGCGCCGGAGGCCGGGTCCCACACGGGCTGTGTGCGGGTGGAGACCCCGGTCGTGGCGGCCCCGTCGATCCAGTGCTGGATGTATTCCATGGTCTTGCCTTTCAGAGGCACGGCTTCTGCGCGCTTCACAGGTAGTGGCGCTGCTCGCGCTTGTGCTCGGCGTAGGCGCGGTAGGCCCGGCGGGTGCTGTCCAGCTCGGACACCTCGCTCACCGGGACGTCCCACCAGCCGTTCGAGGGCGGGTTGGGGCCGGTCGGGTCGGTCTCGATGTGCACGACCGTCACGGTGTCGGCGGCCTTGGCGGCCCCGACCGCCGCGCGCAGCTCCTTGAGGCCGTCGGCGCGGATGGTCCGCGCACCGAGGCTGGCGGCGTTGGCGGCCAGGTCGACGGGGAGCGTGGACCCGTCGAGGAGCCCGGTCCCGGGGTCGCGGTAGCGGTAGCGGGTGCCGAACCGCTGCGAGCCCAGGTCCTCCGAGAGCGCCCCGATGGAGGCGAACCCGTGGTTCTGCAGGACGACGATGACGACCTTGACGCCCTCGGCCACCATGGTGGTGATCTCCTGGGAGAGCATCAGGTAGGAGCCGTCGCCGACGAGGACCACGACCTCGCGCTCGGGGGCGGCCATCTTGGTGCCCAGTCCCGCCGCGACCTCGTAGCCCATGCAGGAGTAGGCGTACTCGACGTTGTAGGCCTTAGGGTCGCGGGCGCGCCAGAGCATCTGCATGTCGCCGGGCAGGCTCCCGGCGGCGTTGATGATGACGTCGGTGTCGTCGAGGGCGTCGTTGAGGACGCCCAGGACGGCGGTCTGCGCGGGGAGCGGCCCGTTGTCGACGGCGTAGCAGGCGTCGGTGGTGCGGGCCCACTCCCCGGCCAGCGCGCGGGCGCGCTCCCGATGGGCGTCCTCGGCCTTCCACCCGGACAGCTCGCGGCGCAGCGCCTCCAGGCCGGAGCGCGCGTCGGCGACGATCTGGTGAGCCGAGTGCTTGGCGGCGTCCAGGCGCGCCACATTGAGGTTGACGAACTCCACGTCCGGGTCGGCGAACACGGTGTGGCTCGCGGTGGTGAAGTCGCTGTAGCGGGTGCCGATGCCGATGACCAGGTCGGCGTCGCGGGCCAGGGCGTTGGCGGCCGAGGTCCCGGTGGAGCCGATGCCGCCGACCGCGCACGCGTGGTCCCACGGCACCGCGCCCTTTCCGGCGTGGGTGTCGGCGACGGGGATGCCGGTCTCCTCGGCGAAGGCGCGCAGCTCCTCGGTGGCGCGGGAGTAGACCGCGCCGCCTCCGGCGATGATCAGCGGACGCCGGGCGTCACGGATCGCCTCGGCCGCGCGGCGCACGGCCGCCGGGTCGGGCTGCGGGCGGTCGATGTGCCAGGTGCGGGGGCGGAAGAAGTCGACCGGCCAGTCGTGCGCCTCGGCCTGGACGTCCTGGGGCAGGCACAGGGTGACCGCGCCGGTCTCGGCCGGGTCGGTGAGCACCCGCATCGCGGCCAGGGCGGCCGGGACGAGCTGCTCGGGCCGGACCACCCGGTCCCAGTACTTGGAGACCGGGCGCAGGGCGTCGTTGACCGTCACGTCGCCGCCGCGGGTGTCCTCCAACTGCTGCAAGACCGGGTCGGGGCCGCGGGTGGCGAACATGTCGCTGGGCAGCAGCAGGACCGGCAGCCGGTTGGTGGTGGCCAGGGCGGCTCCGGTGACCATGTTGGTGGAGCCGGGGCCCGTGGAGGCGGTGCAGGCGAAGGCCTGCAGCCGGTCGCGCATCTTGGCGAAGGCGGCCGAGGCGTGCACCATGGCCTGCTCGTTGCGGGCCGGGTAGTAGGGCAGGTCGGCCTCGCCGGTGGTGGCGGCCTGCAGCAGGGCCTGGCCGAGCCCGGCGACGTTGCCGTGGCCGAAGATGCCCCACACGCCGGGGACGAGGCGCTGCCGCTCGCCGTCGCGCTCGCTGTACTGGGCGGCGAGGAAGCGCACGAGCGCCTGCGCGGTGGTCAGGCGGACGGTGCCGGTGCCCACGGTGTCGTCGGTGGCCATCACTCCCCCTTTCCCGCGCGGGAGGCACGGCCGGGGTTCGGGCCGTCGGCGGTGTACAGCGGCAGGCGGGGGTCCATCTCCTGGTGCTCCCAGGTGCGGCGGACCCACCCGTGGGCGGGGTCGTCGCAGATGCGCCAGGCGCGCTCCTCGCCGGGGCCGGCCATGACGTTCAGGTAGTAGAGGTCGTAGCCGGGGACGGCCATCGACGGGCCGTGCCAGCCGTGCGGGATGGTGACCACGTCCCCGGTGCGGACCTCGGCGAGGACGTCGATCGGGCGGTCCTCGGTGCCGTAGACGCGCTGGTAGGCCATGCCCGGACCGACGGGGCCGGAGCCGACCTCGAAGTAGTAGATCTCCTCCAGCTCGCACTCGGTGCCGGTGGCCTCGTCGTGCTTGTGCGGCGGGTAGGAGGACCAGTTCGACTCGGGGGTGAGCACCTCGCAGGCGATGAGCTTGTCGGCCTCGAAGGCCTGCGGGGTGCAGAAGTTGTTCACCTGGCGGCTGGATCGGCCCGCGCCGCGCAGCTCGACCGGCACGTCCTCGGCCTTGCCGTAGCGGAACGGCAGCCGCCGTTCGCAGCGCGCGGACGGCAGGGCGAACCGGCCGCCCCCGGCGCTGGTGACGGTCGCGGCGGCGTCGCGGGGCACGTAGGCGAAGTCGGTGACGCGGGAGAACACGTCGGGGCGGCCGACGAGGTCGTAGCGCTCGCCCCCGCACTCCACCGTGCAGGAGCCGTTCAGCGGGAGGACCAGGGTCTCGGCGTCGCCGGTGGAGACCTCGGCGCTCTGGCCGGGGGCCAGCTCCAGCACCTTCAGGCCGGAGTAGCCCCACCCGGCGGAGGAGGGGGTCACGACGGCGGCGTAGGGGCCCTGCGCGGTCGAGCCCGCGGGGACATGGTGGTTCGCGGTCATCGGCGGCCTCCGGGCACGGTCTGCCTCCTCGGTCCTGGGCGCCTCACAGCAGCCCCACGGCGGTGTCGACGGCACCGACGACGTCGTCGTCGGCGGGGTAGAGCAGGGAGCGCCCGACGGTCAGGCCCTTGACCGTGGGCAGTTTCAGGGCCTCGGCCCAGCGGGCGTAGGCGGCGTCGGGGTCGGCGGACAGCTCGCCGCCCAGCAGCACCACCGGCAGCGTCGATCCGGCCACCACGCGCTCCATCTCCTCGACGACGGGCAGCTTGAGCCAGGTGTGGGCGGTGGTGCGGCCCAGGCCGGAGCCGATGGCCACCGACCGGGCGACGGCGTCGGGCGACAGGTCGTTCCTGACCGCCCCGTCGACGGTGTGCGAGATGAACGGCTCGACCATGGCCGTCAGCCCGGCGGTGTTGAGCTCGTCCACGGCGTGCGCGCAGGCCTCCATGGTGTCGGCGGTGCGCGGGTCGCCGTAGTGCAGGCGGAGCAGCATCTTGCCGCCCTCGAACCGCATGGACCGCAGCCCGGCGGCGTCGTAGCCGGTGAACCGGTCATCGATCTCCCAGGCGGCGCCGGTCAGGCCGCCCCGGTTCATGGACCCGATGGCGGTCTTGCCCTCCAGGGCGCCCAGCAGGAGCAGGTCCTCCAGGATGTCGGCGGTGCCGAGGACCCCGGTGACGCCGGGCCGGGCCAGGGCCGCGCACAGCCGGTCGAGCAGGTCGGCGCGGTCGGCCATGGCCATGGGGCGGTCCCCGGAGCGCAGCGCCCCCCGGGCGGGGTGGTCGGCGGCGATGATCATCGCCTTGCCGTGCTCGCCCAGCGGGGAGGCGGGGCGGGTGCGGGCGGCGGCCGCCTCGGCGATGGCCCCGGGGCGTTCGACGCGCGTGGCGGTCAGCTCGCGCAGGGTGTCAGCGCGCATCGGCCGCCTCCCGCATCCGGGCCTCGACCTCGTCGGGCGTGGGCATGGCGTCCGAGCAGGACAGGCGGGAGGCGACGATGGCCCCGGCGGCGTTGGCGAAGCGCATGGTGCGCCCGGTGTCCCAGCCGGAGAGCAGGCCGTGGCAGAGCGCGCCGCCGAACGCGTCGCCCGCGCCCAGGCCGTTGACCACCTCCACCGGCACCGGCGGCACGGTGGTGCGGCCGGAGGCGTCGGAGGCCATGACCCCGGCGGGGCCCTGCTTGACCACGGCCAGGGAGACGCCGAAGCGGTCGTGGGCGGTGTCGGCGGCGGCCGCGGGGTCGCGGGTGCCCACGGCGGTCTCCCACTCGTCGAGGTTGCCCACGGCGACGGTGGCCTGCGGGAGCGCCTCGGCCACCCAGCGGCGGGCCTCCTCGCGGGAGTCCCAGAACATGGGGCGGTAGTCGAGGTCGATGACGGCGGTGCCGCGGCGGCCGCGGGCGCGCAGCGCCTCCAGGGTCGCGGTGCGGCTGGGCTCGGCGCACAGGCCGGTGACGGTGACCCAGAGGACGTCGGCCGCCACGATCGCGTCCAGGTCCAGCTCCTCGGGGCGGATCTCCAGGTCGGGGGCCTTGGGGGTGCGGCCGTAGAAGTACAGCGGGAAGTCGTCGGGCGGGAAGATCTCGCAGAAGGTCACCGGGGTGGCGGTGCCGGGGACCGGGGTGGCGTAGCGGGGGTCGACGCCGTACGAGCCGAGCGCCTCGCGGACGAAGCGGCCGAAGGGGTCGTCCCCGGTGCGGGTGACCACCGCGGCGCGGCGGCCGTGGCGGGCGGCGGCCACGGCCACGTTCGTCGGGCTGCCCCCGAGGAACTTGGCGAAGGAGCGCACCCGCTCCAGCCCGGCGCCGACCTGCTCGGGGTAGATGTCGACGCCCACGCGGCCCATGGTGACGACCTCGAACGGGTCGCCTCCGGGCCGGCGGTCAGTGGCACTCAACGCGGACCTCCGTCGGTCGCGGCGGACGCCGGTGCGTCCGCCCTGGTCGTGGCGGTCTCCGGACGGCGGATCTCCCCGGTGGGGCTAGCGCGCTCTACTAGAGCGCTCTAGTATTCCCCTATGGTGAGCCGCGTCACAGAGGGATGTCAATACATTCGGCCGGGCTTTGCCGTTCCGGCCGGTCCGGTCGGCGGCACGGCCGCCCGGATCGCCCGGGAAGCACGTGACCTGCGCCGACACGAAGACGGGGGCCGAGGGACGGCCCACCGGTCCATGAACGAGAAGGATGATCTGCCGTGACCACCACTCCCCGGCCGAGACGGGGCCGCCGCCCGACCATGGAGGACGTCGCCCGCCATGTGGGCGTGTCCCGGGCGCTGGTCTCGCTCGTCTTCCGCGACGCGCCCGGCGCGGGGCCCGAGACGCGCCGCCGCGTGCTCGACGCCGCGGAGGAGCTGGGCTACCGGCCGCACAACGCCGCGCGGATGCTGGCGCGCAGCCGCACCCGGGTCCTCGGGGTGGTGATGACCCCGGCCAACCCGTTCCACGCCGAACTCGTCGAGGCGTTGTACCCCCAGGCCGAGGAGGCCGGGTACGCGGTGCTGCTGTCCGCCCTCACCCGGACGCGCAACCCCGCCGAGGCCACCGAGGCGCTGCTGCGCAACCGGTGCGAGGCGCTGATCCTGCTGGGGCCGGTGGCGGCCCCCTCCGAGGTCGCCGCGCTCGCCCGGGAGCTGCCGGTGGTCACGGTCGGCCGCCGCTACCCGGGCAGCGGGGCGGACGCGGTGCACACCCGCGAGGCGCGCGGCATCCGGCTGGCCGCCGACCACCTGGTGGGCCTCGGGCACCGGGCGATCGCGCACATCGACGGCGGCAACGCCGCGGGATCGGCCGAGCGGCGGCGCGGCTACCGGGAGGCGATGCGGCGGCACGGCCTGGCCGAGCACGTGCGGGTGCTGCCCGGCGACCAGACCGAGGCCTCCGGTGCGGCGGCGGCGCGCACGCTCCTCGACGCACCCGGACGCGACCGGCCCACCGCGGTGATCGCGGGCAACGACCGGTGCGCCATCGGGTTCCTCGACGCGGCGACCCGGGGAGGGCTGGACGTGCCCGGGGACGTTTCGCTGGTCGGGTTCGACGACATCCCGGCGGTCGCGATGGCGCACGTCGCCCTGACCACGGTGCACCAGGACGCCGGAGGGCTGGCCCGCGCGGCCGTCCGCACGGCCGCCGCCCGCACCGAGGACCCGGACATGGAGCCCCGGGACGAGGTCCTCGAACCGGAACTGATGGTGCGCGACACCACAGCCGAGCCACGGGGGCAGGAGGCGCGGGGCGGATGACACCGGCCGCGCGCCGGGGGCGGCCGCATCGCCCACCCCGTCCTCACAGGCCCACCGCGGAGGAGCACCGGCAGTCGGCTCCATCCACTGATCAAGCACGGCCGACACCTCCTCCACCGGGCCCACGCGACCGTGCGGCTCCATGTCGCGCCGGGCCTGCCGTGGCCTGCCCTGCGGTGCGCGCGGCCTCTTCCACCGCCATCACGTCGCATTCCCGCCGGATCAGGGAGACGACGCGTTCAGCGGCGCCCTTCAGCGGGTCCGGATCCGGGTTCATGCGGCGACCGCCTCCTCGCGCACCTCGGCCACGCGGACCGGGCGGCCCAGGCGCATCGAGCGGTCGGCCGCGTCGGCCACGAGCACGGCCTCCAGGGCGTCGGCGACGGTGCACGGGCTGGGGCCGCCCTCGGCGGCCATGCGCAGGAAGGCCGCGATCTCGGCCTCGTAGGCGGGGGTGAAGCGGGACCAGAACTCCTGCCACGGCTCCCCCTCCGGGAAGGCGGCCCCGGGCTCGGCCGAGGCGAGGGCGGTGCGCTCGTCCAGGCCGACGGCGATGGTCCCGAGGGTCCCCGCCACCTCCATGCGCACGTCGTACCCGGCCCCGTTGTAGCGCGACCCCTGGAGGGTGGCCAGGGTGCCGTCGTCCAGGCGCATCACGGCGGCGCTGGTGTCGACGTCCCCGGCCTCGGCGAAGTAGGCGGCGCCGCGGTTGGCGCCGTAGGCGTGCACCTCGTCGACCTCGCGGCCGGTGACCCAGCGCAGGATGTCGAAGTCGTGCACGTGGCAGTCGCGGAAGATGCCGCCGGAGGAGGGCACGTACCCGGCGGGCGGCGGCGCGGCGTCGCAGGTCACGGCGTGGACGCGGTGCACGTCGCCGAGCTCTCCGGCCCGCAGGGCCTGCCGGGCTCGGGCGTACCCGGCGTCGAAGCGGCGCATGAAGCCGATGTGCACGGCGGCGCCGGTCCGCTCGACCTCGCGCAGGACCCGCACGGTCCCGGCGACATCGGGGGCGACCGGCTTCTCGCAGAACACGGGGATCCCGGCGCGCACGCCGCCCAGGATGAACCCGGGGTGGGAGGCGGTGGCGGAGGTGATCACCAGGGCGTCGACGGCGCCGGGGACGAGCAGGTCGTCCGGGGCACAGGCGGGGTGGGCCCCGGGGACGGCGGCGGCGACCGCACCGGCGCGCCCGGGGACGACGTCGGCCACCAGCAGCTCGTCCACCTCGGGGCGCGCGGCGACGGCCGCGGCGTGCGAGGCGCCGATCCGGCCGGCGCCGACGAGTCCGATGCGCATGTGCCGCCTCCTCCCGGTTCCGGGCCGGATGGCCCGGGTCACAGGGGGCCGTCCCCTGCGTCACGCCTGGGGAGATTTCTACGCCCCGTCGACCTGCCTGTCAATAGTATGTCTAGACATATGCACGTAGTGATCTGCCATCAACCGGACGGAGACGTAGACTGAAGTGGTGCGCGCGGGCGCCCCGTCACGGGAGACGCGCCTTCCCGCGCCGACCCGCACCCGTCCCCCGACCGATCGGAGCCGCGTGGCCGAATCGCAGCCGCAGGTGGCGCTCGACCGCACCAGCCCGGTGCCGCTGTACTTCCAGCTGGCCCAGGAGCTGGAACGGCGCATCCGCGAGGGCGAGATGCCCCCGGGGACCCGCCTGGAGAACGAGATCGTGCTCGCCGACCGGCTCGGCCTGTCCCGCCCGACGCTGCGCCGCGCCATCGAGTACCTGGTCGACCAGGGGCTGGTGGTGCGCAAGCGCGGGGTCGGCACCCAGGTGGTCACCCCGCGGGTGCGGCGCCCGGTGGAGCTGTCCAGCCTCTACGACGACCTGGCGCAGGCCGGGCAGCACCCGTGGACCGAGGTGCGCGAGCTGAGCGTGCGCCCGGCCCCGGAGTCGGTCGCCCGGGCGCTGGAGGTGGACCCCGGGGCGGACGTGTACGTCCTGGAGCGCCTGCGCCACGTGGGCGACGAGCCGCTGGCGCTGATGCACAACTACCTGCCGCTGGGCCTGGTGGACTTGACCCGCGAGAGCCTGCTGGAGACGGGGTTGTACCGGCTGCTGAGGACGGCGGGGGTGACCTTGAAGATCGCCTCCCAGAGCATCGGCGCCCGGGGGGCGACCGCCGCCGAGGCCAAGGCCCTGGGCGAGGCCAAGGGGGCGCCGCTGCTGACCATGGACCGCACGGCCTACGACGACATCGGCCGTGTGGTGGAGGTCGGCTCGCACGTCTACCGCGCGTCGAGGTACTCCTTCGAGCTCACCCTGACGAGCTGAGCCGCAGGGGCCCCAGAGGCGATCGAGGCCGGAGAGGAAGGCGGCCCGCTCCGAGGCAGGGAAGGCGGGACGGCCGAGGCCCGGCCGCTTCGAGTCCCGGACAGCGGCCCCGGAGGGGAGATCGGCGACCTCCGCGCACTCGCCCTTGCCACCGCTGTAGCCCGAATTACGCCAATCCGGCTTCGTCTCCTCCTTGACTGCTCGTACCGCTCGTCCAAGACCTTCTGGGCCAGTTCCCGGGTTCGATCGGGTGGGAGAGCAGCTTCCTGAACCCCCTTCATGGAGGGCCCTGTACTCCGGGGTCTCCTCCTCACGCTCCAAGAAGAGGGCACCGATCGCCTACTCGATGCAGACCGCTCCTCCTCGGTAGCACGGCCGTCAGCACCGCAGCCGCCGGATTTCGACCGCCTGCTCACGGCCCGGCCCGAGCCGGCCGGGCACTACGGAACGGACCACGGTGAGCACATGGCCGGGGTGGAGGACGAGCTGCGCCACCTGTCGGCCCAGGGGACGCAGCGGCTGTCCGTGGGGCACGGCTGCGTCGAGGGGTTCGAGCGCTTCGGGACGGAGGACGGCGCGTCGGCGGTCGACGGCCAGGTCCTCGCCCGGTACGGGACCGAACTGGCCCGCACCGGGAAGGCGGCACCCTGGCCGCCGGAGCGCAACGCCTCCTGCTGGTGCGGGGCGGGCCGCGAGTACAAGAAGTGCTGCGGGGACCCGTCCCGCCGCGGCGGGGCTCAGCGGTAGGCCCATCTGGACCGGTCCGCCCCGGGGTCAGCTCCCCGCGGGCGGCTCCGCGGGCCCCGCAGCGGAATCGGGCGGCCCGTCGCCCGGGCGGTAGGAGAGCAGGTCGCCCGGTTGGCACCCGAGCGCTTCGCAGATGCGCAGCAGGGTGGAGAACCGGATCGCCCGCGCCCGGCCGTTCTTCAGGACCGACAGGTTCACCACCGTCACGTCCACCCTGCGCGCGAGCTCGGCGAGCGTCATTCCGCGCCGTTCCAGCAGCTCGTCCAGGTGGACCACGACCGCCGGCCCCCCGTTCGCACCGTCGGGGACCCCCATCACACGGTCCCTTCCAGGTCGTCCCGCATCTCGGCGCCGACGCCGAGGATGGCCGCGACCGCGAACATCCCCACGCCCATGAGCAGGAACGGCAGCGGGAGCGTCATTCCGGCGAACCACCCGTCGGCGTCGACGACCGTCGACGCCAGCACCGCGGACGCGACCGACTCCAGCAGGGCGCCGCCCAGCGACCCGAAGACGGCCAGCCACCCGATCACGCGCACGCGCCGGGCGACGTCCGGGGCGAACGGGTCGGTCCGCGCCTTGCCCACGGCGGAGGCGAGGACGAGCGCGCCCGCCAGGAGCAGGAGGACCTGCACGAGGTCGGGGCCGGCCGACAGGAGCACCTGCCCCGCGGTGGGGTCGGTGACGGCGACGTCGACCGACCCGTAGGCCTCTCCCCCGCTGGCGGGGGCGCCGAGGTCGGCCTCCGCCCAGTCGACGGGGACGGAGACCACCGTCTCGGCCAGGGGGATGCGGACGCCCAGCGCGGCCCCCGCGATGACGGCGGCCAGGGCGGCGGCCGCCGCCCCGAAGGCGGCTCCGGCGACGGCGATGAAGGCGTACAACCGTTGCAGCCAGACGCGGGCGTGGGTGAGTGACGGCATGCTCCGCCTCCACAGGCATATCGATGATCGATGTTATCGATAAAGGATAATAACGACTATCGATATGTCAATGCCCGGCCGCGGCCACCAGCGCCGCAGCGGCGGGCGGGAAGGGACGGGGCCGCTGGAGTGGTGCGGCATCCGGCGGCCGCCGCCGTCGCCGGGTGGGGCCCCGGCAGGGGCGCTTGCGGGCCGGTCCCGCCCCCAGCACCGCGCCGACCGCGCTGACCTGGTCGGATGGAGTGCCCGAGGACACGAGCCGAGGACGCGGCCCGAGAGCGGGGCCCTCAGGCGGTGAGGCGGCCCTCCAAGTGGTCGGCGGCCACGTTGGCGTGCAGGCGCACGCCCGTCGCCAGCACCGAGTCGTCGGCGTAGAAGCCGGGGTTGTGGTTGAACACCGTCCCCCGCCCTCCGCGCACGGCCTCCATCGTGCCGTCGTCGCGGTACCGCAGGTCCTGGCAGCCGAGGTTCACGTACAGCCCGCCGTAGCGGTCGATGAACTCCGAAACGTCGTCGTAGGGCAGCCCCGGGGGCGTCTCGTGGACGTTCCCGGCGCCCGCGACCCGACGGAGCGTGGGCAGGGCCGCGTCCACCCACTCCGGAGCGTTGTGCACCGGCGGCACCCGCTGCAGGAACTCCGTGGTCGCCGTGCACCCGTACGCCCGCGCCATGTGGTCGGCCGTGCGGCGGACGTGGTCCTGGACGGTGTTCATGTCCGACTGGATGAGGCACCGGATCGTGCCCCACAGGGTGACCTTGCCGCCGATGATGTTGAACCGGCCCACGTCCTCAACGTGCCCGATGGACACCGTCACCGGAGAGGTCGCCGGGACCTGCCGGTAGACCTGCCCGAGCGCGGAGATCGTGTCGGCGGCGGCGGGCATCGGGTCGGTGCCCTCCCAGGGCGTGGAGCCGTGCACCTGCTTGCCGTCGATCCTGATCCTGATCACGCAGGAGGCGGCGTAGGAGTTGCCGCTCCGGTAGCCGACGGTGTTCACCGGGAGCGGGGCCACGTGCATGCCGAAGGCCATCGTCGGCACCGGATCGGCCAGGGCCGGGTCGCCCACCATCGCCCGCGCGCCGCCCTTCTCCTCCACCGGTGGGCCCTCTTCGGCGGGCTGGAAGATGAACACCACCGAGCCGGGCAGGTGCTCGCGCAGCCCGGACAGCACCTCGGCGGCGCCCATGAGCATGGCGGTGTGGCAGTCGTGTCCGCAGGCGTGGGCGACGGGGAACGGGCCGCCCGGGTAGTCGGCGTCGACGGCGGTGGAGGCGAAGTCGACCCCGGAGGTCTCCTTGACCGGGAGGGCGTCGATGTCGGCGCGCAGACCGGCCGCCCGGTCGCCGGGCCGCCCGCCGCGCAGCACCCCGACCACTCCGTGGCCGGCGATGCCGGTCCGGACCTCGTCCACGCCGACCGAGCGCAGGTGGTCGGCGATGAGCGCGGCGGTGCGCTCCTCCCGGTTGGAGAGCTCGGGGTGGCGGTGGATGTCGTGCCGCCAGCCGACCACCTTGTCGGTGATCCTGTCGGCGGCGTGGTCGATCGCGCCCGCGATGTCGACGTCTGCTGTGGTCATGCGTCCCCCAGCCGATGGGCGTGCCCTGGGCCCTGCCTCCGGCGGCCCGGCCGCTGCCCGCACCGCCGCCGTCCTCCGCCGTCCTGCCCCCGAACGGCGCATCATCACCCCACCGGAATCCCCTGCCTGAGCAAAGGGGCCGCCAGGCCCGGGTTCGCCGACGGCGTCGGCGGAATCCCCGGCGGCCGCGACCACCGCCGCCCTCGCCGGGCTCCCCCATGACCCGGCCGACGAACCGCACCCCGGAGGACACCACCAACGAACGCGGCGGGGCCCACCCGGACGTCCTGCTCCGCATCTGCCCGCCTCCGAGTGTCCGGCCGACGCCCGCGCTTCGGTGGGCGGCCGGAGGCCGCCCACCGAAGCGCGGAACCGTGGTCTCACCGGGCCCGGTCGGATCGGCCCGTCAGGCGGTGAACCCCGCGTCCACGTACACAGCCGTGCCGGTGGTGGCGCTGCCGCCGGGCCCTGCCAGGAACGCGACGGTCTCGGCCACCTCCTCCGGGCGGACATAACGGCCCAGGGCCGTGAACCCGCTGATGGCCTCGGCCATCGGCCCGTCGGCCGGGCTCGTCTCGGTGTCGGTCGGACCGGGCACCACCATGGCCGACGTGATCCCGCGCGGGCCGCCCTCCCGCGCCAGGCCCTTGGTCAGGCCGACCATGGCCGACTTCGTCGTCGAGTACAGGGTCAGAACGGGGAACGGCAGCCGTTCGGAGACGTTGCTGCCGACGTTGATGATCCTGCCGCCCTCGCCCATGTGGCGGAGCGCCTCGCGGGCGGCGGCGAACGGCGCCTCGACGTTGGCCGCCACCATGCGGTCCAGATCCTCGTCCGAGGTCTCCTCGGTGGCCGCCATCAGGAAGGCGGCGGCGTTGTTGACCAGGATGTCCAGGCGGCCGAAGGCGTCGGCGGTCCGGCGCACCGCCCCGGTGACGGCGCCGAGGTCGGCGGCGTCGGCGCGGATCGCGAGCGACCGCCGACCGGCGGCCTTGACCCGGTCGACGACCTGGGCGGCGCTCTCCTCCCGCTCGCGGTAGGTGATGGCGACGTCGGCCCCGAGCCCGGCGAGCCGGACGGCCGTGGCGGCCCCGATCCCCCGGCTGCCGCCGGTGACGAGCGCCGCTCCGCCGAGGAGGGGCAGGTGGTTCGTCTCGGTGTTCTGTGCGTTGTCCATGCCCTCGATCCTGCCGAGGACCGCGGCCGCCCACCGGCGGGAATCGGACAGGGCACCGGGTGGGGCGGCTCCCCGAGCGGGGAGGGCGCAGAGGCGTGGCCGGGCCGTACGGCCGCCCCCGGCCGCCGGTCATTTTCGGGGGGTGTCCCGGCCGCTCTGACGAGGGCGGATAGTCTGCGGGCCGTGAAGGAGGCGACCAGGACGCACGACCGCGCGGCCCCGCGGCGCGTCGCCCTGCTCTCGTTCCTCGTCCTCGCGCACTTCATCGGCGCCATCCTGCACGGCGGCGTCTCCCTCGCCGCAGTCGGCGGCGTCCCCGCCGCCCACGCGGCGGACACCGTGGTGGGGTCCGTCTCCCCGCTCTTGGCCGCCGACACCGCCGACACCGCCGGAACCTCCGGTGCCACCGACGACGGCACCGGAACGGCGTGCTCCGCCGACACCGGAAGGGCCTCTCCCTGCCCGGCCGACGACGGCGCCAACACCGATCAGCGCGCCGGAGACCTGCAGGTCCTCCTGGGCACCTTCCTGGGCGCGCTGCTCATCGCCGCCTTCTGGCCGCCGCCACCGCGCTCGGCGCTCCGTCCCGTCCGCCGCGGCGCCGTCCCCGCCCGCCCGGGTGTCCCCCTGCTCCGATCCCTCTGCATCCAGCGGGTATAGGCCGAGCCCGCCGCACGCGGCGCTGACGCCACGCCCGGCTCCGCCCCGTCCGTCAAAGCGGGCGGCCCAGCGACCGGGCACACGGCTGTGCGCGCCGCGGCTCCGCCTGCCGGGCGCCCCCTCTTCCGGCGCCCTCCCTCCGTACCGCCACCGCACCGCGCCGACGCGGTGCCGTCGATCCGTGCCCTTGGAGACACGCCTTGGACGACCAGATGCCCATGGACACCATGGACCACGGCATGACAGGCCCCATGTGGATGCCGAGCGATCCCCCGACGCTGAGCGGCCTCCTCGCCTGGCAGCCCCAGCCGTACGCGATCCTCCCCATCCTCTGCGCCGTATTGGCCGCCTTCTACGCCATCGGCCTGGTGCGCCTCCGGCGGCGCGGCATCCGCTGGCCCCTCGGCCGGACCGTGAGCTGGTACGTCGGAGTGGCCATGGTCCTGTGGGTGACGGCCACCGGCATCGAGGCCTACGGCATGGCCGTCTTCAGCGTGCACATGTTCCAGCACATGATCCTGACCATGCTCGCCCCGGTGTTCCTGCTGATGGGCGCGCCGGTGACCCTGGTCCTGCGCGCCCTGCCCGCGGGAAGGGGCCGCCGCGGCGCCCCGCGCCGGGGCCTGGTGCGGTTCCTGCACAGCCCTGTCGCCAAGGCCGCCTCCCACCCGGCCTTCACTCTGTCGGCGTTCGTGTTCAGCCTCTACGGCATCTACCTGACCCCGCTTTTCGACATCCTGATGAGCAGCGTGTGGGGGCACTACCTGATGCTCCTGCACTTCCTGCTGACCGGGATCGTCTTCTTCGGCCCGGTGCTGATGGTCGACCCCTGGCCCGGCAACCGGAGCCACCTGCTGCGGATGATGCTGATGATGGCCGGGCTGCCGTTCCACGCGTTCTTCGCGATCGCCGTGATGATGTCCGAGTCGCCGATCGTGGGGTTCTTCGCCTCGCCGCCCCCGGCGTGGGACATCGACGTGATGGACGACCAGCTCTGGGCGGGCGGCCTCACCTGGGTATTCGGGGACGTGCCCACCCTGGTGGTGATGATCGTGCTGGCCGTGCTGTGGATGCGCTCGGACGCGCGGCTCGCCCGCCGCTCCGACCGGAAGGCCGAGCGCGACGGCGACGCCGAGCTCAACGCCTACAACGCCTACCTGCAGCGGCTCGCCGACCACGAGGCCGTGGCGGCGCGGAGCGGGCGCACCGTCCAGGGCCCCTTCCGAACCCGGTGAGCGGTGCCCGGCGGCACACGACGGGTGCGGGGGCGGACCGCACCGGCCCGCTCCCCCGCTCCCCTCCTCCGCTACCGCGTGGACGCGTCCGCCAGGAGGCCGACCAGTCTCTGGGCCGGGCCATGGGTGTTCAGGTGGAGCAGTTCGACCCGGTGCACCAGCCTGGGGGCGGCCAGCGGGACCGCCGGGACCCCGCCGAGGGTCCCCTCCGGCACCAGCGCCACCCCGTGCCCCTCCGCGACCAAGGCCTCCAAGGCGCCCGCGTCACCCCCGTCGAGCCGCACCCCGGCCCGCGGCGCCGCGTTGGGCACCATCTCGCGCAGCGCCGACAGCGGGACCGCCGCCCCCGGGGCGTCGACCCACAGGGCGTCCGCCAGCTCGGCCGCGCTCACGCCGCCGCGCCCGGCGAACGGGTGGCCGTGCGGGACCGCCGCCACGAGCGGCCGCTCCCGCACCACCACCGACCGCATCACCTCCACCGACTCGCCCTCCCCGGCGCCGAGCCGCAGCGGGTCGGTCGGCGCGGCCACCCCGCCGACCAGGCCGGCATCGAACTCCCCGGAGGCGACCCCGGCGACCACCGCGTCCAGTCCCGCCGTCCGCACCCGCGGCTCCAGGCGGGGGTCGGCCGCGCGCACCGCCGCCAGGGCGCGGGCCGCCTCCGGCACGAACGCGCCGGGGCAGGCCCCCACCGCCAAGCGGGGGACGCCCGGCCCACGGACCCGCGCCACGTCGGTCCGGGCGGCGTCCAGCCGCAGCAGGATCGGTACGGCGTGTTCCAGCAGCCGCTCGCCCGCCTCGGTCGGCTCGACCGGCCGACGGCGCAGCACGGCCGCGCCCAGCTCCCGCTCCAACGCCGCGACCTGCTGCGACACCGCCGACTGGGTGTAGCTCAGCTCCTCGGCCGCCTCCGAGAACGACCCCAGGCGGGCCACGGCGGCGAAGGTCCGCAACCACTGGGCGTTCAACGGGTCGCGCGCCTGCGACCGGCCGGTATCAGCAGCACTGATCGAGGGATCCGAAACCATCGTTGGATCTTCTCACCCCCGGCAGGCGATGCTGGGCCGATGCAGCACACCACCGAACCGCGGGCCGCCCTGCCCGCCGCCCGCCTCGCCCTGGTCGCCGACCGCTCCCCGCACGTGCGGGCCCATGCCCGGGTCCCCGGACTGCTGGAAGGGGTGCGGCGGCACGAGGACCTGCTCGCCGACGCCTATTGGGTCCCGACCGAGGAGGCCGCCGCCCCCGGTCGGCTGGACGGGTTCGACGGGGTCTGGCTCATGCCCGGAAGCCCGTACCGGAGCGAGGCGGGCGCGCTCGCCGCCGTGCGCACCGCCCGCACCAGGGGTGTGCCGTTCCTCGGCACCTGCGGCGGCTTCCAGCACGCGCTCCTGGAGTTCGCCCGGGGCGTGTGCGGGCTGTCGGAGGCCCGCCACGGCGAGTCGGACCCCGACGCGGAGGAGCCCTTGATCGCGCCGCTGGCCTGCTCGCTCGTGGGGCACGAGGGGGAGATCCGATGCACGCCGGGGTCGCTGGCCGCACGAGTGCTGGGGACCGAGCGGAGGATCGAGCGCTACCACTGCTCGTATGGGCCCGCGCCGGAGGCCGCCGGACTGCTGGAGGGGCGCGGCCTGCGGTTCACCGGCCACGACGAGCAGGGGAGGGTCCGGGTCGCCGAGCTGGAGGGGCACCCGTTCTTCCTGGCCACCCTGTTCCAGCCGGAACTCGCCGACGGCCCGCGCCCCCACCCTGTGGTGCGCGCCTTCACCGGGGCGGCGGCCGACCGGGCCGCCGGGCGTACGGCCGCCGCCCCGGAACCGGTCCGCTGACACCTCGGGACCGGCAGGGCGGCAGTTCCGCGCGGGCGGCCGCGTTCACGCGTCGCGGCGCTCGAACACGGCCGTCGCCACCGCGAGGAACAGTGCCGTCCAGCCCAGCACGACGAGCGCCGCGGGCAGCGTCGGCAGGAAGCCCGGTGTCCCGGGGACGGCGATTCCCGCCAGGCTCTCGGTCGCCGCGCCCGTCATGTACCGGGGGATGTTCTCCCCCCACCAGCCGCCCAGCACGGGGGCCACGGCGATCGGGAGCAGGCCGAGGAGCAGCACCGACACGAACGCCGCCGGTCCGCTGCGGAGCACCGCCGCCGCAGCGGCCGTCAGGAGCGACTGCACCGCCATGCCCACCGGGATGTAGACCAGCACCGCGCGGAGCATCCCCGGTTCGGCCAGGGTGAGGACGTCCTCCCCGGCGCGCGCGAGCACGGTCTGGGTGACCCAGAAGTTCGCCAGGGCGATCACCAGGCCCGACGCCGGCGCCGCGGCACCCACCACGAGGAACTTGGCGCCCAGGACCCGGGCACGGCGCGGGGTGGCGGTCAGGGTCCACGCGATGGCGCCGGTGCGGTATTCGGCGGCGACCACGTTCGCGGCCAGGGCCGAGAAGGTCCACACACCGAAGGACGCACCGAAGAAGATGACGCTGTACCTCCCGTCGGCCTGCTCGCGCGCGATGGCCCCCGTGTCACCGAAGAGGCCGGTCAGGGCGGTGATGCCGACCGTGAGGAAGACCGTGGCCGCGATGATGGCGCGGTTGGAGGGCAGCGCCAGGAACTTGGCCCATTCCGAACGCAGCGCCGCCCCGAACCCCGGTGCTCCTCGTTCCGTGCGCTCGCCGCCACCGGTTCCGGCCGTTCCGCCGTCCCCGCTCCCGCCCGTCGGTGCCGACGCCGTCCGCCCCACCGTCATCTCCCCACTCCCACCGGATCGTTCACGTACGCCCGGGGCGCTGCTGCCGGTCGGAACCGGCGGTCGGCTCCCCGCCTTCCGGCCCCGGTGGTCGGCCGCGCTCACCGTCGGTCTCCGTTCATCCCGGCGGACGCGAAGGTGTGGCGCGCGCTGTCCCGGGTGAGCTCGAAGAAGACCTCCTCCAGGTCGGGGCTCTCCTGTCCCAGCCCGTGCAGGACCACCCCGTGGCGGGCGGCCAGCTCACCCACGCGCCGCGCGTCCAGCCCGCGCACGGACACCCTTCCTCCCGGGCCGGGCTCGGCCTCGGCGCCCTCCTCGGCCACCAGCCGCGCCAGCAGGCCGGCCTGCGGCGTCTCCACCGAAACCGGCCCCGACCCGCGCCGGACCACCTCGTCGATCCCGGCCTCGGCGATGAGCCGTCCGCCGCCGATCACCACCACGCGGTCGGCGGTCGCCGCCGTCTCGCTCAGCAGGTGGCTGGAGAGCAGGACCGTGCGCCCCTCGTCGGCCAGCCGCCGCAGCAGGGTGCGGATCCACCGCACGCCCTCGGGGTCCAGCCCGTTCACCGGCTCGTCGAGGACGAGCACCCCGGGATCGCCCAGGAGGGCGGCGGCCAGCCCCAGCCGCTGGCGCATGCCCAGGGAGAAGTCCTTCACCTTGCGCCCCGCCTCGTCACCGAGCCCGACCATGCCGAGCACCACCTCGGCCCGGCCCCGGGGCAGGCGGCCCGCGCGGGCGAGCCACCGCAGGTGCGCGGCGGCAGTCATGCCCCCGGGCACGGACTCGGTCCCCAGCAGCGCGCCGACCGCGCGCATGGGCGCCTCGAACGTCCGGTAGGGCCGTCCGTGGATGAGCGCCGTCCCCGCCGTCGGCCGGTCCAGCCCCAGGACCAGCCGCATCGTGCTGGTCTTCCCTGCGCCGTTCGGCCCGAGGAAGCCGGTGACGGCCCCGGCCGGAGCGGTGAACGTGAGCCCGTCCACCGCCCGGACGCCGCCCCGGTACTCCTTGGTCAGGTCCGCCGCTTCGATCATTCCGCCCCCCGTTCGCCGGGCTCCGTGCCCTCTCCTGCTCCATGTGCTCCTCCAGCCAAGCGCGCACGGGCGGCGGCGGGCGAGCATACAAAGCCGTCGGCACCGACAACCAAAGTTGCGACTTCGGCGCTGGAGGAGCCGCCCCGGGCCGCCAGGGCCTAGCCTCGGAGCATGGTCGATCCCGGTCGCGCCCCGAAGGGCCGCTCCGGCCGCGGGCAGGTGGCGGTGTGCGCGCTGCTGGTCGCCGCGGCGCTCGGGACAGGGCTGCTGTGCGCGGCGGCGCTGCCCGGCGCCGACGCGGTCGCCGTGGTCGCGGGCACCGGAGCAATGGCGGTCGCCTCGCTGGCGGCGCTGGTCGGGCCGCGCCGTCCGCTCACCGCCGCGGCGGCGGCCTCCGGGACGGCGATCGCCGTCTCCACCGTCGACCCGGCCTGGCGGGAGCTGACCGCGGCGGGCGGGCTGGCCTGGGCCCCGCTCGCCATCGCGGGGGCGGCGGTCGGGTTGGTGTCGCATGAGCGCCGCAAAGCCCGGCTGGCCCTGGGCATGGCGGCGCTCGCCGCGTACGCGGTGGTGACCACCGTCGTGACCACCCCTCCGGAGGGCTCCTACCTGTTGAGCGCGCTGGGCGCGGCCTCCCCGGTCCTCGGGGGGACGACGCTGGCTCTAACGTTCCGCCTCACGCAGGCGCGCCGCGAGCGGATACGCCAGGAGGCGCGGGAGCGCGAGCTGATCGCCGAGCGGGCACGGGTGGAGGAGCGCAGGCGACTGGCCGCCGAGATGCACGACACCGTCACCCACCAGGTCAGCCTGATGGTGCTGCAGGCCGGTGCCCTGTCCGTGGCCACCGACGACCCCGAGG
Source organism: Nocardiopsis suaedae (assembly GCF_027706745.1). Taxonomy (GTDB): domain Bacteria; phylum Actinomycetota; class Actinomycetes; order Streptosporangiales; family Streptosporangiaceae; genus Nocardiopsis_A; species Nocardiopsis_A suaedae. The sequence goes on along the minus strand of NZ_JAQFWP010000032.1, from coordinate 10,108 downwards.
TGCGGTCGGCCGCCGACGGGATCCGCGGTGCGGGCGGCAGGGCGATCGAGGAACTGCGGAGCCTCATCGGGGTCCTGCGCGGGGACGACGCCGAACCCGCCGGGCGTTCCGCGGAGGTGCCCGCGTCGGGCAACGCGGCCGCGGTCGGCGCCGGGGCCGGGGCCGGGACCGGGGAAGCGAACACGACCGGCGGCGGGGGCGAACCCGTGCCCGACCCCGCAACCCTCGCGGAGGAGGCCCGCGCCGCCGGGCAGCAGGTGGACTACACCGCCTCCGGCGGCCCCGAGGGGCTCGCGCCGCACACCGCCCGCACGCTCTACCGCGTCGTCCAAGAGGCGCTGACCAACGCGCGCAAGCACGCCCCGGGAGCGGCCGTGGAGGTGCGGATCGACCACCGGCCGGACGCGGTCGCGGTGGCGGTGGAGAACGGGCCTCCGCCACCGGACGCGGAGACCGGGCGGCTGACTGCGGGAGCCGGCACCGGGCTGGACGGGCTGCGGCACCGCGTCGAGCTGGTCGGGGGCTCCCTGGAGGCGGGGCCCACCGCCGGAGGCGGCTTCGCCGTCCGGGCCGAGCTCCCCCGCGGGGCCTCCGGCGGCGCCGGACGGGGCCCCGAATACCGCGCCGACCAGAACGAGCGGACGGGCGGAGCGGACCGGACGGTCCGGGAGGAGAACGCGTGATCAGGGTCCTCGTGGTGGACGACGAGCCGATGGTCTGCGCCCACCTGCGCACCATCCTCGGGTCCGCCGCCGACGTGGAGGTGGTGGCCGAGGCCCGGGACGGCGCCGAGGCCGTGGAGGCGGTGCTGCGGCACCGGCCCCGCGTGGTCCTGATGGACCTGCGCATGCCGGGGGTGGACGGCATCGCGGCCACCGGCCGCATCGCCGCCCTGAAGGACCCGCCCGCCGTGGTCGCGCTGACCACCTTCGACGACGACACGCACGTGGTGCGGGCGCTCTCGGCCGGGGCGCTCGGATTCCTGGTGAAGACCACCCCGGCCGAGGACCTGGTCAACCTGGTGCGGGTGGCGGCCGACGGCCACACGGTGATGTCCCCGGGCGCCGCGCACCGCCTGGTCCGCGGCCCGGGGCGGGGCCGCTCCGCCGAGGTGCGCGGGCGCATCGCCGCGCTCTCCGCCCGCGAGCGCGACATCCTCGGGTGCCTGGGCGAGGGGATGTCGAACGCCGGCATCGCCCGCCGCCTGTTCCTGGCCGAGCCCACCGTGAAGAGCTATGTGTCGCGGATGCTGACCAAGCTGGGGTGCGCCAACCGCACCCAGGCGGGCCTGCTGGCGCACGAGGCGGGCGTGGCCGCCCCGGACGCCTGACCGGGGCGGCGGCCCCGGCGGCCCTACCGCCCCCGCGCCCGGCGGTCGATCTCGGCGACCAGGCGCTCCTCCGCGTCCGCTCCCGGGGCGACCCGCGGCAGGCGGGCCATCATCGCCAGCCCGGCGATCCACCACGCCCCCACGATCACCCACTCCCAGGGCCACACCAGCGCGGCGGGCATGCCCGGCAGGTAGAGCGCCAGCAGCCCGAGGCTCAGCACCAGCGCCGCCACGCCGACCGCCGGTCCCGCCGGGGTGCGGAACGGGCGCTCCATGCCCGGTTCGCGCCGCCGCAGCACCAGGAAGGAGACGGCGACCACGATGTAGGCGACGACGATGTTCACGCCGCCCGCGTCCACCAGCCACACCAGCATCGGCCGGCCGAAGAGCGGGGCCAGCACCGACAGCGCGCCGATGAACAGCAGGGCGTTGCCGGGCGTGCGGAAGCGGGGGTGCAGGCGGCCGAACCAGGCGGGGACCATGCGCGACTCGGCCATCGCGTACAGCAGGCGGCTGCCCCCGATCAGGAACGCGTTCCAGCTGGTGAGCAGCCCGGCCAGGCCCCCGACGACCAGCAGGTTCCCCATGGCGGGGCTGTTCCACAGCGCCGCCATGGCATCGGCCGAGGCCAGGTCGGAGGCCATCAGCTCCTCCGGGCCGAGCGCGGCCCCGGCGGTCAGCATGATCATCACGTACCAGGCGGCGGCGCAGGCCACCGAGACCACGAGCAACCGGCCGACCTGCCGGAAGGGCAGCCGGATCTCACTGGCCGACTGGGGGATGACGTCGAACCCGACGAACAGGAACGGCACCGCCACCAGCACGACGAACATGCCCGGGACGCCGCCGGTGAACAGCGGCTCCATGGTCGCGGCGGAGCCGCCCACGGCGGCGCCCGCGACCATGGCCGCGCCCGCCGCCAGCAGGAACAGTACCGCGATGGTCTGGAAGACCCCGGCGGGGCGGATGCCGACGTAGTTGACGCCGGTCATCACCGCCGCCGCCAGGACGCCGACCGCGACCTGGGCGGCGGAGACGTCGTAGTCGGCGACGGTCCACAGGTGTCCGGCCTCCATCGCCCCGGGCAGCAGGTAGCCGAGGGTCTGCGGGACGGCGACGGCCTCGAACGCCACGACGGAGATGTAGCCGAGCACCATCGCCCAGGAGGCGGTGAAGGCGCCCCGGGGGCCGAGCGCGCGCAGCGCGTAGTGGTGCTCGCCTCCCGCCCGGGGCATGGCCGCGACCAGCTCGGCGTAGGTGAGCCCGACCAGGGCGATGACCACGCCGCCGAGGACGAAGGCGAGGGCGGCGCCGACGCTGCCCGCCGCGTCGATGAAGTCGCCGGTCAGCACGATCCAGCCGAAGCCGATCATGGCGCCGAAGGCGAGCGCGAGCACGTCGCCGCGGCCGAGGACCTTGAGGAATCCGTCCCCTCCCGCACCGGGCGGCCCGGCGGCCCCGGAAGGTGTGCCGGGCGTGCCGGAGGGGCCGGGGGAGCCGGAGGCTCCCGGGGAGTCAGGGGTGTTCGGGGCGTCCGACATGGGGGACCCCTCCGTCTCGGGGGTAGCGAGGGTGACCAGGGGACCTTTAAACCACCGCCGCCACGGAGTGATCAAGGTCCCGAAACGGCGCAATCAGCGCGAACGTATGTCCACGGTGCACAACGGACGCCGCGGGGACGCCCGGCCGGCGCACCGGAGGCGCGGGGGCGGCGCCCGGTGTGCGGTCGCGGCTCCGGGGTAGGGACGGCCGCATGGGACGCTTTCCGACGACCGCCCTCCTCGCCGGAGCCCTCCTCACGGCCGCCGCGTGCACCGGGCAGGAGTCCTCGCCGCCCTCCGGCACAGGCGGCGGCGCGAGCCCCCCGGCCGACGTGTCCGACCCCGCGGGCACCGGCGGCTCGGAGGACGGAGCGGCGCAGGACCAGGAGTTCCCCGACGTCGTCGACGTGGCCGTCACCCAAGGGAACGCGGGCTACGACTTCGCCGTCACCATCAGCTCCCCCTATGACACGCCCGAACGGTACGCCGACGGATGGCGGGTGCTGGGTCCGGACGGCACGGTTCTCGGCGAGCACGTGCTGGCCCACGACCACGCGGATGAACAGCCCTTCACCCGGACCCAGCGCGGAGTCGAGATCCCGGACGACACCGAAGAGGTGACCGTCGAGGCCCGGGACAGCACCAACGGGTACGGCGGCGAGACGATGACGGTCCCTGTGCCGTGAGGCCCACCGGCGTCGGCCTACCGCCGGGCGACACCGGAAGGACCGCTTCCGCGCTCCGCCCCTGACGGCGGCGACGAAGGGCGGCGACCACCGAAGAGGGGTGGTGTCCGCTGGAGTGGTGGAGTCCCCGTTGATCTCGGGGAAAACGACGCTAAAACCGCGCTTGTAGCGTCGTTTTTCCCGAGATCAACGGGAATCCGGGGGCCGAGACGCCGGAGGACTCCGGACGGGGCCTACCGGGCCCTCCGGCGGGTGATGCGGCGGGATCCGCGGCCCGCGCCCCGGATCCGTTGGGGCGGATCCTCCCGCGCCAGCAGTGCCGCGCCCACCAGGCCCGCCTCGTTGCCCAGCTCGGCCCGGACGATCCTCGCCTCCGGGCGGTAGCCCCGCCCCGTGAGGTTCCTGCGGTAGGCCGTGCGCGCCGGCCCCAGGAGCAGGTCGCCGCACTCCGACACCCCGCCGCCGATCACGAACACCTCCGGGTCGAAGGCGGCCGCCAGGTCGGCCAGGCCCTTGCCCAGCCACCGGCCGACGTCCTCCAGCACCTCCACGCACGCGCGGTCGCCCTCGGCCGCCAGCTCGGCGACGAGTGGGCCGGTGATGCGCGACGGGTCGCCGCCGACCGCCTGCAGCAGCCCGCGGGCCACCGGCGAGTCGGCCGCCGCCAGTTCGCGCGCCTCACGGGTGACCGCGTTGCCGCTGGCGTACTGCTCCCAGCACCCCCGGTTGCCGCACTCGCAGCGGTGCCCGTCCGGCACCGCCACCATGTGCCCGAACTCCCCCGCGATGCCGTGCCGCCCCCGGTACAGCGCCCCGTCCAGCACCACGGCTCCGCCGATGCCGGTGCCCAGGTTCACCACCACCGCGTCGGAGGAGCCGCGCCCGGCGCCCAGCCGCATCTCCGCCCACGCCGAGGCGTTGGCGTCGTTCTCCACCGCCACCGGCAGCCCCAGGCGGGCGCTCAGCGCGGTGCGCAGCGGCTCACCGCGCCACGACAGGTGCGGGGCGAACAGCACCGAGGAGCGGTCCCGGTCGACGAACCCGGCCGCGCCCACGCCGACCGCGGTCACCGGGTACTCCCGGCGCAGCTCGTCGACCACGCCGGCGATGGTGTCCTCGACCACCTTGGGGCTCTTGCTGCGGTTGGGGGTATGCGCGCGCCCGCGGGCCAGCACCCGCCCCGCCGGGTTGACCACCCCTGCGGCGACCTTGGTGCCCCCGATGTCGACGCCGATGACGAGCCCGCGCCGACGCCCCCTGCTTCTCAGTGCCATGGCCTGCCCACTTTACCGCCGCCGCACCCCCGCTCCGGCCATTGGTCCTGACGTGCATTTGTCTTGACAACACCCCGTGCACTGTCGGCCTTCCGTCGGCGGTGGGGCGCACGTCACCCACCCCTGGAGGAGGACCTGCGCGACGCAGGCACCCCCGCCGCTGCCCCCGGGGCGCGGGTGCGGTGATCCCCCAGACGGGCGCGGCGCGCCGACTCCGGCCGCATCCGCCCGGGCCGCCGCGCCCCGCGCACATAGGATGACCGGGTCCGCGCAGGAGGGGGCCGAATGCGTTCGATCCGGGGCGATCCGTGGGCCGTACTGGCGGCCCTGTGCCTGGGGTTCTTCATGACCCTGCTGGACCTGACGATCGTCAACATCGCGATCCCGGACATGATCCGGCGCTTGGGCGCCGCCGCCGACGAGGTCCTGTGGGTGGTCAACGTCTACACCCTCGCCCTGGCGGTCCTGATCATCACCTCCGGCCGGCTGGGCGACCTCTACGGCCAGCGCCGCCTCTTCCTGGTCGGGGTCGCCGCGTTCACCACCGCCTCGGTGCTGTGCGGGCTCGCCCCCGGCGCCGGGTGGCTGATCGCCGCCCGCGCGGTGCAGGGGATCGGCGCGGCGGTGATGATGCCCCAGACCATGGCCCTGCTGGTGCGGGTGTTCCCGCCGGAGCGGCGCGGCACCGCCATGGGCGTGTGGGGCGCGGTGGCGGGCCTGGCGACGGTCGCCGGGCCGACGCTGGGCGGGCTGCTGGTGACCGCCTTCGACTGGCGGTTCATCTTCTTCGTCAACATCCCCTTCGGCGCCCTCGCGCTCGTGCTGGGCGCGGTCCTCATCCCACCCGACCCGAAGCCCGAACGCCGCCCGCGGTTCGACCCCGCCGGGGTCGCGCTGGCCACCGGGGCCCTGGGGCTGCTCGCCTTCGCCCTGGTCGAGGGGGAGCGCTTCGGCTGGGGGACGGTCTACGGGCCGATCAGCATCCCGCTGCTGTTCGCCCTGAGCGCCGTGCTGTTCGCCGCCCTCCTCCTGCAGCAGCGCGCGCGGCAGGGCCGTGACCCGCTGGTGCCCTTCGGGCTGTTCGGCGACCGCAACTTCAGCCTGATGAGCCTCAACGCCGCCCTGGTGTCGGTGGCGATGATCGGGCACTCGCTGCTGTTCACCATCTACCTGCAGTCGGCCCTGGGCATGACCGCGCTGGCCGCCGGGCTGACGATGGCGCCCATGTCGGTGCTGTCCATGGTGGCCGCGCCGGTGGTGGGCCGCTGGGTCGACCGGCTGGGCGGCAAGTACCTGCTGATGGGCGGATTCGCGCTGTTCTGCGTCGGCCTGGGGTGGCTGCTGCTGGGCGCCCGCCCGGACTCGCGCTGGTGGGAGTTCGCGCTGCCGCTGGCGCTGATGGGGCTGGCGGTGGCCTCGGTGTTCGGGCCGATGAACTCCCTGGCGATGTACCGGGTCGACCCGCGCATGGCGGGGGCGGCCTCGGGGGTGCTCAACACCCTGCGGCAGCTCGGATCGGTGCTGGGCGGCGCCGTGGTGGGGGCGCTGATGCAGGCGTCCCTGGCGGCGAACACGGTGCGCGAGGCACGGGCGGCCGCCGACGCGCTGCCGCCGGAGGACCGCGACGCGTTCGTCACGGCGGTCGAGCCGGAGCACGGCGCCGGGGTGGAGCTGGGCGGCCCGGCCCCGCCGACGCCGCCCGAGGGCGTGTCCCCGGCGGCGGCCGACCGGCTGGCGGAGCTGGCCGGGCAGGTCTTCTCGCAGGCCTTCACCGACACCTTCCGCGAGGTCGGCTGGGTGGCGGTGGGCGCGATGGCCGCCGGGCTGGTGGCCACCGCCTTCTCCCGCAACATGCGCGGGCCGCCGGAGAGGACGCCCCCTGCGCGGGCGCGGCGGCCGTCGCAGGACTAGATCCGGCCTTGTCCAGCAGGGCGCCCCGCCCGCGGAAGCGGACGGGGCGCCCCGGGTGGGGAAGGTCCGATGTGGGGTCGTGCCCGGCCCCCGGTCAGGCGCGGGCGGGGTCCACCAGCGCGGAGACGTCCGCGGGAGGGGCCTCCTCGTAGGGGAAGTGGGTCGCGCCCAGGGCGGGTTCGAGGTCGAAGAGCCAGGCCGCCTTCTCGTCGTACTTGGCGAAGAACGGCTTGCCCACCAGCTCCGGGTCGCGCGCCTGGATGAAGTGGAGCACGAACACCTTCTCCCCGGCGATCTCGGTGACGCCGTCCACGCACACCTTGCCCGGTGTGGCCGACATCGACGGGCCGCGCACGGTGCGGGCCAGGCCGGAGACGTTCTTGTAGGCGTCGCGGAAGATGTCGTAGGCCCGGGCCAGCGGCACCGCGAAGTAGTCCTGCGGGCCGGTGTCGCGCTCGACGAACATGTAGTAGGGCACCATGCCCATCCGGAGCTGGGTGCGCCACATGCGCTCCCAGATCTCCGGGTCGTCGTTGATGGTGCGGATCAGCGGCGCCTGGGTGCGGATGATCGCCCCGGTGGCGCGGATCCGCCGCACGGCCTCCTGCACCAGCTCGGGTTCGAGCTCGTTGGGGTGGCTGAAGTGGGCCATGAAGGCCAGGTTCTTGCCGGACGCCTCGACCTTCTCGAACAAACGCAGGGTGTCGTCGGCGTCCGGGTCGGTGACGAACCGCTGCGGCCAGTAGGCCAGCGCCTTGGTGCCGATCCGGATGGACTCGAGGGTCTCGACCTCCAGCAGCGGCTCGATGTACTTGGAGATCACCCCCTCGCCCATGATCATCGGGTCGCCGCCGGTGAACAGCACGCTGGTGACCTGCGGGTTCTCCTTGAGGTAGCGGACCAGGTGGTCCACCTCCCCGGAGGCGAACTTCAGGTCGGGCTCGCCCACGAACTGCGCCCACCGGAAGCAGTAGGTGCAGTAGGCGTGGCAGGTCTGCCCCTGCTTGGGGAAGAACAGCACCGTCTCGCGGTACTTGTGCTGCATGCCCTCCAGCGGGTCCTGCCCGTCGACCTTGGGCACGTTGAGATCCATCTGGCCGGCGGGGTGCGGGTTGAGCTTGGCCCGCACCTCGTTGGCGGCCGCGTTGATCTCCTTCCTCGGCGCGTCCTGGCGCAGAAGATCGGCCATCCGGGCCACGTCCTCGGCGGGCAGCATGTCCGCCTGCGGGAAGACGAGCCGGTAGATCGGGTCGTCGGGGGCGGCGTCCCAGTCGATCAGCTCGTCGATGACGTAGCTGTTGACCCGGAACGGCAGCACCGTGGCGACGGCGCGGACGGCGAGCCGCTCGTCCTCGCCGAGGCCGGCCCGCGCCGTCAACTCGTCCAAGTGCTTCGAGGTGTAGGCACGGAAGCGACGTCCCGCGGACGGGGACATAGCCGCGTCTTGCGTCAAGCTCACGCGTCTCCCTTCAGGGTGCGGCAGGCGCCCCGCCGTCGGCAGGGCAGGCCTGATCCGGGCGCCCCCGGCGAAGGAGGGGGGGCGCCCGGCGAGATCTCGTATGGGTTGTCGGGCCCGGAGTGGTCACCCTCCTGACCAGCGGACCGATATACCCGATCTTCGCTGATTCTTACCCACTTTCCACAAATACCCTCCTGACCTCGAACGACCGGGGCGCCCCGCGCGCTCCCGACGGCCGAGGCATACGCTTGCCCCCTGGGCGGGCACACCCCCCACCACGTGCGAGAAGACGTCGGACCGGGGCACGGCGGGCCACCGCCGCACCCCGGCGGAGCAGTGAGGATCCACACGTGAACCAAGCCGGACCCGCGGGCACCGCCGGGCCGCCGCGCGGCGGCCCGGTCATCGCCCTGGACGCCATGGGCGGTGACCACGGCCCCGCCGAGACGGTGGCCGGGGCGGTGTCCGCGGTGCGCGAGCACGGGCTGCGGGTCGTGCTGGTGGGACGGATCGCCGAGCTCACCGGACTGCTGGCCGAGCACGGGGCGGCCGGCGAGGTGCCGGTGGTGCACGCCGAGGACACCCTGGCGATGAACGAGGGCGCGCTGGCGAGCTGGCGGCGCCCGCGCTCCAGCGTCGCGGTGGCCTGCAAGCTGATCCGGCAGGGGGACGCGTCGGCGCTGGTGTCGGCCGGGTCGACGGGGGGCGTGGTGGCCACCTCCACCGTGCGGTTGCGGACCCAGCCGGGGGTGCTGCGGGCGGCGCTGGCGGTCGTGCTTCCGACGCGGCCGCGCCCGACGGTGCTGCTGGACGCGGGGGCGAACGCCGACGCCAAGCCGGAGATGCTGGTGCAGTTCGCGCACCTGGGCGCCGCCTACGCGCACACGGCGCACGGGGTGGACGAGCCGCGGGTGGGGATGCTGACCATCGGCGCCGAGCCGGGCAAGGGCAACCGGTTGGCGCGCAAGAGCTCCGAACTGCTGGCGGCGACGGCCGCCGAACCGCCGCGGCTGGACTACCGGGGGCACATCGAGGGCCACGACCTGCTCGCCGGGGAGGTGGACGTGGTGGTGACGGACGGCTTCACGGGGAACGTGGCGCTGAAGACCGTCGAGGGCACGGTGCGCTTCGCCTTCGACGCGGTGCACGAGGCGCTGACCTCCACCCGCCGCGCCCGGGCGGGGGCGCTGCTGCAGCGCAAGGCCCTCCGGGGGCTCCGGGAGAGCCTGGACAGCGAGAGCACTGGAGGGGCGGTGCTGCTGGGCCTGAACGGGACGGTGGTCATCGCCCACGGGGCGAGCCGCGCCCGCGGCATCGAACGGGCGTGCATGCTGGCGGCGGACCTGGCCGCGGGAAGGATCGTGGACCAGATCAGGCGTCGAGTGACCCCACCGGGCCGCAGCACGGGCTGGCTGCACCGCCTGGGCCACCCCGACGACCACTGAGACGACCACCGAGACGACCACCGAGGGGGGTCGGCGGCACGGCGGGTACCCCGCTCACGGCCTCGGCCGAGCGCCGGGCCGTCGGAGTGTGAGGTGGAGGGCGGCGACGACGGAGGTCAGCGGCCCTAGCGGCGGCGCTGTCGGCCGCCGGGCGTGTGCGTGGTCGCCGTGATGGGCGGCGACGACGCGAGCGGAGCGGTTCCCCGGGCCTGCCTGCCGGGCGGCGGGTTCCTCGCGGTGCGGGTGGGCGGCGGCTCGGCCGGTACCCCGCTGCCGGGCCCCGGCCGGGCGCCGGGGCACCGGAGTGCCAGGTAGACGGCGGCGACGACAAAGGCCAGCGGCCCTAGCGGCGGCGCTGTCGGCCACAGGGCGTGTGCGTGGTCGCCGTGATGGGCGGCGACGGCGCGAGCGGGGCGGTTCCCCGGGCCTGCCTGCCGGGCGGCGGGTTCCTCGCGGTGCGGG
>NZ_JAQFWP010000031.1 GCF_027706745.1 Nocardiopsis suaedae | reverse complement strand
TAGAACAGGGGTACGACAGAACGGGGACGGATCTGGCCCCTGTGGGAAAACCACGGAACCCCAGGCCAGAGGCCTCAAGATCACCCCCGGGCAGGAGCAGGGGCTCGGACGGCGGAGGGGGCGGGTGCCGCGCGGGCGCGCCCACCCGCCCCGCCCGGTCCAGCCCTGACTCGCCCCCTCGCCCTTCCGGGAGCATCCGGCTCTGTCTCTTCGGGCCCTCCCGGGTGGCGAAATGGACGCTTCGAGGCGGATCGGGTGGCGGATCCGCCACGCAGGATCGCGGAACCCTTCAACCCGCGCCCGATATGCCCGGATTGCGCCTCCCGGTCCCCCCTCTCCGCCCACCTGGACCGCGAGGGGTCCAGCGGACGGTGAGCAGGCCCGGGGAACCACCCTGCTCACTCCGTCGCTGCCACACGGTGGGTGACCCGTCCTACACCGCGACCTCGTCGGCCTCCTTGGGCGCGGCGTCGATGATCATGTCGAGCAACGATTGCGAGGAGCGCAGGTCCTCGATCTTGGCGGCCATCGACTCCCGGGCCGTGGCGAGCTCGGTGACCATCTCGGCGCAGGTGGGCTCCGGGGTCTCGGCGTCCCCGCGGAAGCAGTGGAGGACCTGGGCGATCAGCTCGGTGGTGAGGCCGGCGGCGATGAGCGTCCTGATCCTCCGCACGACCAGCACGTCCCCCTCCTCGTACTCGCGGTACCCGCTCGGGCGCCGCTGTGGGGCCAGCAGGTTCTGCTCCTCGTAATAGCGCAGGGACCGGATGCTGACGCCGGTCCGGCGGGCGAGCTCTCCGATGCGCATCGTGGGGACCTCCCGGGCTTGACTCTCACATCGGCGTCAGACTTTAGCGTCGTCGCGTCAGCGGGTCATGGGCCGTGTGATCCGCGTGCCCGAAGGGAGAACGCATGGACGCGACGACGCCGGTCCGCGCCGGGCGGCGCGAGTGGATCGGCCTCGGGGTTCTCGCCCTGCCGACCGTGGTCCTGTCGATGGACCTCACGGTCCTGCACCTCGCGGCCCCGACGCTGAGTGCGGAGCTGCGGCCGACCGGAACGCAGCTCCTGTGGATCCTGGACGTCTACGGATTCATGGTCGCGGGGTTCCTCCTGGTGATGGGAAACCTGGGGGACCGGATCGGGCGCAGGCGGCTGCTGTTCATCGGGGCGGGGGCGTTCGCCGCCGCGTCGGTGCTCGCCGCCTACGCGCCCACCGTGGAGTCGCTGATCGCGGCGCGGGCGCTGCTCGGGGTGGCGGGCGCGACACTGATGCCTTCGACGCTCGCCCTTCTCACCGACATGTTCCACGCCCCTGGGCAGCGGACGTTCGCCATCGCCGTGTGGATGACGAGTTTCACCGCGGGGGAGGCGGTCGGCCCGCTGGTCGGTGGCGCGGTGCTGGAGGTGTTCTGGTGGGGCGCGATCTTCCTCATCGGGGTGCCGGTAATGGCCCTGCTATTGGTGGTGGGCCCCTTCCTGCTTCCGGAGTCCGCCGAGAGACTGCCCGGGCGCCTTGACATCGCCAGCGCCGTGCTGCTCATCGCGTCGGTCCTGCCGCTGGTGTACGGCGTGAAGAAGCTGGCCCTGTCAGGTACGGGCGTGGAGGCCGTCGGCTGGATCGTGCTGGGCCTGGCGACGGGGGCGCTCTTCGGTCGGCGTCAGCTGCGCATGGACGACCCGATGATGGACCTGCGCCTGTTCAGGCTGCCCGCGTTCACCATCGGGCTCGGGACCCAGCTGGGCGCGGTGGCGGCGATCGCGGGGAGCCAGTTGCTGGTGCTGCAGTACCTGCAGTCGGTGCTGGGGCTCTCGCCCCTTCAGGCGGGGCTGTGGACAGTCCCGTCGATCGCGCTCGGCATCGCGGCGACGCTTCTGGCCCCCAGGACGGTGAAGTACGTGCGGCCGGGGGCCGTGGTCGGCGTGTGCTTGGCCGCGGCGGCCGTCGGTGCGGGAATCCTCGCCGCCACCGCTCCGATGATGAGCCTGCCGCTGACCATCGTCGGCTTCACCGTGCTCTACACGGGCGTCACGCCGACACTCGCGCTGCTGACGGACCTGATCGTGAGCGCGGCGCCGAAGGAGCGGGCGGGCATGGCATCAGGCGTGGCGGAGAGCGGGGCCGAGTTCGGCCTCGCGGGCGGAATGGCCCTGATCGGCACGGCGGCCATGGCGGTTTACCAGGCGGGCCTGACCAGCGGGGCGCCTGCCGCCTTGGACGAAGCGTCCTTGGACAGCGCAAAGGAGACCGTCGGCGCAGGCGTTGAGACCGCTGAATCAGTGGGAGGGAGCACCGGATCGGCACTGCTGGAGGCGGTCCACGTCGCCTACGCGGACGGTCTCCAGATGGCGGCTGTGCTGGGCACTGCCCTGCTCAGTACAGGCGCGGTGATGGCATTCAGGATCCATCGACAGAGATTTGGGTGAAGCCGTAGGTAAAGGTGCAGGCAGTTGCGGGGTGAGGACGCCTTAAGAGCATGGCCGGAACCGGACTCAATGAACGGTTACCTCCATCGTAGCCGCATGCACACAAGGTGTATCTTGTGGCATGGCGCCCATGCAGCGCAAAGCGCACCTTATTGGAATCGCTATCCCCGTCGGCGAATTCGCCCCCTGGAGGTTGGAAGTGGGAAACGAATACGGAGTGGACCCGACCGGTGCTTCAGCTAAGGCACAAAGTACCCGCTCGGCGGCCGAAGGAATGCAGGGCTTGAAAGCCGCCTTTGTGGCGGCAATGGAAGATGCAGAGGAAGCGGTTGGTAAAAATCCGGGCGTAGGGGGTTACGCTGACTATTCAGAAGGACAGGAAAAGGAAATGCTCAATGTCGAAGAGCATTCTCTGGGGGCAGCCGATGATGTCGACGGAGCGAACTATGAAGTAACTGGAGCGGATGAGGAATCCGCAGAAGGATACCAAGCATCCGGCATGAGCCTATCACGAGGAATTTCGGCTTACTGAGATTTATTGAAGAGGAAGTACGATGATCGTCGAGTTCACCTATAAGAAGCCCGATGCCGAATCGCGATCGGTCATGGGAGCGGCAAAACATCTCTGGGCAGTATGTGAGATCCTGACCGGTCAGGCCGGTGATGTCCGAGGAGAACTCACTGGTGCTGCAATGGAGTTTTCCGACCTCATCGCGGACCCGATTAAACAGACAGGGGTCTATAACGAGCGGATGTGGATGAGGGCCGCTACAGGGATCATGCACCCGGCATTGATTACGGAAAAATGGTCCTCGGATCTAGAATGGTACGACGATGAAATCAAAAAATTGAAGTCCGCGGCTGAATATTACCGAGTCAATATTTTCGGCCCTCTCGGGCATCCTGCTCTTTTCACTGATAGCGATAAGCTGGATGAATATAATACAAAAATGCAAGAGTTGAATCATCGGGCGAAAAAAGCTTGGGATGAACTCGAAGAAAGAGGGGAAGGTTGTGCGAGTGAGCTTCGGATGGGATGGCATGCCGTTTCAGTAAAAAAGCTCGGTGAACACCTCGACCTAGGGTGGCTCCCCTATAACATTGAGGGTCCGGGGATGCCTGTTCCCGTGGATGCCGAAGAAGGTGAGCAGATGGCTAGGGAGATGGAGGAATATGCTGACGGGAAACCGCTAGACGATCGATATTATGAAATTGTTGCTGCGCTCACTGCGGTGAATGCCCATCGAGCGGAGATGCAAAGGAGAGGAGAAAAGCAACTCGACTCAGACGTCATTGACTTCTTGGATTCCTTCCTTAATGGGTTGAGCGGTATAGAGGAAAGAGGCGATGACGGGTGGGCCCTTCAGGGTGCACTTGCCTTTCCGGACCTTCTCGACGACATGGGGCTGGCTGATGATGAAGGGAACCCAACAGAGGAAGGACAGGAGCTTCTTGATGTGCTTGGTGAGAGCATCCTTACTCTGTCGAACACGGACTATGGAGGAGGATTCGAGCGTCTTCCGGAAGAGATCCAAAGCGTGGTCTACGGACCGCGTGAATACGGGTACGTGAGAGAAGAAAGCGGCACAAGAAGAGAGATTATCTCCGAATGGGATGGAAATGTTCGTGCGCTTTCCGTGCTGTTCGGAGGCATTGATGAAAACTTGGAAGGAGGGCGTGGCTTCTCAAGGGCTTTGACGACGGCGCTGGGGAATGAATTCCAAGGCCTGGATGATGAGGAGTCGGTACTGACGCTGCTCGAGGTTAGTACAAGGAACGAGGACGCGAATTATGACATCCTTACCGGCCAGTTTGATCATAAACACTATGATAGCGACCCGTCAGAGCTTATCAAGAACTTGTTCACTTATGACTGGAGTGATAGGGGCGAAGTCGCATCTGGCCTGATCGACTGGATCGCTGATGACGCAGTTCATGACGATCCAGAGTACAGGAAAAGAGCCGGCGAGGCTGCCGCTGCTTTCATGGATGTCGTCACGTCGGACGACATGTATGACGCGTTCACGAATACGGGAGAAACGGCTTATACCCTTAGTGGAGAGAGAGTAGAAAATGCCTCGTTCGCTGTAATCAACCCAAAGGTAGGGTATAGCCTTGCGGAAATATACGAGGGTTACATTACGAGCTTCGGCGGCCTGGCTGATTTCCAGGACCAGTCGGGGACCAGTAATGTCGATGGTGTTGGAGAGTATCATCCTAAGACCCACATGATCGAAATGGACGAAGGCTCAGCACTTCGATTCATGCAATATGTCGTAGGTGACGCACGAGCTGCTGCACGTGCAGCAGCGGCTACGGATTATTATATATCCGCCGAAATTGAGGCGGGGTTGCACACGGGAAACCCGGTCGATGCGGGAAATAGAAGTGGAACCATCGGCGGACTCTTTCAGGCTGCACTCGAGAATGAAGCTGAAAACCGCAACCTGGGCCTTGAGGAAACGAATGAAAGAAACAAGAAAATCGCTACGGGAGCGGTAGAGGTCGGGAAGACGGCTGCTTCCTTCATCCCCAAGGTAGGGGACGCCGTAGCTTTGGGAATGGAACTGGGGAAGGCGCCACTGGTTGATTGGGCATTTCCTACGCCAGGTGAGGCGTCCTACGCAGCCGAAGACTTCGGGGCAATGTTTGGTGAGGAGGAGATCAAGCGCAGAATGCAGGTCCAAACCATCGATTACGTTGTGGCGGGTGATGACGGAGTGATAACCGAAGAGGAAATCAAGGAATTGGGGGACAGTGGGGAAACCCTGGAAACGCTTGGTGTCATTGTCGAAGATGGTGACGGCTATCGTGTTGAACAGGACCCGGGTAAGTGGAACGTAGGAAACGTCGATCTGAATGAGGAAGGGCGTTCAACCGACCTTGGAGTGCTTGACACGGTATTGGAGAACGCGACTCGAAATGAAATGACTATCGATCACCCTCAACCTGTTGTGCCGGGGGGCGATCAAACCACGGCAGATGGTTTTGTTGAAATGTTTACTGATAAATATCGAATCCGAAATGAAGGGATTATGGACGAGTACGGGGTGGGTTCGACTGAGGAGTACAAGGACAACCAGCAACGAGGTAAAAGTGAGTAGATTTTTCAGCGCGGTGGCGACGATGCTCGCAGCTGCTCTGGCCGCATCTTGCTCGTACACACCTGATGCCGAAGTTCCCGGTGATGGGGGCGCCGGTGCCGACGTATCTCCATCTCCGAAGGTGGGGGAAGAGTGGGTAAGAAGGCACGTGGTGGTGTATGCCATCGATGAGATGGTCCGGTCTGAAACGTCGGGTGAATACAGGAAGATAATCGAAGGCGAAGGAAACTACCCGTGGGGCGGGCAAAGCGCCCTTGAATTCGGAGGAATCATCTCGGATGAGGAGGGCGGCAACTACTCTGTGGATGTCCACTATTATCGCAGCGACCGATACCTGTCGGTTACGGATGAGTGGCTCGGTGAGTATCTAGGGAAGTTGGACAATGAATTGTATAGGATCGCCGCGGAGGATTCCATTAAATTTTGCGGCCAAAGTCGAGCGATCTCGGAAATCGCCGATGGGTATATTGCGGACAGGTTGGGCGAGCTCGAGAGTCGGGATGAATACGATTCCGACATCAAGGAATATTTGGATTGTGGCGAGTAGGGAGGGTGGGTGATCTTTGTGTTTTACGTCCAGCGCACGGCCACTGGGTGGCCGGTCATCGACGCGTCCCTAGGGGCGTCGAAGACTTCTTCTGTCTGCTGGGTTCCCTCACCCACGTCCATTCGATACCAGGCCTCGTCGGTCTGGAGGAGGACCGCGTCGTGTTTCTCGTTCGGCATGTACTGACGCAAGGTCCCCTCTCCCTCCAGGAGGGGGGGTCTCGGTGAAACCCGTCCCCCCTTCGTTGATTTCCAGGAGGGATGCACCTGTGTTGGTCGCTTGGCCGGCGGGGGTCCCCTCGTCGGATGGGGTCACGATCACCGTGCCGCCTCCCCATACGGGTGCTCCGCTCACGTGCTGGAGCTGCGCTCCGCCCTTCATCAGCGTCGCGTTCATGATGGTGTCGCCGCTCTTGCGGACGGTCAGGTTCGACCCGGCTTCGCCTGGGACCGACTGGACCGGGGCCTTCTCTCGTACGTGGAGTTCTCCGCCGGGGGACACCGCCCACTCGGACGGGACTCCGTTCTCGTCGAAGGGGACCGTGCCCTCCTGTGATGGGCTCGTGGTCGGGTCGTCCATCGGCACCGACATCACCTGGAACGAGCTGGCCTGGCCCTCCGCCGCTCTGGACGCGAACCACAGGCGGTCGCCCTGGATGCGCGGGTCCGTCCACACTTCAGCGGGGGGCGTCTCCAACGAGGCCGCGGGCTTGTAGACGTACTCGCCCTCTTCGTTTTCCACAAGCTGTGCGATCTGCACCGTCTGGTCGCCCGGAGGGGAGTACACGAAGTAGTTCCAATCCTCCGAGAACTGCGCCCACACCGGGATCCCCGAGGCCATCGGGTCCACCGCCCCCTCAGGGAGGGGGAACACGTCCGTCTCCTCGCCGCTCTCCGGGTCCAGGAACACCAGTGCCTGGTCCTGTTCCGGGTCGCCGCCGTCGTACCCCCGGTACAGGAGCGCCAGCCCGGTCGGCGGCCCGGACGAGCCCTCGCCTCCGCCCGAGCCGCTTCCGCCCCCGGTCGTGTCCGCCCCTGTGCTGCATGCGGTCGCCACCACGAGGGCGAGGCCGGTGGCCGCGAAAAGGCGCACGTGTTGGAGCACTCGTTGCATGGGTGATCGCTCTCCTGGATTACTCGGGCGGCTCGCTCCAGGCCACCTGCACCTGCTCGGCCGGGCGCCCCCGGCGGGCCAGCAGCGCCCGTCCCTGGGGGAGCTGCCTCGACACCACGCCGTTCGCCAGCCGCCCCTCGGCCCGGTCGCCGGAGAACAGCATGCCGGGGGTCGACATGTCGCCCAGCGCCTGGAGGACGGGCTCGAACATCGCCCTCGACGTCCCGCCGGTGCGCCGGGCCGTCACCATGTGGAACCCGATGTCCCTGCCCTGCGGCAGGAACTCGGCCAGCGCCGCCAGCGGGCTGTTGCGCCCCGCCACCAGGTCCATGTCGTCCACGACCACGAACAGCTCCAGCCCCTTCCACCAGCTCCGCTCCCGGAGCTGCTTGGGAGTGACGTCCGCGCCGGGCAGCCGCTCGCGCAGCGACCCCGCGAGGTCGGCGGCGACCGCCTTGGTCTGGTCCGGTGACGTGCAGTACGCCAGCAGGTGCTCCTCGCCGACCAGCCCCAGGTGCGCGCGGCGGTAGTCCACCAGCACGATCCCCACCTCGCTCGCCGGGCGCGCGGCCACCTGCCGCAGCAGCGCCCGCAGCAGGGCCGACTTGCCGGTCTGCGGGTCCCCGAACACCACCAGGTGCGGGTCCTCGTCGAACATCATCCGGGCCGGCTCCAGGTCCCGCTCGGCCACTCCCATGACCAGGCTCTTGTCGTGGGCCTGCACCCGGCCGCGGCGCTTGCGCGGCTTGGGCAGCAGCTCGTCGAGGGCGACCCGGTCGGGCAGCGTGCGCACCCGCTGCACCGGCCCCTGCTTCCAGCGCGCCGACGCGCGGGCCACCAGGTCGCGCACCCCCTCGGCGAGGTCCGCGTCGCCGGCGGTGCCGTCGACGCGGGGCAGCGCGATGTGCGCGGTGTTCTCGTCGGCCAGCAGCGCCCGGCCCGGGACGTCCTTCGGCAGCTCCTCGGCGAGCTTGCGGTCGATGCCCGAGTCGAACGGGTCGGTCAGGCGCAGCTCGATCCGGCCGCCGAACAGCGCCTGCAGGCGGCTGCGCACCTGGGAGCTCGCCGCCCCCGTCACCAGGGTGTGCACGCCCAGGGCGGGCCCGCGCGAGGCGATGTCCATGAGCATGTCGTCCGCGTCGTCGAACGTCTCCCGTACCGACGCCCAGCCGTCGATGAGCAGGAACACGTCGCCGACGAACCCGCCGGGCAGCCTCCCGTCCGCGCGGGCCTGCCGCATGGACGCGGGGGAGTCCAGGCCCGCCTGCTGGAACACGCGCTCCCGCCGCTCCAGCTGTCCGCGCACGTCGGTGAGGATGCGTCGCACCCGCTCGGGGTCGGCCCGCCCGGCCACCCCGGCCACGTGCGGCAGGTCCGCGAACGCCGCCAGCCCGCCGCCGCCGAAGTCGACGGCGTACACCCCGACCCGCCCCGGCGGGTACCGCCAGGCCAGCGAGGCGACGAGGGTGCGCAGCAGGGTCGACTTGCCGCTCTGCGGCCCGCCGAGCACGATCATGTTCCCCTCGCCGCCGGTGAAGTCCAGCTCGGCGGGGACCTGCCGCTGCTCGCGGGGGATGTCGGTGAGCCCGACGACGGCCTTCACCTCGGCGGGGTCCGGCTCCTGCGGGGCGGTGTCAGGGGAGCCCAGGACCCGGTCGAGGGGCAGGGCCGCGGGCAGCGGCGGCAGCCACACCGGGCGCACCGGCGGCGCCCCCGCCGCGGCGATCCGGTCGACGGCGACCTGGAGGGTGGTGCGGGCCTGCTCGTCCTCGGCCGCCTGCTCCTCCGCCCCGGCGACCGGGTCGGCCAGGACCGGCCCCAGCCCGTTGTAGGAGATGAGGGGCAGGACCGGGTCCTCCTCGGTCTTCACCTCGGCGGGCGGCGTGTAGGGCTGGGACACCATCGCCGCCTTGAACCGCTCGAACACCGAGGTGTCCACCTTGAGGTAGCCCGACCCGGGCTCGGGCGGCAGGTGGTAGGCGTCGCCCACCCCGATGGCCTCGCGGCTCTCCGCCTCGGAGAAGGTGCGCAGCCCGATCCGGTAGGACAGGTGCGACTCCAGGCCCTTGATCTTGCCCGACTCCAGCCGCTGGGTGGCCAGCAGCAGGTGCACCCCGATCGACCGCCCGATGCGCCCGATCGCCACGAACAGCTCGGCGAAGTCGGGGTGGGCGGTGAGCAGCTCGGAGAACTCGTCGATGATGACGAGCAGGTGGGGGAGGGGTTCCAGGTCGGTCCGCCCCGACGCGCGCGCCTGGTCGTAGGCGTGCACGTTGGGCAGGGCGCCCGCGTCCTTGAGGAGCTGCTGGCGGCGGGTGAGCTCGCCGTACATGGCCTCGCGGAAGCGCAGCACCAGCCCGTCGTCGTCGGCGAGGTTGGTGATCAGCCCGGCGCTGTGCGGCAGCCGGTCGGTGTCGGCGAAGGTCGCCCCGCCCTTGAAGTCGACCAGCAGCAGCGCCAGCTTGTCCGGCGGGTGGTTGACCGCCAGCGACGCCACCAGGGTGCGCAGCATCTCCGACTTGCCGGAGCCGGTGGCGCCGACGACCAGGCCGTGCGGCCCCATGCCGCCGAACGCCGACTCCTTCAGGTCCAGCAGCACCGGCGCCCCGGTGGGGCCCGCCCCGATGGGCACCCGCAGGAAGTCGCCGGTGCTCCGGGGCCGCCAGGTGCGGCGCGGGTCGAGCCGCGCGACGTCGGGCACCCCCAGGATCTCCGGCAGGCCCACGGTCCCGTGCAGGGCGTCGGCGCTGTCGGCCGCGGCCAGCCGCAGCGGCGCCAGCTGGTGCGCCAGGGTGGTCAGCAGCGCCGCCCCGGCCCGGTCGGCGGTGCCCCGCAGCGGCGCGGCCGGATCCGGCCCCGGCGTGTCCTCGTCCTGGGCGAGGGCCCCGTCGGCGCCGACGGTCAGCCGCAGGTCGACGTGCTCGGGCTCCTCGCGCCGGACGCCCAGCAGCATGACGACGTGGATCCCCAGCTGCGCCAGGCCGGTCACGGGCGGCTCGGCGGACAGCCCGGACAGCACCGTCTGGAACTCGCCGTCGACGACGAGCACGAGGCGGCGGGTGCCCGGGCCGGGCCGGGCACCGCGGCGGCGCTGCAGGTCCACGGTGCGCTGCTCGATCTCGGCGGAGAGCAGCTCGGCCATCTCCAGGGTGGTCCCCGCGACCAGGCGGGTGGTGTAGGCGGGGCCGCCGACCCCCTCCAGGCCGTCGGCGGCGTTGTGCGGCAGCCACTTGAGCCAGTCCCACTCGGCGAGCAGGCGCTCGTGCCGGACGACGCCCAGGCGCACGTCCTCCGGCGCGGAGGAGGCGATGAGCTGGGCGGCGAGCGCGCGGGCCGCGTCCCGCCCGGCGGAGCGGTCGCCCACGATCGACACCACGCCGAGCTCTTCGAGCGGCAGGACCAGCGGCTCCTCGGGCACGTGCGCGTAGAGCTCGACGAGCTGGTCGGCCAGGCCCTGGCAGACGGGGTCGTAGACGATGAGCGGGCTGGAGGTGTCGACCTTCAGGCTCAGCGGGCGGGCGAGGGGCCGGGTGCCGGTCCCCACGCGCAGCCGCAGGAAGTCGGGGTCGCCGCCGCGGCGCTCCCAGCGGCGGGCGGGCAGCCGCACCGTCTCGGTGAGCAGGTGCGGCGCCGGGTGCAGGAAGGCGCCGCCCGCGCGCTGGGTCGCGGCGACCCCCCGGACGGTCTCCCGGAGCCGGTCCAGGTACTCCAGGTACCGTTCGCGCTGCTCGCGGATGCGTTTGCGGGGCCCGTTGTGCTGGGCGGTGAACATGACGATGCCCACGACCACGCTGGCGACCATGACCAGGGCGGCGGCCGCCGCGTACAGCGGCCGGTTGCCCATGGTGACGGCCATCAGCAGCGATCCCGAGCCGCTGATCACCGGCATGATGATCATCGCGAACGAGCTGTTGGAGGGCGGGTTGTCCGGCAGCTGCGGCGGGGGCGCGATGACCAGCGGGTCGGTGCCCGGATCGGGAACGGAGTGGCGCGCGGGACGGTGGACCAGTGTTGTCGCCACGGCGAACTCTTTCGTGCACCTGGGAACGGAGAGGAGCGGGATTGCTACGGTGATGATCCCGCAATTCGTCGTTTTCGCCTAATTCGCTGCGCACGGTCGGCACCGGCCCGACCACGGTGCGCACCCGCTCGTGTGCAAAGGATCGGACGGACGTGAGTGGTTACTGTCGGGTGAAGGTCGCCGGCCCGCAGCGCTGGGCGGACCTCGCGCTGCCCGGGACCGTCCCGGTGGCGAGCCTGCTTCCGCAGGTCATCGAGGTCTGCTCGCCGGAGGCCGACGGTACCCGGCCCGCCGGGTGGGCGCTGGTCGACGGCGCCGGGGCCCACATCCCGCCGGAGGGCACCCTGGAGTCGGCCGGGGTGGCGGACGGCGCCGTGCTCGCCCTGCGCCCGGTGACCGCCCCCGAGCGGCCCTCGCACGTGGACGACGTGCGCGGGGCCGTGGAGGACCGGGTCGACGGGACCGGCGGCATCTGGGACTCCTCGGCCACGTTCGCCTTCGGCCTGCTGCTGGCCGGAACCGGCCCGCTGGCGGTGCTCGCCGTGATGGAGTACCTGCGCCCCTGGCCGGGCAACATCGGCGTGGCCGCCGCCGGGGCGCTGTTCACCCTGGTGCTGGCGGTGTTCGCGGGGCGGCGGCGCATGTCCGCCGTCGCCGCAGTGCTGCTGGGGGCGGCGTGCCTGTGGGGCGCGGCCGTGGGGGTCCTGGCGGTGCTGCTGTTCTCCGGGGCCCAGCCGCTGGCGCTGGCCGCATTCGGCCTCGCCGGGGCGCTCCTGGTGGCGGCCGTCGGGTGGGCGCTGGACGAGTCGGGGCTGGCGTACCTGTCGGCGCTGGGGGTGCTGACCGCCGCGGGCGGGGTGCTCGCCGGTGTGGGCACGTTCACCGACCCCGCGCAGGGGGTGCGGGCCGCGTCGGTGGCGCTGGTGCTGGCCGTGGGCGCGCTGCCGCGGGTCGCCCTGGTGATGGGCGGCCTGTCCGCGCTGGACTACGAGGTGCGGCACTCCGGCCAGGTGGAGACCGGCCGGTTCGAGGAGACCCTGACCTCCAGCGACCGGCTGCTGCTCGGGCTGGTGCTGGGCACCGCGGTGGCGGGGGCGCTGACCGTGCCGCTGCTGGCGGCGGTCGGCGGCGGGGTCCCGGACGTGCTGCTGGCGGCGCTGGTGGCGGTGCTGCTGGTGTTCCGGTCGCGGCTGTTCGACCGGGTCCGGCACGCGCTCCCGCTGCGCCTGGGCGGGGCGCTGGGGGTGGGCGCGGCGGCGGTCGGCGCCTACGGCCTGCTCCCGGCGCTGGGCCCGTGGCTTCCGGCGCTGGCCCTGGCGGCGGGCGCGGTGCTGGCGCTGCTCAGCCGGATCCGCCTGGCGGAGGTGCCGCGGGCCTCGCTGCGCCGCACGCTGAACGGGATCGAGATCGTGGCCGTGGTCGCGGTGTGCGCGGTGCTGGCCTGGTCGATGGGGTTGTTCGCGCTGGTGGCGCGGCTGACCGGGTCGATCTGACCCGGTCGGCCGCGCCGCGGTCCGGCCCTGCTCAGCCGCGCCGCCGCACCAGCAGCGGCACCAGGGTCAGGGCCGCGCCCGCCAGCGCCACGGCGGTGACGAACCCCAGGCCGGGCCGGAAGGCCTCCAGCATCGCGGCCGGTCCGCCGTCCGCGCCCGCGCCCGCGCCGGTGGCGTGGTCGACGGCGACGACGGCCGTGGTGACCGCGAGGACGACGGCCCCGCCGAGCTGCCCGGAGGTCTGCACCAGCCCGGCGGCCAGCCCCTGCTCGTCGTCGTGCACCCCGGCGGTGGCCTGCACGTTGATGGCGGGGAAGCCGAGGGCGAAGCCGCCGCCGAGCAGCAGCGCGGTGGGCAGGATCATGGTGGCGTACACCGGGTCGGTGTCCACCCGCAGGAAGAGCAGGTATCCGGCGGACAGGGAGACGAGCCCGGCGACGATGAGGCGGGGCGTGCCCACCCGGTCGATCAGCCGGTCGGAGAAGAAGGCGCTGAGGGCGACCAGCAGGCCGGTGGGCAGCAGGGCCAGCGCCATCTCCAGCGGGGTGCGGCCCAGCGCCTGCTGCAGGAACAGGGTCAGCAGGAACTGGAAGCTGGCGAAGGAGCCGAACAGGGCCATCATCGCCAGGTTGGCCCGCACCAGGGTGCCGCTGCGCAGGATGCCCAGCCGGACCAGGGGGTGGGCCACCCGCCGCTCGATGAGGACGAAGGAGGCGGCCAGCGCCGCGGCCGCGGTGAACAGGCCGAGGGTGAGCGGGTGGGACCAGCCGCGCTCGGGCGCGGTGACCACCGTGTAGACGAGCACCAGCAGGGCGCCGGTGGAGGCGGCGGCGCCGGGCAGGTCGTACCCGCCGGTGGCGGCGGGGCGGTCGCGGGGGATGAGGAAGTACCCGGTGACCAGCGCGGCGGCGGCGAAGGGGACGGGGAAGAAGAAGGTCCACTCCCAGCCCAGGCGGGTCATCAGGCCGCCGAAGATCAGCCCGGAGGAGAAGCCGCTGGCGCCGAAGACGGTGTACACGCTCAGGGCGCGGTTGCGGTCTGGGCCCTCGGTGAAGTTCGTGGTGATGATGGACAGGCCGGTGGGGGCGGTGAAGGCGGCGGCCACGCCCTTGGCGAAGCGCAGGGCGATGAGCAGTCCGGGGCTGTCGGTCAGCCCGCCGAGCAGCGAGGCCAGCGCGAAGGCGGCCAGTGCGGCGAGGAACACCCGGCGGCGGCCGAGCAGGTCGGCGGTGCGCCCGCCGAGCAGCAGCAGGCCGCCGAACCCGAGCACGTAGCCGGAGACGACCCACTGCAGTCCGGCGGTGCCCATGCCCAGGTCGGCCCCGATGGAGGGGAGCGCGACGTTGATCATCGACACGTCGAGGGCGTCGAGGAAGAGCGCCAGGCACAGCACGATGAGCAGGCCCCAGGTGCGGACGTTCCAGCCCTGGGGGTGCGGGGACGGAGGGGTCGGACGGGAGGGCGGCGTCGCGGTGGACGCCGGTGCGGCCGATGTGGTCATGGCCGGAGACCTTACATGCGCGTGCATCAAATGTCGACGCATTAAATGCTTGGACATTAAATGTTCGGGCATGTTAAGATCCGCGCCATGAGCCCGACACGCGAGGCCGCCCTCGTCGCCCGCTGGCGCGAGGTGCTCTCCTGCTACAGCGACCTGTCGTGCGCGCTGGACCGGGACCTCCAGGAGCGCCACGGCATCGGGATGAGCGACTTCGAGGTCCTGGACCTGCTCATGTCCGCCGACGGCGGCAAGGTCCGGATGCAGGAGCTCGGCGAGCGCGTGTACCTGAGCCAGAGCGCGCTGTCCCGCTCGGTGGCCCGCCTGGAGAAGCAGGGCCTGGTCACCCGCGCCATGTGCGACCAGGACCGCCGCGCCCTGTTCGTCCAGTGCACCGGCGAGGGCCGCGCTCTCCACACCGAGGCGTGCCCGACCCACCGCGCCCTGCTGGAGCGCCGACTGGGCGGGTGAGCAGCCGCAGCCGCCCGGTCACCGGGTCGGGCAGCAGCGTGCCCTCCAGCCCGAACACCGCGCGCAGCGGCTCGGGCGCGAACACCTCCTCGGGCGGCCCGGCCGCCGCCACCCGGCCCGCCCGCATCGCCACCACCCGGTCGGCGTAGCCCGCCGCCAGGTCCAGGGTGTGCAGGGCGGCGAGCACGGTGGTGCCCAGCCCCGCCACCAGCTCCAGCACCGCGAACTGGTGGTGCGGGTCCAGGTGGTTGGTGGGCTCGTCGAGCACCAGCAGGCGCGGCCGCTGGGCGAGCGCGCGGGCCAGTAGCACCCGCTGCCGCTCGCCGCCGGACAGCCGGGACAGCGGACGGTCCGCCAACACGGCGCAGCCGGTGAGCTCCAGCGCCTCGGCGACCGCCGCCCGGTCCGCGGCGCCGAGGCCGCCGAAGGGGCCGGTGTGCGGGACGCGCCCGAGGGCCACCGCCTCACGGGCGGTGAAGTCGAACCCGCCGTCCTGGTCCTGGCCGAGCACGCCCACCCGGCGCGCGGCCTCCCGCGGGTCCAGCCCGAGCAGGTCCTCCTCACCCAGCAGCAGGCGCCCGGCGCGCGGGCGCAGCGCCCGGTAGACGGTCTTCAGCAGGGTGGACTTGCCGCTGCCGTTGGGGCCCACGAGCGCGGTGAAGGACCCCTCGGGCACGTCGGCGTCGACGCCCTCCACCGCCGGGAGCCGGGACCACCCGGCGGTGAGCCCCCGGATGCGCAGCCTCATCGGCCCACCCCCGACCGGGCGCCGCGCAGCGCCGCGACGAGGAACGGCACCCCCACCACGGCGGTCAGGATGCCGATCGGCAGCTCGGTGGGGCGCAGCGCGGTGCGCGCGGCCAGGTCGGCCGCCACCAGCATCAGCGCGCCCAGCAGGGCGGCGGTCGGCAGCACCCGGCGGTGCCCGGCCCCCACCAGCGGCCGCGCCAGGTTGGGCACGACCAGCCCGACGAACCCGATCGCCCCGGCCACCGCCACCACGGCCCCGGTGAGCAGTGCCGCCGCTCCGAACAGGACGGCGCGGGCGCGGTCGGCGCGCACGCCCAGGGCCGCGGCGCCCTCGGCGCCCAGGGCGAGCGCGTCCAGCGTCCGCGCGCGGGCGGTCAGCACGGCCGACAGGACCGTGACCACGGCCGCGCAGCCCAGCGCCAGCGGCCAGCGGGCGCCGGCCAGGCTGCCCAGGAGCCAGAACAGCACCTGCTGCTGGGCATCGCCGGAGGCCTGGCGCAGCACCATGAAGGACGTCGCCCCGCCGAGCAGCTGGCCCACGGCCACGCCCACCAGCACCAGCCGCAGCGGTTCCGCCGTGCCGTGCGCCCGGGCCAGCGCGAACACCGCGGCACCGGCGGCGGCCGCCCCCGCGAAGGCGGCGCCGGGCAGGACGAGCGGCCCGGCGGCGGCACCGCCGAAGGCGGCCATGGCCAGGACGGCGCCCGTGCTCGCCCCCGAGGAGAGCCCGAGGAGGTGCGGGTCGGCCACGGGGTTGCGCACCAGCGCCTGGACCACCGCCCCGGCGACCGCCAGGCCCGCGCCGACGAACACGGCCTGGAGGGCGCGCGGCCCGCGCAGCTCCCAGACGATGTAGGCCTCGGGGGAGTCGGCGGGCGCGGAGGAGGAGAGCCGGTCGGCGACGATGCGCACGACCTCCTGCGGCGGGAGGGGGACGGCCCCGACGCCGATCGACAGCGGGACCGCCGCGGCGACCGCGGCCGTGAGCGCCCCGAGCAGCAGGGGGAAGGGGATGCGGGGCGTCACGGGCGGCCCCCCGCGCCGTGCAGGGCCTCGGACAAATCGGCCACGGCCTCGGCGTTGAGCACGCTGGGCGAGGTGACGATGGACTGCGGGAGCACGGCGAACCGCTCCTCCCGGGCCGCGGTGGTGCGGGACAGCACGGGGTGCTCCAGGACCGCGTCGACCAGCTCCCGCCCGCTGAGGCCGCTGAACCCGGTGAGCACCAGGATCGCCTCCGGGTCGCGGCGCACCACCTCCTCGGGGGACAGGTCGGCGATGCGCAGCGGGACGTCCCCGGCGATGTTCTCGCCGCCGGCCAGCGTGATCACCCCGTTGGCCGTCCCGCGGCCCCCGACCGTGGAGACGCCCTGGCCGCTGCCGGGGACGACGGAGACCGACAGCACCCGGACCGGACCGGCGCCCGGTCCGGACGCGGCCCGGCCGACCCGTTCGCGCATCCGGGCGGTGAGCGCGGCGCCGTTCCCGGGGACCCCGAACACCTCGGCGGTGTCCTCGATGAAGGCGTAGGTGGCGGACAGGTCCTCCGTGGTCCCCGGCGGGTCGCAGGCCGCGTGCGCGGCGATGCCCGCGGCCGCCAGCTCCTCGGCGGTCGGCGTGCCGTCGAAGGCGCCGAACTGGTAGGAGGAGACCCCCATCACCAGGTCGGGCTCGGCGGCGATCACCGCCTCCCGGTTGCCGGTGCCCTCGTCGACGACGGGGATGCGGTCGAAGGCGGCCCGCTCGTCGGCGGGGAAGGCGTCGAAGAAGTCGGGGGCGGCGGTGCCGACGACGGTGCCGCCGACGCCGAGCTCGGTGAGCAGCGCGGCGGACCCGCCGTCCATCGTGACCACCCGTTCGGGCGGAGCGTCCAGGTCGGGCCGGGGAGGGCAGCCGTCGTCGCGGCCGCCGTCCGGTGCGGCGCACGCGGCCAGGAGGACGGCGGCGGCCGCGGCCGCCGCCACCGGGGGCAGGTGTCGACGTGTCATGCATCGGGTGTCGGACGGTGCCCCGGAACGGTTCCGGGACGGACGCGCTTCGGCACGATCAGTGGGACACATGTCCGGATCCGGCCGGGGTGAGGGGCTTCTGTGTCGGTAGGGGCCGTTAACCTCTGAGTGAGCTCCCGAGTGTGCGGAGTGACCCTTGACACCCCCAGGAGGACACCAGTGGCCAACCATGTCGGTCTGACGGAGGCGGACGCCCTCGGAAAGGGCGGCGAAGAGCTCGGGATCTCCTCGGAGGGGCTCTACCAGCGGCTCAACAACCTCATCCAGGACATGGAGCGGGACGGCGAGGCCCTGCAGGGCAACGCCCTCGCCAAGTTCCGCGAGGCCCGCAACGAGCTCACCCAGCGGTTCGACGAGCTGATGACCTGGTGCAGCAACAACGGCATCAAGCTCAACGAGGGCCAGCGCGAATTCACCGCCACCGACCAGGACTCCGGCGACACCTTCGCCTCCGCGGGCAAGGAGGCCGGCGGCCTCTCCCGCCCGGTCAACGCCTGAGCCCCCTTCCCCCACCCCGACAGGAGCGAGAAGACCGTGAGCAACTTCGAGGTCTACGGCAACGTCTCCGGTCTGCAGGACCTGAGCGGCGCCCAGCAGGAGCACCTCACCCGCTTCAAGGCGATCATGGACGACATCCGGTCGCAGTCCGAGACCACCGTGAACAAGTGGGAGGGCTCGGGCAACGACCGGTTCAAGGCCAAGGCGGAGGAGTTCGACACCCAGTTCGCCGCCGTCAACGACGCCTTCGCCAAGGTCATCCAGGCCACCGACGACGCCGCGAGCAACTACGGCCGGCTGAGCAACCGCCTGAACAACCTCTTCTGATCCCCGTAGGACCCGTGACCCCGCCGTCTTCCACCCCGCCCCCGCCGACCGCCCCGCAGCAGGACCCGGCGCAGCGGATGCCCGAGGCCTTCCACTACACCCCCAACGCCGAGCAGTACGTGCTGCAGGCCGACGCGCTGCGCCGCCGCCAGCTCCGCGCCGCGATCCTGTACGGGTCCAGCCGGTACTGGCGGCGCCGCCAGGCGGTCTGGCCCGCCGTCGTCGGCGGGATCATCCTCATCGCCCTGATCTGCGGGGGCATCGCGGTGCACGCGGCCTTCGAGAAGCAGCAGCAGATCAACGAGGAGCGCCGGGACGGCGGCCGGCAGACCGGGCCGGTGTTCGGCGGCCAGGCGGAGAGGTGAGCGCGCAGATGTCCGGGGGCGCCCCGCAGACGGTGCAGGTGCCGGGGTTCCGGGAACCGGTCCTGGCCTACCGGGGGCGGCAGGCCCAGGTGTTCAGGGCGGTCAGCGAGCGCACCGGCGCCGCCGTCGCCCTGAAGGCGGTGCACGGCGCCGGGGGCTACGAGGAGATCACCCGCCTGCGCGACCTCGGCGGCGCCCGCGGCGTGGTCCCGCTGCTGGACGTCGCGCGCGCGGCGACCGGTGAGCCGGTCCTGGTCATGCCGTTCCAGCCGGACGGCTCCCACGCCGACATCCTCGCCCGCAGCGGCCCGGTCGACCTGCCCGAGGCGGTCCGCGCCGGGCGCGCGGCGGCGGGCGCCCTGGCCGCGCTGCACGCCTCCGGGCTGCTCCACAACGACGTCGTGCCCAGCAACATCCTGCGCTCGGGCACCTCGGCGGTGCTGACCGACTTCGGCTCGGCCGCCCCGTTCGGCTCACCGGCGCCGCGCCTGCGCACCAGCTCCGAGCTGGTGTTCCACGCCCCGCCGGAGATCCTCCGGGGGCAGGAGGCGGTCCCCGCCTCGGACGTCTACCAGCTCGCCTCGGCCCTGTGGACGGCCATCGCCGGGCGGGTGCCCTTCGCCGAGTGGGACGGCAGCCGCCCCGATCCGAAGCAGTACGCCCGCACCGCGCTGCGCGAGCCCGCGCCGGACCTGCCGCTGCCCGGCGTGCCGCGCCCGGTGAACGCGCTGCTGATGGGGGCGATGGCCAAGGATCCCGCGGCCCGCCCGGCCACCCCGGCCGAGTTCGACGAGGAGCTGGGGCGCCTGTGGGCGGCGGTGGGCACCTCCTACGGTTCGGTGACCCCGCCGAGCGGGACGCTTCCGCCCCCGCCTGCGTCGGCGCCCGCCCCGGAACCGAAGCCGTCGCAGAGCCCTCCGCCGGAGGCGGCGGTGACGCGCGAGCCGCTGTGGCCGTCGGGGCCGCACGTGCCGCCCTCCCCGGCCCCTCGTGCCGAGCCCCCTTCGTCGAGTCCGTCGGATACGTCGTCCTCGGCTGAAGTGCCGCCGCGTCCACCTGAGAAGGACGAGAGCGACGCGGCCGCTCCTCCGAAGGGGGAGGCCGCCGCCTCCGCCGTCGCCTCTCCTTCCGGCCCGACCGTCATCGACATCGGGCTCACCGGTGAGTTCCGCCGTAAGGGCCCCACCCGGCCCTCGCGCAAGGTCGGGCGTCGTCCCAAGTCCAAGCCCATCCCTGGGCTGGACGCCCCGGCGGAGAACGAAGCGGCGCCGCAGCCGCCTGCCCCGGAGGGACCGGCCGCGGTCCCGGCGGTGCCGTTGGACCAGGCGCGTGACCTCTACTCCCGCCAGGCCTGGCAGCGGCTCAAGGGGTGGACCGGCGGTCCCGACACCGCGCCGCTCCCCGGTGCCGGAGGCCAGGCCGCGGGCTCCGTCCGCGCGCCCGCGCACGGCGAGTCCCCCGAGGATCCCGAGGGCTACGAGCACCCCGTCGGTCCCGTGCGGCCGCCCCGGTGGCGTCGGCACATGCACATCGGCGCGGCGGCGGCCTCCGTCGTCGTCCTCGCCTCCCTCCTCGGCGCCGGGAGCGTCGCCCGCCCCGGCACCGGCTTCACCGCCGCCGGTGCGGAGACCGCGCGGACGTCCGCGGGCTCCGGCGGCGGAGAGGAACAGGACACGAAGGACGGGGAGAAGCAGGCGAAGGGGGACGGGGACGGGAGCGGGAAGGACGCCGCCGCCCCCGATCCCCCCTCCGGCGTCTCCCTGGAGGACGGCCTCACCACGGTCGAGGTCACCTGGCAGGACGCCTCCGGCGGGACGGCCCGCTACTTCGTCGTCGGCGGCGTCGAGGGGAGCCCGCCCGCCACCCTCGCCCGCACCGGGCCCGGCGTGACGAGCGCCCAGGTCCCCACCGACAGCGGGACCGCCGAGTACTGCTTCACCGTCGTCGCCGTCGACGGCGGGTCCGCCGCCGCGGACGAGGCCTGCACCGATCGGGCCGGCGCCCGCGCCCAGGCCCAGGCCGAGCAGCAACGGCAGGAGGAGGAAGAGGCGGCGCAGGAGGAGGAGAAGGCCGAGGAGGAGAAGGAGGAGTCCGGGGAGGGCATCTCCTCCGGTGTCGGTTCCGGAGCCGAAGGGTCCGGGGCCGGACGCCTGGAGGACGGCCGGTCCGAACCTCTCACGGACGGTTCCTGACACGGGGACGGCCCCGGCGGCGGGCGCCGGGGCCGTCCTGGTCACCGCGGTGGCGGGGACTGGTAGGCGAGCGGGGTTCCTACAGGCCCTCGACGTTCAGCAGCAGGTTCGGGGTGCCCGAGGGCGCGCCCGAGATCTTGTCCTGCCCGGCGTTGTCCGTCAGCCAGCCCTGGACGGTGTCCTGGTCGGCCTGGCCGTTGGCGTCCTTGTACAGCGCCGCCGCCCCGGCCACGTGCGGGCTGGCCATCGAGGTGCCGCTGAAGCTCTCGTAGCCGCCGCCGGGGACGGAGGACTCCACGTCCACCCCGGGCGCGTAGATGTCCACGGCGTCCCCGTAGTTGGAGAACGACGCGTGCGAGTCGCCGCTGTCCGAGGCCGCCACCGTCGTCACGCCGGACGCGCGCGCGGGGGACACGTTGTTCGCGTCCTGGGACTCGTTGCCCGCCGCCACCGCGACGAACACCCCGGTGGACGCCAGGTTGTTCACCGCGTCGTCGACCGCCTGGGAGGCGGGGCCGCCGAGCGACAGGTTGGCCACCGAGCCCTCGGGCGCGTTCTCGGCCACCCAGTCGATGCCGGCGATGACGTCGGCGTAGGAGCCGCTGCCGTCGTCGCCGAGCACCTTGACCCCGTGCAGGTCCGCCTCGGGTGCCACGCCGACGCTCTCGCCGCCGATGGTCCCGGCGACGTGGGTGCCGTGCCCCTGGCCGTCGGACCCGTCGCCGCCGGTGGCGTCGAAGGCCGCGTCGGCGCGCCCGCCGAACTCGGGGTGGCCCGCGTCGATGCCGGTGTCGATGATGTAGGCGTCGACGCCCGCGCCGGTCGCCGTGGTGGTGTAGGAGTCGTCCAGCGGCAGGTCCGCCTGGTCGATCCGGTCGAGGCCCCAGGGGATGGAGGCCTCGGCCCGACCGGCCTGCTCGATGTAGGCGACGTCGGGGTCGGTGCGGACCTCGTCCAGCTCGGACGAGCTGAGCTCGGCGGCGTAGCCGGAGAACACCTCGGAGTAGGTGTGCTCGACGTCGTTGGAGGCGATCCCGAAGCGCTCGCTGTCGCGTTGGGTCGCCTGCGACCCGTCCTTGAGGACGACGATCCACTCGCCGGAGACGGCCTCGGAGCTGGTGTAGAGGGGGGCGAGCTCGTCGGCGGCGGCCGCGGCCCCGCCCAGAAGCGCCGTGGGGATCGCGAGCAGGCTCGCCGTGGCGAGACCGATCGCGGTGCGCTTCACAGACACGTGCTTCACGTACTCCTCCTTGTGGGAGCTTTCCGTGCATGTCGGGTTTCGGCATGCGGTCGGGGACATTAGTCCCGGGCGCACAGGGGCGAACAGGGTCTTCACGATCAGTGACATCGTTCGGAAAGCGGGGTTAACGGTCGACATCGTGTGCAGCCTGCGACGGCTTTCGGTGTCAAGGTGTTCAATGTGGCAGGATGCGGCCAGTTGGGCGGGTAAACCGAAGGGTGAATATTGCGTCCCGTGATCACGCCGGGACGCGAGAGGCGCCGCCCCCGCGGACGGGGACGGCGCCGTGTGCGGCCCATGGGCCGGCGGAGTCCGGCGGTTACAGGCCGGAGACGTTGAGCAGCAGGTTCGGCGTCGACCACGGGACCCCGGTGAGCGTGCCCGAGCTCCCGTCGCTCAGCAGGCGGTTCTGCACGGCCTGCGGGGTCGACCCGGGGGACGCCTCCAGCACCAGGGCCCCGGCGCCCGCGACGTGCGGGCTGGCCATCGAGGTGCCGCTGTAGGTGTCGTAGCCGCCGCCGGGGACGGAGGACTCCACGTCCACGCCGGGCGCGTAGATCTCCACGGCGCTGCCCCAGTTGGTGAACGAGGCCGACCGGTCGTTCCGGTCCGATGCCGCCACGGTCGTCACCTTCGCCGCGCGTGCGGGCGAGTACCACGAGGCGAGCCACCCGTCGTTGCCCGCGGCGACCGCGGTGAAGACGCCGGAGTCCACCAGGTTGTTCACCGCGTCGTCCACGGCCTGGGAGCCGGGCCCGCCGAGGGACATGTTGGCGACGGAGCCGTCGGGGGCGTTCTGGGCGACCCAGTCGATGCCGGCGATGACGTCGGCGTAGGAGCCGCTGCCGTCGTCGCCGAGCACCTTGACCCCGTGCAGGTCCGCACCGGGTGCCACGCCGACGCTCTCGCCGCCGATGGTCCCGGCGACGTGGGTGCCGTGGCCCTGGCGGTCGATGCCGTCGCCGCCGGTGGCGTCGAAGGCCACGTCGGCGCGCCCGCCGAACTCGGGGTGGTCCGGCGCGATGCCGGTGTCGATGATGTAGGCGTCGACGCCCGCGCCGGTGGCGTCGGTGTCGTAGGTGCCGTTCAGCGGCAGGTCCGCCTGGTCGATCCGGTCCAGGCCCCACGGGACGTCGGTGGTGGAGGCCCGCCCCACCTGTTCGACGTAGGCGACGTCGGGGTCGGAGCGGACCTCGTCCAGTTCGGACGAGGACAGGTCGGCCGAGTAGCCGTCGAGCACCTCGGTGAAGACGTGCTCGACGTCCTGGGCCCCGGTGGCCCGGGCGGTGGAGGCGCTGGCGGAGACGCCGTCCTCGAAGACGACGATCCACTGGCCGTCGACGGCGTTCTCGGCGGTGTGCAGCGGGGCGGGTTCGGCGTGCGCGGCGGGGCCGCCGATGAGGACGAGCGGAACGGCCAGGGCGCCGGCGGCGGCGATCCCGATCGGGGTCCTCAGGGCCGTGGAGCGGTGGGGGATGGGAGCCACGTTCTCCTCCTCGTGGGAGCAGTGGGGGACAGGTGGCCTGCGGCGCCGCCGGGTTCGGCGGCGCTGGCGGGACCATAGGCACGCCGGTGGAGCGGGGGCCAGGGCCGCCCATGCGCGGGTGTGAGCGCGCACACGCTGCGGGGACGGGCGCCGCCAGCGCCGCCCCGGCCTGTCAAGGCGGGTCCGCTGGCAGGATCCGGCCAGGGCGGGAGGGGGCGGGAAGGGAACCGCAGGGGCGCCGCCGGAGTCGGATCAGGCGTGGATGCACACGAGAGCGCCGCCCTCCCGAGGGGGGAGGGCGGCGCCGGGAAGCCGGGGGCCGCTCAGGCGGCGGTGAGGCTGTGCGCGTGGTGCCGGCCGCGCTCGAAGGGGCGGCGCGCCGACGTCGGCGACGAGGAGGGGTAGAGCATCGCCGCGGCCCCGGCGGGGTCGCAGGCGGGGTGGGTGACCGTGTCACCGAGGTAGTCGTTCCAGATGAACTTGCCGTCGCGGCACCAGACGTTGATGCCGCGCATCACCGAGATCACGGCCATCTCACTGGTTCCGGCCCGGTACATCGGGCGGACGGCGGAGGACACCAGCTCGTCCCAGAGCGCCTTGACGGCCGACTCGGCGCAGAAGGCGTGGCGCGGTCTGTGCTTGACCCGCTTGGCCAGGGCCGCCTTGGCCTTGTTGGCCCGGGGGTTGTTCAACCGCCAGTGACTCAACGACGTCTCCCGGTGTCTCGGCTGCCGCGGTGGAGGGTGCCGCTCCTTTTCGATGCGGCCACGGTTCCGCGGCCCCGGAGACCGCGGGCGCTTGACCCGTGATCTCCGCAAAGGTCGGCGAGGAACGGTGCGCTCGTTACCTCGCAGTTATTCTTTGCGATCCGGATAGTAGCAGGATCGACCCCCTAGGGGTCGAGGCCCTCAAATGTGGTCCACGTCACATCCAGGGGATCGGGGAATGGTCGACCGCTTCGGTGTCACCGCAGGTGGGAATGGGTGTATCGAACGGGCGTGCGTCAAACCGAACGGGTGCTCCTCCCCTGGGGGGAGGGTGGGGAAACCGCCTCGGGGGCGGCGGTATCGCCTGGTGTGCGCGCCGTATGACCCTTGGTGGTGTGATGGGGGTCTCTCGGCCGTTTCGTGGGTCGGGCTTGACGTGCGGGGGCGTTCACCCGGCGGCTACCGGGCGGCCGTCCGCACCAGGGAGAACAGCCAGACGATCCCCAGCACCGCCACGACGGCCATGCCCGCGATGTCCATGGCCAGGATCAGCGAGGCCTGGTAGGGCAGGATCTCGGGGACCCGCCCCGTCTCCAGCAACTGCACCTGCCACGGCTGCCCGGTCAGCACGAGCGCGAACAGCGCGGACAGTGAGTGCACCGAGTCCCAGAGGCCGTGCAGCAGGGACACCCCGAGGTAGGTCAGCAGCACCCGCACGGTGATCCGCCAGTGGCCGCCGGAGACCGCGGCGAAGAGCACGCCGCCCAGCACCGCCGTCCACAGCCCGTGGCCGACCGGGGTGAGCAGGCCCCGCATCACCTCGGTCTGCACCAGTGCGGCCAGGTCCAGCCCCCGCTCGGTGAGCATCGCGTTCATCGCGTACCCGGCGCTCTCGAAGGCGGCGAAGCCGAACCCGACGGTGGCGCCCAGCACCATGCCGTCGCGCATCGTCACCCGCGTCATGTGCCGGGCCACGAACACCAGGGCGGCGAGCTTGACCCCCTCCTCGATCAGCCCCACGCCGATGTAGGTGAAGGGGGACTGGCGCAGCAGGTAGGACTCCAGCAGCGAGGCGCCCAGGATGCCGAGCACCCCGCCGACGATGAACGCGCGGAACAGCAGCTCGGGGGTGGCGTTCTCGCCCCGCCGGTGCTCGTAGGCCCAGGTGACGAAGGTGACGGGGACGAGGAAGCTGCCCAGCAGGATCACCGTGGGCACCAGCGTGGAGTTGCCGGTGAGCAGGGTCACCGCGACCGTCGCCACCCACAGCGCCAGGCCGGTCGCGAGCAGGGCGGGCCAGGCGCGCCGGTGCCGCGCGGGGCGGGTCTGGGGCGGCGTGTACGGGCTGGTGGGCGGCTGCATGGGATCCCCCTCGGCCGGAGGTGGCGGACAGGGGGATCGTCCCAGGGCGGCGTGGACGCGATGTCCGCAATGCACGGGTTCTGTCGGACTTTTACCGGATTCCGGCGCGGTCTTTTCCGCCCTCACCGGGCCTTAGCATAGATACAACATGGATACCACTGGATCGGCCACCGAACGGGCCTACGCGTTCACCAAGGACGCCATCCTCACCCGCCGCTACGGCGGCGGGGAGCTCATCAGCGAGGGCGACATCGCCGCCGGGGTGGGCGTCTCCCGCACCCCCGTCCGGGAGGCCCTGCTGCGCCTGCAGAGCGAGGGCCTGGTCCGGCTCTATCCCAAGCGAGGCGCGCTCATCGTCCCGGTCTCCCAGGAGGAGGTCGACGACGTGGTGGAGACGCGCCGCCTGGTGGAGGGGCACACCGCCGAGCGCGCGGCCGCCGCGCCCGCCGACGTGCGCGGCCCCCTCGCCGAGCGCTTGGCCGACCTGCTCGGCACCATGCGCGCCGAGCTGGCGGGTGACCGGCGGGCGTTCATCGCCGCCGACCGCCGGTTCCACGGGGAGATCGTCGCCGCCAGCGGCAACGCGATCCTGGCCGGGCTCTACGACTCGCTGCGCGACCGGCAGCTGCGGATGATGGAGGAGGGCACCCGCACCGCGGAGCGGATGCGGCGCAGCGTCGAGGAGCACGAGGCGATCCTGGAGGCCGTCCGGGCCGCGGACCCCGTGGCGGCCCGCGAGGCCGTCAGCGTCCATCTGGGGACCGCCGCGCGGTGGCTGGGGGCGCGCCGATGAGCGCCGAGCCCTCGCGCGCGCCCGTGCGCACGCAGACATCCGGTGACCGGGCCGATGCGCCGCCGGAGCCCGCCGGGGGCGCTCGCGCCTGGCTGGTGTGGGCGACCGGCGTCGGCGTCTACTTCCTGGCCATGTTCCACCGCAACGGCCTGGGCGTGGCCGCCCTGCAGGCCCAGGAGCGGTTCGACGCCGGCCCGGCGCTGCTGTCCCTGCTGCCGATGCTGCAGCTGCTGGTGTACGTGGTGCTGCAGGTCCCGGCCGGGATCATGGCCGACCGGGTGGGGCCGCGCCGCTCCCTGCTGGCCGGGCTGGCCGCGATGGCGGCCGGGGCGGTGCTGTTCGCCTCCGCCACCGGCGTGGCCGCCGCCGTCGCCGGACGGGTGCTCATCGGGCTCGGCGACGCGGTCACCTTCCTCAACGTCATCCGGCTGGGCGCGCTGTGGTTCCCGCGCCGCCGCTACGCCCTGGTGAGCGCCCTGACCGGGGTGGCCGGCGGCCTGGGCCAGGTCGCCAGCGTCGCGCCGCTGTCCTTCCTGCTGAACGGGCTGGGGTGGACCGGGGCGTTCCTGGCGACCGCCGGGATCACCGGCGCCATGCTGCTGCTGGTCGCCCTGCTGGTGCGCGACCGCCCCGCGGGGGTCCGGACGCCGGAGCGGCACGCCCCGGTGCCGGTGCCCGCCTCCGTCCGGGAGGCGCTGCGCGCCCGCGGCCCCCGCGTGGGCATGGCGCACCACGCCGCGGTGATGGCGCCCTACACGATGCTCGGGGTGCTGTGGGGCTACCCGTTCCTGGTGGAGGGCGTCGGGCTGAGCCCTTCGGCGGCGAGCACGCTGCTGACCGCGCTCGGGGTCGGGGTGCTGTGGCTCTCGCCGGTGCTGGGGGCGGTGGTCGGCCGCCGCCCGGGGGTGCGGCGGCCGTTCGCGCTGTGCCTGGCGCCGCTGCTGGGGGCGGGGTGGCTGGCCCTGGTGGCCTGGCCGTCCGGACCGCCCGTGCCGCTGGTGGTGGCCGTGGTGGCGCTCAGCGCCGCCGGGGCGGTGATGGCCCCGGCGCTGTCGTTCGACTTCGCCCGCGACGGGC
This sequence comes from Nocardiopsis suaedae, assembly GCF_027706745.1. Taxonomy (GTDB): domain Bacteria; phylum Actinomycetota; class Actinomycetes; order Streptosporangiales; family Streptosporangiaceae; genus Nocardiopsis_A; species Nocardiopsis_A suaedae. Next base: position 48,647 of record NZ_JAQFWP010000031.1, on the reverse strand, counting down.
TGTCCCCCGAGCGCACCGGCGTGGCGTCGGGGCTGGTGAACATGAGCGGCTTCACCACCACGGTGGTGGCGACCGTGCTGGCCGGGCTGATCCTGCAGGCCGGGTACGGCTTCCAGGCCGCGTTCGTCCCGGTCACCGTGACCACGCTGGGCGCCTCGGCGGTGCTGGCGCTCCTGCTGCGGCGGTACTAGACGCCGGTGTCTAGACGACGTCGGGGTCGTTGTGGACGCGGTCGCCGCGGTCCCGGCGGGCCAGCATCAGCAGGATGGAGATGACCACGACCGCCAGCCCGGCGGCCATGAGGATGTAGCCGATCGCGTTCAAGTCCAGGCCGGCCACGTCGGCGGTGATACCGAACGTGAGCACGGCGCCGATGACCATGAGGAAGATGCCCAGGCCGATGCCCATGTCCACCCCGTCCTTTCCGCGTCCGCTCATGGCCCCTACCCCCGGGAGCGCAGGGCCAATCGGGGCGCGCGGAACGGGCGGGGCGCCGAAGCGCCCCGCCCGCGGGGTGTCCAGACCGCGCCCCAGGTGGACGCGGGGGGTGCGGTCTAGAAGGCCGATTCCGGAACGTCCATGAGGTCCAGCCCGGTGTTCTGCGCGATGGCCCGCTCGGAGGCGGTCTTCGGCAGCACCTGGGCGGCGAAGAAGCGCGCGGCGGCGATCTTGCCGGTGTAGAAGTCGGCGTCGGCGGCGTCGGCGCCGTCCAGCTTCTCCAGGGCGACCTCGGCCTGGCGCAGCAGCAGCCATCCCAGCACCACGTCGCCCACGCACATGAGCAGGCGGGTGGCGTTCAGCCCGACCTTGTACAGCTCGCGCGGCTCCTCGGCGGAGCGCATCGCGTCGCCGACCATGACCTCGACGATCTTCTCGACGTCGGCGGCGGCGTCGGCCAGCAGGGCCCGCTCCTCCTTGAGGCGGCCGTTGCCCGCCTCGCTGTCGGCGAAGCCCTTGATCTCGCCCATCAGGCGGCCGAACGCCTGGCCGTTGTTCTTGACGATCTTCCGGAAGAAGAAGTCCTGGGCCTGGATGGCGGTGGTGCCCTCGTAGAGGGTGTCGATCTTGGCGTCCCGGATGTACTGCTCGATCGGGTACTCCTGCAGGTACCCGGAGCCGCCGAGGGTCTGCAGCGACTCGGCCAGCAGCGCGTAGGAGCGCTCCGAGCCCACGCCCTTGACGATGGGCAGCAGCAGGTCGTTGAGGGCGACGACGTCGTCGTGCTCCTCCCCGGCCTGCTCGGCGATCTGCACCGCGTCCTGCTGGGTGGCGGTGTAGATGACGAGCGCGCGCAGCGCCTCGGCGTAGGCCTTCTGCGTCATCAGGCTGCGGCGCACGTCGGGGTGGCGGGTGATGGCGACGCGGGGGGCCGCCTTGTCGGACATCCGCGTCAGGTCGGCGCCCTGCTTGCGCTCCTTGGCGTACTCCAGGGCGTTCAGGTAGCCGGTGGACAGCGTGGCGATGGCCTTGGTGCCGACCATCATCCGGGCGTACTCGATGATGAGGAACATCTGCCGGATGCCGTCGTGCTTGTCGCCCACCAGGTAGCCCACGGCCGGGTGCTTGGCGCCGAAGGTCAGCTCGCAGGTGGTGGAGGCCTTCAGGCCCATCTTGTGCTCGACGTTGGTGACGTAGGCGCCGTTGCGCTCGCCGGGCTCGCCGGTCTCCAGGTCGACCAGGTACTTGGGCACCAGGAACAGCGACAGGCCCTTCGTCCCGGGCTTGGCGCCCTCGGGGCGGGCCAGCACCAGGTGGAAGATGTTCTCCGTCATGTCCTGCTCGGCGGAGGTGATGAAGCGCTTGACGCCCTCGATGTGCCAGGTGCCGTCGCCCTGGTCGACGGCCTTGGTGCGGCCGGCGCCGACGTCGGATCCGGCGTCGGGCTCGGTGAGCACCATGGTGGCGCCCCAGCCGCGCTCGATGGCCAGCTCGGCGAAGCGCTTCTGGTCGGCGTTGCCCTCCTGGTGGAGGATGCTCGCGAAGCCCGGGCCCGCCGAGTACATGTGGATGGAGGGGTTGGCGCCCAGGACCAGCTCGGCCGCGGCCCAGACCAGCGAGCGGGGCGCGCCCAGGCCGCCCAGCTCCTGGGGCAGGTCCAGGTTGTACCAGCCCGCGTCCATGTAGGCCTGGTAGGACTTCTTCAGGCTCTCGGGGAGGGCGACGGTGCCGGAGGCGGGGTCGAAGACGGGCGGGTTGCGGTCGGCGTCCTCGAAGGACTCGGCGACCACGCCGGTCGCGAGCCGGTTCACCTCGTCGAGGATGGTCCGTGCCGTGTCCTCGTCCAGCTCCGGGAACGGGCCGCCGCCCAGCACGTCCTGGCGCTTGAAGACCTCGAAGAGGTTGAACTCGAGGTCACGGAGGTTGCTCTTGTAGTGCGTCATTGGCGCGCTCCGCTGCTGTTGGCGCCCGCGGTGGCCGCAGACCTCGGGTGTCTGGGCTCGCAAGCGACTACCGGTGGGTAACAAGTCACTGTTACTACCCGGTAGTAGCAGTTGGCCACGGTGCCCGTCCGGGCACCGTGGCCAACTGCGGTTCCGCTCGTGCGGCGGGGCTCAGAGGGCGGGGACCGGGCGCGCCATCGCGATGCCGTCGGCGTCCATCTCGCTCTTGATCCGCGCCCGCAGCGCGCGGCCGACGGCCCACTGCTCGCCGGGCCGGGTGCGGACGGTCACGCGCAGGGTCATCGCGCCGTTGGCGATGTCCTGGACGCCGACCACCGTCGGGTCCTCCAGCAGGGCCCCGGCGGCCTCGGGGGCGGAGGAGAAGCCCTCGGCCGCGCGGCGGGCGGCCGCCTCGGCCGCGGCGGGGGAGGCCTCGGCCGACACCGGGACGTCCACCACGGCGTTGGCCCAGCCCTGGCTCATGTTGCAGACCCGCAGGATCTCGCCGTTGCGGACGTACCAGAGCCCGCCGTTGATGTCCCGCACCTTGGTGATCCGCAGGCCCACCTCCTCGATGGTGCCCACGGCCTCGCCCACGTCCACGGTGTCCCCGACGCCGTACTGGTCCTCCAGCATCATCGCCATGCCGGAGACGAAGTCCTTGACCAGGCCCTGGGCGCCGAAGCCGATCGCCAGGCCGAGCACGCCCGCGCTGGCCAGCAGGGGGCCGAGGTTGATGCCCAGCTCACCCAGGACCATGAACAGGGCGACGCCGAACACGGTGAAGGAGGCGACGCTGCGCAGCACCGACCCGATCGTCTCGGCCCGCGCGCGCTGGCGCTCGGCCGCCGCCCCGTTGCCGCGCGGCAGCCGCTCCCGGGAGTCGGCGATGCGCTTGACCATCGCCGTGACCAGCCGCCCCAGCAGCACCCGCGCGACCGCGGCGAGCACGACGATGATGACGATGTTGAGCGCTCCGGAGAGCAGTGCGCCGGCGTGGTCGGAGAACCAGGCGGTGATGGATTCGGCCGTGGGCATGGTGCTTCCCCCGGTGGTCGGTGATACGGGTGCGCCATCGTCCCATAACGCTCATAGGTGCGCAGATCTATTCACCGGCCACCGGAGGCGGACGCGGATCACATCCGCGGCGGCAGTCCGAACAGCGGGAACAGCGCCTGCGTGTCCAGGAAGCAGTGCAGCCCGGTGATGCGGCCGTCCTCGACGTCCAGCACCTGCAGCGCCCACGGCACGTGGCCGTCGCCGTCCTCCGCCGGGTGGTAGTGGCCGAAGGCCGGGGCGCCGTTGGCCGAGACCGGCACCAGGCGCGAGTCCCGGCACTTCTCCCCGGGGCCGAGCATGAACGCGGCGATGTCGTCGTGGCCGCGCAGCCAGAGCGGGAAGGGGGGCATCGTCATGGCGGCGTCGTCGCGCAACAGCGTGACCAGGGCGGCGATGTCGTAGCGCTCGAAGGTGTCCACGTACTTGGTGAGCAGCTCCTTGTGCTCATCGTCCATCTCCGGGGAGGAGGGGGAGGCGGCGGCGCCGTGCGCGGCCAGCGTCGCCCGGGCCCGCTGCAGCGCGCTGTTGACCGAGGCGACCGAGGTGTCGAGCAGGTCGGCCACCTCGGCGGCGCGCCAGCGCAGCACCTCGCGCAGGATGAGCACAGCGCGCTGGCGCGGCGGCAGGTGCTGCAGCGCGGCGATGAAGGCGAGCCGGACGGTCTCCCGGGAGACCACGGCATCGGCCGGGTCGCCGCTGTCGGGCGGGGCGATGCGCTGGTCGGGGATGGGCATCACCCACGCCGACTCGGGCAGCGGCGCCCCCAGCGGGGTGGACGCGGTCCCCGCCGGGGCCATGTCCACCGGGCGGGCGCGCCGCTGCCGCCCCTGGAGCATGTCCAGGCACACGTTGGTGGCGATGCGGTAGAGCCAGGAGCGCAGGGCCGAGCGGCCCTCGCACCGCCCGTGCGCGCGCCAGGCCCGCACCATCGTCTCCTGCACCGCGTCGTCGGCCTCGAAAGCCGAGCCCAGCATCCGGTAGCAGTGCCCGGTGAGCTCGCCGCGGTGGGCCTCCAGCGTCTCGTCCAGCCCTTGCTCCGTCATCGCGGATGCCCTTTCCGTCGGGGGGGCGTCCATCGTACGGCGCGCCCCCGACGTTTCGGGGCGGATCAGAACGTGAGGCCGGAGAACTCCCGCGTGCGCGCGGTCAGGGCCTGCTCGACGGGCAGCCGCTCCATGGACGATGCGCCGTAGAAGCCGTGCACGTCCCGGCAGGTCCGCAGGATGTACGCGGCGTCCTGCGGCTCGGCGATCGGGCCGCCGTGGCACAGCACCGTCGCCTCCGGGCGCACCTCCAGCGCGGCGCGCGACCACTCGTCGATCAGCGGCACGCACTCCTCCAGGGACAGGGCGGTCTCCGCGCCGATGGTGCCGCCGGTGGTCAGGCCCATGTGGCACACGACCACGTCGGCCCCGGCCCCGGCCATGGCGGCCGCGTCCTCGGCGGAGAAGACGTAGGGGGAGGTGAACAGGTCCAGCGCGCGGGCGCGGCGGACCAGCTCCACCTCGTGGGCGTAGCCCATCCCGGTCTCCTCCAGGTTGGCCCGGAACACCCCGTCGATGAGGCCGACCGTGGGGAAGTTCTGCACCCCCGAGTACCCGAGGGCGGCGAGCCGCGGGAGGAACACGTCGAAGTCGCAGAACGGGTCGGTGCCGTTGACGCCCGCCAGTACGGGGGTGTCCCGCACGGCGGTCAGCACCTCCCGCGCCATCTCCTCGACGATCTCGTTGGCGTTGCCGTAGGCCAGCAGCCCGGCCAGCGAGCCGCGGCCCGCCATCCGGTAGCGCCCTGAGTTGTAGACCACCAGGATGTCGGCGCCGCCCTCCTCCTGGCACTTGGCCGACAGTCCGATGCCCGCGCCGCCGCCGATGATCGGGGTGCGCGCCTCTCTCTTGGCCTTGAGCCGCTGGAGGATCTCCGCCCTGGGAATCCCGGCCATGCCCTCACTTCTCCTCGGTGGTTCCGCCGAGTTCGGCGAGCACCGCGACGGCGGCGTCGGCGAACGTCGGGTCGTTGATGTCGGTGTCCAGCTCCTCGACCCGTACACCGGTGCCGGCCAGGCCGTCGCGCACCGCGCCGAACAGGGCGGCGTCGGCGTCCGGGTCGTGGAAGGGGCCGCCCTGCCCGGCGACCGCGGACACGCCGCGCAGCGGCAGCAGCACCGCGGTGGGCCCCTCCCGGGCCGCGGCGCGGGCCGCCAGCCGGGCGCCCAGCTCGGCGCACTCGGCCGGGGTGGTCCGCATGAGCGTCACCGTGGGGTTGTGCACCAGCAGGCGGCGGTCGGCGAAGCGCTCGGGCACCGTCTCGCGCGGGCCGAAGTTGACCATGTCCAGGGCGCCGAGCGAGACCACGCGGGGGACGCGTGGGCCGCCGCCCAGCCGTCCGGGGCCCGCCGACATGACCCCGCCGACCAGCTCGTCGGCGAGCTCGGTCGTGGTCAGGTCGAGGACGCCGTCGAGGGCGCCCCCGTCGGCGAGGGACTCCAGGGCGCGCCCGCCGGTGCCGGTCATGTGGAACACGAGCACCTCGTCGCCCCGCTCTTCCATCAGCTCCCGCGCGCGGGTGACCGCGGGCGTGGTGACGCCGAACATGCTGGCGGCGACGGTGGCCCCTGCGGCGGGCCGCTCCACCGGGGCTCCGCGCACCATGCCCGCGACCGCGTCGCAGGCGTTGGCCAGAACGCGGGTGGAGACGCTGTTCAGCCCGGCCACGTCCACCACGCTGGGCATGAGGACCAGGTCGGTCTCGCCGATGTAGGGGCGGGTGTCGCCGGAGGCGGCGGTGGACACCACCGCCTTGGGCACCCCCAGCGGCAGGGCGCGCAGTGCGTGGGCGGCGAGGGAGGTGCCGCCGGTGCCGCCGACCGCGAGGGCGCCGTCGAGGCGGCCCTCGGCGCGCAGGGCCAGGACGGCGGTGCGGGCGCCTTCGGCCAGGGCGGCCACGGCGGCGCCGCGGTCCCCGTCCCCGGCCAGGGCGACGGCGTCCCGCACGGCGACGTCGGGCCGGGGCCCGCCGCCGGGGGCGGAGGACCCGGTGTCGACCACGACGGTGCGCAGCCCGGCGGCGGCGAGCCGCTCCACGACGAATCCGACCTCGGCGCCCTTGGTGTCGAGGGTGCCCAGGACGGCGACGGCGGGTGCGCTCATCCGTTCACCGCCGGAGGGTGCTCGCCGGGTGCGGCCTCGCGGAAGCCGGGCGCCGAGCGCAGCGCCTCCTCGGCCCCCGCGGGGGAGTAGACGACGACCAGCTCCAGGGTGGACCAGCCGGTGTTGAACGTGGAGTGCAGGACGTCGCGGGGCACGTGCACCACGTCCCCGGCCGAGACGGGGAAGGCGGGCGCGTCGCCGACGGTCTGCTCCCCGGTGCCGGAGAGCACGTAGATGACCTCGTCGGACTCGGGGTGGCGGTGCCGGTCGTGGCCCTTCCCGGGGTGGACGTGCACGTCGCCGACGGTGAGCGCGGTGCCGGGGGAGGTCCGCGGCGACACGCGCCACTTGATCCGGCCCCAGTCGAACAGCCACGTCGGCACCGCGTCGGGGCGGTGGGGGGTCTCATCCATGGGGTGTGGCCTACCCGGTCCGCAGGGTAGGGCAACGCCCGGACGGTGAACATGAGAATCAGGCGCCGAAACTAATTTTCCGTGAAATGCCGACATGCGTGGGGGCGGTGGGGCTAGATTGGCCCCAGTGGATGCGGAGCGTGTCCATTTATGTACAGATAGTCGATATTGCGGTGTCCCGTGGACGGCGGGAGCCGCGAGACGAGGTAGCACATGATGAAGAAGATGTTCGCCGCCGGTGCCGTCGCCGCCGCCTCCGCGGGCGTTCTGATGGCCGGTGCCCCCGCCTTCGCCCACGACGGCCCGATCACCTCGGGCAACGGCTCCATCCTCGGGGGCAACCAGGTCGTGGCCGACGCGAACGTTCCGGTGAACGTGTGCGGCAACGGCATCGGCATCCTGGGCATCGGCAACGGTGCCTGCGTCGACTCCGGCGCCTGGGTGAAGGACCACCACTAGGGGCCGCACGCCCAGTGCCAGGGGGCGGCGCCGGACTCAGCGGTCGGCGCCGTCCCCTTTTTCGCTATCCCCCCGCGCGCGCGAAGGCGCGCAGCGAGAAGTCCGGGGCCGCGGCCTGCTCCGGCGTCGGCGCCCGGCCCTCGGCGAGCAGCCGCCGGGCCGCCATGTGGTCGGCCGGGCGGTTCACCGACTCCACCGCGGCCAGCGCCCCCCGCCGGTACAGCAGCACCGAGAACGCCTCGTCCCCGTCGCCGACCAGCACCGCCCGGTCGTGGCCCGCGGCCAGCCCGGCGATCTGCAGCGACGAGTCGTACTGGTCGCTCCAGAACCAGGGGAGGCGGCCATAGGGCGGGGCGTCCTCCCCCTCGTCCGGGCGGGCCAGCCGCTCGGCCGCGTACGACGCCTGGTCGAGCGCGTTCTGCACCGACTCCAGGCGTAGCCGCGGCCCCGTCCCCGAAGCGGGTGCCATCGAGGCGCAGTCGCCCACCGCCAGGACGCGCGGGTCGCGGGTGCGCAGCCGCGCGTCCACCGCCACCCCGTCGTCCACGGGCAGGCCCGCCCCCTCGGCCAGCCGGGTGTCCGGTGCCGCGCCGACGGCGGCCAGCACCAGGTCGGCGGGCAGGACGGTGCCGTCGGTCAGTTCCACCTCGCGCACCCGCCCGGCCCGGTCCCCGTGCAGGGCGGCGACCTCCTCGCCGAACACGAAGCCCGTGCCGTGCCGCTCGTGCAGCGAGGTGAAGTGCGCCGCGGTGTGCGCCGAGACCGCCCGGCCCAGCGGGCGCGCCCGGCTCTCCACGATCGTCGCCTTGTGCCCGTGGGCGGACACGGCGGCGGCGAACTCCAGCCCGATGAACCCGGCGCCGGCCACCACGATGCTCCCGGCCCCGGCCAGCGCCTCCCGCAGGGCATCCGCCTCCCGGCGCGTGCGCAGCGAGAACACGCCCTCCAGGTCGCCGCCGGGCGCGCGCAGCGGCCGGTTGCGCGCCCCGGTGGCCAGCACCAGGCGGTCGTAGGGCAGGCGGCGGCCGTCGTCGAGCACCACCGTGCGCCCGGCCCGGTCGATCCGCTCGGCGCGTGCCCGGACCAGGTCGATGCGCTCGCGCCGGTACAGCTCGGCCGGGCGCGGCTCCAGCTCGTCCGGGCCGATGTCGCCGCGCAGGTAGGCCTTGGTGAGCGGGGGGCGCTCGTAGGGCGCCCCCGGCTCGTCGCCGACCAGCGCCACCGCGCCCGCGTACCCCTGTTCCCGCAGCCCGAACGCCACCTGCTGGCCGGCGATCCCCGCGCCCACGACCACGACGCGGCCGTCGGCTCCGTGTGTCATCGCTGCCGCTCCGGTGTGGTCACGGTCAGGCCCTCGAAGTCCGCGTCGGCCTTGAGCTGGCAGCTCAGCCGGCTCGTCTCGCGGCGCGGGCAGGCGGTGGTGTCGAGCATCGCGTCCTCGTGGTCGCTCATCGGCGGCAGCGCGCCGTAGCGGTCCGGGTCGACGTAGACGTGGCAGGTGGCGCACTGGGCGTTGCCGCCGCACTGGGCGACGATGCCCGGGACGCCGTTGGACACGGCGCCGCGCATGACACTGGTGCCCACGGGGACGTCGACCGTGCGCTCGCCGTCGTCGGCGGCCACGTAGGTGATCTTCGGCATGCCTCTCCTCAGGTCGGATCGGTGTTTCAGGGGTCGGTGCTTCAGGGGGCCGTCCGGCCGCCGTCGGCCGGACGGAGTTCGATGCAGGCGTTGCCCATGGGCAGCGGGACGAGCCGCTCCACACGCAGCCCGGCCGCCTCGGCCAGGGCGCGGAACTGGTCGAGGGTCCGCTGGCCGCCGCCGTTCATCATCAGCAGGTGCAGGTCCCACAGGGACGCGAGCTCGGGGTCCTCGCCCTTGCCGACCACCCGTTCGAGGACGAGGATCCGCCCGTCGGCGGGGGCCGCGCGGCGGCAGTTCTCCAGCAGGCGCACGCAGGCGGCGTCGTCCCAGTCGCCGAGCAGCCGGGAGAGCAGGTAGATGTCCCCGCCGGAGGGGATGGACTCGAAGACGTCCCCGGCGATGGCCTCGGCGCGCCCGGCGCCGATCGCCTCGTCGAGGGTGGCCTGCGCGATCGGCACCATGTGGTCCAGGTCGATGAGCAGCCCGCGGGCGTCCGGGAAGCGGTCGAGCACCGCGGCGAGCAGGCTGCCGCTGCCGCCGGCGACGTCGACGACGACGGCGCCGGAGAAGTCCACCACCTCCGGCAGGCGCTCGAAGAAGAAGTGCCCGGCCTGCATGGCCCGCTGGAACCGGGCGGCGGCCTCCCCGTCCCTGCTCAGGTAGGTGATCAGCGGCTGGCCGTAGGCGCGCTCGAAGCCGGGCGCCCCGGGGCCGGCCACCACGTCGGCGGCGTGCTCCCAGGCCCGGTAGAACTCGGCGCCGTAGAGCAGGCACATGTCGCGCAGCGACCCGGGGCGGTCCATGAGCAGCTCGGACACGGGGGTGTTGCGGTAGGCGCCGCCGTCGCGCTCCAGCACGCCCAGGTCGGCCAGGAGGCGCAGCAGGCGGCGCACGGCCGCGGGGTCGGCGCCGGTCTGCTCGGCGATGGCGTCGGGGTCGCCGGTCCCGGCGGCGATGCGGTCGGGCACGCCCAGGCGCACCGCGGTGTGCAGGGCCTGGGTCCGCCAGGCGCCGGTGATCATGTCGAGGACGGTTCGGGAGGGGGAGGTGGTGGCCATGGGGGGTCTCCTCACTCGGCGGGGATCCAGCCGCGTTCGATGCGGGGGGTGGCGATTCCGAGCGCGCGCATGTGCTCGATGGGGTTGGTGTACTCGCGGCTCTCGGAGATGCGCCCGTCGGAGAGCCGGAAGGAGAAGAGGAAGTGGTTGCGGTAGCGGCCCTCCGGATATCCGGGGAACCGGATGGTGCCCTCGCCGTCGCATTCGGCCCAGAAGCGGCCGGGATCCTGAGTGGAGAAGATCTCCAGGCCGATCCAGCGCCAGTCGGGGAGCACCTTCAGGGACAGCTCGCCGTGCTTCGCCAGGTTGTCCCTTCCGCGCACCGTGATGGGCTCGCCGATGTCGGTGAAGAACAGTGATGTGGAACCGTCGTCGGTGTAGAGCAGGTGGCGCCGGGCACGGTCCTGTGCCCCGGTCAGGAAGTACCTCTCGACCGTCGCCTCGTTGCGTTCGCGGAGTTCGTCACGGGAAAGGGGGTCGGACACGGGGGGGCTCCTCATCTCATCGGTCCATGCGTGCGGGCAGGGGACAGAATGCGCGGGGCGGCGATATTCGCGTCCCGTTCCGCGATAGCGGCGCTATACCTCCGCCGGGCGGACACCTCCTTCGGTGATGACGGCGACCTTGTCGGCGGCGGCGAGCGCCGCCGGGTGGTGGGAGACCAAGAGCACGGTGCGCCCGCGGGCGGCGCCGAGCACGTCGCCGAGCACCTCTTCGGCGGTGGCCGCGTCCAGGCCCTCGGTGGGCTCGTCCAGCACCAGCACCTGCGGGTCGGCCAGCAGGGCGCGGGCGAGCAGCAGGCGGCGCCGCTGCCCGCCGGACATCGCCGCCCCGTCCTCGCCGAGGACCGTGTCCCACCCCTGGGGCAGCGCCTCGATCCAGGCGAGCAGCCGCACCCGGGCGGCGGCCCGGCGCAGCTCCCCGGCGCCCGCCTCCGGACGGGCCAGCAGCAGGTTGTCCCGGACGGAGGAGTGCAGGAGGCGGTCGTGCCGGGTCAGCCCGGCCACGGTGCGGCGCACGCGGTCCCCCGGAACGCCGCGCAGCTCGGCCCCGCCGAGGCGGACGCTGCCGTCCTCGTAGTCGAGGAACCGCAGCAGCACGTCGACCAGGGTGGACTTGCCCGACCCGCTGGCGCCCGCCAGGGCGGTCGTGGTCCCCGGTTCCAGGCGCAGGTCCAGTCCGTCGAGCGCCCAGGGGCGGCCCGGACCGTAGCGGGCGCGCAGGCCGCGCACCTCCACACCGGAGCCGAGCGGTTCGGGGCCGGGGCCGGGTGGTTCGGTGACCGGCGCGGGGGCGTCCAGCACCGCCGCCAGCCGGGCGGCGCCCTCGGAGAGCTCGCCGAAGCGGCGGGCGGCGGCCGGGAGGGCGGCGGCCGGCTCGAAGGCGGCCAGGGCGGTGACCGCCAGCACCGCGGGCAGCACCGGGTCCAGGCCGCCGTCCTGGCGCGCCCGCAGCGCCAGCCCGGCCACCGCCACCGCGGTCAGGCCCTGGAGGAGCAGTACGGCGGCGGAGGCGGCGCCTGCCGCGCGGTCGGCGCGCAGCTCCAGGCGGGTCGCCTCGCGCTCGGCCCGTTCGGCCCGCCGGACGGCGGCGTCGGCGGCCCCCAGCACCTCCAGGTCGGCGGCGCCGCGGACCAGGTCGGCGGCGGCGTCGGCGAAGGCCCCCCGCGCGGCGGCCCGCCGCGGGCCGCGCCGCCCGGCCAGGGCGGACGGGGCGCAGGCCGCCGCCGCGGCGAGCAGTCCCGCGGCCAGCACGGCCCCGGCGGCGGGGAGCACCGCGGCGGTCGCGGCGGTCGCGGCGGTGCCCACGGCCGCGGCCGCCGCGGCAGGGACCAGGCAGCGCAGGAGCAGGTCGTGGACGGCGTCGACGTCGTCGACGAACCGGGTGAGCAGGTCGCCGCCGCGGAAGACGGAGCTGCCGTGCGGGGCCAGCGGGACGAGCGCGGCGAACACGCGGGCGCGCAGGTCGGCCACGGCCGCGAGGACGGCGTCGTGGCCCAGCAGCCGGTCGGCGTAGCGCAGCGGCCCGCGCACCAGGGCGAGCGCGCGCACGCCCACGATGGCCAGGCCCAGGGCGGCGATCGGCGGCTGCTGGGCGGCCCGGGAGATGAGCCAGGCCGCGGTCGCGGTGAGCCCGATCGAGGCGAGCTCGGCGCCGACGGCGACGGCGGCGGCCGCGCACACCCGGGGCAGGGCGGGGGCGGCCAGGCGCAGCAGGCGGCCGGTCATCGGGCGCCCCCCGCGGTCACGACGCGGTCCATGCCCTGCAGCGGCGCGGAGCGGTGGGTGGCGGCGACCACCGTGCGCCCCGCGGACAGCCGCTCGATGGCGGCGACCACCTGGGCCTCGGACCGCGGGTCGAGGTGGGCGGTGGGCTCGTCCAGCACGAGCACGGGGGCGCCGGAGAGGAAGGCCCGGGCCAGGGCGATGCGGCGGCGCTGGCCGGAGGAGAGTCCGAACCCCTCGTCGCCCAGGGCGGTGGCGTAGCCGTCGGGCAGGCGGGAGATGAAGCCGTGGGCCTCGGCCGCGCGCGCGGCCTCGCGCACCTCGGCGCCGGTGGCGCCGGGACGGGCCAGGCGGATGTTCTCCTCGACCGTCCCCGCGAACAGGTGGGGGCGCTGCGGAACCCAGGCGGTGTCCCCGGCGACGGCGACCCGCCCGCGCTCGGGCGGCAGCAGCCCCAGCACCAGGGCCAGCAGGGTGGACTTGCCCGCTCCGCTCGGGCCGACGAGCGCGACCCGCTCGCCGGGGTCGATCCGCAGGTCCACCCCGTCCAGGGCGGGTGCCTGGGCCCCGGGGTACCGGGCCGAGGCGCCGTCCAGCAGCACGGCCGGGCCGCCGTCGCCGGGCGCGGGGTGCGGCGGCCGGGCGAAGCCCCCGCCCTCCGGCACCGGGGTGTCGAGGACGGCGAAGGCGCGCCGGGCCGCGGCGGTCCCCTCAGCGCTGTCGTGGTAGGCCGCGCCCAGGGCGCGCAGCGGCAGGTAGGCCTCGGGGGCGAGGAAGAGGACGAGCAGCGCGGTGGACAGGTCGGCGCCGCCGGACAGCAGGCGGAGGCCCAGGGGGACCGCGACCAGCGCGACCGACAGCGTCGCGACCAGCTCCAGCACCAGGGAGGAGAGGAAGGCGGTGCGTAGCACCCGCATGGTGGCGCCCCGGTACCGGTCGGCCATGGCGCGCACCGCGCGGGACCGCTGCCCGGCCCGGCCGAAGGCGCGCAGCGACGGCAGGCCCGCCACGGTGTCGGCGAAGTGGCCGCCGAGGCGGGAGAGCAGGTCCCACTGCCGGGCGGTCCGGTCGCGGGTGTGGGCCCCGACCAGGGCGCCGAACACGGGGATCAGCGGCAGGGTGAGGGCGACCGCCAGCGCGGAGGGCCAGTCGGCCAGTGCCAGCACCGCGAGCACCGCGACGGGGGCGGTGCGCGCGGCGGCCGCCGCGGGCAGGTACCCGGTGTAGTACGGGCCCAGCGCGTCGGTCCCCCGGGTGAGCAGGGTGGAAAGGTCGCCGCCGCGGAGGTTCTGCAGCCGCACCGGGCCCAGCCGCCGGGCGTGCTCCAGCAGCCGCAGCCGCAGTCCGGTGCGGGCCGCGGCGGCGGCCCGCTCGGACAGCGCCGTGTGGGCGCGCGCGGCCGCCGCCTGAACGGCCGCCGCCGCGCCCGCGCCGAGCAGGAGCCCGGCCGTCCGCTCCGGCGGTCCGCCGCCGAACCCGGCGGCGAGCGCGGCGGCCAGCAGCCCGGACCGGGCCACGGTCGCGGCGGTGGCCACCAGCGCCAGCCGGGCGGCGGCCGAGGAGAGGCGCCGCGCCTGCGGCAGCTCCCGCGCCAGCCGGCGGCGCACGTCCCCTGCGGTGTCCACGGTCCGCGCCCTCACAGGTAGGAGGGGGTGCGGTCGTCGACTCTGCCGCGGAACGCCCACCAGCCGGCGGCCTGGTAGGCCAGCATCAGCGGCACCACGGCGACGCCGAAGGCGGACAGCACCGCGAGGGTGGCCCCGTCCGCGGCGGCGGCGCCGATCTCCATGCCGCCCCCGCCCGCGTCGGCGAGCACGTAGGGGTGGTGCGCCGCCCAGGGGAGCGCGGCGAACACCGCGGCCGCGGTGGAGGTGCAGGCGAAGGCGGCGCCCGCGCGCCCCCGGCGGGAGGCGGTCTGGGCCCCCAGCAGCGCGGCGGCGATCGCGGCCCCCAGGACGGCGGCGACGGCGGGGTTGCCGGGGGCGCCGCCGACGGCCAGGGCGGAGGCCACCGCCGCCACGGCCGCTCCGGCGGCGGTGGGGGCGAGCCGCCCCAGCAGCACGGCGGAGCGCCCGGCCGTGCCGCCGCGGGTGCGCAGCGCGAGGTAGGCGGCGCCGTGCGCGGTGAACAGCAGCCCGGAGGCGGCGGTGCACAGCAGGGCCGTCGGGGAGGCGAGCGCCGCGCCCACGGCGATGGAGTGGCCGCCGGTGAAGGCCACACCGTTGAGCAGCACACCGGTGACCGTGCCCCACAGCAGGGCAGGGACCAGCCCCCCGGCGGTGATCAGCGCGTCCCAGACCCGTTCGGCCGCGCGGGTCCGGGCGCGCCCGCGGAGCTGCACCGCGGCCTTCCCGGCGACCAGCGCCAGCAGCAGCGGCACCAGCACCGGGTACAGCCCGGCCAGCAGCGGCCCCTCCAGGAAGGGGAAGGCGCCGAACAGCACCCCGGCGAAGGCCACCAGCCACACCTCGTTGCCGAAGAAGAACGGGCCGAGGGCGGCCATCGTGGCCCGCCGCCCGCCGTCGCGGGCCAGGAGGGGGCGCAGCGCCTGCGCCCCGTAGTCGTAGCCGCCGAGCACGAAGTACCCGGCCAGGAGGCCCCCGAGCAGCAGGAGCCAGGCGGTCTGCATGGTCATCTCGTCCTCACGCCCTTCCGGCCGGGCGGCCCAGGTCGGCGGTCACGGGACCGTCCTCCGGCTCGGCCGGGACGGGTTCGGGCGCGCCGAGCCGCACGCCCTCCGGGCCGCGGTGCGCCAGGCGGGCGATGAGCACCCAGTCGGTGACGGCCAGCGCGCCCAGCAGCCCGACGAACAGCACCAGCGAGGCGGCGACCGCGGCGGCCGGGACCGGCGAGGCCGCGTCGGCGACGGTGAGCTCCCCGTAGACGAGCCAGGGCTGGCGGCCCACCTCGCGGAAGAGCCATCCGCACACGGCGGCGACGAACGGCAGCGGGGTCAGGGCGACCGTCGCCCAGGCCAGCACGCGGGGGCGCACCAGCCAGTCGCGGGGAAGCAGCACCAGGCAGATCAGCGGGGCGAAGAACAGCACCCAGCCCAGGTTCACCATCAGGTCCAGGGGGACGGTGATCCATCCGGGCGGCACGTAGTCGCCGGGGCCGTGCTGGGCCTCCATCGCGGCCTGCAGCTCGGCGGTCCCGCCCTCCAGCACCGCGATCTTCATCGGCTGCTGCTCGGCGATGCCCCAGAACTGGGTGTCGCCGACCGCGTACAGCGGGTAGCAGAACAGGGCCGCGACGACGACGCCGAGCCGCAGCGAGGTGCGGAAGAAGGCGGTGTGCGCGGTGCGCCGGGCGAAGTGGTAGGCGCTCACCCCGGCGAGGAACAGGCCCCCGGCCACCATCGCCGCGGCGGTGATGTGGCCCAGCGCCACCAGGGTGTTGGGGTTGGCCAGCAACGCGCCGAAGTCGGTGAGGTAGGCGGTGCCGCCGCGGACCTCGTGGCCGACCGGGTTCTGCATGAAGCCGTTGGCCACCATGATCCAGTAAGCCGAGGCGTAGGCGGTGAGCGCGACCAGCCAGATCAGCGCCGCGTGCAGGCCCCGGTGCAGCCGGCCCCAGCCGAAGATCCACAGCCCCAGGAAGGTGGACTCGGCGAAGAAGGCGATCATGGTCTCCAGCGCCAGCGGGGCGCCGAACACGTTGCCCGCGAATTCGCTGAGCCCGTTCCAGTTCATCCCGAACTGGAACTCCATGACCAGGCCGCTCACGATTCCCAACGCGTAGTTGACGACGTACAACTGGCCCCAGAACCGTGTCTGCCGCTCGAACAGTTCGCGTTTGCCCGTCGGTCCGGCCAGTGCGGCGCGCGTGTGGAGAACGGCGACCAGCGGCGCTAGTCCGAGGGTCAGGAGGACGAACAGCCAGTGGATGCTCGTGGTCAGCGCGAATTGCAGGCGGGAAAGTTCCACGACGTCCAAGGCGGAACCCCCAAGTCTTCTCGCAAAGGAATGCGCCCGGTGAATTCCCGCGGACGGTGCGGGCGGGCGACTCCGAGCATAAAGCGCCCTGTCTTATGATTTCCAAGACCGGATTCGTCATGTGCACATGTCCGGCGGGTATGAGCCGGGAGCGAAAGGGAGACGATGGACCTGCAGAACCTGCGGTACTTCCAGGTCGTGGCGCGCCACCAGCACATCAGCCGCGCGGCCGAGGAGCTGCTGGTCGCCCAGCCGTCGCTGAGCAGGGCCATCGCGCGGCTGGAGGCCGACCTGGGGGTGCCGCTGTTCGACCGCCGGGGTCGCCAGATCCGCCTGAACGCGCAGGGGGAGGCGTTCCTGCGCCGGGTGGACCGGGTGCTCAGCGAGCTCGACGACGCCCGGCGGGAGCTGACCGACGCCGCCGGGGAGGTGGAGGGCACCGTGGCGGTCGCCGCCGAGACGATGCTCACCCTGGCCGCCGCGCTCTCGGCGTTCCGCGGCGCCGAGCCGGGGATCGGGGTGCGGCTCTACCAGTCGCACGCCGAGTCCATGGTGCGGCGGCTGCGGCTGCGCGAGGTCGACTTCTGCGTGGCCTCGCAGCCGCTGGAGGGGACGGCGCTGCGCTCGCTGGTGCTGATGCGCGAGGAGGTGCTGCTGGCGGTGCCGCCGGACCACCGGTGGGCGGGGCGCCCCAGTGTCGCGGTGGAGGAGGTCGCGCGCGAGCCGTTCATCGTCCCGCGCCCCGGGCACTGGCAGCGGGTGCTGGCCGACCGGCTGTTCGAGCGTGCGGGGGTGCTGCCGTCCATCGTGTGCGAGGGCGACGAGCCGGGGGCGCTCCAGGACCTCATCGGCGCCGGCCTCGGAGTGGGCCTGATCCCGTCGATGGCGCGGCGCGCGGGCACGCACGCCGAGGTCGCCTGGCTGGAGGTGGAGGCCGAGGACTGCGAGCGGGAGCTGGCCCTGGTGTGGCACCGCGACGCCTACCTGTCCGCGGCGGCCCGCCGGTTCCGGGACTTCGCCGCGGAGTACTACGCCGGGCCGGCCGCGGCCTGAGCGCCGCGCGGGCGCCCTGGCCGGGCCGGCCGGGGGAGGGCGGTCACACCAGGAGGGTGCCGCGGGCGACGATGACGGCGTCCCCGCCCACCTCGACCCGGGAGACGGCGCCGCCGTCCCGGGTGACGCGCGCCCGCATGTGCGAGGGGCGCCCCATGTCCACCCCCTGGTGGACGTCGATCCACGTCCCGTACGGGGCGAGCCCGTACCGGGCCAGGTGCAGGGCGAGGGGGCCGGCGGCCGACCCGGTCGCCGCGTCCTCGGCCACCCCGTAGGCGGGGGAGAACATCCGGCTCCGCCAGACGGTGCCCTCCCCCGGGGCCGCTGCGGCGAAGCAGTTCACCGCCATGTCGGGCAGCGGCTCCAGGGCCCGCAGGTCCGGGCGGACCCGCGACAGCGCCGCGTAGTCCTCCAGCCCGACGAACACGTGCCGGGGGCCGTTGCGGTAGGCCTCCACCGGCAGCACCGAGTCCTCCAGGTCCAGTGCGGCGAGGACCGTGCCGGCGTGCTCGTAGGGCGCCCACTCCGGGACCGGCTGGAGCATGCGCACTCGCACCGACCCCGTGCCCGGTTCCAGATCGAAGGGGACGGTGCCCATCGCGGTCTGCATCCGCACCCGGCCGCGCGCCCCGGCGTCGGCGAGCACGCCCGCGGTGCCCAGCAGCGGGTGCCCGGCGAAGGGCAGCTCGTTGACCGGGGTGAAGATGCGCACCCGGACGTCGGCGTCCGGGGCGCCGCCGGTGGGCCGCAGCAGGAACACCACCTCGGACAGGTTCATCTCCCGGGCGATGCGCTGCATCGTCTCGGCGGGCAGGTCGTCGGCCCCGAAGAACACCGCCACCGGGTTGCCCAGCAGCGGGGTGTCGGCGAAGGCGTCGGCGACCACGTAGCGGTGCGTGCCCGGCGCGGCCCGGAGGGCGGCGCCGGGGGCGTCGGCGGCGGCGGTCACGGCTGCAGTCTCCGCGCCCGCCAGCCGCCCGCGCGCTCGTAGCGCATGCGCAGGTAGAGCCGGTCGGGCATGCCGTGCCAGAACTCCACGGCGCTCAGCGCCACCTCGCAGGCGGAGAAGGTGCCCGGGCGGGGCAGCGGCGCCTGGCCGGCCAGGCGCTCGGCCTCGGCCCGCAGGGCCTCCTCGTCCTCCAGGTCGGCGCTCTGGTGGGAGGCGACCGACATCGCGTGGGTGGACACCGGCCGCGCCTCCCACAGGGCGTCCGAAACGGCCTCGGGCAGCCAGGCCACCGTGCCCTCCACGCTGACCTGCTGGTTGATCTCGGGCCAGTAGTAGACCCCCGACACCCGCGGGTTGGCCGCGATGTCGCGCATCTTGCGGCCCACCGTGTGGGTGGCGAACACGATGCCTGCGGGGGAGAACCGGCTGGTCTGCACCATGCGGCTGGACCCGTGTCCGCGCTCGTCGGAGGTGGCCAGGGCGAAGGCGCCGGGGTCCCGGACGCCGAGGGCGCGGGCCCGGTCGAGCCATGCGCTCAGCAGGCCCACCGGGTCGGCCGGCGGTGCGTCGAACTCGGGCAGGCGCGCGCCGCGCAGGTCCTCTGGGGTGCGCGGCCCGGTCGCGGTCACGTTCATGGGCGCTCCTCCTCGCTGGAGTGTGGGGGCCGGGTCAGGTGGGGATGCCCTCGCGGCGGATCCGCGGGACCTCCAGCCCCAGCGCGCGCGCCTGGTTGAACGGGTTCATGAACTCGCGGTTCTGCACGATGAGCCCGTCCTCGACCTGGAAGTAGTGGAGGAAGTGGTTCTTGTAGTGGCCCTCGGGGTAGCCGGGGAACCGGATCAGGCCCTCGCCGTCGCACTCGACCCAGAAGCGGCCCGGGTCCTGCGTCTCGTAGAGCTCGATGTTGAACCAGTGCCAGTCGGGGAAGCACTTGAGCGACCATTCGGCGTGCGAGGCGAGCCGGTCCTTGCCGTGGACCATGATCGGCTCGCCGGTGTCGGAGGTCCACAGGCCGGCGCTGGCGTCCTCGGCGAACAGGCGGTGCCGGTTCAGCCGGGCCTCGCCCTTGGTCTCCTCCAGGTAGCTCTCGACGGTCGCGCGGTTGCGGCGGCGCAGCTCGGCGTCGCGGGCGAAGGCATCGGTCGCGTCGGACACGGGGGCTCCTCTCCACGGGGCACGGCCGCAGGTCGGCCGTCCACGGCAACTATCGGCGGCGGCGCTATACCGGGAGGGCCGCGCCCCATAGCGCCCCTATACCGGGGGCCGGACGACCATGCGGGGCCGTGGGGCGGTGGCCCCGGCACACCCGGACGGCACCCCGGCGCGCGCGGGGCGGCCGGGACGGGGCGCGCGGCAACCGTCGGGCCGGGCCACGGTGTGCGGCGCGCATCTGGGCGGGGCGGCGGACCGGAGCACACAGTTGGCGGCATGCAGATACGCATCCTGGGACCCGTGCAAGTCCTCCGGGACGGGAAGAGCGTTCCGCTCGGCGGCGCCAAACCGTCGGCGGCGCTCGCCGCGCTCCTCCTGGCCGACGGCGCCCCCGTGTCCGTGGACCGGCTGAGCCGGTCCCTGTGGGGCCCATGCCCTCCGGCCACGATGCCCGCGCAGATCCACACCTACGTCTCCCGGCTGCGCAAGATCCTCGGACCCGGCGCGCACCTGGAGCGCCGGGCGGGCGGCTACGCCCTCCGGGTCCCCGACGCCGCCGTCGACCTGCGGGACTTCGCCCGGCTGGCGGCCCTGGGGCGCACCGCCCTGGAGGGCGGGTACCACCGCGAGGCCTCGGCCCACCTGTCGGCGGCGCTGGAACAGTGGACCGGGCGCCCGCTGGACGGGGCCGCGGGGCCGCTCGCCGAGGCCGAGGCGCCGCGGCTGGCCGGGGCCCACCTGGCCGCGGTGGAGGACCGGGCCGAGGCCGACCTGGCGCTGGGCCGCCACCGGCGGACCGCCGAGGAGCTCGCTCCGCTGGTGGAGGAGCACCCGCTGCGCGAGCGGCTGCGCGCCCAGCTCATGACCGCGCTCTACCGGTGCGGGCGCCAGGCCGACGCGCTGGAGGTCTACCGCGCCGGGCGGGCGCTGATCGCCGACGAGCTCGGGGTGGACCCCAGCTCCGTGCTGGACGGCGCCTTCCAGACGATCCTGCGGGGCGAGCCCGGCCCGCCTCCGGCGCCCGCACCGGTCGAGCCCGCCCCGGCCCTCCCTGCCGACCTGGCCGACTTCACCGGGAGGGTGCGGCACCTGGCCGACCTGGCCGCCTGGCTGGGACCGGGCGGCGCCCCCGGGGGCCCCGCCCCGGTCGTCGTCGCGGGCGGGGCCGGGACCGGCAAGACGGCGCTGGCCGTCCGGGCCGCGCACGCACTGCGGGACCGCTTCCCCGACGGGACCGCCTTCGCCCGCCTGACCGGGCCGCAGGGGCGGCCCCGCCCCCTCGGCGAGGTCCTGGCCGACCTGCTGGGGTGCCTGTCCGGAGGGGAGCCGGTACCCGGGGACACCGCGGGGCGGCTCGCCCGCTACCGCCGGCTGTGCGCCGGGCGGCGGCTGCTGGTGGTCCTGGACGACGCGGTCGCGCCGGGGCCCGCGGCCGAGCTGCTGCCCGCCGGCCCGGGGGCCCACACCATGGTCACCACCCGGTCCCGCCGCACCGCGCTGCCCGGGGCGCGGCTGCTGCACCTGGGGCCGTTCGAACCGGAGGAGGCGGCGGAGCTGTTGCGCGGGACGGCGGGCGCGGCCCGAACGGACGGCGACGCCGGCGACGCCGGGGACGCCGCGGAGCTGGCGGCGGCCTGCGGGCACCTGCCGCTGGCGGTGCGCGCCGCCGCGGTGCGGCTGGCCGCCAAGGAGCACTGGGGCCCGGCCCTGCTGCTGCGGCGGATGGCCCGTGGGCCGCTGGCCGAGCTGGCGGCGGGCGGCGTCGACGTGCGCGGCGAGCTGCGCGCGGCCGTGCGGCGCCTGCCCGGGCCGCTGCGCGCGGACGCCGCCGGGCTGGCCCGGCTCGGCGGTGGGCCCCTGTCGGTGCGGGACGCCGCGGCCGCCCTGGGCCGGGAAGAGGTCGAGGCCGAGGACGTGCTGGAGGCGCTGGTCGACGAGAACATGCTCAGCCCCAGCGGCATGGCGCCCGGAGGGCGCTTCAGCTACGTGCTCCCCGCGCCGCTGCGCTGGGCCCTGCTGGAGGAGTCCGGGGTGTGGGCCCGTACGAGCCCGCACCCCGGGGGCGCGGGCCGGGTCAGTGCTCCAGGACGCGGGTGATCAGGCGGCTCAGGATCGCCGGGCCGTTCTCGGTCAGCACGGACTCGGCGTGGAACTGGGCCGAGGAGAAGAACGGCCCCTGCAGGGCGTGGACCTCCCCGGTGCCGGGGTCGCGGCAGACCTCGACCGCGCCGGCCCCGGGGAACTCGGCCCGGTCCCGGCCGCTGCGCGCGGAGAAGGCGTTGTAGAACCCGACCCGCTCCGGGACGCCGAACAGGTCGATCTTCTTCTGCACGCCCTGGTTGGGCGCCTCGCGCCGGACCACCGGGAGCCCGCCCAGGCCGCACAGGACCTGGTGGCTCAGGCACACCGCGAGGAAGGGCCGCCCGTGCTCCAGCAGGGCGGCCGTCAGCGACCGCAGCCGGGCGATCTTGGGATCGCCGGTGCGCAGCGGGTCGCCCGGCCCGGGGCCCATCACCACCAGGTCCCGGCCGAGGTGGACGAGCTCGGAGTCGGCCGCGTCGAAGCGGCCTACCTCCACCTGCAGGCCCAGCGAGGAGAGCTGGTCGGCGATCATCGCGGTGAAGGTGTCCTCGGCGTCGACGACCAGCGCCTTGCGCCCGCGCAGTGCCGGGACGGGCCCGGCCGAGCCGCGCTCGCCCAGCCAGTAGTCGGCGATGTGGGCGTTGCGGCCCTCCAGGGCCGCGCGGACGCGGCCGTCGGCCGCCAGCGGGCGCTCGGGCCCGGCGGTCAGGGCCGCGCACAGCCCGGCGGCCTTGGCGCGGGTCTCCTCCACCTCCGAGGCGGGGTCGGAGTGGCGCACGATGGTCGCGCCGGTGCCGATGCGCACCCGGCCGGAGTCGTCGATGTCGGCCGTGCGGATGAGGATCGCCGAGTCCAGGGAGCGCCGCCCGTCGGCGCCGCGGCCGATCAGGGCGGCGGCTCCGCTGTAGTAGCCCCGCCCCTCGGGCTCGTAGCGCCGGATGACGCGGCAGGCGCTCTCCAGCGGGCTGCCGGTGACGGTGGGGGCGTACAGCGTCTCCCGCAGGATGTCGCGGGGGTCGCGGGTGCTGCGGCCCTCGATGTAGTACTCGGTGTGGGCCAGGCGCGCCATCTCCTTGAGGAAGGGGCCGACCACGCGCCCGCCCGAGGTGCACACGCGCGCCATCATCTTCAGTTCCTCGTCCAGGACCATGTACAGCTCGTCGGTCTCCTTGGCGTCCTGGAGGAAGTGCAGCAGGGAGGCCACGTCCGGCCCCTGCTCCGGGTAGCGGTAGGTGCCGCTGATGGGGTTCATCACCGCGCGGCCGTCCCGGAGGCTGATGTGCCGCTCGGGGGAGGCGCCGATGAGCGTGCGCCCGGGGACACGGGCCAGGAAGGTCCAGTAGGCCCCGGACTCCCCGCGCAGCAGCCGGGCGAACAGGGCCAGCGCGGCGGCGGGCGTGTAGTCGGTGATGTCGGCGAGGTAGGTGCGCTTGAGGACGAAGTTGGCGCCCTCGCCGCCCGCGATCTCCTCACCGATCAGACGGCGCACCGCCTCGGCGTAGGCGTCGTCGCCGATGTCGAAGCCCGCCTCGCGCACCGCGATGGGGCCGTCGGGCAGCCGCCGCAGGGCCCGTGCCATCGGGACCCGCTGCTGCTCGCGCACGCTGATCGCGGTCAGCGGGGTGCCGTCGTCGGGGGCGTCGAAGCCGCGCTCGGCGATCTGCCGGTAGGGCAGCAGGGCGAACAGCTCGTGCCGCTCCCCGTCGGGCCCGCCGGGCTCCTGCGGGCCGCCGGGAAGGGGAAGGTCGGCCAGGCGCTCGTGGCGGGTCACGTCCCCGGCGAGGACTTCCAGCAGGTCCTCGCCGCCGGCCTCGGGGCGGTGCACCAGGGCGACGCCCTCGGGCAGGCCTTCTCCGGACAGGACGCGGTCGAAAAGGTCGGTGTGCATGTGCGCTCCCTGGAGTGCTCGTGGGGTCAGCGCGCCAGCGCCCGGACGGCGTCCTGGGCGGTGAGCACCACCGCGCAGCGGTCGGCCGCGTAACGCAGGGCCATGCGGTGGTGCTCGGCGGAGAAGTCGGCGACGGCGTCGCCGACCAGGAAGGTCTCGATGTCGTTGGTAAAGGAGTCGATGGCGGTGGCGAGCACGCCCACGTGGGCGTAGACGCCGCACAGCACGAGCTGGTCGCGGCCGCTCCGGCGCATCAGCGCCGCCAGGTCGGTGGCGTGGAAGGCGCTGTAGCGCCACTTGGTCAGCATCCAGTCGCCCTCGGCGGGGGCGACCTGGGGGACCACCTCGCGGTCCTCGGGGGCCACCCGCATGCCCGGGCCCCAGAAGTCGCGCAGCAGGCCGCGCTGGGCCTCGCTCATGCCGCCGGGCTGGGCGGTGTAGGCCACCGGAGCCCCGGCCGCCACGGCGGCGTCGCGCAGCCCGGCGGCCGCCTTGACCAGGGGCGTGCGCACCGCCTCGGGCAGTGGGCGCAGGAAGAACTCCTGCATGTCGTGCACCAGGAGCACGGCCCGGCCGGGGTCGACGGCCCACCGGGCGGTGTTGGCGGGCAGGTCGTCGGCGGCGGGCAGGGGGTAGGGGACGATCTCCGGGATCCCGGGCATGGGGGCCCTCCTCTCAGGACTTCCAGGCGTCGACGACCCGCAGGGCCTGGCGGGGGTTGAGGCGCGGGTCGCACAGGCTCGTGTACTTGGTGCTGACGGTGTCCATCCGGTCCGCACCGTCGGCGCACTCGGTGACCTCGTCCGGGGTGGTCTCCAGGTGCAGGCCCCCGGGTACGCCGCCGCCCTCCCGCACCGCGGCGACGAACCCCTCGACCTCCCGGACGATCCGGTCGAGCACGCGCGTCTTGTACCCGTCGCCGGTGGTGACGGTGTTGCCGTGCATCGGGTCGCAGAGCCACACGACCGGGTGCCCGGCCGCGCGGGCGGCGGCCACCAGGCGCGGCAGCCGCTCGGCGACCGCGTCGGCCCCCATGCGCGCGATGAGGGTGAGGCGGCCCGGGGCGCGCCCCGGGTCCAGCCGCCCGCACAGGCCGGCGACCTCCTCCTCGGTGGCGTTCGGGCCGACCTTGCAGGCGACGGGGTTGACCACGCGGGAGAGCAGGTCCACGTGCGCGTGGTCCAGGCCGCGGGTGCGCTCGCCGATCCAGGGCCAGTGGGTGGAGGCCAGCAGCGCGCCGTCCCCGTCGTCGCGGACCTGGGGCAGCTCGTAGTCCAGGACCAGCGCCTCGTGGCTGGTCCAGGGCTGGGGCACCGGGTGCGGGGCGGTGTCGGGCGCCCAGCCCAGGTCCCGCATCGCCTGGCGGGCGGCCTGGTAGCCCGCGACCAGCCGCTGCGGGTCGGCACGGCGCAGGGCGGGGTCGGGCTCGGGGGCGTTGACGATGTGGCCGCGGTAGACCGGCAGCTCCCGGCCGCCGACGGTCTCGGTGGGGCGGGAGCGGGGCTTGGCGAACTGCCCGGCGATCCGCCCGGCCCGCACCACCGGCAGGTGGGTGTTCATCTGCATGATCCCGCCGAGCATGTCGACGAGTCCGGCCTTGCGCAGGGCGCCGCCGGTGTAGCAGTCGGCGGGGTCCTCGGCGCAGTCCCCGGCCTGCAGGACCAGGGCGGTCCCGGCGGCGGCGCCGGCGAGCAGGGTGCGCAGGCGCAGCACGTCGCCGCGGCGTACCAGCGGGGGCAGCGCGGACAGTTCGGCGCATGCGCGGTCGAGGGCCTCGGCATCGCCCCAGTCGGGCTGCTGGAGGGCGTCGAGCGTTCGGATCCGGCTCAGCACTTTTTCGTTCACCTCGT
Source organism: Nocardiopsis suaedae (assembly GCF_027706745.1). Lineage (GTDB taxonomy): Bacteria > Actinomycetota > Actinomycetes > Streptosporangiales > Streptosporangiaceae > Nocardiopsis_A > Nocardiopsis_A suaedae. Next base: position 23,353 of record NZ_JAQFWP010000031.1, on the reverse strand, counting down.
CGCAGGAAGGCGTTCAAGGAATAGTGGGGATGCGGTGGGGAGTGCGAATGTGCGGACCCGGTCGGCGGTTCCGAGGAATTCCCCCGTCGGACGCTCCGGTGCGGGCCCCCGTTTTCTTCTCGGGCTGCGGCGCTGCCGCTGCGAGGTGGGATTTCAGGTGGCGAATGGGCCGTTCCGATGGTGGATTCTTCACGAGGGGCCGCGGTGCGGCAATCGGACCGGCATTCGGCGTCATGTCGCCTCGGATTTGTCAGGTGCGCCGGATCTGACACAGGGCGGACGACTCGTGCGCGGCCCGGGCGGGCGGCGCTAGGCTGCCCGTCTCGTCGCACGAGCGCTGATGGGAGGAAGCGGTGCCCGAGGACGACCGCTGGTTCGAGGCGGAAGGCGGGCGGGAACTGGTCCGCCTCCTCACGGCCGAGGGGGTCTCCCCGTGGGTCGAGGGCCTGACCCGGGAGCACCTGGTCCGGGGCGACCTGCGCCGCGCGGCCCGCACCGGCCTGCGCGGGGCGGTGCTCGACGCCGCCGACATGGTGGAGGACCTGCGCAGCGGCGACGCCTACCGCGACCAGGTGGACGACCTCGCGGTCCGGCACGTCCCCCTGCCCACCGCGATGCGCGCCGTGCTGGTCCGGGACGCCCGGACGGCCTGCGACGACCTGATGGAGGTGCACGAGCGCACCGGCGGCGCCGACGGCCTGGTCTCGCTGGCGCTGCCCCCGGCGCTCGTCGACGACCCCGCCACCGCGCTCGCCGAGGCGCGGGCCGTGTACCGGGCGGTGGACCGGCCGAACCTGCTGGTCGCGCTTCCCGGCACGGGACGGGCCCCGGAGGTGCTGCGGGGGTGCCTGGCCCGCGGCATCGGGGCGCACGCCGTCGGCGTGTACTCCCCCGAACGGCACGGGCGGGTGCTTACGGCATGCGCGGCCGGGATGGGCGAGGCCCTGGAGGCCGGGCACGCGCCCGGGGACCTGCGCGCGCTCGTCTCGCTGTGCCTGGCCCACCTCGACCGGGCGGCGGCCGGGATGCCCGGGGCCCCGGGCCGCTCCGCGGGCTCCTCCCTGGGCGTGGCCGTGGCCCGGCTCGCCTTCCGCGCCCACGAGGAGCGGCTCAGCGGCCGGGAGTGGGCCGAGCTCACCGCCAGGGGCGCCGCCCCGCCGAGGCTGATGTGGTACTGCCGCCCCTCCCCGGACGCCGGGGTGTCGGCGGACCACTACGTGTCGGCCGTCGTCGGATGGCGCACGGTCACCGCGATGGCCCCCGGCGCGTTCGTCGCCGCCGCGCGCGGCGGGCGGGTCAGCGGGGACACTTTGCTCGGCACGCACGTGCAGGCCCGGGCGGAGCTGGCGCGCCTGGCCGGGGGCGAGGACGCCGACGCGGCCCTCGGCGACCTGGAGGAGCGGTACACCCGGAGCCGGGCCCGGCGCTGGGAGCGGGCGCTGGAGGCCCTGGCGGAGCGGATGGAGGGGGCCTCCGGGGCGGCCCGCTGACCGGGGGCGAGAGGGCCGGGCCACCACGGCGCGCACCCGCGGCGGTGGCCCGGCCCCACCGCCCCGGGCCGCCTCCGGCGCCCCGGGGTGCCGCCGCCAGCGCCGGGCCCGCCGACCGGGTGGCGCCCGCACCTCGTCCCGGCGGGCGGCCGCCGCGCAGTCTGTGGGGGACCCGCACCGCCGGGCCGGGCCCGGCCGAGCAGAGCGAGGAGTGCCCCCGTGAGCGTCCCGACCGCGATCTTGAGCGCGCCCCCGACCGACGTCCCCGAGCCGGTGCTCGCCGAGGCGGCCGCGTCGCTTTTCGCGTCGCTGCCGCGCGTCGACCAGCGCCGCACCGCCCTGGCCTACCTGCGGGGCCTGCTCTCGGTGGACGGCCGCAAGTCGATCACCAACCTGGCGGCCGGGCTGGGGCCCGGCGCCGACCAGAGCCTGCAGCACTTCGTGGCCAACTCGCCCTGGCACTGGAGCCCGGTGCGCCGGGCCCTCACCCGCTGGCTGGCAGAGCGGCTGCCGCCCCGCGCCTGGGTGCTGCGCCCGCTGGTCGTCCCCCGGTCCGGCCGCAGCTTCGCGGGTGTGGAGCGGCACGTGCTGCCGGAGACCGGTGCGGTGGTCAACGCCCAGCGCGCGGTGGGGGTATGGAGCGCCGACGAGGGCGCGGCGGTCCCGGTGCACTTCCGCATGCAGTTGTCGGCCGCCTGGCTGGGCGACGGGGGGCGGCGGCGACGGGCGCAGGTGCCCGACGGCCTGGCGGCGGAGTCCTCCGCCGCGTGCGCGGTCGCCGCCGCGCGGACGGTGTCCGGCCGCCGGGGCCCGGCGCGCCCGGTGGTCGCCGACGGGCGCGGCGGCGACGGGGCGGCTCTCGCGGGCCGCCTGCAGGCGGCGGGGATCCCGTCGGTCGTGCGGATCGACCCGCTCACCCCGTTGGAGCCGCTGGCCGCGGGCCCCGCGCGCGCACAGCCCGCGCACCGGCTCGTGCGCGGCCGCGGGGAGGGAGGGGTCGCGGCGGCGCGGGTGCGCCTGCCCCCGGTCCCCGGCGCCCAGGGGGCGCGCAGCGTCCTGCTGGTCGCGGTCGGCGGTGCCCGCGGCGGCCGCCCCGACGAGCTGTGGACGGCCGACCTGCCGGGAGGCGCGCCCGCCGCCCGGGTGCGCGAGGCGGTCCGGCTGCGCCTGCTGGCGTCCCTCGCGGAGAGGGAGGAGGAGCGGGCCGAGCGGCTGGGTGTGCGCGACTTCTCCGGCCGATCGTTCACCGGCTGGCACCGCCACGCCACCCTGGTCTGCGCCGCGCACGCGGTGCAGGCGCTCGCCGGGGCCGACGCCGCCCGGCGGGTGCCCGCCTGAGCCGTCGGCCCCGCCTCAGCCGGGGGTGTCGGCGCTGACCAGCTCGCGCAGCCGGGTGAGGCGCAGGGCCAGGTGCAGCTCCATCGCCCGCTCCGGGTCCTGCCAGTCGGGGCCGAGCAGGTCGCCGATGCGCTCCAGGCGGCGCGAGACGGTGTTGGGGTGCACGTGCAGGCGCCGGGCGGCGTGCGTGGGGCTGCCCCCGGTGGCCAGGTAGGCCTCCAGGGTCCCGGCCAGCTCGGTACAGTGCTGGCGGTCGTAGGCCAGCAGCGGCCCCAGCTCCGCGTCGACGAACTCGCCCACGCCCCGCCGGTCGGACAGCAGGGCGCCGAAGAAGCCGAGGTCGCGCGCGCATGCCGCGGCCCCCTCCCGGCCCAGGGCGCCGAGCGCCTCCAGGGTGCGCAGCGCCTCCTCGTGCGCCCGGCGCGCCTGCTCGATGCCCGAGGCCGGGCCCGCGCCGCCCGCGCTGACCGGGCGGCCGCACACCCGGCGCAGCTCGGCGGCGACCTCGGCCGCCGCGGCCCCCGGATCACCGCCGGGAAGCAGCAGGGCCAGCCGCTCCCCCTGCACGGTGCGCAGCCCGCCGCGGCGGCGCGCGTAGGCGTCGGCCCAGGACAGCACGGAGGCGGACGGCTCTCCCGGCCCGCACTCGGCGGCGACGGCCACGTGCGGCTCGGCCAGTTCGATCCCCAGGTGGCGGGCGCGCTGCTCGCGCCTGCGCGCCGCCTGCGGGTCGGTGGCCGTGGACTCGGTCAGGAGCTGGCTGAGCAGCTCATCGCGGATCTGCGCCTCGGAGATCGGTCCGTGCACCCGGAGCAGGGCGGTCACCGACAGCGCCGTGGCGGCGGCGCGCACGCGCTCGGCCGCGTCGGCGGCGCCCGGCTCCTCGAAGACGGCCAGCAGCAGCCCGAAGTCGTCCGCCCCGGCGCGGATCGGCGCCGCCCAGGTGCGCCGGTCCACCGCGACGGGGCCGCCGGTGGGGCGGGTCCACGGGGCGGCGCGGCGGACGTCCTCGGGGTCGGGCCAGCCGCGGTCCGGGGTACCGGCCCGGGCCAGCTCGCGGCCGTCGGCGGAGCGCACGCACACCGCGGCCGCCAAGCGCTCGGCGATCTCGGCGGCGAGCGCGGACAGCTCGGCGCCGCCGAGCACGGACGACAGCAGCCGGTCGAGCAGCGGGGGGAGCCCCTCGCGGGCGCGCGCCTCGGCGCGCTCCAGCCGCCGCTGCAGCTCCCCGCGGGCGGCCTCGGCCTCATCCAGGGCGGCGGAGCGGCGCAGCAGGGCCCCGGCGACCTGGCCGAGGGTGCTGGCCAGGGAGACCTCCTCGGGCGTGAAGGAGCGGGCGCTGCGCGCGCCGGCGTACAGGGTGGTCGAGGAGGCGGGATCGCGGGCCAGGGGGACCGCGATCAGGCCGCGGAGCCCTTCGGAGAGCATCACGTCGTCGATGACCTCGTCGTGCTCGAAGCGGTCGTCGGCCAGGTAGTCGGCGGTCCAGGCGGGTGCGTTGGCCTGCAGTGCCCAACTGCCCAGGCCCACCCCGGCGGGGGTGGCCATGCCCATGTTGAGCATGGTGGACACGTGGCCGTCGGGTGCGCGCACCACCCGGGAGCCGTCGGCCGCCTGTACCCCGATGAAGGCTGCGTCCAGGCCCAGCAGCAGGCGCACGCGCCGGGTGAGCATCCGCTCCAGGTCCGTCCGGGACTGCTGCTCGGCCAGCTCCCGGACCGTGTCGATCAGGCCGTTGAGCGCCCCCTCGCGCTCTCTTCTCTCCTCCAGTTCCTGGTGGACGCGGGCCACGTTCTCCACGACCTCGTCCGGTTCCGACTGCCCCGACCGCTGTTCTCGCCCCGTCGTCACGCCCTCGCCTTCCCGAGTCCCCGGCGGCGTTTTCTCTTTTTCGTCTTTTGGTGACGAACATGATGATTTGGCTGGAGTGGGGTGATGGTAACGGATTATGGCGGTCTGGTGCATGTTGGTTATCGCGTTCGCCGTATCCGCTGGTCGGGGCATGATCAAGAATGGCGGAGCGAAGGAATTCCTGGTCAGGGGGCAGGTGGGAAGGGGTGGGCGGGGAGCGCCGCGGGTGCGCCGAAGGCATCGAATTCCGTCGATGCGTACGGGGTCCCTGCAGCGAGAAAGGGGAGGTCCGCTGTGGTGCGGGGGTGCGTCCGGGCGAATTCCAGCACGGAAGATTTTTTCTCGCCCGGCGCCGCCGGGCCGCTCCGGACGGGGCGGCGGACGGGGACGGCCCCGCGCCGGGCCGAAAACCGGTGGGCTGCACCGGGGCGGTGAGGATAACCTAACCGGGTTTGGTCGACCGGGGAGGGACATGTCCGAATCGCCCCTGAGGCGTGCCGTGCGGCGGAACCGCCGCGCCATGGCGGTGGGCGCGCTGGGCCACACGCTGTACCAGGTGTGCGAGACGCTGGTGCCGGTCGCCATCGGGCTGGTCATCGACCGGGCGGTCGCCACCGGCGACCCCGTCGCGCTCGCGGCCTCGGTGGCCGGGCTGGCCGCCCTGTTCGCGACGCTCACCCTGTCGTGGCGGTTCGGCGCGCGCTCCGTCACGCGCGCCGCGGAGACCGAGGCGCACCGGCTCCGCGTGGAGGCCGCCGACCGCGCCCTGGACCCCCGCGCCCCCGCCACCGGTCTGGGCGCGGGTGAGCTGCTCACCGTCGCCACCACCGACGCCGACCGCACCGCCGAGGCGCTGCACCCCCTCACCGGCGTCATCGGGTCGGTGGTCGGGCTGGCCGTGGCGGCGGTGGTGCTGCTGCGGATCGACCCGGTGCTGGGCGGCGGCGTGCTGGTGGGCGTGCCCGTGCTGGTCGCCATCGTGCAGCTGATCGGCCCCGTGCTGACCCGGCGCACCGCCGCCCAGCAGGAGGCCCTGGCCCGCGCCTCCGGGCTCGCCGCGGACCTCGTGCGCGGCCTGCCCGCGCTGCGCGGCGCCGGGGCCGAGGAGCAGGCGGCCCGGCGCTACGCCGACGCCAGCGCCGGTGCGCTGCGCGGCGCGCTCCGGGCCGCGGTGCCCCGGGGGCTGTACCAGGGCGCCACCGGGCTGGCCGGGGGGCTGCTGCTGGCCGCGGTGGCCGTCGGAGCCGGGGTGTTCGCGCTGCAGGGCCGGATCAGCGTCGGCGAGCTGGTCACCGTGGTGGGCCTGGCCCAGTTCCTCACCGAGCCGGTGCGCGAGGTGGGCTACGCCGCCATGGAACTGGCCGGGTCCCGGGCCTCCGCGCGGCGGCTGGAGAAGGTGCTGCACGCCCCCTTCCGGCTGGACGCGGGCGAGCCCGGGGCGGCCGAACGGTGCGGGGAGCACGGCGGGCGCGGCACCGCACCCGTCGAGCTGAAGGGCGTGGGCGGCCCCCTGGCCGGCCTGGACCTGCGGGTGGGGCCGGGGGAGTACGTCGGGGTGGTCTGCTACGACCCGGCCGACGCCTGGGCCCTGGCCGACGTGCTGGCCGCGCGGGTGCCCGCCTCCGCCCACGGCGGCGCCTACCTGGTCGGCGGGGTCCCGGCGGAGGCGCTGGGGCCCGAGGAGGTGCGCGCCCGGGTGCTGGTGGAGCCGCACGAGCCGGACCTTTTCGAGGGCACCCTGGCCGGCAACGTGCTCACCGGCGCCGACCCCGGCGCCGACCCGTGGCCCGCGCTGCGCGCGGCCGCCGCCGACGAGGTGGTGCGCACCGTCCCCGGCGGCCTTCAGGCCGCGGTGACCGACCGGGGCACCACCCTGTCCGGCGGGCAGCGCCAGCGGGTGGCCCTGGCCCGGGCGCTGGCGGCCGACCCGCCGGTGCTGGTGCTGAACGATCCGACCACCGCGGTGGACGCGGTGACCGAGGAGGCGGTCGCCGCCGGGCTGCGGGAGCTGCGCCACGGCGGCGCCCCCCGCTCCACGGTGGCGGTCTGCTCCAGCCCGGCGCTGCTGGCCCGCGCCGACCGGGTGGTCGCGGTGGCGGAGGGACGGGTCGTCGCGGAGGGCACCCACGCGGGGCTCGCGGCGAGCGACCCCCGGTACGCCGAGGCGGTGCTGCGGTGACGTACAGAACGCTCCCGGTGGCCTCCGGCCGCCGGACCCTGGCCGTGGTCGCCCGGCAGGTGCGTGCGGCGGGGCGGGTCGGCGCGGCGGCCGTCGCCGCCAGCGTCGCCGCCAACGCCTGCGTGCTCGCCGGCCCGTGGGCGCTGGGGCTGCTGGTCGACGCGGTCACCGAAGGCGCCGGGCCGCGCGGCGTCCTGGTCCCGGCCGCCGTCATCGCGGGCGCGGCGCTGGCCGGGGGCGTGCTGTCGGCGCTCGAATCGGTGCTGCTCGCGCGGACCGGTGAGACGGTCCTGGCCCGGCTGCGCGAGGCCGTGATGCGCAGGGCGATGCGGCTGCCCGAGGAGGAGCTCTCCCGGCTGGCCCCCGGCGACCTGCTCTCCCGGGTCGGCGACGACGTGGCCGAGACCTCGCAGGTGGTGCGCGAGCGCGCCCCGATGGTGCTCACCTCGCTGGTGCTGGTGGTGATGGCGCTGAGCGGGATGACCGCCCTGGACTGGCGGCTGGGGCTGGCGGGGGCGTGCGCCCTGCCGGTGCAGGCCCTGGCCCTGCGCTGGTACCTGCCGAAGTCCGCGCCGATGTACGCCCGCCAGCGCGCGCAGCTCGGCGACCGGGCCCAGGCGCTGGTCGGCACCCTGCAGGGGGCGGCCACCGTGGACGCCTACCGGCTGCGCGAGCGGCGCACCGCCCTCATCGCCGAGCGCTCCGCCGCGGCCCGGGACACCGAGGTGGGGGTGTTCCGGCTGTTCACCCGGTTCATCGGGGGGATGAACGCGGCCGAGTTCGTCGGGCTGGCGGCGGTGCTGTCGGTCGGCTTCTGGCTGGTGGCCGCCGACGCGGCCACGGTCGGCGCGGCCACCGCGGCGGCGCTGCTGTTCCACCGGCTGTTCGACCCGTTCGGGGCGCTGCTGACCTCCTTCGACGACGTGCAGTCGGCGGGGGCGTCGCTGGCCCGCATCGCCGGGGTGCTCGACCTGCCCGAGCCGCCCGAGCCCGACGAGCCCGCCCGGCCCGCGCACGCCGGGGTGGAGGTGCGCGGCGCGGTGCACCGGTACGAGGGCGGGCCCACCGTGCTCGACGGGGTGGACCTGGAGGTCGCCCCGGGCGAGCGGGTGGCGGTGGTCGGCGCCAGCGGCGCGGGCAAGACCACCCTGGCCCGCGCGGTGGCCGGGGGGATCGCCCTGGCCGGCGGCGGCGTGCTGGTCGGCGGCGCCCCGGTGGACCGGGTGCCCCGCGACGTGCTGCGCCGCCACGTGGTGCTGGTCAGCCAGGAGGCGCACGTGTTCTCCGGGACCCTCGCCGACAACGTGCGCATCGCCGACCCGGGGGCCGGGGACGACCGGGTGCTGGAGGCGCTGGAGGCCGTCGGCGCGCGGGCGTGGGCGCTCGGGCTGCCGGACGGGATCGCCACCGCGGTGGGGGAGAACGGGATGCGGCTCACCGCCGACCGGGCCCAGCTGCTGGCGCTGGCCCGGCTGGTGCTGGCCGACCCGCCGGTGGCCGTGCTGGACGAGGCGAGCGCCGAGGCGGGAAGCGCGGGAGCCCGGAACCTGGAGCGCGCGGCCCTGGCGGCGACCGAGGGGCGGACCGCCCTGGTGGTGGCTCACCGCCTGCCCCAGGCGGTGGAGGCGGACCGCGTGGTGGTGATGGAGGCGGGCCGCATCGTGGAGTCGGGGCCCCACGAGGACCTGGTCGCCCGCGGCGGCCGCTACGCCGAACTCTGGAGAGCATGGAGCGACGGCCGAACCTGAGCCCGATACCGGAGAGGCGGTGCCCCTGCCGGGGGAGGGGAGGGGGTGCCCTTACCTGGGGAGTCGCCACCTGCGTGGCGGGGTCGGCGGTCGCGCGGCGTGTCAGCGGTCGCGGCGAAGGGCGGCGAGGGCGCGAGGGGGTGGTTCCCCGGCCCTGCTTGCCGGGCGGCGGGTTCCTCGCGGTGCGGGGGGTGGGCGGCTCGGCTGGTTCCCCGCTGACGGGCCTTGGCCGTCCGCCAGGCCACCGGGGTGCGGGGTGGACGGCAGCAACGACGGGACCAGCCGGTACCCCGCTCGTGGGCTCTAGCCGGGCGGCGGGCCGTGGGGGTGCGAGGTGGACGGCGGCGACGAGGAAGGTCGGCGGCCCTACCTGCGGGTCGGTCGGCCGCGCGGCGTGTGTGTGGTCGGGGTGTTGGGCGGCGACGGCGAAGCTGGTCCCCCACTCCGGGCCTCAGCCGTCCGGCAGGTCAGCGGGGTGCAGGGGAAACGGCGGCGACGGAGTGAGCTGGGCGGTTCCCGGGGCCTGCTTGCCGGGCGGCGGGTTCCTCGCGGTGCGGGGGGTGGGCGGCTCGGCTGGTTCCCCGCTCGTGGGCTCCGGCTGGGCGGCGGGCCGTCGGGGCGCGAGGCGGGGACAGGGGCGGCGCGGGTGGGGCCGGGTCCGGGTGCCCTGGGCGGAGGCGACCCGGCCGATCGAGCGCGGTGAACGAACCATCCGAAGGGTGATCGCGTGGTGGAAGCACCACCCTCGCTGCCCTCGGGCCACCTGACGGTACCGGCGAGGGGCGGGTCCGTCCGGCCCCTCGCGGTGGAGGTGGGCGGCGCGGCCGGGAAGGCGAGGCCTTTTCGTGTTCCCGGCGTCTGCCGGGCCTGTGCCCCGCCCCTCCGGGCGGGAGGGGGCGCCCGGATACGCCCGGCGGCCGGGATCCGGGCTCCGTCTCAACCAACGTGCACCCCTCGGCGGAGAATCTCCCGCATGGTGAGACGCAGGGACCAGGGTTCGCGCTCTCCGACGCCCGGAACCGCCTCCGCTGGGCCCGCCCTGAACCTGGCAACGCCATGACCTGGGCGAACACTCCGCGTTAAGGGGTGAGGGGACCGCGAAGCGCGCTCAGCGATGCCCGCGCGGGCTCCGGGCGTACGAAGTCGACGATTCCAGAACACGTTCTGGAAACGAAATGCCCGGTTCGCGCCCGTCTGGGGTGTTCGCCTCGCGCGCCAGAGCGAGCCCAGGGGCACCTGGGCACCCCCGCCGGGCGCCCGAGGGTCACTCCTGGCCGATATCGACTACACGCGGTGACGATAGGGGCGGTAAACGGCTACAGGGTGCCGTTTGGGGCCTTCCTAGAGGCAGAACGTGTTCTGGAATCGCGATGACCGCGCACCCCCGCCGCCCGCGCCGCCGCCCCGGGCGTCGAACAGGGCGCAGGAGGGGCCTCGGCACCCCGGGAACCCGGCGAACCGGACACTCGGCGGGTAGCGGCTCGGCCAGAACCCGCCTTCCGGACGCCACAGGCGGCCCGGGGCCATCCCGCGCGGCAGATCCGCCGCCCCATCACTCGAGAAGCGTCCCTTTCGCCACGCGGGATCGCCGCCCCTCCCCGCCGCGCCCGGTATGCCCGGTATGCGCCCCCCGCTCGGCCCCCTCCGCGATGATCTCGGGGAACCCGTTCTTAAGATGTCCGTTTCAACCCCGACTTCCCCGAGATCAACAAGGGCGCCCACCGCCTCGCCACTCGCGCGATGATCTCGACGAGAGTGCTGCCAAAACCGCCGGAATGACAGCACTTTCGTCGAGATCATCGCGAGGAGGGCGCCCCGGCGGCCCGGCGCCCGGCCGGGGTCCGTCAGCGGGGTACCGGCCGAGCCGCCGCCCACCCGCACCGCGAGCAGCCCGGCGGACGGCAACCAGGCCATGGGAACCGCCCGGCTCTGGCCGTCGCTGCCCATCGCGGTGACCACGCACACGCCCGGCGGCCGACCGACCCGCAGGTAGGGCCGGTGCCCTTCGTCGTCGCCGCCAACCACCTTGCACCCCGGGGCCCCGCCGCCCGGCCGGGGCCCGTCAGTGGGGTACCGGCCGAGCCGCCCCGCCCACCCACACCGCGAGGAACCCGCCACTCGGCAAGCAGGGCCGGGGAACCGTCCCGCTTCTGCCGTCGCCGCCGAACACCCGGACACGCACCCACCCGGTAGCCGGCAACGTCGCAGGTAGGGCCGCCCTCCTTCGTCGTCGCTGCCCTCCCCCACGCCCCGGTGGCCTGGCAGACGGGCAGGGTCCGTCAGCGGGGAACCCGCCGAGCCGCCCCACGTGGACCCGCACCGCGGGGAACCTCCCTGCGGCTCCGCCCTCCCCTTCCCCGCGGTCCCGTTGCACTACGGGTTTGTGCACTGCAGCACGTTTCCTCCCGGGGGTCCCATCTTCCGGGGTCCGGCGTGACCATGGCTGCCCATGGCGGACGATCTCTCCTCTCCGGTCTACCTTCCCGTCCTGCTCGCGGTCCTGGCGGCCATGCTCGGCCTGGGCGTGTGGGTGGCCCGCCGGGCGCGCAGCGGGGAGGACTTCCTGCTCGCCGGGCGGAGCCTGGGCACCCCGCTGCTGCTCGGCACCACCCTGGCGACCCTCGTGGGCACCGGCTCCAGCCTGGGCGCCGTCGGGTTCGGCTACGAGAACGGCTGGGCCGGTGCGCTGTACGGCATCGGCGGCGCGGCCGGGGTGCTGCTGCTGACGGTGCTCTTCGCCGACGTGCGCCGGCACGGTTTCATGACCTTCTCCGAGGAGATGGCCTACTACTACGGCGCCAGCCGGGCGGTGAAGGGCGTGGTCTCGGTGGTGCTTGTGCTGGCCTCGGTGGGCTGGCTCGGCGCGCACATCCTGGGCGGGTCGCTGTACCTGTCCTACCTGACCGGGATGGACCCGCAGCTCGCCAAGGTGGTGGTTGCGGCCGGGTTCGGGCTGTACACGGTCGTCGGGGGCTACCTCGCGGTGGTCGTCACCGACGCGGTGCAGGGCACCGTGCTCTTCGTGGGCTTCACGGTGCTGGCCGTGCTGGCGCTGGCCGCCGCGGGCGGCCCGGCCGGGCTGGCCGCGGGCGTCCCCGAGGAGGCCGCCTCCTTCCTGGGCGTCGGGGCGCTCGGCCCGGTCCCGGCCCTGTCGCTGGCGGCCGTGGTCGCGGTGGGGGTGCTGGCCACCCCCTCCTACCGGCAGCGGATCTACTCGTCGCGGGACACCGCCACGGTGCGGCGGAGCTTCCTGTGGGTCGGCGGCCTGTTCGCCGTGTTCGCCCTGCTCCCGGCGGTGGCGGGGATGGCCGCCCGCACGCTGCACCCCGGCCTGGACAACCCGGACATGGCCTTCCCCTACCTGGCCACCACCCTGTTCCCCGTGTGGGTCGGGGCGTTCCTGCTGGTGGCGGGGTTGTCGGCGACGATGTCCTCGGGCGACTCCGACGCGGTGGCGGCCACCACGGTCCTCCTGCGCGACGTGGCCCAGCTGGTGACCGGCCGCCTGCCTCGGGCCGAGGACATGGTGCGCCTGTCGCGGCTGTGCCTGGCCGGGGTGCTGCTGCTGGCGCTGGCCTTCGCACTGCTGGCCACCACGGTCATCGACTACATCACGATGATGGTCTCCACCGTGCTCACCGGCCTGCTGGTCGCCTCGCTGCTGGGCCGGTTCTGGAAGCGGGCCACCTGGCAAGGCGGCCTGGCCGCGATGGCCGGGGGGTCGGCCGCGGCGCTGGCGGTGAACGGGGTCGCCGCGTGGACGGAGTTCTGGGGCAACCCGGTCTTCCCGTCGATGGCGGCGGCGCGGGTGTGCGGGGTGGCGGTGAGCCTGGCGACGCCGCCGAGCCGGGTCACGCGCGCGGAGGCGCTGGAGCGGCTCGCCGCGGAGCGCGCCCGGATGGACGTGGGGACGGCGGTCCGGCGGCGCGGGGAGGACCCGCACCGCCGGACGTGAGGCGGGTCAGCGCACCAGGACCGTGTCGTACACGTCCAGGTAGCCGCTCTCCCAGAGCCGGTCCATGGCCTTCAGGCTCACCCGCGCGCAGCCGTGGGACGCCGGGTAGGGCGGCACCGAGCCGTAGCCGTGCACGGCGATGCCGCCGTTGAAGTACTTGGGCCGGTACAGCGCCCCCAGCGGCCCGGGGTCCCACGCGTCGACGTCGCGGAAGACCTGGTAACTGCCGGCGGGGGTGGTCGCGATGTGCCGTTCGCCGCGCGAGGTGTAGGGCTCGCCGGAGCCGGTGGAGGTGCTGAAGACCTGCCGCACCTCGCCGTCCTCCACGGTCATCAGGAGCTGGCGGTCCAGGTCGATCTCCACGGCCCGGCCCTCGGAGGTCGAGGCGGAGGGCCGCACGCCCTCGTCGAGGGCGGCGCGGGTGTCGGGGCCGACGATGCCGTCGCGGGCGATCCCGGCGGCCTTCTGCAGGGCCTGCACGGCCAGGGCGGTCTCGGTGCCGAACTCGCCGTCGGCGCCGTCGGTCCAGTAGCCGAGGTCGGCCAGGCGCTCCTGGACGGCCTCCACGGCCGGGCCGGAGTCGCCCGCGCGGAGCTCGTCGGAGGCGGGGGCGACGGCCGCGTAGGCGGTCCCGGCGGGTGGGGCGTCGGGGAGCGGGACGACGGCGGCCGCGAGGGCGAGCGCCGCCACCGTGGCCGCACGGCGGGGGGAACGTCGTTGGGTCATCTCCCTCTTTTACCCCTCTTGTCCCCATCTTTACCAAGCGTGATCGCCGCAGGTACCCATGAGGGGTATGCGGGGGTCGCGGCTGCGCAGCGGGGGTTCCGCGGGGAGAACCCGCGGTCCGGCGTTGATTCCCCTAGGGGGTAGGGGTATAAAGAGAGGGCGGTCGGCGCCCACGGCCACCGCTCCGCGACCCACGGGAGGAACGAACCATGTCGTCCTGCTGCACCCCCGACGGCTCCTGCTCGACAGCCGCCCCGAGCGCGCCCGAGGGCGCCGCCGTCTACTCCGTCTCCGGAATGACCTGCGGGCACTGCCGGTCGGCGGTCACCGAGGCGGTCGGCGCCCTGGCCGGCGTCCGCTCGGTCGACGTCGACCTGGAGGCCGGGACCGTCACCGTCGCCGCCGACGGGGAGCCGGACGACGCCCTCATCGCCAAGGCGGTCGACGACGCCGGATACGAGCTCACCGGCCGGGCGGGCTGAGTCCCGCCCCGCGGCGGGCGCCGGCCGGCCGCCAGGCCGGCGCCCGCCGCCCCCTCTCCGGGGAGCCGGGGGTCAGTCCTCCAGGGCGTCGACGGCGACCTCCGCCGCCTGCGCCACCAGGGCGTCCTCCGACTCGGCGTCCTCGGTGTCCTTGGTCGAGTACACCGCGAGCACGATCGGGTCGCCCTCCGGCGGCCACATCACGGCGATGTCGTTCCGGCCGCCGTACCCGGGCATGCCCGACTTGTCGCCGACCTTCCAGTCCTCCGGCACCCCGGCCCGGATCAGCGTGTCCCCCGTGGTGCTGCGGACCATCATGTCGGCCAGGGCCTCGCGCTCCTTCTTCTTCAGCACATCGCCGAGCACGTACTCCTGGAGGTTGCCCGCGAACGCGCGCGGGGACGTGGTGTCGCGCTCGTCGCCCGGCTTGTTCTCGTTCAGGTCGGTCTCCCAGCGGGCGGAGATGGTCGTGTCATCGCCCAGCTCGCGCATCGCATCCTGGAAGCCCTCGGGGCCGCCGATCTCCTCCAGCAGGAGGTTGGCGGCGGTGTTGTCGCTGTAGCGCAGCGCCGCGTCGCACACCTCCATCAGCGTCATCCCGGAGTCCACATGCTTCTCCGTGATGGGCGAGTACGTGACGAGGTCCTCCTCGTCGAAGTGGACGACGGTCTCCTCCATCTCCTTGAGGGAGTGCTCCTCCATGACGGCACCGCACACCGGAACCTTGAAGGTGGAGGCATAGGCGAAGCGCTGGTCGGCGTTGTAGGCGACCTCTTCACCGCTTCCGGTGTCGAGGGCGTAGACGCCCAGGCGGGCGCCGAACTCCTCCTCCAGGTCGGCGAATTCGTCGTCGGCCTTCGAGGAGTCCGCCCCCGACGCCTCGGAGGCGCCCCCCGTCGGGGCCGCCTCCTCCGCCGGAGCGCAGGCGGTCGCGGCGGGCCACACCGCCGCGGCCAGGAGCACGGGCACTGCACGTTCGATCAGCATGGTTCGGCCTTCCTCATCCACGACGTCATCGGCGGTTCGGAAGGGCCCCGGGAACCCTGCGCAGCAGTCTGGCCCGTCCGCAGGATGCTGTCCAAGACGGAAACGGCCCGTTCCATGCCGATCCGGCATAGGGTGAGGCCATGGACTTGGTGGCCGCCTGCAGGGCGTTCGTTCACGTGAGCGAGCAGGGCAGCTTCACCCTGGGGGCGTCCGCCGCCCGGGTGGCCCAGCCGGTGGCCAGCAGACGGATCGCCGCCCTGGAGCGCCACCTGGGCGGGCGGCTGTTCGACCGGTCGAGCCGCAGGGCGCGGCTCACTCCCTTCGGCCGGGAGATGCTGCCGCCCGCGCGCCGCCTGGTCCGGCTGGCCGAGGCGATGGAGGACGCGGCCGAGCAGGCCCGGCACGCCCCGCTGCGGCTCGCCGTCCCGGAGGTGTGCACCACCGCCGACCTGGCCCGGCTGGACGTGCGCGCCCGCCGTCTGGGCCTGCGCCTGGACCTGCAGGCGGCGCCGCCCGCGACCCGCACCGACCTGCTGCGCTCGCAGGAGGTGCGCGCGGCGCTGGTCGCCGTCCCCGAGGCCGAGGCGGTGTGGCGGGTCCCCCTCGGCGTCGCCTCGGTGGCCGCGCCCGACGGCGGGGCGGTGTACCTGGAGACGCTGCGCGTCGGCCGCGCGGGCGCCGCCGGGCGGCCGCGCCGGCTGTGGATCCAGCCCGAGGACGACGTGCCGCACGTGCGCGACCGGGTGTTCCGGCTGCGCGACCGGGTCGGGCTGCGCCCGGCGCAGGTGGCGGTGGCGCGCACGCTGGCGGGGGCGCTGGCCGAGGTGCTCGACGGCGGCGACCTGCTGCTGGCGTCCGAGCGCCAGGCCGAGGACCTGGGGCTGCACTGGCGCCCGGTGGGCGAGGAGGACCTGGCGCGCGGGTTCGACGCGGCCACCAGCGGGGGCGAGGACCCCGGGCGGCTGCGCGGCCCGCTGCGCACGGGGATCGCCCGGTGCCTGGGCGACCCGGCGGGAGACAGGGGAGACGAGGACACGGGGTGAAGGAGGCGGTGTGCGCGAGGAGGCCTTCCTGAGACGGCTGCGCGAGGAGCTGGACGACGGCGGCCTGCGCGGCTCGTTCCTGGTGCGCGACCTGGATTCGGGCGATGAGATCGGGATCGAGCCCGACCTGGAGTTCAGTACCGCGTCGCTGGTGAAGATCCCGCTGGCGATGGCGGTGCTGGAGCGCATCCGCCGCGGGGAGCTGGACGGCGCCGAAACGGTGGTGCTGACGCCGGGCCTGGACGCCGTGCCCGGCCCGACCGGGATCAGCCGGTTCCGCCACCCGGTGCGCGTCGCGGTGGAGGACCTGCTCTACCTGAGCATGGCGGTGAGCGACAACGCCGCCGCCGAGGCGCTCTTCGCCTTCACACCCCCGGCGCAGGTGGCCGAGCTGCTCAAGGGGCTGGGCCTGTCGGGCGTCACCATCCGGAACACGCTGCGGGACATGCGGGACACCCCGGAGACGCACCTGGCCCGGTCCGATGCCCACCTGGCGCAGCGGCTGGCCATCGAGGCCGGGACCCAGGGGCGCGGGCACAGCGTCCCGCAGCTCGACGTGACCCGGGCCAGCGCCGGGTCCGCCCGAGCCTACGCCGACCTGCTGCAGGAGCTGTGGCGGCCGCGCGCGCTCCCGGAGTGGACGGCGGCGCGGGTACGGGACCTGATGGGCGCCAACCTGATGCGGCAGCGCCTCACCCCGGACTTCGCCTCCGACGCGACGGTGTGGTCGTCCAAGACGGGCACGCTGTTGAACCTGCGCCATGAGATCGGCGTGGTCGAGCACGACGGAGGCGGGACCTACGCGGTGGCCGCGCTCACCGAGTCGCGGGTGGCGGCCATCGTGCAGCCGGAGGCGGAGGCGCTGATGGGCGGTGTGGCGCGGCGCCTGCGCGACCGCCTCCGGGCGGCGTGAGCCCTCAGACCGCCGACCAGCCGTTGTCGACCGGCAGCACGGCGCCGTTGATGTTGCTCGCCGCGTCCGAGGCCAGGAACACGATGGCCGCGGCCAGCTCGTCGGCCTCGGCGACCCGGCCGACGCCCGCCATGTAGGGGGCCAGGGCCCGCGGACCGGCCGCGTCGGCGGCCGCGTCCACCGTGATGTTGGTGGCGGTGCCGCCGGGGGCCACCGCGTTCACCCGGATCCCCTGGTCGCGGTACATCACCGCGGTGGACTTCACCAGCCCGGACACCCCGTGCTTGGAGGCGGTGTAGGCGGCCCCGGCGGCGCTGCCGCGCAGCGAGGCCTCGGAGGCGGTGAACACGATCGCGCCCGAGCCCCGCTCCACCATGCCCGGCAGGACGGCGCGGGTGAGCAGGAACGGCGCGGTCAGGTTGACCCGGATGAGCCGCTCCCACATCTCGTCGGTGACGTCGGCGGCGGCCGACATGTCGTCCATGATCCCGGCGTTGTTGACCAGAACGTCGACCCCGCCGAAGCGCTCCCGCGCGGTCGCGGTGACCCGGTCGGCGACGTCCCGGCGGCTCAGGTCGCCGACGACGGCACCGGCCTGCGCGCCCAGGGCGCGCACCTCTTCGGCGGCCTTCTCGGCGGCCTCCCCGTCGAGGTCGGCGATGAGGACGCGCGCCCCCTCCTCGGCGAAGCGCAGCGCGGCGGCCCGGCCGATGCCGGACCCGCCCCCGGTGACGACGGTGCTCTTGCCTTCCAGTCCGGTCCGCATGGCGGCCTCCTCGATCGCGGTGCTCTTATCTGTCACTCTATGTCTAATTGGCGTTGAGCGACATTTTTTCGCCGTGGGCGGGGCGCGGCTAGGCTGGGCCTCCCACGAGAGGAGGGCCGGACCGGTGCCGGACGGGACCAGGACGCGGGGGCGCCCGCCGATGAGCGCGCGCCGCCGGGAGGCCGTGCGCGCCGAGATCGCCCGCGCCGCCACGGCGCTCTTCGCCGAGAAGGGGGTCGCCGGCACCACCGGCGAGGACATCGCCGCCGCGATCGGCATCTCCGCGCGCACCCTGTGGCGCTACTTCCCCAGCAAGGAGGGGTGCGTCCGGCCGCTGCTCACGTCCGGCCTGGAGGCGATGGCCGGGTGGTTGCGGACGTGGCCGCCCGGCACCGGCCTGGTCGCCCACCTGGAGTCCCGGGCCGCCTCGGCTGGCGAGACCCTGGCGGCCGGCCCGGTCACCGCCCTGATCCGGATGACCCGCACCGAGCCCGGGATCAGGGCGGTGTGGATGGAGGTCCACCGCGAGGCCGAGGAGGTCCTCGCCGGAATCCTCGCCGAACGCGCCGGACGCCCCGCCGACGACCTGGCCGTGCGGGTGCACGCCGCCGCCCTCAACGCGGCCCTGCGCCTGGGCGCCGAGGAGGCGGCGTTCAGCGCCGGGGAGGACGGTTACGCGGCCTGCGTGCGGGAGGCCCTGCGCCCCCTGGAGGAAGGGCTCCCGCTGCTGCGGGGGTGACCCCTCACCCTCCCTCCAGCCGTCCGGCCAGGCCGTCGGCCAGATGGTCCAGGAGGGCGCGGGTGCGGCGGGGGAGGAACGCGGTCGCGTCGGTCACCGCGAACACGTCGGCGGGCGGGGTCGGGACGCCGGGGAGCACCTGCACCAGCCGGCCTTCGCGGACCAGCGGCAGGGCGTGCCATGCCGACCGCATCATCAGGCCGCGGCCGTCCAGGCACCAGCCCACGATGGCCTCGCCGTCGTTGCTCGCCATGTCGCCGGTGACCCGCACCGCCGTCTCGTCGTCGGGGCCGGTGCCGAACCGCCACACGCCGAAGTCGGCGTCGTTCTCCTTGATGACCAGGCAGTTGTGGTCGGCCAGGTCCGCCAGGGAGCGCGGCGCGCCGTGCGCCTCCACGTAGGACGGGGCGGCGCAGACCAGCCGCCGGTTGGGGTGCAGCCGCCGCAGGCGCAGGCGCGCGTCGGGCGGCGGGCCGACCCGGATCGCCGCGTCGTAGCCGGACCCGGCGATGGTGAAGGCGTGCTCGGACAGCGTGAGCTCCACCGCGACCCCGGGGTGGGCGTCGGCGAACGCGCGCAGCAGCGGGGCGACGTGGCGGCGCCCCAGACCCATGGTGGAGTGCAGGGCGATGGGGCCGCGCAGCCGCCCGGAGGACCGGCCGACCCGCTCCTCTAGGTCGGCGCGGTCCTGCAGGATGCCGCGCGCACCGGAGGCGTACAGCTCGCCCGCCTCGGTGAGGGTGAGCCTGCGGGTGCTGCGCCGGACGAGCTGGGCGGCCAGGCGCTCCTCCAGGCGGGTGAGGCGCTTGCTCACGGCGGACAGGGTCACGCCCCACTCGCGGGCGGCCGCGGTCAGGCTCGGCGACCGCGCCACCGCGGCGAAGAACTCCAGGTCGTCGATGTCGGAGAGGGACCTCATCGCCTTCTTTCCCACCAGGCAAGGGAACGTTGCGCGGCACGGCATTCTCCCACGCTTTGTTGCCCGGTACTTTCGGTCCGGACACGGACCCGGGAAGGGAGCAGCAGCATGAGCCGCAGGTACCGCATCGCCGTCATCCCCGGTGACGGCATCGGCAAGGAGGTCGTCCCCGAGGGGGTGCGCGTGCTGCGCGCCGCCGCGGACGCCTTCGGGATCGGGCTCGACCTGGCCGAGTACGACTTCGCCTCCGCCGAGTACTGGCAGCGGCACGGCACGATGCTCCCCGACGGATGGTTCGAGGAGCTCAAGGACCGGGACGCGCTCTTCCTCGGCGCGGTCGGCTGGCCCGACACCGTCCCCGACCACGTGTCGCTGTGGGGCAGCCTGCTGCAGTTCCGCCGCCGCTTCGACCAGTACGCCAACGTCCGCCCGGTGCGCCTGATGCCCGGGGTGACCAGCCCGCTCGCCGGGCGCGGCCCCGGCGACATCGACTTCTACGTCGTCCGGGAGAACACCGAGGGCGAGTACAGCGCCATCGGCGGCCGGATGTTCGAGGGCACCGAGCGCGAGACGGTCGTGCAGGAGACCGTGATGACCCGCACCGGCGTCGACCGCATCCTGCGCTACGCCTTCGAGCTGGCGCGGCGCCGGGAGCGCGCGAGCCTGACCTCGGCCACCAAGAGCAACGGCATCTCCCAGACCATGCCCTACTGGGACGAGCGGGTCGCGGCCATGGCCGCCGAGTACCCGGATGTGGCCGTCGACCAGTACCACATCGACATCCTGACCGCGCACTTCGTGCTCCACCCGGAGCGGTTCGACGTGGTCGTGGCCAGCAACCTGTTCGGCGACATCCTCTCCGATCTGGGACCGGCCTGCGCGGGCACCATCGGCATCGCGCCCAGCGCCAACATCGATCCCGAGCGGCGCTACCCCAGCCTGTTCGAGCCGGTCCACGGGTCCGCTCCGGACATCGCCGGGAAGGGGATCGCGAACCCGGTGGGCCAGATCTGGAGCGCGTCGATGATGCTCGACCACCTCGGCGAGCCCGAGGCGGCGGCCGCGGTGCTGCGCGCCGTGGAGGAGGTGCTGGCCGGGGACCGGTCCGCGCTCACCCCCGACCTGGGCGGCGAGGGCACCACCGCCTCGCTCGGCGCGGCCGTGGCGGCGGCGGTGAAGGGGGCCGCGTGACGGGGCCCACGACGCTCCTCCCCTCCTTCACCGCCTCCGACGTGGAGGTGGCCGCCGACGGCGGTCCGCCGCTGAGGATCCGGGCGGCGACCGCCGGGAGCGGTCCGCCGGTGCTGCTGCTCCACGGGCACCCGCAGACCCACGCCACCTGGCGGGAGGTGGCGCCGAGGCTGGCCGAACGGTTCACGGTGGTCGCGGCGGACCTGCGCGGGTACGGCGACTCCGGCAAGCCGCCGAGCGACGGGGCGCACCTGGCCTACAGCAAGCGCGCGATGGCCCGGGACCAGGTGCGCCTCATGCGCGCGCTCGGCCACACGTCCTTCGCCGTGGTCGGGCACGACCGCGGCGGGCGCGTCGCCCACCGCATGGCCCTCGACCACCCCGACGCGGTCGAGCGGCTCGCCGTCCTGGACATCGCGCCCACCGCCACCATGTACGCCCGCACCGACCGGGAGTTCGCCACCCGGTACTTCTGGTGGTTCTTCCTCATCCAGCCCGCGCCCCTGCCCGAGACGATGATCGCGGGGGCGACGGAGGAGTTCCTGCAGGCCCACCTGCGGGGCCAGAGCGCGACCGGGGGCGTCCCCGCGCCGGATCTGGCCCGCGAGTACCTGCGCTGCTACCGGGACCCGGACACGGTGCGGGCGGTCTGCGAGGACTACCGGGCCGCCGCCACCGTCGACCTGGAGCACGACGCCGCCGACGCGCGGGAGGGGCGCCTCCTGCGGCGTCCCGTGCTGGCCCTGTGGGGAGGGCGCGGCACGGTGGGAAGGCTCTACGACGTCGCGGCCACCTGGCGCGAAGTGTCCGGGGCCGCGGTGCAGGGGGAGGCCCTGGACTGCGGCCACCTGCTGCAGGAGGAGCTTCCGGAGGCCACGGCCGCCCGGCTGGAGGAGTTCCTGGCCCTGCGGTAGGCGGTCACCGGTAGGTGAGGCGGCGCAGCAGGACCTCCGTCGGGCCCCGGCGTCCGGCACGGCGCATCAGGTCGGCGGCGCACAGCGACACCAGCCACACCGCGGCGGCGACGCCGAAGGCGCCCGCCAGGCCGACGGCGTCCCGCAGCCCCAGGGCGGCGGGGCTGAAGACCAGCAGGAACGCGGCGCTCTGGAACAGGTAGAAGGTCATCGACCGCTGCCCCAGCGCCTGGAGCGCGGTGGTCAGGGGGCCGCCGGAGCGCGCCGCGGCGATCGCGGCCAGGGCGATCGCCGCGGCGAGGCCCATGCCGCCGAAGAACCCGGTCAGCGGCTGCAGCAGGGCGGCCGTCCAGAGCAGCCACGGCGCGGGGTCGGCCCACACGCCCAGGTGCACCAGGACCGCCGGGAGCGCCCCGGCCACCGAGACCGCCTGGGTGGCGGCGACGGCGCGCACGAGCAGGGCCCGGTGCCGCTCGGGCTCCTCCAGCAGGCGCGATCGCGCCGCCCACATACCGAACACCATGGGGGGAGCGACCGCGATCCCGCCGAACAGCAGGGAGAAGACCCAGGCCTGCATCCGCCCCGCGACATCGGCCAGGCCGTCCGGTGCGGGCGGGACGGCGCCGATCTCGAAGGTCCACACGCCCTGGGACATCGCCTGCCACATCCCCATGCCGACCGAGAGCGTGGCGGGCACGAGCAGTGCGCACCCGGTCCACAGCAGCGTCCGCCGCTTCGCGCGCAGGAGGCCCACCAGCGCCACCGACACCGCTCCGTAGACCGCCAGGATGTCGATCGGCACGACGAGCGTGTGCACGGCGCCGAACACCACCAGCCACCCGCCCCTGCGGCGCAGCATGCGGCGGACCCCCGCGGGCTCCGCGCCGGCCGCGGTGCGCCGGTCGAGCATCTGCACCAGCGCGTAGCCGAACAGGAAGGCGAACAGCGGTCGTGCGTGGTTGCCCACGGCCACCTCGTGCAGGACGAGCGCGGCCGCGTCGGCCGGCGCCGGGCCGCGGTCGATGTCGGCGACGAACAGCGGGGCGTGGGCACAGGCGATGGCCAGGAGCATGGCGCCCCGGGCGAGGTCGGGGGCCAGGGCGCGGGCCGGGGCCCGGGTCGTGGTGGCGGTCACGGCGCCTCCTTCCGCCAGGTGGATGAACCACATGCTATGACGTGTAAATCATGTGCCGTCCTCGGTGACCGGTTGCGGACATGTTCGGCTTGATACGCTTTGCAGATCATGCGCACGGGAGGGCGGTGGCGACATGGCGGCGGACGGCACGGCCGCGTACGGCCCCGGGGGCCGGGGCTTCTACGGCGCGGTGACCGTGAGCGAGCGCGGCCAGATCTCCCTGCCCGCGCAGGCCCGGCGCGACCTGGGCATCACGCCGGGGACCAAGCTGCTCGTCCTCGGCGACCCCGAGCAGGGCCTGGCGCTGATGACGCTCGACCGCCTCATGGCCAACCTGCAGGGGTCCAACGCGCTCCTGGGCATGGTCCGCGCGCACATGGCCGGAGACCCGGACCAGGCGACGGGGGACGAGGAGCCGGGCGACGGCGGATCAGCCGACGGCGCGGCCTCCTGACAGGCGCGCCAGGGCCCCAGCCGGGCGGCGGGCCGCCGGGGCGCGAGGCGAACGGCGGCGACGACGCAGGTCAGCGGGCCTTGCGGTAGCGCTGTCGGCTGTCGGGCGTGCGCGTGGTCCCGGTGATGGGCGGCGACGGCGGAAGCTGGGCGGTTCCCCGAGCTTGCCTACCGGGCGGCGGGCCGTTGGAGTGCGAGGCGGGGGCGGCGCGGCCGGGAAGGTGAGGCCTTTTCGCGTTCCCGGCGGCTGTTGGGCCTGCGCCCCGTCCCTCCGGGAGGGAGGGGGCGCCGGGATGCGCCCGGCAGCCGGGCCCCGGGGGGGCGGTCTCAACCAACGTGCACCCCTCCGGCGAGAAGCTCCCGCATGGTGAGACGAAGGGGCCGGGGTTCGCGCTCTCCGACACCCGGACCCGCCCCCGCCGGGCCCGCACCGAACCCGACAGGGCCATGACCTGGGCGAATACTCCGCGTTAAGGAGTGAGGGGCCCGGGAAGCGCGCTCAGCGACACCCGTGCGGGCCCCGG
>NZ_JAQFWP010000030.1 GCF_027706745.1 Nocardiopsis suaedae | reverse complement strand
CCCCCCCGCCGCGGGCGGACGTCGCCGAACTCGCGGGAGCGGCCCCCGCGGTCCCGGCCGCGGCCGCCGCCCGAGCGGTGCTCGGTCGAGGGCATCTGCCCGGTGTTGCGGGAGGTGCCGCGCTCGGGCGGGGGAGCCGCCGGGGCGGCGGCGGGGGACACGGGGATGGGCACCAGGCGCGGAACGTCGGCCAGCGCCTCGGCCAGCTCGCGCGGGCTGCCCACCGGCCCGGGCCCGACCGGGGCCTGGAACGCCGAGCGCCCGACCAGCTCGTCGAAGCGCGGCGGGACGCCGTTGGCGACCAGCGCGGGGCGCCGCGGCACCCCGTCGACCAGCGGCGCCGGGGGCAGCTCGACCCGGCCGGGGCCGGGCCAGTGCCCGGTGAGCGCCGCGTACAGCAGGCGGCCCAGGCCCTGGGCGTCCTCGCGGGCCGGGTGCTCGGCGGCGATGCCGCGCTGTGCGGCGTCGACCCCGATGCCGGTCAGCTTGACCGCCCCGCCGACGCTCCAGATGAGCTTGTCGGGGGTGAGGTTGAGGTGGAACAGGCCGGTGGCGTTGGCCGTGGCCAGGGTCTCGGCGGCCTCGGCGACCAGGCCGGCGGCGCGCTCGGGCTGCAGCGGCCCCTGCTTGAGCAGGTCGGTCAAGGACTGGCCGACGACCCATTCCTCGACCACGTAGGGGGTGGGTCCCGCGTCGTCGGCGTCGAACACCTGGGTGACGCGGGAATCGGCGATGCGGCTGGTGGCGCGGGCGGCGCGGACGGCGTCCGCGGTTCGCGGGAAGCCCTCCGTGAAGGTCCACACGGCGACGAGGCGGGCGAGCGTCTCGTCGGTGGCCTTCCAGAAGGAGGCGCCTTCGGTCTGGCTCACCAGTTCGTCAAGGCGGTAGCGGCCTGCGAGCCGCGCGCCCGGCTCGATCATGGAAGTGCTCATGCCGGGAGTGACGGACACGACGACCGGGGGGCCAGCGGGACGGGCGCGAGGGGGCGCCATGGTGCCGTCATCGCTGGGGCCGGCCATGTCGGCGGTCCCTGACCTCCCTTCGGGCAGCTCGGAGATTCACGGGTGGGGCGGAGGAGAACTGCTGTTCCATGCTAGGACGCCTGGGCGGTGTCCTCGGAGGACAAGTACACCGCACCTGCGACACTCGGTCCTCCCAACTGCGACTACGCACCGTCATCCGGTCCGGGTGATCAGCGACGGAGTAGGCGGGTTCGTACCATACCGAAGAATGTTGTGACTTCCGTCACCCCCAGCCGGGGAGCGACGAGGACGAAGAGCAGGATTCCCACGAGGCCGCCGACCAGGACGCCCGAAACGGCGGGCAGATACGTGCCGGGAAGCAGCCCGAAGGTGAGGACCATCGCGATCCCGAAGACGGCGCTGGGCACCGACGCGGCGTACAGCCGCACCAGCGTGCCCAGGGTGCGCCGACCGTCCAGGCCGTTGAGCCTGCGCGCCAGCATGCGCCATGCCAGCACCGAACCCACGATGTAGTACATGCCGTAGGCCAGGGGAAGCAGCACCACAATGAGATGCGGCGGGGCGGTGAACAGAAGGAGGATCGCCAGGGTCGCATGGGCCAGTTCGGCCGGGATCGCGATCAGCGCCGGGGTACGGGTGTCGCCCAGCGCGTAGAACACCCGCTGCTGGAGCTGGAACAGGGTGAACGGCACCAGCATCGAGGCGAACGCGGTGAGGATCATGCCGACGCCGCGGGCGTCGTCCACCGACATGCTGCCGCGCGCGTACAGCACCACGCAGAAGGGCACCGCGAAGACCACCATCGCCACCGAGATCGGCACGATCAGCACCGAGGACAGCCGGAAGCCCAGGGAGAAGTCGCGCCGCACCAGGTCCTTGCGGCCGTCGGCGACGTGCCCGCTCATCCGCGGGAGCAGTGCGGTGATCACCGAGACCGCGATGATCGCGTAGGGGAGCTGGTAGATGAGCGAGGCGTACTGGTAGGCGGCGTAGCCCGCGCCGGCCGCCGAGCCCCCCGCCTCGGCCGCCCGCACCCCGGCCCGGGTGGCCACGTTGACGGTGACGAGCATCCCGGCCTGCACCACGCCGATGTAGAGCATCATCCACCCGGCGGTGCGCACCGCCTCGCCCAGGCCCGACCCGCGCAGGTCCAGCCGGGGCCGCCAGCGGAACCCGGCCCGCCACAGCGTCCACACCAGCACCGCCATCTGCACGAACTGCGCGGCGGCGGTGCCCGCCCCCAGGATCGTCAGGTCCGAGCGCGAGATCGTCTCGGGGCTGTTGCCCGGCCCGGCCACCCACAGGAACATCAGCCCGGCCGCGATGATCACCAGGTTGTGCAGGATGGGCGCCCACATCGGGGCGGCGAAGTGGTTGCGCGCGTTCAGCATCGAGCTGGCGATGCCGCTGGCCCCGATGAAGAAGATCTGCGCGAGCAGGAAGCGGGCCAGGTAGACGGCCACCTCGTGCTGGGCGCCGCTGAAGTCGCCCGCGTACAGCCGGATCAGCCACTCGGCGGCGAGGATGGCCACCAGCGAGATGATGAACAGCGCCAGCAGCATGGCGGTGAACAGCCGCTGCTCGGTGGCCCGGCCCCCGTCGGCGTCGGACCTGCGCCGCTTGACCAGGAACGGCACGAACACGCTGGCGAGCAGGCCGCCGATGAGCAGGTCGTAGACGGCGAAAGGGACCGAGTTGGCGGTCTGGTAGGCGTCGCCCAGCAGCTGGGTGCCCAGCGCCGAAGCGAGCACCACGGTGCGCCCGAAGCCGGTGATGCGGGAGACGACGGTGCCCACCGCCATGACCGCGCTGGAGCGCATCAGGTCGCCCGGGGCGGAGTGCGCCGCCCCGCCGATCTCGTCGCCCTCCTCGCCGGCGCGGTCCGCGGTGCCCAGGTCGCCGATGGACGAGGGGTCGCGGTCGGTGGTCAGGCCGGGCTCGGGGGCGCCTTCGGGCTCGTCCCGTTCGAGGGTGTCGAGCACCTCGTCGGGCATGAGGAGCCGGTGGTGGTCGGGGTCCTCGCGGTTGGACTGGTGGTTGGCCACGGGGCTGCAATCTGGTCGGGGAGGGGATCCGGTGTCCGGCCGCGCCTGGAAGGGGAGGCGGAGGGGCCCATCGGCCCGATGGAGGGGAGGCCCCGAGGATACGGGGCCGGGCCGGTGGCACGCGCCACCGGGGGCGCCCGCGGCCGGACCCGGTCATCGGCCGGTCCGCCCCTGGCCCCCCGGGGGTGCGCCGGGGGACGCCTCAGGTCACTAGCGGCCCAGCTTGGAACGCACCAGACCGACCGCGGACCGCAGCTCCTCGATCCGCAGCAGCCGCGCCGCCGCGAAGAACAGCCCCATCCCCAGCAGTGTGCCGACCAGCGGCGCGCCCAGGTTGGTCGCCAGGCCGTCGCCGAACTGCCGGGTGAACAGCCACAGCACGCCCAGGGCGGCCGCGACCGCCGGGACCGCGGCCAGGAACAGCCGCACCAGCGTGCCCAGGATGCGCCGCCCGTCGAGCCCGCCGAGGCGGGCGCTGAGCACCGCCCCGGCGATGACCAGCCCGGAGACGAAGGAGAGCATGAACCCGGCGGCCACTCCGACCACCACCAGGTTCGGCGGCAGCAGCAGGTACGCGCACACGGCCAGGGTCCCGTGCACCGCCACGTTCGCGATGCTGATCATGGCCGGGGTGCGGGTGTCGCTCATCGCGTAGAACACCCGCAGCATCAGCTGGAAGACGGTGAAGGGCACCAGGCCCAGCGACATGACCGCCAGCACCACGCCGATGTTCTGCGCGTCGGCCACGGAGGTGGAGCCGCGGGCGAACACCAGCACCGACAGCTGCACGGAGTACACCGCCATCGCCAGCGAGAGCGGGACCAGTACCAGCGCAGACACCCGCAGGGTGCGCGAGAAGCCCTCGCGGACCTCGGACCACAGCCCGTCGTGGGCCTGGGCGCTCATCCGCGGCAGCAGCACGGTGATCAGCGAGACCGCGATGATCGCGTAGGGCAGCTGGAAGAGCTGGTAGGCGTAGTTGTAGGCGGTGAGGCCGGCGCCGACGCCGTAGCCCTCCTGCACGCTCTGGCTGCCCGCCCGGTTGGCGATGTTGGTGGTGATCAGGAACCCGGCCTGGGTGGTGAGGGTGTAGAGGAACATCCACCCGGCGGTGTGCAGCGCCTCGCCCAGGCCCGACCCGCGCAGGTCCAGCCGGGGCCGCCAGCGGAACCCGGCCCGCCACAGCGAGACGACCAGGGCGACCGTCTGCGCCGCCATCCCGCAGGCGGTGCCCAGGCCCAGCAGGGTGAGCTCGCCCGAGGTGACGTTCTCCGGGGTGCGGCCGGGCAGCGCCACCCAGATGAAGGCGAGCCCGACCGTGATGATCACCAGGTTGTTCAGCACCGGAGCCCACACCGGCGCGCCGAACTTGTCGCGGGTGTTGAGCATCGCGCTGATCAGGCCGCTCAGGCCGACGAAGAAGATCTGCGCGAGCAGGAAGCGCGCCAGGTAGACGGCGACGTCCATCTGCGCCCCGACGAACCCGCCGGCGTACAGCTCCAGGATCCAGCGCGCGGAGGCGATGGCCGCGGCCGTCACCACCAGCAGCAGCACGACGGCCGCGGTGAACAGCCGGTCCTCGGTGGCCTTTCCGCCGTCGGCGTCGCTCTTGCGGCGCTTGACCAGGAAGGGGATGATCACGCTCGCCATCAGGCCCTGGATGAGCAGGTCGTTGATGATGAACGGGATCGTGTTGGCGGTGTTGTAGGCGTCGCCGAGGAGCTGGGTGCCCAGCGCGGCGGCCAGCACGATGGTGCGGCCGAACCCGGTGATGCGGGAGGCCATGGTGCCGACCGCCATGACGGCGCTGGAGCGCATGGCCCCGCCCGGGGACCCGGAGGACGCGGAGCCGCCGGAGCCGCCGGATGCCCCGGTGTCGTCGGGGCCGTCCGGCCCCTCAGGGGAGCGTCCGGCGTCGTCGCGTCCCTCGGCGGTGTCCGTTGCCACCGGATCGGCCCCCTTCACTGGTCGCCCTTGCGGTCCGGCCCGCCGTCGGCGGGGGCTTCGTCGGCGGGGGCGTCGTCCGAGGCGCCGGTGGTGCTCCGGGCGTCCTCGCCGTCGTCGGAAGCGCCGCTCTCCGTGCGCTCCCCGCCGTCGTCCTTCTCGTCCTGCCCGGCCTGCCCGTCCCGGGGGCCGCCGTCCCCGGCGTCGGAACCGGGGGCATCGTCGGCCGCCTCGGCCGCTCCGTCCGCCTCGCCGCCGCCCTCGGGCGCGTCCCCGCCCCGGGCGGACCCGTCACCGGACGCGCCCTCGGCCCCGCCGTCCCCGTCCCCCGGGTCCGCGGCGCCGACCGCTCCCGCGGAGGCCGCGGAGCCTTCGGCGCCGCCGTCACCCCCGCCGTCGGCGGGTGCCTCCCCGAGGGCGGCGGCGCGCTTGCGCGCCCACTTGCGCAGCGCTCGCGGGGTGAGGGCGGCGACCAGCACCAATGCGCCGATCCCGCTGATGATCATCGCCTGGTAGCCCAAGCCCGACGCGTTGACCGGGGTGATGGTCTCTTCGGAGGAGATCGGTTCGCCCTGGGTGTTCTGCAGGCTCAGGTACAGCATCGTGCGGCCGTTGATGCGCGCCTCCAACGGCACGTACACCGTGGTCTTCTGGCCGGGGCCGATCTCCATCTCGTCCTGGTAGTCGTCGACCTTCATCCGCTCGGGGTTCTCGGAGAACATCGACAGCTTGACCCGGACCGTCTCATCGTCGCCCTGCAGGTCGTTGGCGATGATGACGCCGATGGTGCCGGTCTTGCTCGCCAGCGTCACCGGCTCGGTCGGCACGATGCGCACGCTCGCCAGGCCGTTGCGCACCGACGCGCCGATGAGCCCGAGCGAGCGGGCGGCGCGCGACTCCTCCTCGCGCCAGGCGGCCGACTCGGCGCGCAGCACCGCGGGGCGGTACGGGTCGGCGTCGTCCTCCACCAGGATGCTGTTGAACAGGCGCACGGTGCCGCGGATCCCGTCGACGCGCTCCATGTGCTCCTTGCCGAGGCGGGTCTCGGCGGTGGCGTCTCCCCCGGCGGGGCCGCGGCGCTCGCTCTCACCACCGGGCGGCTCGACGTCGGACAGCGCGACCGCGCTCAGCCACGGCAGGTCCTCGGAGGCCTCCAGCACCCCCGAGGCGAACTCCGTGCCCGGGTTCCAGGTGGTGGGCGGCATCGCCACCAGGGTGCGGTCCTCGCCGGTGTGCTCGCCGCCGATCATGGCGGTCTCGGCGATGAAGCGCTGCTGTGCCAGCGCGGCCTCCCCGTGCGCCCGGCTGGGCCGGCCCAGCGCCTCGGTGAGGCCGGGGTCGACGACGATCCCGGTGGCCTCCCCGCCGCCCGCCTCCAGCGGGGCGGCGGCCGAGGGGGTGTGCTCGACCCACGGCTGGGGGGGCAGCGCGGTTTCGGACAGCAGGAAGGTCTCGGCGCCCTGGTCCGCGTAGTAGTCGAGGGTGGCGGTGTCCACCAGGCCGCCGGGGGGCAGCGCGTACGCCGGGTCGGCCTCGCGGCCGAGGGTCCGCTGCAGCGTGTCGCCGCCCAGCCGCACGGCCGCGTTCAGGTCGTCCTCCAGCCCCGCTTCCAGGAGCGCGGGGACGTCCGGGTCGGCGTAGGGGGTGGCGACCAGGGGCGCGTCCTGGAGCGCGGCCGCGGTCCGGTCGAGCCAGACGCGGGCGCCGGGGTCGGCCTCGACGGTGCGCACCGGCAGGGTCTCCCCCTCGCCGGGGACGTCGGTGTCCTCCAGGACGTTGTAGGAGCCGGAGGCCAGCCGCTCCACGTCGGCCAGCAGGCCCGGGTCGACGGCCCAGGTCACCGGTGTGCGGTCGGCCTCCTCGCCGTCGCCGCCGCCGTCCTCGTCCCCGTCGCCGCTCTCGTCGTCGGCGCTCGCCGAGGGCGACGGCGAGGCGGGCTCCGGGGGCGCCGTCCCCTCCTCGGAATCGGGGTCCAGGTCCAGGTCGGGGTCCTGCGCCCCCGCCGCGAGCAGGCGGCCGAGCCGCCCCTCCGGGCCGACGCTGGCCGCCAGGTCGCTGCTGAGGAAGGTGTCGTCGTCGGTGCGGCGGGGGTAGTCCATGAGCGGCCACACCCACGCGATGTCGACGGGGGAGGGGGCGCCGTCGGCCCCCTCGTAGGCGATGAAGGTGCGCACCGTCGCCAGGTGCTCCTCCCCGCCGGCGAGGGCCTCCACCGCCACGGGGTAGGCCCCGAACCCGTCCAGCTTCAGATCCGAGGCGTCGGCCTCGATGCTGAACGCGGCCGTCTGGCCCGGCTCCAGGGGGCCGTCCACGGCGGCCTCCGGCCCGTAGGCGGGGGTGCGCTGGTCGGCCGGCCCCTCGGCGGAGGCGAAGTCGCCGAGCCGCGAGCGGTCCTGGAAGGGGTAGCCGGAGTAGCGCATGCGGACGGAGACGTCCTCCAGGGCGCCGCCGGTGGTGTTGGTGACCTCGCCCTCGATCCGCACGGTGCTGTCGGGGCCGACCGCCGCGGGGCCGATCTCCTCGACGACGAGCGGGTCCTGCCCGTCGCGCTCGGACGGTGCCGAGGGGGCCTGCGCAGGGTTGAACGCGGCCAGGGACGGGAGCAGGACCGCGGTCGTGGCCACGACCGCGCCCAGATGAGCAAATCGACGCACGCCAGAAGGTTTCCAGTCGGGATTGACGGTGGCCAGCGGGGAAGCCGCGCTTGGTGGACGCCGTGGCCCGTAAGCATGCGCCACCGCGGCGGGGAGCAGAGCGGTCGCGCTATCGGTCCAGACGATACCCCCTCAAGGGGCCCGCCCGAAGTAGCGCCCGGGCGCGTACGCGCGGGATCCTCCGATTCGCACCTCCCGGGCGGGCGACCTACCCTCTGTTGATGTGTCGAACACTGCGCTCCCTGGCCGGACCGGTCAGAACCCGCCCGCCGAGCCGACCGCCGACCGGCGGGAGGCCGTCGCCCGCCTGTTCTCCACCGTCGATGAGTCCGTGGCCGAACTCGGCGAGAGGTTCGCGGCGGCCGGGTACGAACTGGCCCTGGTCGGCGGCCCGGTCCGGGACGCGCTGCTCGGCCGCGAGGTGCACGACCTCGACCTGACCACCGACGCGGTGCCGCAGCGCATCCTCGAACTGGTCGACGGCTGGGCCGACGCGGTGTGGACCGTGGGCATCGACTTCGGCACGGTGGGGCTGCGCCGGAAGGGCGTGCAGCTGGAGATCACCACCTACCGCAGCGAGTCGTACTCGCCCAAGTCGCGCAAGCCCGAGGTCGACTACGGCACCTCGCTCAGCGAGGACCTGGTGCGGCGCGACTTCACCGTCAACGCGATGGCGGTGCGCCTGCCCTCCCGGGAGTTCGCCGACCCGTTCGGCGGCCTGGACGACCTGCGGGCCGGGCGGCTGCGCACCCCCGGGCTGCCGGAGGACTCCTTCAGCGACGACCCGCTGCGCATCATGCGCGGCGTGCGGTTCGCCGCCCAGCTCGGGTTCGAACTGGCGCCCGAGGTGCGCGAGGCGGCCTCGGCCATGGCCGACCGGCTCAAGATCGTCTCGGCGGAGCGGATCCGCGACGAGCTGACCAAGCTGATGGTCAGCCCGGCCCCGCGGCTCGGCGTGGAGCTCATGGTGGACCTGGGGCTCGCCCCCTACGTGCTGCCGGAGGTCCCCAAGATGCGCTTGGAGATCGACGAGCACCACCGGCACAAGGACGTCTACGAGCACTCGCTGACCGTCCTGGACCAGGCGATCGACCTGGAGCGGAGCCGGGGCATGGAGCCGGACCTGGTGCTGCGCCTGGCGGCGCTGCTGCACGATGTCGGCAAGCCCAAGACCCGCGCGTTCGAGTCCGGCGGCCGGGTGACCTTCCACCACCACGAGGTGGTGGGGGCGTCGATGAGCAAGAGCCGCCTGAGCGCGCTGCGCTTCTCCAAGGACGTGGTGAACGACGTCAGCAAGCTGGTGGCGCTGCACCTGCGGTTCCACGGCTACGGCAAGGGGGAGTGGACCGACTCGGCGGTGCGGCGCTATGCCCGCGACGCCGGGCACCTCCTGGAGCGTCTGCACGTGTTGACCCGTGCCGACTGCACCACCCGCAACCGCCGCAAGGCGGCGGCGCTGGCACGGGCCTACGACGACATCGAGCGGCGCATCGACCGGCTCGCCGAAGAGGAGGAGCTGAACAGCATCCGCCCCGACCTCGACGGCAACGAGATCCAGGGGGTTCTGGGCATCAAGCCGGGGCCGCTGGTGGGCAAGGCGTACCGGTACATGCTGGAGCTGCGCCTGGAGAACGGGCCCATGGAGAAGGAGGCCGCCGAGGCCGCCCTCCGGGAATGGGCGCGTGAACAGGGCATCACCGAGGAGTCCTGAGCCGGCGCCGGGAA
This sequence comes from Nocardiopsis suaedae, assembly GCF_027706745.1. Taxonomy (GTDB): domain Bacteria; phylum Actinomycetota; class Actinomycetes; order Streptosporangiales; family Streptosporangiaceae; genus Nocardiopsis_A; species Nocardiopsis_A suaedae. The sequence continues at coordinate 67,413 of NZ_JAQFWP010000030.1, read as the reverse complement.
GCCGGAGAAGCACTCAAGCCCCATGGGGACATGTCCCCATGGGGCTTTGTCGTCTTCCGGTCGTGCCGACATCTCGTCTTCTCGGCGTCTCGACCTGCGTCGTGGGCACGGAGAGCGGCCGGGGCGGCGAAAACCCGTTGACGCGGAGGCGTCCATGGCCGATCATCGTCGCGGTCGGGCGGGACGCATGCCGTCCCGCTTCGGGAGGTCCCCGGACGGCCGACGGAAGGAGAGTGCGTGCTGATTCGCGGGCGCTGACGCGCCGCCCCTGCTCGGGCGGCTCTGTGTCGAGTACGCCTTCGAGAAGGGAGCACGCACCATGACCCATGTATGTCCGCGCACTGAGGGGACCCGCGCGAAGGGCCGGGGCACCGACTCCGGCATCGTCGTCGCCGAAGCCGTAAAGCGCTATGTCGACCGCGTCGTGCTGGACCGGGTCTCGTTCACGGTCCGCCCTGGTGAGCGCGTCGGCGTCATCGGGGAGAACGGGTCGGGCAAGTCCACTCTGCTACGGCTGCTGTCCGGACGCGAAGAGCCCGACGCCGGGGCCGTGGAGGTCCGCGCCCAGGGCGGCGTGGGGTACCTGTCCCAACTGTTGGACCTTCCGCCGCGGGCGACGGTCGCCCAGGCGATCGACCACGCCCTCGCCGACCTCCGCAGGTTGGAGCGGCGCATCCGCTCCATGGGGAACGCGCTCACCTTGCCCGACGGCACGGCCGATGCGGAGGCCATGGAGGAGTACGCCCGGCTCGTCGAAGAGTTCGAGGCGCGGGACGGCTACGGTGCCGACGCGCGCGTCGACACCGCCCTCGCCGCGCTGGGACTACCCGGCCTCGACAAGGGGAGGGGGCTCGGCACGCTCTCCGGAGGCCAGCGGTCCCGCCTGGCCCTCGCCGGGGTGCTCGCGGCCGACCCGGAGGTGCTGCTGCTGGACGAGCCCACGAACGACCTCGACGACGGGGCGGTCGCGTGGCTGGAAGAGCGCCTGCGGAGGCACCGGGGCACGGTCGTCGCGGTCACCCATGACCGCGCGTTCCTGGACCGCGTCACCACGGCGATCCTGGAGGTCGACCCCGATCAGCGCCGGGTTCGGCGGTACGGCGACGGGTACACCGGTTACCTGCACGCCAAAGCGGCCGAGCGGGAGCGGTGGGCACGGGAGCACGAGGAGTGGAGGCACGAGGTGGCGCGCCAGCGGTCACTGGTGGCGTCCAACGCCTTCCGGATGGACGCGATCCCCCGGAAGCAGGTCAAGGCCGCCTTCGGGCACGGCGCGTTCAAGCTCCGTTCGCGCGACCACGGTGCGGCGAGCCGCATCCGGATGGCGCAGGGGCGCTTGGAGCGGCTGACGGCCGCCCCGGTCCCGCCGCCGCCCGAGCCGCTGCACTTCGCCGCGCCGCTTTCCCGTCCACAGGGTGTGGACACCGATTCGCCGACCTCACTCGCGGTGGAGATCGCGGACCTCGCCGTCCACGGCCGTCTGCGGTTGGACGGGCTGCGCCTGCCCAAGGGCAGCCGCCTGCTCGTCACGGGGGCGAACGGGACGGGCAAGACCACGCTGCTGCGGGTGCTGGCCGGGGAGCTCGCGCCTGACGAGGGACGGGTCCGCGTCCATGGGCGGGTCGGCCACCTGCGCCAGCAGGTCGGCGAGGGCATCCGGGACGCCTCGGACTCCTTCATCCCTCTGCTCCACGCCTTCGCCGACGGGCTTCCGGGTCACCCCGACGACCACGCGTCGGACCTGCTGGCCCTGGGCCTGTTCCGCAAGGAGGACCTGCGCCGCCCGGTCGGGGTGCTGTCGGTGGGCCAGCGGCGGAGACTGGAGCTGGCACGGCTGGTGACCCGGCCGACCGACCTGCTGCTCCTGGACGAGCCCACCAACCACCTGTCGCCGCTCTTGGTAGAGGAGATGCAGAACGCCCTCACCGCCTACGAGGGAACCGTGGTGGTCACCACCCACGACCGCCGCCTCCGCGCGGCGTTCGATGGGACGGAACGGCACCTGGAGCCGGTGCGGGAGGGCTGAGGACAGGGCTTCGCGGCACCATCGACGCGGAGCCCTGTCGCCATGCCGTTCTCCCGCCTTCGCGACCTGTCGCCTTCACGACATGTCGACGCCGTGAAGAGAGGAGAACGCGGAAGGCGGCTCACATATCGGGACGTTGCGGCGGTCCGCCACCATTGGTCCATGTCCTCTTCAGCGCATCGGCCGCCGGCGGGCTCTGAGCGGCCGAACGACCCGTCCGAAGCCGGATCCCGTGTGCGCGGCCCCTACGTGAGGCGCGGGGGCGGCGGCGAATTCGTCACCGCCGCCGCTCTGCTGGTCGTCATTGCCGTGATCGTGTGCGGCCTGGGCTACGACACCGTCCGCGCACTCCGGACGGAGGGGGTCGGCGCCCTGTGGTCCGACGGCTACGTCTTGTACCGGGTGCTCGCCCTGGGGGCGCTCGTCGGCCTGCTGTTCGCCTTCCAGCGGATGCCGCGCGGCTGGGCCCGCTGGTCGCGCTGGACCCGCTGGACCGTCGACGTCCTGCCTGGAGGCCTCGGCATCACCGAGGAGCGGGGGTGGAGGTCGCCCGATGGACGGGCTCATGTCCCCTGGGACGCCGTGCGGGCGATCAGCGCGCGCAAGGTGTACTACCTCGAGCCGGACGGGAAGTCGGGCGGGGAGGCCGGGGTCATGCGCCCGGTGCTGGACGTGTACCTCCGCCGGGACGTGCCCGGCTTGCCTGACGCGGCGTGGGTCGAGCGGATCGCGCCCGACAAGGTCGACGTGGCCGAGGCGGCCGCGGACGCGTCCGCATCGGAAGACGGCCGCGTGCTGCGGGTGCGGCTGGGCGGAGAGGGCGCCGAGTTCGAGAAGGCGGTCCGGGCGCTCACTCCGCTCATCTGCTCGGTCCGCCCCGACCTCTTCCCCTCCGGCCTCGACCAGGCCGATCAGTGGTTCGTTCCGGAGTACGACCACAGTGCACCGGGCTCCGCCGTGCCCGCCTCCGCGCCGTCAGGGGAGCAGAGGGAGCCACGGGAACGGCGGCCGCTCTCCGGCGCACCGGTCTTCGTCGACCATCGGCGCCCGCTTCTGGACGTGCTGGTGCGGATCGCTCTATGGGGCGCCGTGTTCGCCGGCTCGACCTTCCTCGCGTCCAACCCGTTCGGCTGGGGACCGGTCCTGGCCGGTCTGCTGAGTCTCCCCCTTCTCGGGGCGGTGCTCTTCAGCGCGGCGGTCTTGGTCGGCACCCTGTTGACGCTCCCGCGCGACACCGCGCCCGTCGGCGTGCGTGTAGGAGAGGACGGGATCGCTTTCATCCGGAAGAGGACCATGCGGCTGCGGACCACCGTAACGACAGAGGTGCCCTGGGAGCGGGTTCAGGCCGTCGTCGCCCGCGAGGCCCGCTACCGGGGCGCCTCCGGCCAGAAGGTGATCGACATCTTCCTCAAGGGGGAGGACCGACTGGGCATCGAGGGCGTCCCGGGGGTGGGCCTTCGGCTCATCGCGTCAGTGCAGGAGCGGCCGGACTCGTCCGCCATGGCGCGCCTGGTCGACTTCCCTGCGTCACGCCTGAGGATTGGTGCTCCGGTCGTCGAGGAGGCCGACCTCCGCTCCCAGATGTACGCCCTTGACGACGAGTCCCTCCGGCCCGAGCGCGCGCCAAGGTCCCACCTGCGCGCCGCCCTGCTCGGCTTCCGCCCGGACCTGTGCCACGGATTCCGCACCCCGCCACCGGAGTGACCACCGGAGCGAGCGCGGAGGCGCGCTCCGGTGGTCACGCCGGTGGCCACGGGGTCAGAACACCTGCCGCGAGGAGGGGAAGGATCGCGGAACCCCCGATGAGGGTGGCGGCGCCGAGGGTCGTACAGACAGCGCGCGCCCGGTCCCTGACGGCGTCGGCGATGCGGTGGCGCAGGAGCGGGCGACGCATCTTTGCGCGGAAGCGGTCGTCGGCGTGGGCGGGCCAGTGGTCGCCGGGCCGCATACGCCCGAGGGACTGGGCCCGCAGGCGGGCGATGAAATCCCGTTGCTCCTTGGGGAGTGGGAAGTCCTCGCTGGTCAGGTGCGGCGGAAACATCGGTCGCAGTTCCGGTCGGGGAGCGGGGGCGGGTGGCCGCGACGGGGCTCCCCAGGCGTTGGAGCCGGTCGCGATGATCTCGGGTCGGACGGCGGCGAGGCGCCGGACCAGGTGGGCGAGCTCGGCATTCTGCGCGGCATCGAGGCCACGGGCATCGGTGTGACGGGACGGAGCGTGGCAGACGGTGGTCGTCATCGGAGTCACCTCGTTCAGGGGTCGTGGAGGCCGGTGTGCGGCCGGGGAGTGGCTGGGCGGGCGCCGCCCCCTCCCGGTGCGGCGCCCGCCGGGGGAGCCGTGCGCGTAGGTGGTGGTTCAGCGCGCGGCGAGTCTGGCGTGTGCGATGGCGGCGGCGAGGAGGTCGGCGCAGCGGGTGCAGGTGCGGGCGTGCTGCTCGATGGCCCAGGCGCGGGTCTCGACCTCGGGACGTACTTCGTGGAGCGGGGCGCAGAAGTACTCGGTGACGTCGATGGCGATCGCGCAGCGCGACGGGAGCGGGGCGCAGAAGACGGCGTTGATGAGCGGGGGCTCGACACCCCGCCCACTCCGGAAGAAGAGCCACCCGCGCCCGGAGTAGTCGTCGCGCAGCGACGGGCAGGGGTGGCGATCGATCAGCATGGTGCACCCCAAATAGGACATAGAGATTGTTTTCACTGTGACTCGCACCTACATGTAGTCATCAGGTAGCTCTATGATGATGCGCAAGCATCGTCTTCGCAAGCGCTATTATGAAATCAACAGATTCCAAGATCGCCCTAGACTGAGGCCATGCCGACACGCCGTTCCGTACACAGCCCCACCGTCCGGCTGCGGCGCCTCGCCGCAGAGATGCGGCGCGCTCGGCTGGCAGCCGACTACACACAGCTCGGTGACGCGGCCAAGGCCCTCGGTTGGTCAGGTCCCAAGCTCAGCAGGATCGAAGACGCCAAGACACGCTTCATCAAGCCGGATGACATCGATCATCTGTGCGACCTCTACGAGATCAAGGACCGCGAAGCTCGTGAGGCCCTGCACGCCCTTGCAAGGCAGGCCCGCGAACGGGGCTGGTGGTCCGAGTACAAGGACGTCTTCGGAGACAACGTGCTCCCGGACTTCGAGACCGAGGCGTCCATGATCAGGACCTACGAGGGACTCGTGATCCCGGGGTTGCTTCAGACTGCCGAGTACACCGAGGCCGTGTTCCGCGGCGGGCAGGCGCACCCGGACGACGTGGTCGAACGCCATGTCGCAGCACGTCTGGAGCGACAGCAGATCCTCAATCGGCACAAGCCGCCGCACTTCTCTGCGGTCATCGATGAGGCCGCCATCCGGCGACGCGTCCGCGAGTCCGGCGTCATGCATGACCAGCTTCAGCACCTGGTGAACATGGCCACGCGGCACAACATCGACATTCAGGTCTTGCCGTTCAACGCCGGACCTCACGCCGCAACGGCCGGAAGCTTTGCGATCATGGACTTTCCGAGTGAGATCGACCCTTCGATCGTGTACACAGAGACAGCGACCGGGCACGTCATTAGCGAAGGCGATGAAGCCATCACGAGGTACGTCTCGATATTCGGACACGCCCAGGCCGCAGCTCTACGCGCGTCCGAGTCGGTCGCCTTCATCCATCAGCTATTGGCTCAAGAGAGTGACCACCCATGAGCGAGACCAGCCAGCGCCCGCTGCTCTTCCGCAAGAGCAGCTACAGCGCCAACACCGCGAACTGCGTCGAGGTCGCCGAGGTCGCCGCGACTCATGGCGTCGCCGTGCGGGACTCCAAGAACCCGGGCGGACACATCTCGTTCACGTCCGCCGAGTGGCACGCCTTCGTCAGTGACCTGAAGTCCGACAAGCTCTAGGCAGGCAACAGCAGCGGCCCTCGGGAGTTCTCCGGGGGCCGACGCATGTCCCGTGTAGCCCCCATGCTCAACCGGGGAAGGACCTTCCAGGAGCCCTTGCGATGGGAGGAGCCCCCATGTCCATCCCCCACATCTGGCACACCTCCAGCTATTCCCCCAACGGCTCCAACTGCGTGGAAGTTCGGGAGCGCGCGCGCGGCGCGGACATCCGTGACACCAGGCACAGAGCCGCCGGGCATCTCTCGTTCTCCCCGGACGAGTGGCGCTACTTCCTCCGCGACCTCAAACGCGACCGCTTCTAAGGCTCAGGACCGGTCAGGCGACCTCGTGGGCCTTGTCCGCCTCCGTCGAGCTTCGCTTGCGTGACCTGGCCGAACGCAGGGTCCAGGCTCCGGCCATCGCGACGTATGCGGCCGCCATCGCCAGGATCACGGGAACGCTCTCCCCGGACGGCGGGACCGTGGCGGCCGCGAAGCCTGCCGCGGCGACGAACGCGGCGTTGAACAGCATGTCGTAGACCGAGAACACGCGTCCCCGATACGCATCGTCGACATAGCGCTGAACCAACGTGTCGACGGTGACCTTCACCCCCTGGGACACCACCCCCAGCCCGAAGGCAGCCACAGGGAACAGGGCGGGGGACAAGGGAAGCCCGAAGACCACCAGCACCACCGCGCCGAAGGCGAGCAGCCCCGCGATCCACGTCGACGGCGCCATCCGCGCCGTCGCCCACGGGGTGGCCACCGCGCCGATCAGGAACCCGACCGCTGACGCCGCCAGCGCGACGCTGAACCCGGCCAGCCCGGCCACGCCCCCATCCGTGAACGTGTTGTTGTACAGCAGCAGCGTCATCAGCGTGGAGATGCCGAACACGAACCGGTGCCCGGCGATGGTCGCCAGCCCGTCGCGGGCGGGCAGGCGACCCCAGATGTGCCGGGCGCCGTCGACCAGCCCGGACACCGTCCCGCGCAGCGCCGCGCGCACACGCGTCGGCTCCTCCTCCAGGTCCGGCCCCAGCTCGCGTCGGCCCAGCGTGAGGGACACCGCCCCGGCGACGGCGAACATCACCCCGGCCGCCGCCAGCACCGCCGCCGTCCCCCCGGGGCCGTCCCCGGCGGGGATGCGCAGCCCCGCCCCGGCGGCGGCGCCCAGGAAGCTCGCCGCGGTCCCGCAGGTCGGTGTCACCGCGTTGGCCATCATCAGCCGGTCCCGGGCCACCACGTGCGGCAGCGCCGCCGACAGCCCGGCCAGGAGGAACCGGTTGACGCTGAGCAGGACCAGCGCCGCGAGCAGGAACGGCGCCCCGTCGGCGCCCACCGCCACCAGCACCGCCGTGCCGCCTCCGAGCGCCGCCTTGGCTAGGGCCGACACCAGCAGCACCTGGCGGCGCGACCAGCGGTCGATGAACACCCCGGCGAACGGCCCGACCACCGAGAACGGCAGGAGCAGTACGGCGAACGCCGCCGCGACCTCGGCGGCGGTGGTGTGCTGCTCGGGGCTGAAGAACACGTACCCGGCCAGCCCGGCCTGGTACATCCCGTCGGCGAACTGCGAGACGACGCGGGTCGCGAAGAGGCGGCGGAAGCGGTCCCCGCGCAGCACGGTCCGCAGATCACCGAAGAAGGACATCCGCCAAGGGTACGGCGCGCGGACGCGGGGAGACGGCGAAGGGGCCGCCTTGCCGGGCGGCCCCTTCGGCTGTGCGGGGGGCGTGTCGCGGTAGCGCCGTATCGACGCGTCGGCTTGTCGATACGGCGCCACATCGGTGAGGCGATCAGGGGACTCGGCGCCATGGTGACGGGGCGCCGGATCGACGCATGGACACGTCCTCCCATGGACGCATCACCATGGGGACGAGTCGACAAGGCGCCGAGTCGCCCCGGCCGCGCATTCGATGATCTCGGGGGAGTCGGGCTAAAGATGTCCGGTTCAACCCCGGGTTCCCCGAGATCAACGGGGATGGGGTCCTAGCGGTCGGCCTCGCCTGCGATGAACCGCTCGACGCGGTCGTGCGCCTCGCTGTCGCTGTACTGTTCCGGCGGGGACTTCATGAAGTAGGAGGAGGCCGACAGGATCGGCCCGCCGATGCCCCGGTCCTTGGCGATCTTGGCGGCGCGGATCGCGTCGATGATGATCCCCGCGGAGTTGGGGGAGTCCCACACCTCCAGCTTGTACTCCAGGTTCAGCGGGACGTCGCCGAACGCGCGCCCCTCCAGCCGGATGTAGGCCATCTTGCGGTCGTCCAGCCACGGCACGTGGTCCGACGGGCCGATGTGCACCGCGCCCGCGTTCAGCTCGTGCGGGATCTGCGAGGTGACCGACTGGGTCTTGGAGGTCTTCTTGGACTCCAGGCGCTCGCGCTCGAGCATGTTCTTGAAGTCCATGTTGCCGCCGAAGTTGAGCTGGTAGGTGCGGTCGACGACGACGCCGCGGTCCTCGAACAGCTTCGACATCACCCGGTGCGTGATGGTGGCGCCCACCTGGGACTTGATGTCGTCGCCCACGATCGGCACGCCCGCGGCCTCGAACTTGGCCGCCCACTCCGGGTCGGAGGCGATGAACACCGGCAGCGCGTTGACGAAGGCCACCCCGGCGTCCAGCGCGCACTGGGCGTAGAACCGGTCGGCCTCCTCCGAGCCCACCGGCAGGTAGCTGACCAGAACGTCGGCCTTGGCGGCCTTGAGGGCGGCGACCACGTCGACGGCGTCCTCGGTGGACTCCTCGATGGTCTCCCGGTAGTAGCGGCCCAGGCCGTCGAACGTGGGGCCGCGCTGGACGGTCACGCCGGTCGGCGGCACGTCGCAGATCTTGATGGTGTTGTTCTCGCTCGCCGAGATGGCGTCCGACAGGTCGTGGCCCACCTTCTTGGCGTCCACGTCGAAGGCCGCGACGAACTCGACGTCCCGCACGTGGTACGGCCCGAACTCGACGTGCATGAGGCCGGGGACCCGGGTCTGCGGGTCGGCGTCCCGGTAGTAGTGGACGCCTTGGACGAGCGACGCCGCACAGTTGCCGACGCCCACGACGGCTACGCGTACCGAACCCATTGGTCCTTGCTCCTTCTGATCCGTTGACGTGGAATGCGCGGCGCCCTCAGGGCGCCCCGCGGTGCGGCCCGGGGCCGCCTCACCGCCGGCGCCCGCCCGGGGGCGCGGTGCCCCGAGGCGGGGCGGGGGCGCCGATGCCGCCACCGGCGCCCCCGTCCCGCCCGGCGCACCACCGCTCCCGTTCGATCAGGCCGTCGAGCCAGTCCACCTCGCGCTGGACGGTCTCGGCGCGGTGCCGGTGCAGTTCATAGGTGTAGGGGTCGCCCCGTTCGGAGAGGGCCGCCATCCGGTCGTGCAGCCCCTGCAGCCGCTGCAGCATCCGGTCCCGGCGCCCGCCGAGGATGCGGAGCCGGACGTCGGAGCCGAGGCGGCCGAAGAGGGTGAAGCGCACACCGAAGCAGTCGTCGTCGTTCGCCGCCGGGGTGCTCTCGGCGAGCAGGCCGTCCAGGGCGGCCCGGCCCTGGTCGGTGAGGCGGTAGACGATGCGCGACCGCTTGCCCCGGGCGGACTCCCGCGGCTGGGCGGCCGCCACGAGCCCGTGCTCCAGCAGCTCCCTCAGGCAGGGGTAGAGCGAGCCGTAGGAGAACGCCCGGAAGGCGCCCAGCTCCCGGTTGAGGCGCTTGCGCAGCTCGTAGCCGTGCATGGGGGCCTCGGACAGGTGGCCGAGGACGGCGAGGTCCAGGACCCGCGCCCTGCGCGTGCTCACCGCCGCACCTCCTTCGGCCGATTCCCGTCGTCTCCCGCACGGCCGCTCCGCCGCGCACTGACGACAGCTTCGGCGGCGCCCGTTCTGTTCCCGGCGTCCCCCGCCGGGAGTGGAACGTGAACATACACGTGCTTTATGCGCGTATGACTATATCCAGTCGATATAGGTCCCTCGGTGCTCGGTGGGCGGTACGAGGTCTACCCGCCGAGGTGACGTAGTATTTCCGCGACCGTTTCTCTACCAGAACGAGATGTCGGCCCTATGTGAGGCGTCCCCCGCCGACTGTGAGCGCCGCGCGGCGGAGACAGGCCCCTCCTCCTGCCTCCCGCGGGCGAGTGAGGATGCTTGTGAACAAGGGACGTCAGGAGGCGCGGGCCGCGGCCGCGGGGCAACGCACCCCCACGTGGCGCCGCGTCCTGCACTGGGTACTGATGACGCTCTCCGCCCTTGTCGTGGCGGGGGCCGCGGCCTTCACGGTCGCCTATGCGCTCACGCCCGAGCCGTCGGAGCTCCAGCCCCAGGGCGACGCCGCCGTGTCCGCCTCGGAGATCCACTACGCCGACGGCTCCAAGGCGACGAGCACCGGCACCGTCAACCGCACCAAGGTGAGCAGGGACCAGATCCCCGACACCGTCATCAACGGCGTGCTGGGCGCCGAACAGCGCAACTTCTATAAGACGCCGGGCGTCTCCATCTCCGGGACCACGCGGGCCGTGCTCAGCGGCGGCGAGGCCGGCGGCGGGTCCACCATCACGCAGCAGATGGCCCGCAACTACTACGACGGCCTCTCCCAGGAGCGCACCTACACGCGCAAGATCAAGGAGATCTTCATCTCCCTGAAGGTCGCGCGGCGGCAGAGCCCGGACGAGATCATCACCCAGTACCTGAACACCGTGTACTTCGGCCGCAACGCCTACGGTGTCGAAGCCGCTGCGCAGGCCTACTTCGGCAAGGACGTCGAGGACCTCGACCAGGCCGAGGGCGCCTTCATCGGCGCGCTCATCCAGCGCCCCAGCGACTTCACCGACCCCGAGCCCGGGTCGCAGGCCGAGAAGGACCTGCACGCGCGCTGGCAGTACGCGGTCGACGGCGCCGTGAAGGCGCACGAGGTCGACCCCGAGCACGGCATCACCCAGGAGGAGGCCGACTCCCTGGAGTTCCCCGAGACGATCGCCTGGGAGCCGGGTGCGTCGTCCTCCGAACCCTCCGAGGGCTACATCCGCGACGCCGTCGTCAAGGAGCTCCAGAACCGGTACGACCTGACCGACCAGCAGATCGCCACCGGCGGCTACGAGGTCCAGACCTCCCTGGACAAGGACCTCATGGAGGCCGCGGGGGACGCCTTCACCGAGACCCTGGGCGAGGTGCCCGAGGGGACCGTCGAAGGCCTCGCCGCGGTGGAGCCGCAGACCGGAGAGATCAAGGCCTTCCACGGCGGCAGCGACCCGGTCAACGACACCGACAACTCCCTGGTGCAGCGCGCGCAGGCCGGGTCGGCGTTCAAGCCCTACGCCCTGGCGGCCGGGCTGGAGGACGGCAAGAGCCTCAACAGCGTCTACGACGGCAGCTCGCCCCAGTCCTTCCCCGGGCTGACCGCGCCGGTGCGCAACGACTCCGGGAAGAGCTATGGGCCCGTCAGCCTGCTGGAGGCGACGGAGAACTCGGTCAATACCGCCTACGTGGGGCTGACCGTCGACGTCGGCGCGCAGAAGGTGCAGGACGCCGCCAAGGCGGCGGGCATTCCCGAGAAGCAGTTCGAGACCGCCGGGCTCGGCCCGAACATCGCACTGGGCACCTACCAGGTGACCGCGCTCGACCAGGCGTCCGGGTTCGCGACCTTCGCCAACGGCGGCGTGCACATGCCCCGCCACATGGTCACCGGCGTCGAGGGCGCCGAGGGCGAGCTCACCCCCGAGGACGCCGGGAAGCTGGAGACCGGGACGCGCGCCTTCGGCGAGGGCGTCGCGGCCGACGCCACCTACGCCATGGAGCAGGTCGTGGACGGAGGGACCGGGTCCTCGGCGGCACTGCCCGACGGCCGCCCCGCGGCCGGCAAGACCGGCACGACCGACAGCGCCAAGGCGACCTGGTTCGTGGGCTACACACCGCAGCTCTCGGTGGCGGTCGGCATGAGCAGGGCCGACGGCCAACCCCTGGAACTGCCCGGCATCGGCGCGGTCTACGGCGGCACCACCTCCGCACTGGTCTGGAAGGACTTCATGGAGACGGCCATGGAGGGCCGGCCGGTGCGGGAGTTCCCCGAGCCGGTGTGGGGCGGCGGAGGCGGCCAGGACACGCCCGTACAGCCGCAGGAGCCCCAGCGGACCCAGCAGGACACGCCGACCCGCGAGCCGCAGGACACGCCCACCGATGAGCCGACGGATGAGCCGACCTCCGACGGAGGGGGCGACGACGGGGGCGACGACGGTGACGGCACGGAGTCGCCCGACGCCGGGGACGGCGGTGACGGGGGCACCGGAGGCGGCGACGGCGGCACCGACGACGGCGGCGGCGACGGAGGAGACTCGGGGACCGGCGGTGGCGACGGCGGCACCGGCGGTGGCGGCGGATCGGACGGTGGCTCGGAGGGCGGCGGCGGAGGAGGCGCATCACTCCTCGACTCCGGGACGTGATGACCGACCGGTCCGGGTGTTGCCTGGATCACTTTCGCAAAGCGCGGGCGCCGCCCGCGCTTTGCCTTTTCTTTACCGCGGTTGCCCTGCGCAGACGGGGGTCGGCGGGCTCTTCCGGTGCGGGTCCCTCCCCGGCAGGGCGGCCACGGAGTACGCTGCGTGCCGAGCCCCTGAGTTGTCCGTACCGTGACCCGCTCAGGGGCGTCGCAGGGTAACCTCGCGGCTCGGGTTGTGCTATATGGCACCGTGCCCTTAGCGTGGCGCCTGCTTTACCCGGGGCGGCGCGGAGGCGCACCGGCACGAGGTGCGCCCGCGGTCCGAGACCGTCCCCAGTGAGGTCCAGCGACAGGAGGAAGCCGAGGACCACGTATTCCGGTCGACCGGAAAACCCCGCCCCAGGGCGGCGCGTCCCCTTAACGGACGCCGCCCCCTTGGGCGCGACCGACCGGAACCGTATCCCCCATGGGGCGACCGAGCGCCCCGCTCCTACCCGAGTCGTCAGGCCGTACGGCCGTAGATCAGCAATCGAGGACGCGTGAGTACCGAAAGACGACGTAACGCCGGCGGCGGCCGTCGGCGGGCCTCGGGCCCGTCCGGTGACGCGCCGCGGGGAAGCGGCGGCAGGCGCCGGGCCGCCGGCCCGGCCGCGGACGAACGCGCCGTCGGGCGCCGCCGGGACGACGACGGCGGCGACAGCGGCTTCTGGGACGACGAGCGGCCGCGAGGCCGCCCCGAGGGCGCGCGCTCGGAGGGGCCGCGCTCCGGCGGCCGGCGCCGCCCGCAGCAGGACGACCGCGGACGCGCCCACGGGGCCCGCTCCGGGGGCGCCCGGCGCTCCGGCAGCGGCGGCGGGGGAGGCGGTCGGCGCCGCCCGCCCGCGAACGGTGAGCACGACGACCGCGGGCCCATCCGCCGCTTCTGGTCCAAGGCGTGGAAGCCCATGGTGATCACCGCCGGTGTGCTCTTCATCGGCGGGGTCGTCGCGTTCTTCATCGCCTTCGCCCTCACCCCTGGGCCCGGGGACATGAAGGCCCAGTCCGAGGCCACGCAGAAGGCCACGGTCATCTCCTACGCGGGCAAGGAGGGCGAACCCGGCGAGGAGATCGTCACCACCGGTGACATCAACCGTCAGCCGGTCACCTACGACGAGATCCCCGACTCCGTCATCAACGGCGTCCTCGGCACCGAGCAGCGCACCTTCCCCAGCGACGGCGGAATCTCGATCACCGGCACCATGCGGGCCGTGCTCAGCGGCGGCTCCGCCGGCGGCGGGTCGACCATCACGCAGCAGATGGCCCGCAACTACTACGACACCCTCACGCGCGACCAGACCATCACGCGTAAGGCCAAAGAGATCATGATCTCCATCAAGCTGGGCCAGCAGCTTGACAAGGAGCAGATCGTCGAGCAGTACCTGAACACCATCTACTTCGGCCGCGGCGCCTACGGTGTGCAGGCCGCAGCGCAGGCCTACTTCGGCAAGGACGTTCAGGACCTCGACCAGGCCGAGGGCGCCTTCATCGGCGCGATCATCCAGCAGCCGGGCAACTTCGAGAACTACCAGGCCGACCCCAAGATCGAGGAGATCCTCAAGGAGCGCTGGAGGGACGACTCGGTCAACGGCATGGTCCTGATGAACCAGGACTACCCCGACTACGGCATCACCCAGGCCGAGGCCGACAAGCTGGAGTTCCCCGAGACGGTCCCGTACTCGCCCGGGGAGGACCTGACCGAGGGCCACAAGGGCTACGTCCGCGACGCGGTCATGAAGGAGCTGGAGCAGCGGTACGGACTGACGGCCCAGCAGATCGCCACCGGCGGGTACCGGGTCACCACCTCCCTCGACGCCAAGCTGATGAACAAGGCGGACAAGGTCTTCGGCGAGGTCCTGCCCGAGGGCATGCCGGAGGACACCAACTACGCCCTGACCTCCGTCGACCCCGCCACCGGCGAGATCAAGGCGTTCCGCGGCGGAACCGACTTCACCCAGGACGCCAACAACTCCCTCACCGAGCGCGCCCAGGCCGGTTCGGCGTTCAAGCCCTACGTGCTCGCCACCGGCCTCGGCCAGGGCATCAGCCTGGAGAGCGAGTTCGACGGCTCCTCCCCGCAGAAGTTCGAGGGCATCGAAGGCGAGATCCAGAACGACAGCAACCGCGACTGGGGCGTCGTCAACCTGACGGAGTCCACCAAGCACTCGGTGAACACCGCGTTCGTCCAGCTCGCCATCGACGTGACCCCCCCGGCCGTCGTGGAGACCGCCAAGGCCGCGGGCATCGCCGAGAAGCAGTTCGAGACCGCGGACATGGGCCCGAACATCGCGCTGGGCACCTACCAGGTGACCGCGAAGGACCAGGCCACCGGTTACGCGACCTTCGCCAACGGCGGCGTGCACATCCCCGCGCACATGATCACCAAGGTGGAGAAGCCCAACGCGGAGGGGGACTACGTCGAGCTCGAGCCCAACGACGCCGACCAGCTGGAGAAGGGTGAGCGCGCCTTCAGCGCGGACGTCGCGGCCGACGCCACCTACGCCATGCAGCAGGTCGTCTCGCCCGACGGCGGCGGCAAGAACGCCATGCTCTCCGACGGCCGGCCTGTGGCGGGCAAGACCGGTACCTCCAACGACGCCAAGTCGGCCTGGTTCGCCGGGTACACCCCGCAGCTGGCCACCGCGGTCGGGCTGTTCCGCGACGGCGGGAAGCAGATCCAGATCCCGGGCGAGGCGGACGTCTACGGTGGTACGACGTCGGCGAAGGTGTGGAAGGAGTTCATGGACACGGCGATGGAGGGCAAGCCGGTGAAGCAGTTCCCGGCCCCCGCCAACGTCGGCACCAAGCAGGACTCCCTCCCGGCCACCCCGACGCCGTCGCAGCAGCCCACGGAGCAGCCCACGGAGCAGCCGACCGAGCAGCCCACGGAGCAGCCCACGGAGCAGCCCACGGAGCAGCCGACCGGACAGCCGTCGACGCCTCCCGGCGGCGGTGAGTGCCCGTGGTGGGAGCCGAACTGCGATGACGACGGGTCCGGGGGCGGCGACGACCAGTCACCCGGCCCCGGCAACCCCGACAACCCCGGGGGCGGTCCCGACAACCCCGGCGGCGGTGACGACGACGGAGGACTCATCGGGCGGCGCTTCGAATAGCCGCCCGCGCCGCCCCGCCCCGGCGGGGCCGAAGCGAACAGGAGTGATGTGACCTCCACGTCCGGAGGCGCCGGACGCCCGAGTGCCGGCGGCGGTCAGACGACCGCCGCCGGCACTCGGCGTATTCCGGCCGGAGAAGCGGCAGACGGCGGCCCGGCTCGGGGCGCCGCAGGGGACGCCGTCCCGTGGGCGGCGCTCGCAGGGCTCGGTGCCCTCGGAGCGCTCCTCGGGTACCTCGCCAAGTACCCGTGCAGATTCGGGGGCGCGTGGCTGGACGGAGGGCAGTACGCCGCCGCCTGCTACAGCGACGTCTTCCCGCTCTACTACCGGGACGGGCTCGACCAGGGGCTCGTGCCCTACATCGACAAGCCGGTCGAGTACCCCGTGCTCACGGGCGGGCTGATGCACCTGGTCGCGCGCGCGGTGTCCGGGCTGCCCGACCCCCTCACGCGCGCGCTGGCCTATTTCGACGTCACCGCCTTGGTGATGGGGGTGTGCCTGACGGCCACCGTGCTGGCGACAGGGTGGCTCGTCGGCCGCGGGGGAGTGCACCCGCCGGACGGCACCGCATTCGACCGGCGCCGGGCCCTGCTCGCCGGGGGCGTCACCGCGCTCGTGCCCGCGGGGGTGCTCACCGCCTACATCAACTGGGACCACCTGGCCGTCGCCCTCTTCACGGTCGGGCTCGCGCTCTACGCGCGCGGGGACCGGTGGCAGTGGGGCGGGGGAGCGCTCATCGGCCTGGCGGTGGCCGCCAAGTTCTACCCGTTCCTGGTCTTCGGGCCGATCCTCGTCCTCGTCCTGCGCCGCCTCCTCGGGCGCGGCGGGCTCGCCGCCGGGGACCTGCTGCGCCCTCTGGGCGGGGCCGCCGCCGCGTGGGCGGCCGTCAACGCCCCGGTGGCGCTCGCCGCACCCGAAGGGTGGGCCACCTTCTTCGCCTTCAGCAGCGAGCGCGGAACCGACTGGGGGTCGGTCTACTACGTCCTGGGCGGCCACGGCCTCTTCGACAGCGGCGACCACGACCTGGTGAACACCTTCGGCACCGGGGGCCTCGCCGTGGCCTGCGCGCTGATCGCCGTTCTCGGCGTCACGGCCCGCCGCCCGCCCCGCCTGGAACAGCTCCTGCTGCTCACCGTGGCCGCCTTCCTGATCACCAACAAGGTGTGGTCGCCCCAGTTCGTGCTCTGGCTCATCCCGCTCGCGGTGCTCGCCTGGCCGCGGAACCTGGGGACCTGGCCGCCGGTCGCGGCGTTCGCGCTGTGGCAGCTCGCGGAGGTCGGCTACTTCTTCGGGATCTGGCAGCACCTGCTCCACACGACGGCCGCGGCCCAGGGCGCCGACGCCGGGCTGGACTTCGAGGGGTACGCGCTGCTGTCCCTCGGGCGCCTGGTCACCCTGGTGCTGCTGTGCGGGGTGACCGTGGCCGACGTCATGGCGGCGGGGCGCCGGGGCGCTGCGGACCCCGCCGCCGCGCCCGGCTCCCCGCCCGCCGCCGCACCCGGGGCGGAACCCGGGCGCGGTCCGGGGCGAGGGGCCTGGACAGCCCCTGGCGAAGGCGGCGAATCGGCCCCTTGACGGCTGGTAATCTTGGCGTTCGTCTGGCTCAACAGCCCTCCTGCCATGGAGAGACCATGGCCGCGACAGTCCAGAGGAGGTACGACGGCAATGCGTCGTTACGAAGTGATGGTCATCCTCGACCCGAACCTCGATGAGCGCACGGTCGCCCCGTCGCTCGACAAGTTCCTCGCGGTGGTCCGCAACGACGGCGGCTCCGTGGAGAAGGTCGACGTCTGGGGCAAGCGCCGCCTCTCCTACGACATCGAGAAGAACACCGACGGCATCTACGCGGTGATCGACCTGTCGGCCGAGCCCGCCACGGTCAAGGAGCTGGACCGCCAGCTCGGCCTGACCGAGTCCGTCCTGCGCACCAAGGTCCTCCGCCCCGAGGTCCACTAGGTCCGCGCCCGCGTCGGCGCCCCGCACGCCTGATCCGAACCGATAGGAATCCGGAGCCTTCCATGGCAGGCGAGACCCAGATCACGCTCGTCGGCAACCTCGTCGACGACCCTGAGCTGCGATTCACCCCCAGCGGGGCCGCGGTCGCGAACTTCCGCGTCGCCTCCACACCGCGCGTCTTCGACCGCCAGAGCGGCGAGTGGAAGGACGGCGAGGCCATGTTCCTCAGCTGCGCGGTGTGGCGCCAGTACGCGGAGAACGTGGCCGAGAGCCTCCAGCGCGGGATGCGCGTCATCGTCCAGGGGCGCCTGAAGCAGCGCTCCTTCGAGACGAAGGAGGGCGAGAAGCGCACCGTCTTCGAGATCGACGTCGACGAGGTCGGGCCCGCGCTGCGCTACGCCACCGCCAAGGTGGCCCGCACGCAGCGCCAGGGCGGCGGCCAGGGCGGCGGTTTCGGCGGCGGCGGCGGGGGCTTCGGCGGCCAGCAGGGCGGCGGATACGGCAACCAGGGGGGTGCCAGCGGTGGATACGGTGGCGGCCCCCAGGGCGGCCGCTCCGGCCCTCCGGCCGACGACCCCTGGGCGACCAACGGCGGTGGCGGCGGTTTCGGCGGCGGCGGGTTCTCCGACGAGCCCCCGTTCTAGCCCGGCCTCCGCGACGGCCACCCTGTCCGAACTGACCATCCCCGGACCAATCCGGGGCTCTTGACAAAGGAGCACCACGATGGCGAAGCCGGCAGCACGCAAGCCCAAGAAGAAGGTTTGCCTGTTCTGCCAGGAGAAGGCGTCCTACATCGACTACAAGGACACCACTCTGCTGCGCAAGTTCATCTCCGACCGCGGCAAGATCCGTGCGCGCCGTGTCACCGGCAACTGCACGCAGCACCAGCGCGACGTCGCGACGGCGATCAAGAACGCCCGCGAGATGGCGCTGCTGCCCTACACCAGCACCGCTCGCTAAACGGGGAATACCGAGGGAGGTTCTAGTCGTGAAGCTGATTCTGACCCACGAGGTCGACGGTCTCGGTGCCCCCGGCGACGTCGTCGAGGTGAAGGACGGCTACGGCCGCAACTACCTGCTTCCGCGCGGGTTCGCCATCCGGTGGACCCGGGGCGGCCAGAAGCAGATCGACTCCATCCGCCGCGCCCGCCAGGCCCGCGACATCCGCACCCTGGAGGAGGCCGAGCAGATCGCCGAGCGCCTGCGCTCGCTCCGTGTGGAGCTGGCCCGGCGCGCCGGCGACGGCGGCCGCCTGTTCGGGTCGGTCAACGCCGCGGACGTCGCGTCGGCGGTCACGACCGCCGGCGGGCCGCAGGTCGACAAGCGCCGTATCGAGATCCGCAACCCGATCAAGTCGGTCGGCGAGCACAAGGTGCGCATCCGCCTGCACCCTGAGGTCTCGGCCACGATCGCGCTGGAGGTCGTCGGCGACTAGTCCGCCGCGCCCTTCCCGGCCCCGCCCCCGCACCGCGGGGGCGGGGCCTTCGTTCGGACACGCCGCATTGCCGATAGTGATTCTTTGATCACTATTTGTAACTTATCGTGGCCTGTGGGCACGTCGCCCCACAGGAAGGATGAGGCCGATGGGCAGTCACGAGCAGGAGTCCCCGCACCCGATGGGCCTGACCCGGCGCGGGGCGGTCCGGGCCGGAGCCCTGGCCGCCGGAGCGGTGCTGCTCGGCGGCGCGGCGGACCTGGCCGCCCCGGCGCCCGCGCTGGCCGTCGCCGCCCCCAAGGTCTACACCCGCTCCGACTGGGGGGCCCGGCGGCCCAAGCGCTACGCGACCGTCACCGGGGCGCCCGACCACATCGTCGTCCACCACACCGCCACAGGGAACAGCACCGACTACTCCAAGAGCCACGCCGCGGCCCTCTCGCGCGCCATCCAGCGCCACCACATGGACAGCAACGGCTGGGACGACACCGGCCAGCAGTTCACCATCTCCCGCGGCGGCCACATCATGGAGGGCCGCAACCGGAGCCTGGCGGCGGTGCGCGACGGGCGCCACGCCATCGGCGCCCACACCGCGAACCACAACTCGCACACCGTGGGCATCGAGAACGAGGGGCTGTACACCTCGGCCGCGCCCACCAAGGCGCTCATGGCGGCGCTCGCCGACACCTGCGCGTGGCTGTGCCTGGCGTACGGGCTGGACCCGGCCGAGTGCATCGTCGGGCACCGCGACTACAACGCCACGAGCTGTCCGGGGGACCGGCTGTACGGGATGCTGCCCGACCTGCGCAAGAACGTCGCCGCGCGGATGCGCACCGCCCGGGAGCGCATGGAGCTGCTCACCCTGGCCGAACTCCCCGAAGAGCACCTGCCGTCGTACCCGGCGGTGCCGACGGGCGAGCGGGCCGCCCCCTACTACCACGGCCCGGCGCTCGGGGAGCGCGACGCGGTGCGGGCGGCGGACGACGGCGCCGCCGACGGCCCGGAGGAGGACCTCCCCGGGGAGGGCGCCTGAGGCGACCGCCAGGCGGACCGGCCCGGCGCACGCCCCCGGGCCGTCCGGACGCGTCAGGTACGCGTCGACCCCAGCACCACCCACGCACCGCTGCGGGCGCGCAGCCCCAGGGTGAGGCCGCGTGCGGCCATCCACACCCCGAACGCCAGCCACAGCCGCAGCAGCGCGTCGGGGGAGCCCGGGGGCGTCGTCCACAGCACCACGGCGGCGCACGGCAGGAAGGCCAGCATCGTCCAGAAGCTCGCCCAGGCGAGGTAGCGCTGGTCCCCGGCGCCCATCAGAATGCCGTCGAGCACCATCACCACACCGCTCAGCGGCTGCAGGAGCGCCACCACCAGCAGCGCGGAGACGATCAGCGCGGCCACCCCGGCGTCCGAGGTGAACGGGACCGCCGCCCACGGGCGCGCCGCCAGCACCAGCACGGTGAACACGGCGCCGACCATGACGCCCCACTCCACCATGCGGCGGGTGGCGGCCCGCGCCCCCTCGGCGTCCGAGGCGCCCAGGTAGCGGCCGATGATCGCCTGCGCCGCCACCGCGATCGCGTCCATCGCGAACACCAGCAGCGACCAGAGCTGGAAGGCGACCTGTTGGGCGGCGATCTCCTGGTCGCCCATGCGGGCGGCCACCGCGGTGGTGACCACCAGCACCACCCGCAGCGACACCGTGCGGACGAACAGCGCCGCTCCGGCCGCCGCGGACGCCTTCACCCCGGAGGGGTCGGGCGCCAGGGGCACCCCCTCGCGCCGGGCGGCCCGCACCACCACCGCGAGGTAGACCGCGGCGCCGCCCCACTGCGCCACCACCGTCGCCCAGGCCGAACCGGCGATGCCCGTGTCGAGCACGAGCACCAGGAACGCGGCCAGGGCGGCGTTCACCGCGGCGGTGCCGACCGACACCAGCAGGGGCGTGCGGGCGTCCTGCAGCCCGCGCAGCACCCCCGTCCCGGCCATGATGAGCAGCAGCGCGGGTGCGCTGAGCAGGCTGATCCGCAGGTAGGTGAGGGCGTAGGGCGCCACCTCGTCCGAGGCGCCGAGCGCCTCGACCAGCCAGGGGCCGCCGGCGTACCCGGCGGCGGCCGCCGCGGCGCCGATGATCAACGCCAGCCACAGGCCGTCGACCCCGCTGCGCAGCCCTTCGCGCACCTGGCCGGCGCCGAACCGCCGGGAGACCGCGGCGGTGGTGCCGTAGGCCAGGAAGATGCACAGGTTGGCCAGGGTCATCAGGATCTGCCCGGCGACCCCGAGGCCGCCGAGCGGGCGGGTGCCCAGGGTGCCGACGATCGCGGTGTCGGTGAGCAGCAGCAGCGGCTCGGCGATGAGCGCGAAGAAGGTCGGCACGGCGAGGCGGAAGATCTCGCGGTCGTGCGGGTGGCGGAAGGGAGGCGCGGACAGTGGTGCGGACATGGCCCGGCCACGTTACCGGACACGTGTTCGAGGTGGGGGACCGGCGTCCACGGTGTGGCGAACGCCCTGTGGAAAACCTGTGGACGAAGATGTGTGCGGTTTCTTTCACGCACAGGCGGTGTACAAGGTATTCGCAGGTCATACCGTGTGTGCGGGGAGTGCACAGTAGTTATCCACAGGCGTTGTGCACAAGCTATCCGCAGGAACGCCGCAGTCGTCCACAGGATCTCCCCAGCAGCGTCCACAGGCCGCTTTGCCTTGCGGGGTCCGCGGTCGGGACAATCGCTTGGGCCGGTGCAGGCAGGACCGGCCGTCATCAGGGGGAGAGTACGTGAGCGTCGCCGAGCAGCCGTCGGAGCACAGCGGTTTCGACCGCACTCCGCCGCACGACATCCTGGCGGAGCAGAGCGTCCTGGGCGGCATGCTGCTGTCCAAGGACGCCATCACCGAGGTCGTCGAGATCGTGCGCTCCAGCGACTTCTACCGGCCCGCGCACCAGACGGTCTACGACGCGGTCGTGGACCTGTTCTCGCGCGGCGAGCCGGTGGACGCGATCAGCGTCAACGCCGAACTGACCAAGCGCGGCGAGATCGCCCGCGTCGGCGGGGCGCCGTACCTGCACACGCTGACCGAGGCGATCCCGACCGCCGCCAACGCCGGGTACTACGCCCGCATCGTGGCCGACCGGGCGGTGCTGCGCCGCCTGGTCGAGGTGGGCACGCACATCGCCCAGATGGGCTACACCGGCGACGGCGAGGTCGACGACATCGTGGACCAGGCCCAGGCCGAGGTCTTCCGCGTCGCCGAGAAGCGCACCGGCGAGGACTACCTCCCGCTGAGCGACATCATGCCGGGGGCCCTGGACGAGATCGAGGCGATCTCCGCCCACGACGGCTCCATGACCGGCGTCCCGACCGGCTTCACCGACTTCGACCAGCTCACCAACGGCCTCCACGCCGGACAAATGGTCATCATCGCCGCAAGACCGGCAGTAGGCAAAAGTACACTGGCCCTGGATTTCGCGCGCGCCGCGTCCATCAAGAACCAGTTGGCCTCGGTCTTCTTCAGTCTGGAGATGGGGCGCAACGAGATCGTCATGCGCCTGCTCTCCGCCGAGGCGCGGGTGCCGCTGCACACCATGCGCTCCGGGCTGATGACCGACGACGACTGGCAGCGCCTGGCCCGCAGGATGGGCGAGGTCGCCGGGGCGCCGCTCTTCATCGACGACTCCCCGAACATGTCGATGATGGAGATCCGGGCCAAGTGCCGCCGCCTGAAGCAGCAGCACGACCTCAAGCTCGTCATCGTGGACTACCTGCAGCTCATGAGCTCCTCGGGCCGCGTGGAGAGCCGTCAGCAGGAGGTCTCGGAGTTCTCCCGGTCCCTGAAGCTCCTCGCCAAGGAGCTGGAGGTGCCGGTCATCGCGCTCTCCCAGCTCAACCGGGGTCCCGAGCAGAGAACGGACAAAAAGCCCCAAGTCAGCGACCTGCGTGAGTCCGGGTGCCTGACCGCGGGTACACGGATCCTTCGGGCCGACACCGGCGCTGAGACCACCATGGGGGAGCTGTACGCGTCGGGGGAGAAGGACATCCCCGTGTGGGCGCTCGACGAGGGCCTGCGGCTGATCCCGAGAACGATGACCCACGTCTTCTCAAGCGGGGTCAAGGAGACCTTCCGCCTTCGCCTGCGGTCGGGGCGCGAGGTCGAGGCGTCGGCGAACCACCCCTTCCTCGCCTATGAGGGATGGCGGCCGCTCTCAGACCTGGCCGTGGGGGACAGGATCGCCGTTCCCCGGCACACGCCCGCCCCGGAGTCCGCGGAGCGCTGGCCTGAGGCCGAGGTGGTGATGCTCGGCCACCTCATCGGAGACGGCTCGTTCGTCAAGCGCCAGCCCATCCGGTACGCGAGCGCTGACGAGGCCAACCTCAAGGCCGTTGAGCAGGCGGCGTCCCACTTCGGGGTCGCCCCGGTCCGTGACGACTACGAGGAGGCCGGAGCGACCAGCCTTCGGCTGCGGTCGCCCCATCGCCTCACCCACGGAAAGCGGAACCCGATCGCCGAGTGGCTCGACGGGCTCGGCCTGTTCGGCCTGCGCAGCCACGAGAAGTTCGTCCCGCGGCCCGTCTTCGGACTGGCCAACGACCAGGTGGCGCTGTTTCTGCACCACCTGTGGGCCACCGACGGCTGCGTCTTCTGGGACGACAAGGCGGGCCAGGCGAGGATCTACTACGCCTCGACCGGTCGGCGGCTCGTCGACGACGTGGCGGCCCTGCTGCTCCGGTTCAACGTCATGACGCGGTTGAAGAAGGTGAGGAAGGGCGAGTACCGCCCCGGCTACCAGCTGCACATCGTCGGCGGCGAGAACCAGGTGCGCTTCCTCAGGAAGATCGGTGTGCACGGAGAGCGGGCGCTCATGGCCGAGGTGTGCCGGGAGGAGCTCGTCGACCGCTCCTCCAACACCAATCTCGACACGATTCCGGTCCAGGTCTGGGACCGGGTGCGCACGACCCTTGAAGAGAAGGGGATGACCCAGCGTGAGTTCGCGTCGGCCGTGGGGACCCAGTACTGCGGAAGCACCATGTGGAAGCACGCCCCGAGCAGGGAGCGCATGGGACAGGTCGCCCAGGTGCTCGACGATGCGGAGCTGGACCTCGTCGCCACCAACGACGTCTTCTGGGACGAGGTCGCCGAGATCGAACCACTGGGTCCCCAAGAGGTCTTCGATGCGACGGTGCTCGGCGCCCACAATTTCGTGGCAAATGGGATAAATGTGCACAACTCGATCGAGCAGGATGCCGACATGGTGCTCCTGCTCTACCGAGAGGACGTCCACGACAAAGAGTCCCCTCGGGCCGGGGAGGCCGACATCATCGTGGCCAAGCACCGGAACGGTCCCACCGCCGAGGTCACCGTCGCCTTCCAGGGGCACTACAGTCGCTTCGTCGACATGGCGCCCGGGTAGGGGCTTCTCAGGCCCGGCCCGGACGGGCCCACCCGGGGACCCAGACGCCGCTCTCCGGGCGGCCGGGGGAGGAGGGCGCCAGATGGGCGCGCAGCTCCGCCAGGCCGGGGTGCGGGTTGTCGGTGCGCCACACCAGTGAGTGGGGGTAGACCGGCGTCGGGTCGACGATGGGGATGCGGCGCAGGCTGTGGCCGGCGGGCCATGCCAAAGGGGTCTGCTCGCTGACGAACGTGGCCAGCGTCGTGGATCCGGCGATGGTGTCGAGCAGGTGCTCGATTCCGAAGTTCGGGCCGACCGTCTCGATCACGATGCCGAAGGCGGCCGCGAGCTCGTCGTAGTAGGCGGCCCACTCGGTGCCGGGCAGGTTGCCGGGCATCCAGACCCGTCGGCCTGCGAGCCGGGCCGGAGTGACCGCCGCCGCGTCGGCGAACGGGTGCCCCGGCCCGGTGAACAGGTGCAGCGGTTCGTCGAAGACGGGCGCGGCCTCCACACCCTGTGGAAGCCGCCGCCCCGGCATGGTGACGGCCCGGAACGTCGCGTCGATCGTCCCGGCCTGGACGGCGGCGATGGCGGCGTCGAAGTCGAACAGCGTCACGACGTCCAGCGCGGTGCCGGGGTGGGCCAGGTGGAAGCCGCGCAGCAGGCCCGCCAGGGAGAGCCGTCGGCCGATGACGTCGACGCGCAGGGCGCGGCCGCCCGGCCGCACCGAGTCGGCGGCCCGCTGGGCGGCCTGGAGGAACGCCCGGGCGTGGGGCAGGAACGCCTGCCCGTCGATGGTGATCCGTGCGCCGCGCGCGTCCCGGGTGAAGAGCCGGACGCCGAGCTCCGACTCCAGCGCGGCGACGCGCTTGGAGACCGCCTGCGGGGTGATCGACAGGTCGGCGGCGGCCTCTTGGAACTGTCCCGCCTCCACGACGGCGACGAAGGTGCGTACGGCGGCGACGTCCATGCCGCTCATCCTAGGAGGACAACCGATCGTTGTTCGTGGCCGCCGTGTGCGTTGTTTGATCCCAGGCCATCGCGGCCCTTGTGATGGATCCGATCAACGCATGGTTGATCCCCCGCCGTTCCCGGCGGGTGCCACTCGACGGCTCCGGCCGGAGCGCTCTTCGCGAGGAACCCTCATGCCCGATCGCGACCGCCTGTACATCCGCACGCCCGAGTTCGCACGCGTCGCCGAGCGGATCGAGCAGGTGAACACGCTCACCGCACGGCTCAACGCCTTGCCCTACGAGGACAAGGCCGCGCGTGCCGCCCTGTTGGCGGAGATCACGGGCGGGCCCGTCCCCGACTCGGTCACCGTCTACCCGCCCTTCTACAGCCACTACGGGCTCGGCATCGACTTCGGGGAGAAGGTCTTCGTCAACCAGGGCTGCACGTTCATGGACTACACGGGCGGGGGCACGATCCGCCTCGGCGACGGCGTCATGATCGGACCGAAGACCAACCTCATCGCCGCCGACCACCCGTCCCGTCCCGCCCAGCGGAGCGAGTTCCTCACGATGGCGCCCATCACGATCGAGGCCGGGGCATGGCTCGGAGCGGCCGTGACCGTCCTCCCCGGGGTCACCATCGGGCGCGGTGCCGTGGTCGGCGCCGGAACCGTCGTCGCCAAGGACGTGCCGCCCGACACCGTGGTGACCGGCCCGGCCGCGATCGAGCGCAAGCGGTGGAGCGCCTGAACGGCGGGCCGGTCGTCGGCGCCTGTTGGCCCTGAGGCCCGGCCGGACGCGCCGGCGGAGCGGCTGCCGCTGCTGAAGTGAGCGGCCCCCGCCCCGCGCACGGACGAGGGGGACGACGCGGTGCGTCGTCCCCCTCGATCGTCTTCGCCGCGCGTTAATCGCGCGGTGGTCCGGCCCCGGTCAGATCCAGCGGGCCTCCGGCCGCATGCGGCCGTTCGCGTCTTCCACCAGCACCCAGGACATCGCCGGGCGGCGGTCGGTCTCCTCAGAGGCGCGGGGCGCCGGAGGAGTGAGGTCGGCGCGGCGCAGCGCACCGGGTGCGCGGCGCACCACGGTGGGGCGCGTACGGCGCCGGGTCGGAGCGGGGCGGCCGGACTGAGCTGCCATGCCCTGCCTGCGAACCATGGCGGCACCCCTTTCGTCTATCGCAAGAGGCCTTACGTTAACCCCTCGTTCACCTAAGAGTCAACTCAATGTTCCCGATGCCCGGGGCGAACGGGGGGTGCGCGTGCCGTTTTCGCAGCTCACGTTGGACGAAAGAGGCAAGGTGAACAGAAGGTGAACAAACGGGGGACGGCGGGGGAGGGAAGGTGAACGCGGGCTCCCCAGGACGCCCTCGGGCGCACGAAAAAGGCGCCCGCCGTACGGCGGGCGCCCCTCGGCCACCTCGATACCGCGCCGGGCCCTACCCCTTGTCGGGGAAGATCAGCCCGACGACCTCCAGATAGAGCTGCTCGGGGTAGGGCACGAAGTTGATCCGGCTGAGGGCCTGGTCCTGACCGGCCGACTCCATCACGAACGTGCCGTACCCGAGGAAGCGGCCCACCAGGGACCGCTCGAAGCGCATGTCGGTGACCTTGCCGAGCGGCATCATGTTCACCTGGCGGGTGATCAGACCCTGGGTGAGCAGCAGCCTCGCGGAGGTGATCACGAAGTAGTCCACCGACCACTCCGCGACCTTCCAGACGAACCACACCAGCACCAGCAGCCACACCCACCAGATGACGGCCAGCGCGGTCGGCGTGGCGGCCAGCGCCGTGTTGCTCAGGATGCCGGCCATGATGAGGGCGCCCAGGACCAGTGCCACGGGCGTCATCAGCACGGCGGGGTGCCGCCGGATGGTGACGACGTCCTGCTCGTGGGGCAGCAGATATCGGTTGACGGATGCGGGAGCCCGGTTCGTCGAGGCTACGAGCTTCATTGCCGCACGTTCCCTCAGGTCATGCGCTGAGCGCGTTGACGAAGCGCGACAGCGACTCGGCCGCGGACATCAGGCCGCCCAGACCCGTCTGGATGACGCCGGCCGCGCTTTCGGGTTGAGTGAGCAGGTAGAAAGCAACGAAGGCGATGAGGGCGTACCCCAGCCATTTTTTCAACTTGGCCATGACCGACTCCCCAACAAAGCACGCTGACCCACCAACCCAAGGTGATTGTTACACCGACAATCGACCCCGTAAAGCCAGATGCCCGCCTTCGGCGTGGCGTGACGCACGTTGGGCGTGTGGTGCTGGTCACGTTCCGTGCGGGACGGGGCGCGGGGGCGGGCGTCCGGGCGCGGGTCTAGGCGCGCTCCGCGAAGGCCAGGGCGAGCACCTGGAGGTGCTGGCGGGCGATCCGCTCGACCAGGTCGGGGGCGGCCCGGCCGGTGACGTCGAGGGCGCCCTGGCGTGCGGCGCCCACGCATCTGTCGACCGTGGACCGCTCGTGCACGCCGGAGAATTCGGCGCCGAGGCGGTCGGCGACAGGGGTCAGTTCGCGGTCTGCGGTGTCGGTGTGCTCGGGCATCTCACTCCTCGAGGGGCAGGGTGAGCTACGGCGCTCCGTGCTCGGTCGGTGTCGTTCGGTGAGCGCTCCCGGGTGCGGTGGGGCCCGGTTCAGCGGCGCGGTGGGGTGGGGCCGGGTTTCGGTCGGGTCGGGGCAGTGGTCGGGTGCGGGTACCGATCAGGATCACTCTAGGGGGTCACGCCTCCATCTCAGAATCAATTCGACTGGTCAAAGTCGTGTCGTCCACGCGGCTTCGGCGCGCGGCGCGGTACGACGGAGGGGTTCGTCGCACGGACCCCTTCTTCCCCCTTTTCGGTCATTCATTCCGGTCAGGACCGACATATACAAAAAAGCGTCCGTCCCGTGTCGGGACGGACGCACGGCGGACACCGCTCCCCCGGAGGGAGCGGGACGGATCAGACGCAGCCGTACAGGCGGTCGCCGGCGTCGCCGAGGCCGGGGATGATGAAGCCGTTGTCGTCCAGGCGGTCGTCGACCGCGGCGGTGACCACCCGCAGCACCGCGCCGTGGTCCTCGCCCAGCGTCTCGCCGAGGCGGTCCTCCACCGCCGACAACCCCTCGGGCGCGGCCAGCAGGCAGATCGCGGTGACGTGGTCGGCCCCCCGGTCGACCAGCAGCTTGAGCGCCGCGGCCAGGGTGCCGCCGGTGGCCAGCATCGGGTCCAGCACGTAGCACTGGCGGCCGGACAGGTCCTGGGGGAGCCGGTCGGCGTAGGTGGCCGGCTGCAGGGTCTCCTCGTCGCGGGCCATGCCCAGGAACCCGACCTCGGCGGTGGGCAGCAGCCGCGTCATGCCGTCGAGCATGCCCAGCCCCGCCCGCAGGATCGGCACCACCAGCGGGGTGGGGCGGCTGAGCTGCACGCCCTCGGCGGGGCGCAGGGGGGTGTCCACGGTGACCCGGCTGACCCGCACGTCCCGGGTGGCCTCGTAGGTGAGCAGGGTGACCAGCTCGTCGGTGAGCCGCCGGAAGGTGGGCGAATCGGTGCGCACGTCGCGCAGGGTGGTGAGCTTGTGCGCGACCAAGGGGTGGTCGACGACCAGGGTCTCCATTGAACACTCCGGGTGAGCTGCTGAAACGTGCGTGATCCGGCGAACGAGTCTATCCGCGCACGGCACCGCTTCCTCCCGGTGATCACGATCTCTCACATCCGGTTCCTCCCGGTGCCGGATGTCCGATCTAATGGGGGATGCAGGCGCTCCCCGCCGCTCGCGGAGGCGGCGTCCGGGGCTACGATGGCGCGGCCGGGGGGCTTCTGCGATCCTGGCCCGATCACGACCGGCCTGATGGGGTGGCGATGACGGAACTCGACGAGAGCGACGGGCTTCCCGGGGAGGGCGACTTCGCGGCAGTCGCCTACCGCGAAGACGACCTCTGGGATGTCTACCTTCTTCCCGAGGCCCTGACCCGCGACTTCAAGGGGCTGCTGCACGCCCTGCGCCAGCAGCCGAGCATCAGCGGGGCGATCGGACTGGTGTCGGTCGGCGACGACTTCTTCATCATCGCGCGCGTGTACGGGCACGACAACGTGAGCGTGTTCCTGTCGGACGTGACGGCGTCGGTCGACTGGGAGGTCGCCCGCGAGGTGCTGGACTTCCTGGACATCGACGTGCCCGACGACGAGGACCTGGACCAGGTGCTGCCGGCCGGGGACCTGTCGATCCTGGCCGACCTCGGGCTGGAGGAGATGGAGCTGGGCGCCCTGGCGGGCGATCTGGACCTGTACCCCGACGAGGTGCTGGCCAGCGTGTCCGAGCGGCTCGGATTCCAGCAGGCGTTCCAGCGTGCCCTGGACACCATGGGGTAAGGAGCCCCACGACGGCCGTCGGGGAGGGCCCGGCGGGGTCCACAGCGAGCAGCCGGGAGCACCAGGTGTCGGTCTTCTCAGCGGTCTTTTTCCGCGCGTCCGGGGAATGGGGCGCGGCGGAGGTCGACCTCGCGGACGCCGAGGGGGTGGACGACCTCGCCGACGCCATGCGCGACGCGGCGGGGGAGCACGCGCCCGGTGCCGAGAACGGGACGATGGTGCTGCTTCTGGAGGCCGACGACGAGTGGTTCGGCATCGTCCGCCTGGACGACCGGGAGGACCCGCGGGTGTTCCTGTCGGACGCGCGCTTCGTGCACGAGAACGACATGGCGGCGCTGCTGCTGGACAGCGGCCAGATCGAGGCGCCCGAGCAGGTGGAGGGGACGGGGCAGAAGCCGCTGCCGGACCCGGGCGGCGACGCCTCCCTGCTCGACGACCTGGGGACCGCTTCGGGGGACCTGGCGGCGCTCGCGCTGGCCGAGGGGGCGCTCCCGGCGGACGTCCTGGCGGAGGTCGCCGAGCGCGCCGGATTCGCCGACCGGCTGGACGCGTTGAGGACGCCCTGAGACCGCCCGAGGGGTGCCGGGGCGGACGCGCGCAGGCGGCGCGCAGGGGAGGTGCGCACGGGATGCGCACGGCAGTCGTGGAGGGCGCACGGAGGATGGATCGGTGACCGGGGACGGGGCCGCGGGCGTGCCCGGATACGGGGTCGGCCCGCTCATGGACCGCGCCGTCCTGGACGCGGCGCTGATGCGCGCGCTGGAGGAGGGGCGGCGCGCCGCCGACCTGGGCGACGTGCCGGTGGGCGCGGTCGTCCTGGACGAGGGCGGCCGCGTGCTGGCCGTGGGCCGCAACGAGCGCGAGGCGGTCGGCGACCCGACGGCGCATGCCGAGGTGGTGGCGCTGCGGGCGGCGGCGCGTGAGCGCGGCGAGTGGCGGCTGAGCGGCTGCACGCTGGTGGTGACGCTGGAGCCGTGCACGATGTGCGCGGGCGCGGCCGTGCTGTCCCGGGTGGACCGGGTCGTCTACGGGGCGCGCGATCCGAAGGCCGGGGCGGCCGGCTCGATGTGGGACGCCCTGCGCGACCGGCGGCTCAACCACCGCCCGGAGGTGGTCCCGCCGGACCTTGTGGGTCCCGAGGCGGCCGACGCCTGCGCCCGCCTCCTTTCCGATTTCTTCTCCGGGCGACGTTTCAGGTAGAGTCACTCTCGGTGGAGTCGCCTAGTGGCCGAGGGCGCTCGCCTCGAAAGCGAGTGAAGGGCAACCTTCCGTGGGTTCAAATCCCACCTCCACCGCTTCTGGCCCGGGTTCACGCAGGTGAGCCCGGGTCTTTTTCGTGTGCGGGAGGTCCGCGGCGCCATCCGGTACATATCCGGTGCACACGGAGGCCGAGCGTCGTGGGCGGCCTGCGTGCGCCCGCCCTGTGCGCGCCCGCCTCGCGCGTGCTCGCGCCGACGGCCGCCGAAGCGTGTCCACGGCTCCCCCTGGGGCCGCCGGCGGCGTGAACGGCGCGGCCGCCCGAGTGATGTAGGTCATACTCGTCGCCCCCACTTCTTGCGTGGTGCGGTGCGATCGTGACGGTGCGTCATACGTTTCTGAGAAGTCTGAGAACCGCCGTGGACCCTGAGTGGCCGGGGGATTCCGCACGTGTGACGGGTGTTCGCGCATCCGTGCGGTCGTGATTTCGCTCCTCTGGGTGACGGCTTTTCGGAACGTTCGTCTCCCCGGTTGCGGTTGTAACGAAACGGCGGCCTTGGCATGATCCGACGCGCTTTCCGAACCAACGCCCCGCACCCGTCCCCGCTATGACGGGACGTTGAGAGAGAAGACGATCTGATGATCGAACACGCAGCGCTCGGCTGGTGGACCCCCGCACTGGCCTACGGCGTCTCCGTCCTCGGCTCCTTCATCGGGCTGATGTTCGCCACCCGGGCCCGCTCCGCCGACGGCGCCTCCCGTTGGGGCTGGCTCGCCCTGGGCGCCGTCTCCCTCGGCGGCGCCGCCGTGTGGTCCATGCACTTCATCGCGATGATGGGGTTCCGCGTCAACGGAATGGTCATCCGCTACGACCCCCTGCTGACCGTGGTGAGCGCCGCCGTCGCGATCGCCATCATGGCCGCGGCGCTGGCCGTCGCCACACTGTGGCGCACGCTCCCGGCCCTGCTCGCCGGAGGCGCGGCCGCCGGCGCGGGCGTCGTGGCCATGCACTACATGGGCATGGCGTCGATGCGGATGGAAGGCGAGATGCACCATTCCACCGGTTTCGTGGCCGCCGCCTGCGTCATCGCGGTGGTGGCCGCCACGGTCGCCCTGTGGTTCGCCCGGAACCTGAGCAGCAGCGGCTCCATCGTGGCGGCGGCCTTCGTGATGGGGGTGGCGGTGTCGGCCATGCACTACACCGGGATGATGGGCGTCAGCGTCGAGGGCCACGGCGGTTCCATGTCGGATGTTCCCGCGGGGATGTCCGCCCTCGATTTCCTCACCCCGATGATCCTGGGCCCCGGCCTGTTCCTGTCGCTCAGCGCGCTCCTGCTGCTGGCGCTGCCGGAGGAGGAGCGCGGACGGCCGCGGCCGCGCGCCCGGTACGGGGCGGTCCCGGCGGGGCGCGATACTGGGGTGCGGTCCTGACCTGCACCACGCCGAGGGGGCACCGTGAGCGGCGACGTCCGTGAGAACCTGACCTACGAGCTGTTCGGCACCGCCATGCGCGAACTGGCCCAGACCATCGCCGACGACGGCTTCGCGCCCGACATCGTCCTCTCGATCGCCCGCGGCGGCCTGTTCGTCGCCGGAGGGCTCGGCTACGCCCTGGACGTGAAGAACCTGCACGTGATGAACGTGGAGTTCTACACCGGGGTGGGCGAGACCCTGGACATGCCGGTCATGCTCCCGCCGGTGCCCAACGCCGTGGACCTGGGCCGCAAGAAGGTCCTGGTGGCCGACGACGTCGCCGACACCGGCAAGACGCTCAAGCTGGTGCACGACTTCTGCGCCGAGCACGTCGCCGAGGTGCGCAGCGCGGTGATCTACGAGAAGCCGCAGTCGCTGGTCAAGTGCGAGTACGTGTGGAAGCGCACGGACGCCTGGATCAACTTCCCGTGGTCGGTCGAGCCCCCGGTGGTCCGCCGCCAGGGCCAGGTCCTCGACGCCTGAGGACCCGTCCGGCACCCGGCCCCGTCCGGTGGGCCCGGGGGCCGCCGGGGCGCGGCGTCACCCCTGGGCGTAGTGGGCGAGCGTGTCCAGCAGCATGAGCCGCTTGCGGACCAGGTTCCGGGTCACGATCCCCTCGTTCCAGGCGAACGCCCACTGCCCGCGGACCGCCCACTTCATGCTGCCGTCGACCCCCGAGGCGGCGTCGAGCATCCGCGCGGCGAACGCCGGGTGGTCGGTGAACACGCCGCGCTCTTTGCGGCCGCGGGGGGTGTGGGCCACGTGGTGCGGCTGGTGCGGGAACCACCTGGTGACCGGGGTCAGCGCCGCGTGGCGCACCTCCCAGGGGGCGCGCGCGATGACGTCGGGGCAGGGGTGCGGCAGCCGCGCCGCGGTGAACCAGAAGTGGCCGCCGCTGTCCAGGTTGGCCAGCTCGTGGTGCGGGTTGTCGAAGGCGAGCACCCACAGTCCGTTGCGCGGGCCGCTGACGACGTCCTTGATCTCCTCGGGGGCGGCGGGCACCCCGAGCGCCGACAGTTCCGCGAGCGCGGGGGCGAGCCGCGGGGCGTCCTTCCCGCGCGAGGTGAAGTGGAGCCCCTCCTCCCGGGAGAGCTTGACGAGCATCTTGGCCCGGGAGCTGAGGATCTTCCGATCGGCGGCGCCGGTGACCGCATCGGCGGTGGCGTCGGCGGCGACCTCCGCCACACCTCCGAAGATGAAGCTCAAGAGCCCCACTGTCCTCCTTCTGGTCCACGTCCGTCTGTGCCGTACGCGCCGTCGATGCCGTCCGTTCGGCGCATCGGCGCGCCGATCCATGCTTCCGTGCGCTGGGAGGGACGGCAAGAACTTCGACGTGGATCGAAAGTGCCCGGTCGCAGGTGCGCACGGGCGGGCGCCGGGGCGCCGTGTGGGCCGTCGGACCGGCGGAGTGAGAGAGGGGCCGGGACGGGAACCGGGCCCGGACACGAACAAGGCCCCGACCGCGCACCCGGTCGGGGCCTTCGTTCTGCCTCATAGAGGCTGGCGGAGGATACGAGATTCGAACTCGTGAGGGGTTGCCCCCAACACGCTTTCCAATCCCGCACGGCAGCGTTCGGCGCCGTTCAACGGCATGTTGAGCAGGGGCCGCGCGGCGGACGTGGCTCCTGCCGAACGGCGCTGAACGGTGCTGAATGAGACGAAAACTGAGACGAAGCGGCGGCTCTGAGATGCCTCGTGCGGTGCGGTTTTCGGGGCGCGTCCGAGCACCTTCGGTGTCGTCTGTTCGTCGCTCTGCGGGCGCCTGAGCGCCCCGGTCCGTCTCGCCATCGGCTTCGAGTCCGGCGTCGTCCCAGCCTGTGTGCGGGAGCCGGGCGGGGCGCTAGGCCCAGGGGTGTAAATCGGGAGAAAGCGCCCCCGAAAGCCGGGGGGTGAAAGTCGCGGCTTTCAGCCCTGCCGCCTGGGGGAAGGAGGGCGGCCCGCGGGGAGGGGTGAAAGTCTTTCTCGCTCGGCTGCGCGTGGGTGGCGCGCGCGGCGCTAGATGATCTTGTCACGGGGCGGGTGTCACGGCCGTCACGGGCCCTGTCACGCCGGTGTCACGGGCGCCTGTCACGACCCGTGACACGGCCCTGACCTGTAACTCCCTCCCCCGGCCCCCGCCCGCCCCGCACCGGGTGTCACGCGGGGCGAACCGGCCCGGCGAAGCGGGGTTCCCCCGCGCTCCGGCGAGGGGTGTCAGAGGGGGGTGTCACACCCCCGTCAGACCGGGGTGTCAGACCCCTGTCAGAGGGGGTGTCAGAGGGGTCTGACACCCCTGCTGACCTAGGAAAGAGGGGCCGCCCCTCGCCGGGGTGTCAGACGAGCGGCTTCTACGGCTACGCAAGCGGCCCCGACGGGTACCTCGCCGACGCCGTCGGGCAGCGGCACGCCAAGCGTCCCGCCCTGCTACACATAGCACCCCTCGCGTCTCCGGCCGCGCGGCCCCGCCGGAAGCTAGCCATGGGGGGCGGGGCGTGAGCCGGAGTGGGGTTCGCCCGCCGCGGGGCGCGTGGTGATCGCTAGCCATGAGGGGGCGTTAGGAGGCGTTAGCCACCCCCGTTAGTCCGGGGCCGTTAGGCCCTTCCACCTGGGGGAAGGAGAGCGGCCGCCGCACGGCCCGTTAGCCCTAACGCCCCTCGGACGGCGACCGGCCCGGAACGGCGAGAACCCCAGCTACGGCTACGGGGCGGGAGGTCGCCCCCGCCCCGGCTTCCCGCAAGTCCGCCACAGCCGCCACAGCCGCAACGCCGCTGGTCAAGGGCCGGTTTCCTGTGGCGGATGTGTGGCGTGTGGCGGATGCCGGGCCGCCACAGGAGGCATCTAGTCGGTGAGCGCCCGAGCGAGGTCGCGCATGTGCTCCGTGATGACGTCGGCACTGAGTGCCTGGAACTCGTCGCGCTTTCCGGGCCGGTTGGCATAGCCAACAGCCACCGCGCCCACGGCGTGCGCCGCTTCGATATCGGTTGTTGAGTCACCAATGAGGATGCTTGTTGCCGGATTCGCTTCGAGCGCCTTCAGTGCCAGTCGAGGCAGGTGCGGGTCCGGTTTCATGAGCAGGGGTGATGCCTTGTCTCGC
The DNA here is from genome assembly GCF_027706745.1 of Nocardiopsis suaedae. GTDB lineage: Bacteria > Actinomycetota > Actinomycetes > Streptosporangiales > Streptosporangiaceae > Nocardiopsis_A > Nocardiopsis_A suaedae. The sequence goes on along the minus strand of NZ_JAQFWP010000030.1, from coordinate 32,171 downwards.
CCGATGACCAGCTTGACCAGGTGTGCGAGGTCCTGCTTGTCGAGGAAGGAGCGAACGGCTTCTGGTGAGTTATTGCTGACCACGGCCAGGGGGCGACCCGTCGAAGCACAGGCGCGCATGAACTCGATTGCACCTGCTGTCGGAGTCGCCATAGCTACCGAGCTGACCTCAGCAGACGTGAGCAGCGCCTCTGCGTCCTGGTGGTACTCCGGTGCGACTTCCCAGAGCCCGAGCAATACCTTCATCGGGTCGTCTTCAGAGCGGAGCGACTCCGGCAAGGCAACGCCCTGCCCGATGGCGGCGGCCCGTAGAGACTCCGCGGCTTCAGGTGCCGGGTAGCCAGCGAAGGCGCTGCATACGGGGCCGTCGAAGTCCAGAAGGACGTACCGGCTGCGCTGTAGCGTCTCCACGTCGGAGGCGTTCACTCGCCCCGCTCCTTCGCGACGGTCGACCAGATGCTGTCGAACCACATCTGCGACTGCGAGACGTACTGCGATCCCGCGGATTCGGGGTCTTCGTCGGCGGCATGGTGGAAGAGCACAGCGTCTCGCCCCATGAGGTCGTAGATATCGACCTTCTCGCCCCCGGCCACCACGGTGTTCTCCTTCACCGGGTAGAAGCCGAAGAAGATCTCTGCCTGATTGATGATGTACAGCTTGAACATCGAGGCCACGGGGTAGACGCGCGTCTCAACCGCGGCCTTTTGAACGAGCCCGAGCGTCTCCAGTTCGCCAACCGAGTCTTCGATGCCCTGGGTGTTCCGGAGCATGATGTTGGTCATGCGCTCCCTGACAGCCGGGTCGTCTTCTCCGGTGTCGGTACGGACAGGGAGTCCCATGGGCATCCGCATGTCCGGGACAAGCACGCGAATCGAGATGCTCTCAGGGGCGAGGCGACCGTGCCGGACCTTGTCCAGCGGTTCCTGTAGGGCGCCATGCAGGGTCTCGCCCCCGAATCCGGCGAAGTCGATGGTCACCTTCGGTTCGGTGAAGGCGCGTTCAATGTGAGGGCGGAGACCGGCAGGGCGTTCGGTCCGCTCTCGGACGAAGACCCCGCGGCCTTGCTGCGAGAGGACCAGCCCTTCGTCCCGAAGGAGTCGGATCGCTTGCTGGATGGTCATGCGGGCGACGCCGTACGTCTTGGCCAGCTCCGGACCTGACGGAAGCTTCTCGCCTGGTTCGAACTTGCGCGTGAGGATGGCGGCGCGCAGGGCGCTCGCTACCTGCTGAAACGGCGGGCGCGGGTCCTCCGGGTCGATGCTCATGGTCCCAGCGTAAGTCACCTGTCTAGGCCGCCTAGGAAGAAAAATCGCCGATCCTCTTGACTCCTCTAGCTTGGCTAGCCAAGCTAGGCGACATAGGGCGAACGGTATCGGACGACACCGGCCGTTCACGACCGACAGCTTGGGGAACAGCGCATGACTGCCTTGCTCGATGCTCCGACCGCCCCCGCCGACGACACCGCCGACCTCATCCGCTGGGCAGCATCGCTCCCGATGGGGGAGCGGAACCTGGCACTGGCCGCTTCCGACATGCCCACCGACCCGGACGCCCGCGACGCCGCCATGGGGAAGGCGGCCGACCAGCGGGCCGCGGTGACCGCCCGGTGGATCGCCCAGGGCGCCGAACGGCTCGGGGGAGAGGTCGCGCTGTGGAAGCTCGACCACCACTGGGGCATCCTCAACCGGCACGCGCTGCGCACCGGCGACTGGGAGAGCGCGGAGCGCTTCAAGGACGGCTACGGCGGTGAGCGCCTGGACGTCGCGATCGTGTCGAACCTGGGCAAGGCGGCGGGGCTGGACACCCACCCCGGCCCGCAGGTGGTGCTCTACACCCCCGACGCCGACGACGACGCACTGATGTGGGGCAACCCGGTGCCGCTGCGAGAGGCGCGCCTGCGCGCGCAGGCGGTCAACGCCGACCTGGTGCCCTACGCCGACGGCTACACCCTCGCCGCCCGCCCCCACCGGCCCCTGCCCGTCACGAGGGAGCCGGAGCGCCTGCTGGCCCCGCCCTTTCCGCGCGGCGGTGAGCCCGTGCGCGCTGGCGCCCCCGAATGAATCCGCCCCCGGCACAGCGTCTTCTCCGCCAAGATCCGCCGCTGTGCCGGGGCCCCTTCGACCCGCCCGAGGAACCCCGGACAGGGAGGTACACCCATGATGCCCCACAGCAGGCGACCGGCAACCGCCCCGGACGCCGCTCCCGCTGCCGCTGCCGCCGGTGCGCGGCAGCGGCGCCAAGGCGGTGCCGCATGAGCGCGACGGCTTCCGCCCACGACGGCAGCACCACCGGCAGGACTTCCGGGACGGGGCGGCTGGTCCCGTGGGTCGCCTTCATCACCGGCGCGGCGGTGAGCATCGGCGCGAACATCCTGCACGCCACCTCCGGCGGCAGGGCGGTTGATGCCGGGCAGGTCGTGGCCGCGGCGTGGGCGCCGATCGCGCTTCTGCTCGTTGCCGAGATGGTCACCCGCACCCGGCAGAGCGGCGCCTGGTGGATCGTGGCTCTGCGGTGGCTGGGGACGGCCGTGGTCGCCGCGGTGGCCGCGATCGTGTCCTACGGCCACATGCGCGACCTTCTGCTGTCCTACGGCGAATCGGCCCTGGTGGCCTACCTGCTCCCGTTGAGCGTGGACGGGCTGATCCTGGTCGCCAGCATCGCTCTGGCCCCGGTACCGGCACCCGCCCCCGAACCGCTCCGGCAGGAGACCGGCACCCCCGCCGACGACCCTCGGCAGGAGCGGCAGGCGGCCCCGGAACCGGTTCCCGAACCGGCCGGGTGGAACATGCCTGCCCCCGCTGCTGGCGCCCCGCACGGGCATCCTGCCGCGCCGGTTGCCGCTGCGGCGGCACACCCGCCCCAAGAGGCGGCACCACTGCCGGACGCGGCGGAAGCGCTGCCGGAGGCGGCGGCAGAGCCGCCCGCCCCCGCCCTCGACGAATCCGCCGGCGCCTGTGACCCGGAGGGCCCCGGGACCCCCGCCGACGGCACCGCCGCCGACCTGCCGGAAGCGCCGGAGCTGTCCACGGAAGAGGCCGCCGCCCGCGCGGCAGAGCTCATCACCGCCGCCGAACACGCCGGACGGGAGATCACCGGCGCGTTCATCGGCCGCGAGTGCGGCCGCTCCGAGCGGTGGGGCCGCGACCAGATCCGCAAGCACCGCACCACCCCCGCCGACGACGGCGCGCCCTCGCCGCTGGCCCTGGTTCCTGACACCCGCGCGCACAGCGCCTAACCACACCCCCGAGACCCGCCCGTGAGGAGGGCCGACCATGCCCGCTGACCAGTTCGCCGCCCTGACCGTGTTCCTCGTGGTGATCCCCGTAGCCGCGACCGTCCTGGTCGCCGCGTGCGGCCTGTGGTGGACCTGACCACACCCCCGGACCCGCCTTCGCAAGAGGAGACGACCATGCCCGCTGACCGGCTCGCCCCCCTGCTCCTGTTCCACCTGATCCTCCTGACCGCCGTCTGTGTCCAGGCCTGGACCTGACCCGACCCCACCGCTCCGCCGCGGGCCCACCCGCCCGCGGCGGGGCCCTTCCAAGACTCCTCACCAGTGATGGGAGACCAGCCGTGCCCCTGCCCGAGAAGCCCGACATGAACCAGGTCGTGACCATCAAGCGCGGCGACCTTCGCCTGTTCCAACAGCACGTGAACACCGTGGCCACCGCCGACGACCCCACCGCCGCCGCCTGCGAGGCCGCCTACATGCTCGCCCCGCTGGCCGCATCCGACCGGCTCCCGCGCCGCGCGGTCATCTGGGCCCTGTACGCCACCGCCGTACACCGGGGCGCCGACCCCGAACACGTCGCAGCACGGGTGATGGCCCGCATCAACGCCGCCGCGAATTGAAGGGCCCCGCCGTGACCGACACCCACACCCGACCAGCCCCAGAACGCACCGACGGCCACGTGCTCGATGAGGTGGAAGCGTTCATGCGCCGGTTCGTGGCCTTCCCCAGCGAGGCCGCCGTGGTCGCCACCGTACTCTGGGCCGCCCACGCCCACCTTCTCGACTGCTTCAGTTCCACACCCCGTCTGGCGTTCCTCTCGCCCGAACCGGGCTCGGGCAAGACCCGGGCCCTGGAGATCCTGACGACCCTGGTCCCGCGCCCGATGCTCACCGTCAACGCCACCACCGCCGCGATCTTCCGCAAGGTCTCCGACCAGGAGAGGCGGCCCACAATCCTCTTCGACGAGATCGACACCGTGTTCGGCCCCAAGGCCAAGGAGAACGAGGAACTGCGCGGCCTGCTGAACGCGGGCAACCGCCGCTCGGGGGTCACCCACCGGTGCGTGGGAGACGGCTCGAACCAGGAATCGGTCGCCTTCCCCGCCTACGCCGCCCTGGCCCTGGCCGGTCTGGGGGAGCTGCCCGACACCATCCTGACCCGGTCGGTCATCATCCGCATGCGCAGGCGCGCCCCCGGCGAGAAGGTAGAGCCCTACCGCGAGCGGCTGCACGAGCCGATCGGGCACGAGCTGAACACCCGCCTTGCCGCATGGGCCCGCTCTCTGCCCGAGGACTTCCAGGACGCCTTCCCCGAGATGCCCGAAGGGGTCACCGACCGGCCCGCCGACGTGTGGGAGCCGCTGCTCATGGTCGCCGACGCCGCGGGCGGCACCTGGCCCCAGCGGGCGCGGGACGCGTGCTCGGAGTTGGTCGGGGCCTCCCAAGACCCGGGCAAGGTCTCCCTCGGAGTGCGGCTGCTGGCCGACGTGCGCACCGCCTTCGCCGGGGCCGACAAGATGGGCACCGAAGCGCTGCTGGAGGCGCTGTGCGCCATGGAGGACGCCCCCTGGGCAGAGATCGGCGCCGGGGGCAAGCCCATCGACTCGCGGCGCCTGTCGCGGATGCTGGGCAAGTACCCCACCGCCGAAGGCGCCCCCATCAAGCCCCGCACGGTGCGCCTGCCCGACGGCACCACCCCCAAGGGCTACACCGCCGACGACCTGGCGGACGCATGGGCGCGGTACCTACCCCCCATGGCTAGCCAGAAGGGGGCGGACGGCGCCTGTGGCGGTCCGGTATCCGCCACACGCCACATATCCGCCACAGAAAACCGGCCGTTGACCAGCGGCGTTGCGGCTGTGGCGGACGTGGCGGACTCGCGGGAGACCGGGGCGGGCGCCGCCCGGGCACCGGTCGAATCCGGCACCTGCCCTACTTGCCACCGCACCTTCCGCCGGTACCAGCGCGGCACTGGCTACGGCTCCCAGTGCGCCTCGTGCGCTCTGGGAGTCCCCCCGACCCAGACCGCGTCGTCGGCCTGAACCGGCCTTCCACCGATTCCGAACACGACGCGGCCCCGGCGCTAGCCGCCAAGCACACCGCCGGGGCCGCACTCCCCGAAAGGAGCACCACCATCATGCAGCCCGTCACCACGGACAAGAAGCTGCTTCGCGTCGAAGAGGCGGCGAAGCTGCTGGGCATCGGCCGGACCCGCGCCTTCGAGCTGATCAAGGACGGGCGCCTTCGCTCCGTCAAGCTCGGCAAGACCCGCCTCGTTCCCGCCAAGGCCCTTGACGAGTTCGTTGAGCTGCTGCTCTCCGAGAGCACCGACGCGGCCTGATCCACCTCGGGGGCCGCTGCACAGCGGCCCCCGCTCGAATCGCGGAAGTAGGACAGCATGACGCGCGACTCGAAGCGCACCCGGCAGCCGAACATGGCGTCTTCGATCTATGAGGGGACCGATGGCTACTGGCACGGCCGCGTGACGGTCGGGATCAAGGACGATGGCAAGCCGGACCGCCGCCACGTCTCCCGGAAGACGAAGGCGGCCGTCACCCAAGCCGTGCGGAAGCTCGAACGGGAGCGGGACAACGGCACCCTGCGGAAGGCCGGAGAGCGCTGGCGAGTGAAGGACTGGCTCACTCACTGGCTGGAGCACATCGCCAAACCGTCGGTAGGGGAGAACACCTACAGCGGTTACCGAGTGGACGTGAACGTCCACCTGATCCCCGGCGTCGGGGCGCACTGGCTCGACAAGCTCAAGCCGGAGCATCTGGAGGGGTTCTACGGCAAGATGCGCGACAAGGGCAGCAAGCCCGCGACGGTTCATCACGCCCACCGCACGATCCGGGCGGCGCTCAACGAGGCGCTCCGGCGGGGCGTGATCACCCGCAACCCCGCGCTGCTGGCCAAGGCGCCGAAGGTGGTGGAAGAGGAAGTCGAGCCGTATTCCATCGACCAGGTCCGCGGGCTGCTCCGGCTCGTTGCCGAACGGCGGAACGGCGCGCGCTGGGCTCTGGCCCTGGCTCTCGGACTCCGACAGGGCGAGACGCTGGGGCTGAAGTGGAGGGACCTGGACCTTGACGCCCGAACGCTCCGGGTGCGGCGCCACCTGCTCCGGCCGAAGTACAAGCACGGGTGCGCCAACCCCTGCGGCCGCAAGCCCGGGTTCTGCCCCGATCGGGTCCGGGCGAACCCGCTGACCAAGGACACCAAGTCCGCCGCGGGGCGCCGCCCGGTCGGTCTGCCGGCGCCTGTGGCCGACCTTCTCCAGGAGCACAGGCGCCTACAGGAGAAGGAGCGTGAACAGGCCGGACACCTGTGGGAACGCGGCGACTGGGTCTTCACAGACGTGTTCGGGCACCCGGTGAGCCCGAACACCGACTTCCGGGAGTGGAAGGCGCTGTTGAAGGAGGCAGGGCTTCGGGAAGCGCGGCTTCACGACGCCCGGCACACGGCCGCGACCGTGCTGCTCATCCTCGAGGTCCCGGACCGGGCCGTCATGGGCCTCATGGGGTGGTCCTCCGGCTCGATGCTCAAGCGCTACCAGCACCTGGTCGACCAAGTCCGGAGCGACGTCGCGGACCGCGTCGGCGGGCTCATCTGGGAGCGGCCAGAGCGGGCCGACAACGGCGCCGAAGAGGCGAACTGAGACTAAAACTGAGACGAGAAACGAACGAGGCCCCGACCGCGCACCCGGTCGGGGCCTTCGTTCTGCCTCATAGAGGCTGGCGGAGGATACGAGATTCGAACTCGTGAGGGGTTGCCCCCAACACGCTTTCCAAGCGTGCGCCCTAGGCCTCTAGGCGAATCCTCCGAGAACAACTCTACATGCCGTGGGGGAGTGCTTCGAACGGATTCCCGTGGCCCTCCGGTGTGCCTGGGGGCCGGGAGGAGCCGTTCCGGCCGCATGTCGACCAGACGACACGGAGACAAGGCGCCCCGGCCGCTCAGCGGCACGCCGACCGGTGCGCCGCGCCGGGGCGGGGGCGCGGCGGTCATCGCCGAGGGCGAACGGAGCCGCCCCCGCGCGCCCGTGCGGTTCGGTCCCGGCGTCCTATACAGTGGGGGGCAGACCCCTCGTGCGGCGTCACCTTATGAACCTCCCCAGGGCCGGAAGGCAGCAAGGATAAGTAAGCTCTGGCGGGTGCGCGAGGGGTCCTTTGTGTTTCCCTCCCCCTCTCACCGGCCCGCAGTCCCCGGCGGTCCCGGCCCGGTTCGGCGAACGCGGCGCGTCCCGTCGGCGGGAGGCGGTTGAATGGGGGGCGTGGATGCGACCGAGGGAGCCGTGAACACGCCGTGAGCATCGCGCTGTACCGCAAGTACCGGCCCGCGACGTTCGGGGAAGTGCGCGGGCAGGAGCACGTGACCGACCCGCTGCGCCAAGCGCTGCGCAACGGCCGGATCAACCACGCCTACCTGTTCAGCGGCCCGCGCGGCTGCGGCAAGACCTCCAGCGCGCGGATCCTGGCGCGCTCGCTCAACTGCGACCAGGGGCCCACCCCCGACCCGTGCGGGGAGTGCGAGGCCTGCGTCGCCCTGGCGCCCGACGGCCCCGGCAGCATCGACGTCATCGAGATCGACGCGGCGTCGCACGGCGGTGTGGACGACGCGCGCGACCTGCGGGAGCGGGCGTTCTTCGCGCCCGTCAACTCGCGTTACAAGGTCTACATCATCGACGAGGCGCACATGGTGACCCGCGAAGGGTTCAACGCGCTGCTCAAACTCGTCGAGGAGCCGCCGCCGCACCTGAAGTTCGTCTTCGCGACCACCGAGCCGGACAAGGTCATCGGCACCATCCGCTCGCGCACCCACCACTACCCCTTCCGGCTGATCCCGCCGAGCACGCTGCGCGAGCTGATGGAGGAGATCCTCACCGAGGAGGGGGTGTCCTTCGACCAGGCGGCACTGCCGCTGGTGGTGCGCGCCGGCGCCGGGTCGGCCCGCGACTCGCTGTCCATCCTCGACCAGCTCCTCGCCGGGTCCGGGGAGGACGGCATCACCCGCGACGGCGCGGTCGCGCTGCTCGGCTACACCGACTCCTCGCTGCTCGCCGAGATGGTCGACGCGCTGGGCGACCGGGACGGCGCGGCGGCGTTCTCCCTGATCGACCGGGTCGCCGAAGGCGGCCACGACCCCCGCCGGTTCACCGCCGACCTGCTGGAGCGGGTGCGCGACCTGGTGGTGCTCGCGGCCGTGCCCGACGCCCTGGACAAGGGGCTGATCAACGTCTCCCCGGACGCGGTGGAGAAGATGCGCGAGCAGGCGTCCCGGTTGGGGCCGGCCGAGCTGACCCGCGCCGCCGAGGTGCTGAACCAGGGGCTGACCGAGATGCGCGGGGCGACCTCGCCCCGACTGCAGCTGGAGCTGACGTGCGCGCGCGTGCTCCTGCCCGGCGCGGCGTCGCCGGGCGACGCGGGCGCCTTGGCGGCGCGGCTGGAGCAGCTGGAGCGCAGGGTGGCGTCGGCGCCGGTGAACCCGGCGCCCGCGCCGTCGGCGCAGGCCCCCCAGGCCCCCCAGGCCCCGCCGCCCGCGGCGTCCCCGGCGCCTGCGGCCTCTTCGGCGCCTGCGCCCGCCCCTGCACCCTCCGAACCCGTTCGGGAGCCCGACGCCTCGCCCTCCGCCCCCGCGGCCTCCCCTCCGGCGGCGCCTGCACCGGCGCCGCAGGCGGCCGCGGCGGACGACGACTGGCCGGAGGCCGTCCGCCCCGGTGAGGGCGCGGCCCGCCAGGAGGCGGCGCCGCAGGCACCGCCCGCCCCGGCACCGCAGCCCGCCCCGGCCGGGCCGACCGCGCCCCCGGCCCCGTCGGCACCGTCGTCGGCGCAGGGGGGCGGCCCAGTCGACGTGGGCACGCTCCAGGCGTCCTGGGGCCGGGTCATGGAGGCCGTCAAGAGCCTGCGCCGGTTCACCTGGATGGTGCTGAGCGGCAGCGACGTCCGCCCGGTCGGCGTCGAGGGGAACATGGTCCAGCTCGGGTTCTCCCGGCCGAACGACGCCAAGGGCTTCTCCAACAGCGGCAGCGACGCGGTCGTGTCCAAGGCGATCCAGCAGGTGCTGGGCGCCGAGGTGCGGGTGGTCGCGGTGACCGGCAACGCCCCGCAGGGCGGGGCCGCCCCGGCGCCGCCCGGGCCCCTGCCCCCGGCAGGTGGGCCCAACGGGTCCGGCGCACCCGGCGCACCCGGCGCACCCGGCGGCCCCGCCGGACCGGCAAGCCCAGGAGGCGCCGGCGGTACGGGGGCGCCGGGCGGATCGGGGGACCGGCCCTCCGGGCCCGGGAACGGTCTGGGCCCCGAGTCGGGCACCGGCGGGGGAGCGGCACCGGGGCCGGCCCCGGCGGCGCAGCAGGCCCGCCGGATCGCCACGGGGCTGGAGGAGCCGCCACCGGACCCCTATGAGGACGCGGCCGCGGCCCCGCCCCCGGACACGGCGGGCGCCCCGGGCCGTGCCCCCGCCCCCGCCCCCGAGCCGCAGGAGCCGGACGAGCCCGACCCGGAGAACGACCTGGACGACGACGGCGGGCCTCCGCCGTCGGCGCTGTCCCTGATCGAGTCCGAACTCGGCGGCAAGGTGATCGACGAGATCGACCACAACACGGGCTGACCGCCGCCGGGAGGACGGACGGCCGCCGCGGCGGTGCTCGCGGGCGGCGTTGGTCCTGAGGGTGCCCCCCCGGTGCGGATCCCCGTTGATCTCGGGAAAAACGACGCTACGAGCACGGTTTTAGCGTCGTTTTTCCCCGAGATCAACGATGGAGGGGCGGGGCGCTGGGACCGGGCCTATTCCTGGTCCCATCCGGGGCCGTCCGGGGTGTCCAGCCACACCCGGTGGCCGCCGTCCGCGGCGACCGTCAGGCCGTACCGCTCCGGCGCGGGACCGCCCAGGGCGCGCCACTCCTCACGGGCGTCCTCCACCTCGTCCCACAGCGACCGCGGCCCCGCCTGCTCGACCCGCCACGCCGTCCCCGACGGGACCACCCGGGCCCACGACTCCCCGTCCGACGAGACCAACCACAGTTGCCGCCCCGCGCCTCCCGGCACCGCGCGCAGCCCCATCCGCCACCGCCGGACCGCCGCCGTCACCCCGAACGCCGACGGGAACCGGGTCAGCGGCGCGACGGGGTCGGGGCCGTGCAGCAGCCGCGTCTCGTCCGGCTCGGCCTCCGGCGGCGGCGCCGCGGCGGGCGGCGGCCGCTGGGACAGCAGCGGCATGAACCCCAGCCCTCCCAGGAACGGCCCGCTCGCCGACCCGTCCCCGTGCACCGTCAGCCGGGCGAGCACCCCGGCCCCCTCCATCGCCGTCCACGGCAGCACCACCAGACCGCCCTTGACGGTCTGGCGGATCCACGCCCGCGGCACCCGGGTGGCGGCGCAGGTCGCGATCACCCGGTCGTACGGGGCGCCCTCCGGGTACCCGGACTCCCCGTCGTCCCGCACGGTCCGCGGCGTCCGGCCCGCGCGCACCAGCGCCGCCCGCGCCCCCTCCAGCACCTCCGGGTCGATCTCCACGCTCACCACCCGGTCGTCGCCGAGCCGGGCCGCCAGCAGGGCGGCGTTCCAGCCGGTCCCGGTCCCCACCTCCAGCACCCGGTGCCCGTCCTGCAGGCGGGCGGCCTCCAGCATCCGGGCCACGATGCCCGGCGCCGAACAGGACGAGGTGGGCACCCCCTCCGGCCGCCGCGGGTCGCCGTCGTCGACCTGCACCACGATCGGCTCGTCCGCGTAGGCGGCGTCCAGCCACCGCTCGGGCGCCCGGTCGGCGTCCAGCGGGCTCCCGGAGGCGGTGGCCGCCCCGTGCAGGGGGACGAAGAAGTGCCGGGGGACCGCGCGGAAGGCCGCGGCCAGCCGTCGGTCGCCGAGCGCGCCGGACGCGGTGAGGGAGTCGATGAGCGCACGGTGGCGCCGTGCGGCGCTGGGCATCGCGTGTCGCCCCCGGTGGTGCGTGTCGCAGGGGCGGCCGTCGGCCGCCGGTGTCATGGTCCCCGGCGCGGGCGCGCCGGTAAACCCGCGGCGGTTAGTCTCGGCAGAGTCGGCAAGCGATCCGAGGGGAAGTGGCCCAGTGAACCCTGGCGGCGGAATGGACATGCAGGCGCTGCTGCAGCAGGCCCAGCAGATGCAGCAGCAGCTCATGGAGGCCCAGCAGGAGCTGGACGAGTCCCGTGTCGAGGGGACCTCCGGCGGCGGGCTGGTGACGGTGGTGGTCAACGGGCGCGGCACCGTCGAGGACGTCACGATCGACCCGAAGGCGGTGGACCCCGAGGAGCCCGCCGAGAGCGCGCAGACCATCGCCGACCTGGTGCTGGCGGCGGTGCGCGACGCCGAGTCGGCGGTCGAGCGGCTCCAGCAGGAGAAGATGGGCCCACTGAACGACGCCCTGGGCGGGATGCCCGGCGCCGGCGGCGGCATGCCGGGCCTGCCCGGCATGTAGGCCCGGCCCGGCGGACGGGCGGGCGGTCCCGGCGAAGGCGGGGACGCCCGCCGCCACCGTGCGCGGGCGGCGGCCGTGCCGCCCGTACCGGCGGCACGGCGGCCCGGGCCGGGCACCGGCGGCCGCCCCGTGTTCCGGGGCGCCCGGGACCGATCGGCACGCGTCCTCGGCTACGGTGGGAGGGCGAAAGCTGCGACACCTTGGGTAGGCGATGTACGAAGGCGCGGTCCAGAACCTGATCGACGAGCTCGGGCGGCTTCCCGGCGTCGGTCCCAAAAGCGCGCAGCGCATCGCCTTCCATCTGCTCGCCGCCGAGCAGGCCGACGTCAAGCGCCTGGTCGACGCCCTCGTCGAGGTCAAGGACCGGGTCCGCTTCTGCGAGGAGTGCGGCAACGTCTCCGAGGAGGAGCGCTGCCGGATCTGCCGCGACCCGCGCCGGGACGAGGCGGTCATCTGCGTGGTCGAGGAGTCCAAGGACGTCGTGGCCATCGAGCGCACCCGCGAGTTCCGCGGCCGCTACCACGTGCTGGGCGGCGCGATCAGCCCCATCGAGGGCGTGGGCCCCGACGACCTGCGGGTCAAGGAGCTGATGGCGCGGCTGTCGGACGGCCGGGTCACCGAGCTGATCCTGGCCACCGACCCCAACCTGGAGGGGGAGGCGACGGCGACCTACCTCGCCCGCCTCGTCAAACCCATGGGCCTGAAAGTCACCCGCCTGGCCAGCGGGCTGCCGGTCGGCGGCGACCTGGAGTACGCCGACGAGGTGACGCTCGGCCGGGCCTTCGAGGGCCGCAGAAGCCTGGAGTTCTAGATCACATCCGGGCGCGGAGCCCCGGCGTAAGGCCCGGTCCCGCGGTGCGCCGCCGGAGCGGGCGCGGCCCGCTCGCCGATGAGCGCGAGTAACGTCCCCCATTCCGGGTAAGCCCAGCCCTCGGTGCCTTTCTGCCCAGGTGGGAGGGTATCTCCCTGAAAACCGCTCGCTACACTCCATATCTGATCACCGTGAATCCCAATCCTCAGGAGCGCCGACCGTGGCATTGATCGTGCAGAAGTACGGTGGCTCCTCCGTCGCCGACGCGGAGGCCATCAAGCGGGTAGCCCAGCGGATCGTCGCTCAGAAAAAGGCGGGATACGACGTGGTCGTCGTGGTCTCGGCCATGGGCGACACCACCGACGAGCTCCTCGACCTGGCCGAGCAGGTGTCCCCGCTGCCCCCCGGGCGCGAGATGGACATGCTGCTGACCGCCGGCGAGCGCATGTCGATGGCGCTGGTCGCCATGGCCATCGGGAACCTCGGCTACGAGGCCCGTTCGTTCACCGGATCGCAGGCCGGGGTCATCACCACGTCCCTGCACGGCAACGCCAAGATCATCGACGTCACCCCCGGCCGCATCCGCGAGGCCCTGGACGAGGGCTCGATCTGCATCGTGGCCGGCTTCCAGGGCGTGTCGCAGGACAGCAAGGACATCACCACGCTGGGCCGCGGCGGCTCCGACACCACCGCGGTGGCGCTGGCCGCCGCCCTGGACGCCGACGCCTGCGAGATCTACAGCGACGTGGACGGCGTCTTCACCGCCGACCCGCGCATCGTGCCCTCGGCGCAGCGCATCCCCAAGATCTCCTACGAGGAGATGCTGGAGATGGCCGCCAGCGGCACCAAGATCCTGCACCTGCGGTGCGTGGAGTACGCCCGGCGGTACAACATCCCGCTGCACGTGCGCTCGTCGTTCAGCCAGAAGCCCGGAACCTGGGTCGTCTCCGAAGTCGAGGAAAGCGAAGGCATGGAACAACCGATCATCTCCGGCGTCGCGCACGACCGCAGCGAGGCCAAGATCACCGTGGTGGGGGTGCCCGACCGCGTCGGTGAGGCCGCCGCCATCTTCAATGTGCTGGCCGAGGCCGAGGTCAACATCGACATGATCGTGCAGAACGTGTCGGCGGCCTCCACGTCGCGCACCGACATCTCCTTCACCGTCCCCGAGTCCTCGGGCCAGACCGCCATGGCGGTGCTGAAGAAGATCCAGGACAAGGTGGGCTTCGAGGCGCTGCGCTACGACGACAAGATCGGCAAGGTGTCGCTGATCGGCGCCGGCATGCGCTCCTACCCCGGCGTCACCTCGCGCTTCTTCGACGCGATCGCCGGGTCGGGCACCAACATCGAGATGATCTCCACCTCGGAGATCCGCATCTCCGTCATCGTGGCCGAGGACCAGGTCGACTCGGCCGTGGCGGCCGCGCACACCGAGTTCCAGCTCGACGCCGCCCAGGTCGAGGCCGTCGTCTATGGAGGTACCGGCCGATGAGCAACCGTCTCCCCACCCTCGCCGTCGTCGGCGCCACCGGCGCCGTGGGCACCGTGATGCTCGACATCCTCTCCACCCGGGAGAACGTCTGGGGCGAGATCCGCCTGGTCGCCTCCCCCCGTTCGGCGGGCAAGCGCCTGACCGTGCGCGGCGAGGAGGTCGAGGTCCAGGCGCTGGCGCCGGAGGTCTTCGACGGCGTGGACGTCGCCATGTTCGACGTGCCCGACGAGGTCTCCAAGGAGTGGGCGCCGATCGCCGCCGAGCGCGGCGCGGTGGCCGTGGACAACTCCGGCGCCTTCCGGATGGACCCGGACGTGCCGCTGGTGGTGCCCGAGGTCAACGCCGAGAAGGTGGCCGACCGCCCGCGCGGCATCATCGCCAACCCGAACTGCACGACCCTGTCGATGATCGTGGCCATCGGCGCGCTGCACCGCGCCTACCGCGCCACCGACCTGGTCGTCGCCTCCTACCAGGCCGCCTCCGGCGCCGGGCAGGAGGGCATCGACACCCTGCGCGACCAGGTCGCGGCGGCGGCCGCCGACCGCACCCTGGGCGAGCGGGCGGGCGACGTGCGCTCGGCCGTCGGGGAGCTGGGCCCGTTCCCGGCCCCGCTGGCGATGAACGTGGTGCCGTGGGCCGGGTCGCTCAAGGAGGACGGCTACTCCTCCGAGGAGCTGAAGGTCCGCAACGAGTCCCGCAAGATCCTGGACCACCCCGACCTGAAGGTCGCGGCGACCTGCGTGCGCGTGCCCGTGGTCACCACGCACGCCCTGTCCGTGCACGCCACCTTCGACCAGGAGGTGGACGCCGCCAAGGCACGCGAGCTCTTGGCGTCGGCCCCCGGCGTGGTGGTGCAGGACGACCCGGCCGCCGGCGAGTTCCCGACCCCGGCCGACGTGGTGGGCACCGACCCGACGTGGGTGGGGCGCATCCGCCGCTCCATCGACGACCCGCGCTCGCTGGACCTGTTCCTGTGCGGGGACAACCTGCGCAAGGGCGCCGCGCTGAACACGGCGCAGATCGCGGAGGTCGTCGCCAAGGAGTTCACCGAGGGCTGATCCCCCTCCGGCCGGACCGGGCACCGGTCCGGCCGGGACCAGGGCACCGTGCGCCCGGGCCGCGTCCCGCGCGGGCCGGGCGCACGCCTCTTCCGCGGCCTTTCCGGTGCCGGCGCCCCCTCAAGGGCGCCCCCTCAGGGGCGGCGCCAGCGCGGCCGCGTCAGGCCCAGCCGGTACACCAGGCGGCACTGGTCGACCGACCCGACCAGGTCGGACGTCTCCACCGGGCGCCCCTGGCTGTAGTGGGTGCGCTCGACCACCAGCATCGGCCGCCCCGGCGGCAGGCGCAGCGACGCCGCCTCGGGCGCCCGCAGCGGGCGCACCCCCACCTCCTCGACCACCCGGTCCACCCCGACGCCGACCCCGGCCAGCCGTTCGAGCACGCCCGCCTCCGGGGCGTCGACCGGGCTGCGCAGCGTGCCCCTGGTGAGCGCGGTGGGCTCCCAGGCGGTGTGCACCGCCACCGGCTCGCCCTCGGCCGTGCCGACGGTGCGGGTGCGGAAGACGGCGGCGCCCTCCTGCAGCACCAGGCGCCGGGCCAGGCCGCCGGACGCCCTCTCGGTGGCGACGTCGTACTCGGAGGTGTGCAGCGGCCCCACCCCGGCCCCGGAGAAGCGGTCGGTGCGCGGGAAGCGGTGCACGTCCGGCGGGGTCCGCACGAAGTAGCCCGCCCCGGGCCGCGCCTCCACCAGCCCCTCGTTGACCAGCAGGCGCAGGGCGTGCCGGGACACCTGCTCGCTCACGTCGTAGGCGCGGGCGAGGCGGGACCGGGAGGGCAGCCGGTCGCCGGGGGCCAGCTCCCCGGACAGGATCGGCCGCCGCAGCAGCTCGGCCATCCACACGTAGCGCGGTTGCGGCTCCACGGCTACGCGGTCCCTGGTACGGGCCCTCCCGGCACCCCGGCGAGGCTTCTCAGCGCGAAGTCGAGCTCGGCGGCCATGTGCCGGATGCGCTCCTCCACGACGAAGGACCCGTGCCCGGCGTCGAACCGGTACACCTCGTGCGGCTTGCCCAGCTCGCGCAGGCGGCCCACGTAGTTCTCGATCTGCCGGATGGGGCAGCGCGGGTCGTTCTCCCCGGCGAGGACGAGGACCGGGGCCTTCACGTCGGCGGCGTAGGTGAGCGGCGAGGACGCCGCGTACCGCTCGGGGACCTCCTCCGGGGAGCCGCCGAACATGGACCGGTCGAAGGCGCGCAGCGCCTCCATCTCGTCGGCGTAGGCGGCCGGGTAGTCGGCGATCGGCACCGCGGCGATGCCCAGCGACCAGTCGTCGGGGCGCACGCCCAGCCCGAGCAGGGTCAGGTAGCCGCCCCAGGAGGCGCCCTCCAGCACCAGCCGGGCCGGGTCGGCCAGCCCGGAGGCCACCGCCCAGTCGCGCACGGCGGTGATGTCCTCCAGCTCGGTGAGGCCGACGCGGCGCTCGATGGCGTTGCGCCAGGCGCTGCCGTACCCGGTGGAGCCGCGGTAGTTGACCCGGACGACGGCGAACCCGTGGTCGACCCAGGCGGCGACGTCGGAGAAGAAGGCGTCGGTGTCCTGGGCCTCGGGGCCGCCGTGCACCAGGAAGACGGTGGGGTAGGGGGCGGTTCCGGCCTCGGGCTCGGACACCAGGGCGTGCACGGCGCCGCCGGGCCCCTCCACGTCGACGTCGCGCACCGGCACCGACGGCGGCGCGGTGGCCCCGGGCGGGGTGAGCACGGTCTCGCCGCGGGTGTTGCGGATCACCGGCGGGAGCTGGGAGCTGGACCAGGAGTACTCCACGGTGCCGTCGGGGCGCGCCGTGGCGGCGCCGACCAGGCCCGGGGGCGTGTCCAGCGGCTCGGTGCGCCCGCCGTCGGGGGTGTGCAGGTGCAGGCGGGACCGGGCGCGGTGCTCCTGGACGATGAGCAGCTGCTTGCCGTCGGGGGTCCAGTCGGCGGAGAGGTCGCCGGGCAGGCCGTCGAGGCGCACCTCCTGCTCCTCGCCGGTGACGGGGTCCCACAGCAGGGGCTCGGCGCGGCCGCGCCGCTCGTGCACGACCAGCAGGGTGCGGCCGCCGGGGGAGAAGTGGCCGGGGTACAGCGCGAGCCCGGGGCCGTCCCACAGGTCGCCGACGGCCTCGGCCCGCGGCGGGGAGTCCGCCTCCGCGCCGTGCAGGCGGTAGACGCGCACGGCGGTGTGGCGGGAGTCGCCGTGCTCGCTGTGCGCGATGGCGAACAGGGTGCCGTCGTCGGAGCGGGAGGCGAGGTAGCCCTCCTGGCGGTGGACGTACAGCTCGGCCGGGGGCTGCCCGGGGCGGCACAGGTGGACGCTGAAGCCCTCGTCGGTGGAGCGCCCGACGAGCGCGGTGCCGTCGGCGCCCAGCGCCAGCCCGGCCGAGTAGGACGGCGGCAGGCCGGGCGCGGCCTCGGTGTCCGGCCCCCCGGCGAAGGGGCGGCGCCGCCAGACGCCGAACTCGTCCCCGTCGGTGTCGTCGAACCACCACACCCAGGCCCCGGTGGGGTCGAGGGCGCCGAGCTCGGTCCCCTGGCCGCGCGCGGTGGCCTGGCGGTGCTCGCCGGTGGTGCGGTCCCAGGTGTACAGCTCCCACGTCCCGCTGGAGTTGCTGCGGTAGAGGGAACGGTCAGGGGCCTCACGGGCCCAGGAAGGAAGACTGATCCTGCCGGCTCGGAACCGGTCCTGCCAACGCTCGCCCATGATCCTTAGTAAAGCAGTGGACTTGCGCCGATTGGAGGCGAATCCGCGAGTCGACTTGGCCACTCTAGGACGAATCGTCACGTCGGTGCGGGGACGGTGGGAAAAGGGGTGGCGGGAGGGGTGCGCCCGGTCCACGATGGGGCCGGGTCCAGGCGAGAGGTGTGAGGCGGGAGCGATGGCGGAGCAGCGGGACGCCACGGGAGACACGGTCACGCGCGGGTCGCTGGCGGAGGCGTCCGCCCGGGGCGAGCGGCTGAGGTTCCTCTTCTTCTGGGGGCACGCCCCCGCGCGCGACGGCTCGATCGGCAAGGGGTGCCTGAGCCAGTGGTGGCCGGCCGGGTTCGACGTGGACGGCGAGCACTACGCGACGGCCGAGCACTGGATGATGGCGGGCAAGGCGCGCCTGTTCGGCGACGACCGGGCCGCCGCCCGCGTCCTGGAGGCGGGCACCCCGGGCGGGGCGAAGCACGTCGGGCGCGAGGTGTCCGGCTTCGACGAGGACGTGTGGCGGGCACACCGCTTCGACCTCGTCGTGCGCGGCTCGGTCGAGAAGTTCCGCCAGAACCCCGGCCTGGGCGGCTTCCTTCTGGGCACCGGCGAGCGGATCCTCGTGGAGGCGAGCCCCAGGGACCGCATCTGGGGGATCGGCCTGGCCGAAAGCGATGAACGCGCCCTCGACCCCGGCCGGTGGAAGGGCGAGAACCTGCTCGGCTTCGCCCTCATGCGCGCCCGGAGCCTGCTGGCCGCGGAGCGCTGACGGCGCGGTGCGGCCCCCTGCGGTCCGCGCCGCGCCGGCCACGGGCCAGGCGCAGCACCGCGGGCGCCAGCCCGTGGGCGGCCGCCGCGGTGGCCGGGAACAGGGGCAGGGCCCACGCCGCGGCCCCCTCGGCCGGGGGCACCCCGGCCTCCTTCAGGCGGCGGTGGGCCCACACGGCGAAGGGGGCGACCACGAGCGGGGCCGTCACCACCCCGGGCGTGTAGGTGCGCAGCGCCGCCGACGCCGCCACGTGGGTGAGGGCGTGCGGGCCGAACCCGGCCAAGGCGGTCCGGTAGAAGGCGCTGCGGCCGCCGGTGCGGGCGCCGTCGGCGGAGGCCGCGGGCATGACCGCCCCCATGACCGCGAGCGCCCCGGCGGTGTGGTCCCGGTCGAGGGTGAGCCGGTCCCACACCCGCTCCGGCACCCAGGGCAGGGCGGCGGTGAGCCGGGGGCGGGCGCGCCGCGCCCAGCCGGGCAGGGTGGCCGGCTCCTCGGCGTCGTGCAGGGCCCAGCCGACGAACAGGCCCCAGGCGGCCCCTGCGGGCACCGGGCGGCGCGGATGGGCGTCCATGCGGGTCCTTCCATGTCCGTGCACGGGCGCGGGTAGCCTTCGGCGGATGAGAGTAGCCATCATCGGACTCGGCGACATCGCCCGAAAGGCGTACCTGCCGACCCTGGCCGTCCGCCCCGGCGTGGAGCCGGTGCTCATGACCCGTTCGCCGGAGCGGCTGGCCGAGACCGCGGCCGCCTACCGCGTCCCCGACCGGGACTGCTTCACCGACCTGGGCGCCCTGCTGCGCCGGCCGCCCGAGGCGGCGTTCGTGCACGCCGCGACCGGCGCCCACGCCGAGCTGCTGGAGACGCTCATCGACGCGGGCGTCCCCACCTATGTGGACAAGCCGCTCGCCCCCGAGCTGGAGGCCGCCGAGCGGATCGTCGCCCGCGCCGAGCGCGCCGGGGTGGGGCTGATGGTGGGCTTCAACCGCCGCTACGCGCCCGGGTACGCCGCCGCCCGGGAGCGCCCGCGCGACCTGGTCATCCTGCAGAAGAACCAGCAGGACCGCCCGGACGCCCCGCGCCGGGTGGTCTTCGACGACTTCATCCACGTCGTCGACACGCTGCGCTTCCTCGCCCCCGGCGGCGCCGAGGCCCTGGAGGCCGCCGACGTGTCGGTCGACGCCCGGGTGCGCGGCGGCTCGCTGGAGCACGTGGTGCTGCGCCTGGCCGGGCGCGGCTGGACGGCCATCGGCGCCATGAACCGCGTCTCCGGTGCCAAGGAGGAGCGGCTGGAGGTGTCCGGGGACGGCGGCAAGCTCACCGTCGTCGGCCTGGGCGAGACGGTCGAGCACGCCGGGGCGCTGCGCACCGAGCGGCGGGGCGACTGGACGCCGGTGGCGCGCCAGCGCGGCATCGAGCAGATCTGCACGGCCTTCCTGGAGGCGGTGGCCGCGGGCGCCCCGCTGGACGCGCGGGACGCCCTGCGCACGCACGAGCTGTGCGAGCGGATCGTCACGCAGGCGGAGGGTCGCCGTCCAGGCGGCGCATGAGCACCCCGTCGGCCAGCATCAGGCGGCGCACCAGCGCCTCGTCGTAGTCGGCGAGCCCGGCGTCGTTGAGCACCCGCATGTGGGCGGGGTGGGGCAGCACGTCGCGCGGGTGCACCTGGCCCACGCCCCCCGCCTCGCCCGGGTCGAAGCCCTCGGGCACCGGGTAGGGCTGCAGGGCGCGGAAGACGTGCAGGTGCCGGTGGTCGCCGGTGCCGCCGTCGCCGCCCCGGACCTCGTAGAGCCCGGTGGGGGCGAGTGGGCCCGTCCGCAGTCCGGCGCCCTCCTCGGCGGCGCGCCGGGCGGCCTGCTCGGCGCTCTCCCCGGGGGCGGTGCGGCCGCCGGGCAGGGTCCAGTGCCCGGCCTGCGGTCCGCTGGCGCACAGCACGAAGGTGAGGGTCCAGTCCGGTCCGGGAACGATGGCGGCGGCCTCCACGGCCGGGGCGGCCGGTCCGGGTGGGGGGAAGACGGTCGGCATGGTCCGGTCTCTCCTGGTCGGCATGGTGTGCTGCGGGGGCGCGGCCACGCGTCCACCCCGCCGCTGACCACCATCGCGCATCCGCGGCCCCCGCGCCACCTGTTGCGCGGGACCGGGGGCGCACGGTGGCGGCCCCGCCCGCATCGAGCGGGGCCGGGGCGTGTGCGGCGCGGGGGCGGGCGCGGCCCCCGTCGGCGCGTGGGGGAGGGCCCGGCGCCGGGCGCGGCCGGGCGCCCGTATCGGGTGTTTCACGTGGAACCGGGCCCACGCTCCATGCACCAGGTGGTCGGGGCGCCGCCGGGGAGGTCGACCTCGGCCGTCACCTCGAAGCCCAGACGGCGGTAGATGCGGACGTTGTCGGCGGTGGCGGTCTCCAGGAAGACCGGCGCTCCCGCGGCGTCGGCGGCGTGGAGGCCGGGCTCGACGACGGCGCGCCCCAGCCCCTCGCCCTGGCGGTCCCGGCGCACCCCGACCGTGGCGAGGAACCAGCACGGGCGGTGCGGCCGGTGCGCTTCGAGCAGCGCGTCGGCCCGGCCCACCTCGGGCAGCCGGTCGCCGTAGAGCGCGGCCAGCTCGGGGGAGGTGAACAGGTCCGCCGGGATCTCGGTGTCGGGGACGGTCCACACCGAGGCGGCCGCGTGGTCCGCGGTGGTCCACACCCGGCCGTAGGGCAGGCCGATGCGCTCGGCGAAGTAGAGCTGCAGGGCGCGCAGGCGTTCGGCGTACCCGTCGGCGGGGACCGCCCACCGGGTCCACGGGTAGTCGGCGAACGCGTCGGCCAGGGTGTCGGCGATGGCCGGGAGGTCGGCCTCGGTCGCGGGGCGGACCGGGGCGGCGCCCGTGGCCGGTGCGGACGGGTCGGTCATGTCGTGGGGTGCTTCCGGGTCGGGGCCGTGGTCGAGGGGGGGACCGCGGAGGGCCCACCCGCCGCCACTGTGCCCCGTTTCCCCGCGGCGGTCGAGGGTTTTTCCTCCCGGCGGCGCGGCGCCCGCCCCGGCGCCCCGCCGCCGTGCACCGGGCCGGCGCGCCCCGGAGACGCCGACGGGGCGCCCCCGCCGGACAGGACCGGCCGGGGCGCCCCGCTGCCGCGGTGTGCGCAGGAGCGTCCGCTACAGGATGATCCGCATCGGGCTCTCCAGGACCTCGGCGAGGTCCTTCAGGAAGGCGGCGCCCACGGCGCCGTCCACCGCCCGGTGGTCCACCGACAGCTCCAGCGCGATGGTGTTGCGCACGGCGACCTCGCCCTCGTGCACCACCGGCGTGGGCTTCATGGCGCCCACCGCCAGGATCGCCGACTCGGGGGTGTTGATCACCGCCGAGAAGCTGTCGATCCCGAACATGCCCAGGTTGCTGACGCTGAACGTGCCGCCGCTCATGTCCTGCGGCTTGAGCTTGCCGTCGCGCGCCTTGCCCGCCAGCTCCCGGGTGCGGGTGGAGATGTCGGAGAGCGTGGCCTTGTCGGTGCCGTGCAGCACCGGGACGACCAGGCCCTCGTCGATCGCCACCGCGACCCCGACGTTGACGCGGTGGTGCTGCAGCAGCCGACCGTCCTCCCAGGAGCGGTTGACCTCCGGGTGGGCGGACAGCGTGGTGGCCGCCGCCTTGACGATCAGGTCGTTGAAGCTGACCTTGACGCCGGTGTCGGCGAGCTGCTCGTTGATCTGGGCGCGGAAGGCCTTCAGCGGCTCGGCGTCGATGGTGCGGCGCAGGTAGAAGTGCGGCGCCTCCTGCTTGCTCTCGGCCATGCGGCGCGCGATGGTCTTGCGCATCTGGCTGACCTTGAGCTCCTCCGACGCGCGCGGGTCCTCGGAACCCGCCTGTGCGGCCGGGGCCGCGGCGGCCGGAGCGGCGGCCGCCGCCTCCGGGGCGCCGGAGGCGGCGCGGTCGCGGGCGGCCTCCACGTCGGCGCGGACGATGCGCCCCTTGGGCCCGCTGCCCTCGATCGCGTCGATGTCCAGGCCGTACTCCTTGGCCAGGCGGCGCGCGAGCGGAGAGGTGCGCGGACGCGCTGGGCCCTCCGCACCGGCGGCGCCCTCCCCGGCGGCCGGGGCCGGCGCGGGCTCGGCCGCCTTCTCCTCGGCCGGGGCGGCCTCGGGCTCGGAGGCGGCGGGGGCCGCGGGGGCGCCGCCGGGCTCGGGGGCCTCGGCGTCCGGCGTCTCGCCGATGAAGCCGATCACGGCGCCGATCGGCACCGTGTCACCGGCCGACACGAACTGTTTGACGAGGTAGCCGTCCTCGTAGGCCTCGTACTCCATGACGGCCTTGTCGGTCTCGATCTCCACCAGCACATCGCCGGAGGCGACCTTGTCGCCGACGTTCTTGGCCCAGGAGCTGATGACGCCTTCCTCCATGGTGTCGGAGAGGCGCGGCATGTAGATCTCGGACATCAGTGCTTTCCCCTCAACCCACGCGCCGGCCGACGGCGTCCAGGGTCTCCTTGACGGCGGTGGTGATCGACTCGACCGACGGCAGGGCGGCGGTCTCCAGCGGCTTGGCGTAGGGCATGGGGACCTCCGCCATGGCGACGCGGCGCACCGGGGCGTCCAGGTAGTCGAACGCCCCCTCCTGGATGGAGGCCGCGATCTCGGCGCCGATGCCGTAGGTGAGCCAGTCGTCCTCGCAGATGACCGCGCAGCTGGTCTTGCGGACCGACTCGACCACGGTCTCCCGGTCCAGCGGGCGCAGGCTGCGCAGGTCCACCACCTCGACGCTGATGCCCTGCTCGGCCAGCCGCTCGGCGACCTGCCCGGCCACCATGGCCATGCGGGAGTAGCCGATGAGGGTGATGTCGGTGCCCTCGCGGGTGACCTTGGCCCTGCCGATCTCGGCGACGCTCTCGTCGCCCTCGGGCACCTCGCCCTTGGTGTTGTACAGGCCGAGGTTCTCCAGGAACAGCACCGGGTCGTCGTCGCGGACCGCGGCGCGGAACATGGAGGCCGCGTCGGCCGGGGTGCTGGGGGCCAGCACCTTCAGGCCGGGGACGAAGGAGTAGTACAGCTCGATGTTCTGCGAGTGCGTCGCCCCGAGCTGCTGGCCGCCGCCCCCGGGGGTGCGGATGACCATCGGCACGGGGGTCTGGCCGCCGAACATGCCGTAGACCTTGGCGGCGTGGTTCACGATCTGGTCGATCGCGATGAGGGAGAAGTTGATCGTCATGAGCTCGACGACCGGGCGCAGCCCCAGCATCGCCGAGCCCACGGCGGCGCCGACGAAGCCCTCCTCGGCGATGGGGGTGTCCCGGACGCGCTTCTCGCCGAACTCCTTGAGCAGCCCCTCGGTGATCTTGTAGGACCCCTCGAAGACGCCGATCTCCTCGCCCATGACGAAGACGTTCTCGTCGCGGAGCATCTCGGCGCGCAGGGTGTCGCGCAGGGCCTGGCGGTAGGTGATGACGGACATGTCCCGCTCTCCTTACTTCTACTCGGCGAAGACCGGGTCGGCGGGCATGCGGCGCGACTCGTTCGCCACGGGGGTGGCGTAGGTGTAGTCGAACAGCGTCGACACGTCGGGGTGCGGGCTGTTCTCGGCGAAGTCGGCGGCGTCGGCCACCTCCTCCTTGACGGACGCGGCGATCTCCTCGCGCAGCTCGTCGGTGAGCACGCCGGCGTCGCTGAGCTGCTTGGCGAAGATGGCGACCGGGTCGTTCTGCTCGTCCTTGGCCTCGGCCGCCTGCTCCTCGGTGCGGTACTTGGCCGGGTCGACGACGGAGTGGCCCTTCATCCGGTAGCTGGTGGCCTCCAGCAGGAAGGGGCGCTGCTCGGAGCGGGCGCGTTCGACCAGGTCGGCGGCGGCGTCGCGGACCTCCAGCACGTTGCGCCCGTCGACCTTGACGCCCTCGATGCGGAAGGCGGAGCCGCGCTTGTGCAGCTCGGGCTCGGCCGAGGACATGTCGACGGTGGTGCCCATGCCGGTGAAGTTGTTGATCACCACGAAGACGATGGGCAGGTTCCACAGGGCGGCGATGTTGAGGGACTCGTGCCAGGCGCCGATGTTGGTGGTGCCGTCGCCCATCTGGCACATGACGACCTCGTCGCCGCCGCGGTAGGACACGGCCAGGGCGGCACCGGTGGCCAGGGGGAGCTGGCCGCCGACGATGCCGTACCCGCCGAGCATGCGGACCTCGGTGTCGTACATGTGCATGGACCCGCCCCAGCCCTTGGACACGCCGGTGGAGCGGCCGTAGAGCTCGGCCATGACGCGGCGGGGGCTCATGCCCTTGCCGATCGCGTAGCCGTGGTCGCGGTAGTTGGTGAAGAGGTAGTCCTCGTCCTTGAGGGCCGTCATCAGGCCCACGACGGTGGCCTCCTCACCGAGGTTGAGGTGGCAGTAGCCGCCGATGCGGGCCTGCGTGTAGGCCTGGGCGGTGCGCTCCTCGAACCGGCGGACCAGCAGCATCTGCCGGTAGTAGTCGAGCAGGACCTTGGGCTGCTCGTCGGCGATCTTCTGCGCGGCGCCGGACCGGTTGCGCCTGCGGCCGCCCGAGTTCCTGGCGGTGCCGCCGCCCTTCGGCTTGGCCGTGTCAGCCATGGTGGTGCCTTTCTACGTGCGGGATCGGCCCTCCCGGGACCGATGGGCCGCGAGGGACCGGTGCCCGTGGCCCGCTGTGCGGCGGGTCCGGGGCGGGGGAGCGCGCAGCCGGGCTCAACGGCGCGGCGCTCGGTGGCTGTGGAGTTGTTCGTGTGCGAAGAACTCTCTTGTGCTCGTTTCCCCACGGGTCGGCGGCCATTCCTGCAGGGGCGTTCGCCCTGAAGGGAACCGCCGGGCGGGTGGCGAGCCCTGCGCGTGTGACGTGCGTCGCGGACACTCTACGGATTGATCGATGATCGATCAATCCGACTCTAGAGGAAATCCCGGGCGAAACCGGCCCCCGCCCCCGGGGCGGGCCGGCGGTCCCGGGCGGTCTGGGACGGTCAGTTCCCCGCGTCGCGGGACTTCATGGCGGCGTCGACGTAATTGTGAACGTGCTCACTCAGCATCCGCCCCACGTCCGGATCCCGCTCCACGAACGCCCGGGTGATGCGCGCGTGGTCGGCCGCCTTGGCGTGCAGCTCCATGTCCAGCCAGCGCACCGACAGCCGGGTCCACACCTCCACGCCCAGCGACTCCCAGGTGTGCAGCAGCACGTCGTTGCGGGCGGCCAGGACGATCCGGCGGTGGAACTCCACACTGTGCCGGATCTGCTCCTCCACGTCGCCCTCCTCGGTGGCGCGGCGCAGCCGCTCCACCTCGTCCCGGAGCGGCGCGGGGTCCTCGGCCAGCCGGTCCGCGGCGAGTTCGGCCGCGACGCGTTCGAGACCGGCCCGGACGGGATAGATCTCCGCCATGTCCGCCACACCGAACTCGCGAACCCGCGCCCCCTTGTTCGGGACCGAGTCGATCAGCCGAAGCGTCTCCAGCTCGCGCAGCGCCTCCCGCACGGGGGCCTGGCTGACGTTGAGCTCTGCGGCGATCCGGCGTTCGACGATGCGCTCGCCGGGCTTCCACCTCCCCGAGAGCAGACCCTCCACCAGAACGCGGCGGATCTGCTCGCGGAGGGGGTTGCGGGCCACCCGTGCGGCGTCGTCGGGCGTGGCGGGCATCAACGGCCTTTCTGGTCGGGGGCGCCGCTGCCGCGGCGGTCCCGGTCGTAGGGGAGCGCTTGCACCTTAGCCGCCCGGAACGGGCCGCCTCCGGCGGAAATATCGGACGACCGATACCTCGGATGTGCTAACGGAACGCTCACGGTCGGGGCGCGTGCGGGTGAACTTCGCCCCGAACTCCGCTGACCGGACGGCAAAGTGCGAGGTAGGACGATCGTAGCCACCGGGGCGCCGCGCCCCTTGACGGAGTGGAGCGCTATGCTCTCCTGTCGGAAATGTTCGATCAAAACCGGGTAACGTGGAGCGCGGGACCCCTCCCGGTGACCGGCCGTCCCCGCGCACGAGCGGATCCGCCTCCTTCCCGCTCCGCCCCCGCGGCCCCGGACCCGCGGCGGTTCCGCAGTCCGGAACCGGGTGCTCTGACCTCGCGCCCGAGAGACGTTCCCCATTCCCCGTACGAGTCCGAGCGGCGAGCCCGTCCCCCGAAGCACACCCGTGCCGCAGGCCAGCCCACGAAACGTGAGACAGCACTGAGCACACATGATGCCTACATCGCGGACAAGGTCGAAGCCGTCGCGACGCGCGGGGCCGACACCGGCGCCACCCCATAGACAGCGTCGCGCCCTGGACACGGTGCCGCGCCTGACCGCCAAGGCGGCGCGCGGCGCCAAGGACGGCCGTGTCACCTGGCCCAGTGTGAGCGAGATCGCATGGGGGATCGCCTCTGACAAGATCGCGATCGCGATGGCCGTGCTGCTCATCACGATGACGATGCTCTCGGCCGGCCCGTTGCACCCTATCGACAATCTGATCAACAACGCACCTCGGCCGTACTGGGACGAGATCCGCGAGTTCCTGATCCTGTGGCCCGACACGGTCGCCTCGCGGTTCGTCGCCATCCCCGTGCTGGCGGCCACCGCGCTCCAGCTCGCCTACCGGCACCGCTCCTGGCGGCCGATCATCCTCGGAGCCGTCGGCGTCGTCGGCATGATGAGCCTGGTCGCGGCGATGAAGCTGTTCTTCTCGCGCAACCACCCCCGCACCTACGACCCGTCGTTCTTCGGCGACTCCGGGGGCGTGTCCTTCCCCTCCGGCCACGGGGCCAACGCCATCCTCATCTACGGCCTGGTGCTGTTCCTGATCATCCGCTACCAGGCGGCGCGCCCGCACATCATCCGCCGCCTGGGGTTCTGCATCGTCGGCATCGCGCTGCTGCAGTCCTTCGTCTCGGCCTACCTGCACTTCCACTGGTTCACCGACCTGGCGACGGGCATGATCGCCGGCGGGCTGTCGCTGCGGATCGTGATGTGCCTGGACGCGATGATCCCCGGCGGACGGACCACCATGTGGTGGCCCTGGTACGGCGGCAGCTTCTGGAGCGGGGACGAGTCGGACCGGCCGCCGTCCGACGAGCGGGAGCCGCGCGCGGCGTGACCGGGCCGCCCCGGCCCCCGGACGTCGGTAGTCTCCGGCGGGGACCGGACGCACCGGGGGAAACAGGGGAGAGTGGCACATGGCCGTGGAACTGAGCTTCGAGCGCGATCCGGCGATCCTCGACCGGCTGGCGGAGGAGCTGTGCGCCGCCGCCGGGGTGGAGCCGCCCGAGCCCGGGGAGGGCGGGGAGGACGACGACCTCGGTGTGCTCGGGGCGGTCGTCGCCCGCGGCCCGGAAGGACTGGAGGGGTGGGCGGTGCTGCTCGCCCCCGACGACCCGGACGACGAGGGGCCGCACCTGCAGTGGGCGCTGGCCGCCATGGAGGCCGAGGGGCTCAAGGGCGGCGCCGAGCCCGTGCGCGACACCACCGACGCCGAGTTCGCGCTGGTGGAGCGGATCGTCCGGGAGGCCGCGGCGCGCGCGGCGGAGCTGGGGCACGACGCGCTGCTCTGGTCGCCGACCCACCGCGAGACCGACGCCCGCCTGGCCGAGCGGCTCGGCGCCGAGGTCGAGCGCGAGGAGGGCCGCACCTGGGGCGCGGGCGCCGAGTGGCGGCGCCCGCCCGGCCTGCCGCCGGTGCGGGTGCGCACGATGCCGACGGAGCCCGACGACGCGCTGCTCGACACCTACGTCGAGCTGTACCGGGCGTTCGGGGCCGACAACGACTTCGGCGAGGACTGGGACCGCGAGGAGGTGCGGGAGTGGCTGGACAACAGCCACCTCGGCCCGGACCTGCTCGTGGGCGAGGCCACCTTCGACCTGATGCCCGAGGACGGCGACGGCGTCCCTTCGGCCCAGTTCACGGTGGTGGTCGACGGGATGGGCACGGCGTCGGCGGGCCTGGTGGTGCACCGCGGCCCCGAGCCGGAGGCGCTGGCCGGGGCGCTGGCCGAGGCCGTCGAGGGCCTGCGCGGCGCCGAGGGGGTGCGCGAGTTCCACCTCCAGGAGTTCGACGACGAGACCGTCGCGGAGGCGGCGGACCGCGCGGGCCTGGAGGTCATCGACCGGTGGCCGGTCTACATCCTGGAGCTCGACGAGCTCGACTGACGCGAGGGGGCGCCGGGCCGCGTGCGGCCCGGCGCCCCTTTCGCCGTTCGGTTCAGCTCTCCTTGCGCTCCTTGTACTCCTCGGCGAGGAGGCCGAGGACCACCTCGTCGAGGAACTCGCCCATCACCCAGGCCGAAGAGCGCGTCCGCCCCTCGCGGACGAAGCCGTTGCGCTCGGCGGCGTGCAGCATGGCGAAGTTGTCCGCCAGCGTCTCGATCTGCAGCCGCTTGAGGCCGCGCACGGTGAAGCCGTAGTGGCACAGGGCCGCGACCACGTCGGTGCCATAGCCCTTCCCGCGGTGGCCGGGCCGCAGGCCGAGTCCGACGTGCGCGGACCGGTGGTGGGGGTCGATGCCCGCGAGAACCGCGGTCCCGATGAGTGTTCCGCCTTCCAGCTCCACCACGGAGAACTGCACGGTCTGCCGGTTGGAGTCGTCGACGACGAGCCGCGGGTCCTTGGTCCCGGGCGTGAGCGGCCTCCAGGGCTGCCCGTCGGCCCGGGAGCCGTTGACGACGTCGTCGTAGAGCTCGGCGAGCAGCACGGGAATGTCCTCGTCGTGCCGCGCCCGGAGCCCGACCTTGGTTCCTTTGAGCATTGGAGTGTTCTA
Source organism: Nocardiopsis suaedae (assembly GCF_027706745.1). Taxonomy (GTDB): domain Bacteria; phylum Actinomycetota; class Actinomycetes; order Streptosporangiales; family Streptosporangiaceae; genus Nocardiopsis_A; species Nocardiopsis_A suaedae. The sequence continues at coordinate 3,032 of NZ_JAQFWP010000030.1, read as the reverse complement.
TCGGGTCGGACACACGGACAACAAGCGGAAAAACCGGAATCCATGTCCGAATGTGGACAAGCGGCGGCAAGCGGCGGCACCGGGTCCGGGTCGGCAGCCCTCCCGGCGGCGCCGCCTCTCTCCGGCGGTCGGCCGCCGTCCCCCGGCGGCCCGCGACGGCCCGCGGTTCGCCCTCGACGACCCACCGCCCGCCGTCGACGGCCCGCCGACCGGCCGGGGCGGCGGACCCCGGCCGGTCCCTGGCTGGTCCCCGACCGGACCGGTCAGCAGAAGTCGCGGGCGATGAAGCTCTCCATCTCGTCGTTGCGCCAGAGCGATGGGATCCGCTGATGCGGTGCGACGCAGCCGAGGAAGCCGGTGGTGTTGTCGTTGTCGTACATCACGATGTAGAGGTCGGAGGCGTTGTCGACGCTGCTGATCTCGTTGTCGCCGTTCCACCAGTCGATGTCGTAGGGGCCGCCGGCGCGGACGTCGATGTACCGGCTCCCCTGGTAGTGGGCGTCCTCCCACATGCAGACGTGGCCCGCCCGGCAGTAGCCGTCGGCCATTGCGGGGGTGGAAGCGGTGACAGGGAGCGCGGTGGCGGCGGCCGCCAGGACCGCGCCGACCCGGATGGCCGTGTGCACGTGACCCTCCTCGCGGGGCGGCCCGGCCGTTCCGAGCCCACCCCGATCGGTGATGTTCCCGGCACACTCCGTGCCCAACCCGCCCCGTCCGTGCGCACGGAGACCGGAGCCGGTCGCTCTCCGGCCCCGGGCGGACGCGCCCGCGCGGCGCCGTACCCGCTGCCCCCGCACCACCGCAGCCGGACGGAACCCGCGTCACCGCGCCGGAGGCGCCCCGCCCGTGCGGCACCGCGCCAGATGCGCCCGCGCGGCACCGCAGCTGGGCGGGCGCGCCCTGCGGAGTGGGACCTCTCCCGCCCGGTAGGCGCCTTAGACCGTGCGGGCCACGGCGGAGCCGAAGCCGAGCCAGGTGTGGCGGTTGCCCCACCAGCACCAGCCGACCTTGGGGGCGTCGCGGCGCTCCTTGCCGTCCCTCCCGGTCCCGTTGCTGATCCAGATGGCGGGCGTGCGGGAGTCGAACCTCCCGTTCTCCTTGCGGAGACGGGACCCGATGGTCATGAAGCAGAGGTTGCGGTCCAGGGCCTCGGGCTGCTGAAGCACCCAGTGCACGCCCTCGGTGAGCAGGAGCGGGGAGCGGCCCTCCCGCTCGAGCTCGGGCAGGGCCTCCTCGGGGCTCCAGTCGGACATGCGGTCGCCGCGGTCCACGCCGGTGAGCAGGTACAGCGGGGCATCGGGCAGGTCGATCCCGACAGGGGCGAAGCGGTCGACGTCGGTCATGTCGGTGACGATGAATCCGGGTTTGCCACCGCGCCGGAGCAGCGGCGCGAGCGCCGATGCGGGGGCCCGGTCCGGGTGGACGGCGAGCAGGGCGCCGCCGTTCCCGGCGGCGTCTCCGGCGGCCTTGCCGGTGAACGCGCGCACGTCGTCGGCGGTGATCCCCGCCCGGTCGTGCACCCCCAGCGCGATCAGGCGCTCCGCCTGGTCACCGAGGGAGGGCAGCGGAGGCAGGGGAGCGGTGGTCGGTTCAGCGGTCACAGAACTCCTCGTTCTCGCGGTCGGGGGGTTCCCGGGTGCCCGCGCAGGCGAGCAGACCGGCACGCACCGGTCCCGGCGGGCGCGACCCCGCCCCCGCCGCTCCGGTCGCGCAGCGCTCAACGGATTCCGCCCCGCCGGTGTTCCCGGACGTGCGGGCGGTCGACCCGAATCGGCAACGACGGCAGAACCGGTGCCCCGCTTGTGGGCTCCGGCCGGGTGGCGGGCTGTCGAGTGCCGGGTGGAGGGCGCCAACGACGCGGGTCGGCGGCCCTGCATGCTGTTCTGTCGGCTGCCGGGTGTGTGCGTGGTCCCGGTGGTGGGCGGCGATGGCGGAAGCGGGGCGGTTCCCTGGGCCTGCTTGCCGTCGGGCGGGTTCCTCGCGGTCCGGGTGGGCGGCGGCGGGGCGCCCGGGGGGCATAATCCGGGCATACCGGGCGGGGGTGGGAGGGGGTGGCGGTCGTGTGTGGCGGATGCGCCACCCGATCCGCGGGCGGGTGTACTTTTCGCTGCGCGGGATGCTCTGAGGGGGTTCGTGGCGCCCGAGAGGCGGGTTCCGGTTCGCCGGGATGCGGCCGGTTGCCCGGTTTCGGGGGTGGTCTCAACCAACGTGCACCCCTCGACGGAGAACCTCCCGCATGGTGAGACGCAGGGGTCGGGGTTCGTGCTCTCCGACGCCCGGGCCCGCCGCCGCCGGGCCCGCCCCGTACCCGGCACCGCCGTGACCTGGGCGAACACTCCGTGTTAAGGGGTGGGAGGGGCGCGGAGCGCGCTCAGCGACACCCGCGGGGGCTCCGGGCGTGCGAAGCCGACGATTCCAGAACACGTTCTGGGAACGGAATGCCCGGTTCATGCCTGCATGTGGCGTTCGCCTCGGGTGTTGGAGCAGGTTCAGCGGCACCTGGGCGCCCCCGCCGGGCGCCCGGGGTTCACTCGGGGCCGATATCGGCTACCCGCAGTGACAGTGGGGGCGGTAAGCGGTCCGGGTGTGCCGTTTGGGGCTCTTTCGGAGGCAGAACGTGTTCTGGGATCGCGATGACCGCGCACCCCTGCTGCCCGTGCCGCCGCCCCGGGCGTCGATCAGGGCGGGGGAGGAGCCTCCATGGCTCGGGAGCCGGGCGAACCGGACACCGGGCGGGTAGGGGCCGGGCCGGAACCCGCCTTCCGGGCGCAACAGGCGGCCCGGGGCCGTCCTGCGTGGCGGTTCCGCCACACGATCGCCTTCGGCGATGGTCCTTTCGCCGCGCAGGGCCGCCGGGGCCCCGTCCGCGTGCCCGGGATGGCCGGGGTGTGAAGGTCCTTCCGGGGGCGGAGGCCCTCGGGGTGGCGGGGGTGGCGGTTCTGCCGCCCGGTCCCTTCTGGGGTGACCATTTCACCGCGCCGGATACCCGTTCCAGTGTTCTGTGTCCGGTATGCCGGTTACGCGCCGCCCGC
>NZ_JAQFWP010000029.1 GCF_027706745.1 Nocardiopsis suaedae | reverse complement strand
CGCTCGCACTCCCCCGGACGCAGCGCCTGAAGGCTCTGACGCCAGCGCTCCTCCAGGACATCACGGACCTTCTTCTCCATCGGCGGGGTCACATGCTCATAGACCTCGCCCATCCCCGGCATCCGGTGCCCCAGCCGGGCCGCACGGGCCACCTCGGGCACCCCGTCCTCCGACAGCCAGGTGCGGTGGGTGTGGCGCCCCTCGTTGAAGGTGAACCCCGGCAGGACCGGCCCCCGCAGCCACACCTGGTCGTGGCCGGGTTCCCCGTCCCAGGCCGGCCGCCAGAACCGGGCGCGGAAGTTCCCCCGCCGCAGCCGGCCGCCCTGCGCCCCGGCGAAGGCCTCCAGAGCGACCTCGTTTACGTATAGAGGGCTTCTACACTGCCCCCATGGCGAACGCCCCGACCGTCTACCTCGTGGTCCGATCGGCAACCCCCGCCTCCTGAGGAGTGCCCCGTGGACGCACCCCCAGGGACAGAGCATCCGCCGGGCCCGACGCCGCCGCGGCATCTCCCAGGCCGCCTGTGCTGCGCATACCCCTGGATGAACGGCCGTATCCGGCCATCGACCGGCATACCGGTCAACCCCGGTCTCCTCCTGACCGTCAAGACAGTGAACGCTATACCAGGCACCTGTGCAGCCGGTGCTTACCGGGAAAGGGGGAGCGTTCCGTGTTCAAGCTTCGAGGGACGGCCGTAATGGTCGCGTCGGGAGTCCTGGCGGCGGGCCTTGGGATCATGCCGGCTCCTGCGTTGGCCGATGGGCCGGAGACCTCCGAGGAGTCCGAGGAGGTCGTAGCGGCGGTGGAGGCCGCCGAATGGCCCGACCTGGTCGAAGGCGACTCCCGCTGGGAGGTGTCGGTCGTCAAGTTCCTGCTGGTGGAGTACGGCTTCCTGGATGTCAACCATGCCGACGAGGACTTCGACGCGCGGTTGGCCGATGCCGTGCAGGAGTACCAGGCGGCTCGGGGGATCACCGAGTCCGCGGAGGTGGACGCACCCACCTGGGAGGCGTTGACCGACGACCTGGGGCTGGTCCGCCGGGGCGACAGCGGCAACCGGGTCAAGGCCGTGCAGGAGTCACTGATCTCCGGATACGGTTACCGGCTGGTGCTGGACGGTGAGTTCGGTCCGGCCACACGCGGCGCGGTGGTCGAGTTCCAGTCGATCAAGTGCCTCGTCCCTGACGGCGTCGTCGGCCCGATCACGTTCCGGGCCCTCATCACCGATCCCGACGACGTCTGCGACTGAGTCGCTGCACCGCCCGCGGGCGTGCCCGGCACGATCGGCGGTGCGGTCCCCGGTGCGGCTCCGGAGGGGGTGCGATCCGGTACGAGCGGGGCCGGGACGGATCCGCGGACGTGCTCGGCCGCGCTCCCGGGGCTCGGCGGGTGCGGCCGAGGTCCAGGCCGCGCGGGCCGAGGAGTTCGTCGCCGCCTACCATGGCAGCGCCGGTGGGCAGCCGGACTCGGACCGCCTGGTGCGCATGCTCACGATCGCGGGGGCGCGGGCGCTGGCCCTCAGCGACGGAGCCGGCGGCCTGGAGCCGGGAAGGCGGGCCGACGTGGCGCCCGCCGACACCGACCACCCCCGGTTCGAGCCCTACACCGACCTGCCCGCCCTGGCCGTGACCGCGCTCACGGCCGATCGTGTGGAGTCCGCCCTGGTCGAGGGCCGGGTGCTGGTCAGCGGCGGCCGCGTGCAGCCCCTGGACGAAGGCGCCGCCCGCGACGACCTGCCCCGGCCCCTTCCTGGGCATCGCCGCCCGAGTAGCCACCCGGATTCAACGTCGAACCACCGCACCATCCGCGTCCCGGATCGCCGCCCCACCTCCGCGACCACCGGCCCGCCCGACCGGGCCGACCGATCTGCGCTTGAACCGGCTCGTATCGGCGCGGCGGTCCAGGACGGTGCGAATCCGGCGGCCGTCGTCGCCGCCAACGTCACCGATGGCCGGATCGACGCGGTGCGCACGATCACCGGCGAAGCCGGACTCAACTACGCCGCGGCCCGACGGCGGAGCCGGTGACGCTCGGCGGTCCGTGCGCTCGCCAGGTCCCTGATCAGGTCCTGGCGGGATCGGTCGATGGGCCGGGGCCGGGAGCCGGGAGTCCGGCCAGGAGGGCGCGGCGGCTGGCCCGGACGTGCTCGCGCATGACCTGTTCGGCGCTGTCGCCGTCCTTCTGGATGATCAGTTCGAGTACCAGGTGGTGCTCACGGTCGGACTGCAGCGGGCGCCCGGGCTGGTCCAGGGAGGTCTTCACCAGCCGGGGGTAGGCCAGTTGGTTCATCAGGGTCGTGTAATGCGCCTCGAGTTTGCTGTTGTCCGCTCCGGTGATCAGCAGGTCGTGGAACTCCCCGACCAGTTCCGCGTAGTGCTCGCGGTCGTCGCGGGCCACGGCCGCGTCGGCCTCTGCGAGGTTGTGCCGGAGGCGGTCGATCTCGGGGACGCGGCCCCGTTGGGCGAGGAGGCGGGCGGCGGCGCCTTCGAGGAGTTCCTTCATCTCGAAGAGTTCGGTGATCTCGCGCCGGGACGGAGTGGTGACGAAGGTCCCGACCCGTGGCCGGATCTCGACCAGGCCCTCGGTCTGGAGCTGCTTGAACGCCTCGCGGACCGGGGTGCGGCTGACACCGAACTCGTCGGCCAGAACGAGCTCCGAGAGTGGCGCGCCCGGGTCGACCTCACCGCTGATGATGCGTGCGCGCATCTCGGCGATGACCTTGGCCTGGATCGACGTGGTGGTCGAACCGCCCGCTTCTTCCGTCACTGGACTGCTCCTCGATGTCGCGGTCGTAGGGCCGATCATCCCAAAGGCGGAAGCGCTCCACCGTCGACGAATCCGCCCGCGCTGTAGACCATCGGGGCGTCGTCGGTGACCGCGGCGTGGACCACGCGGCAGATGAACACGGTGTGCGTGGCGGCCTGGAGCCGTTCACGGATCTCGGTCTCCATCTGCGCGGCGCTGCGCGCGATCAGCGGGCTTCCGAAGGGCCCGGGCGTCCAGTCGAGTCCGGTGAACTTGTCGTCGGACTTGGCCGCGAAGCGCTGGACCACGTCGATCTGGGCCGTCGACAGGATGTTGATCGCCATGTGGCCGGTCCTGAACAGGCAGTCGTGGGTGGAGGAGGACCGCTGGACGCACACCATGACCGTCGGCGGCTCCAGTGAGATGCTGGCGAAGGCGTTGACCGCAAGGCCCTTCGGGGCGGCGCCGTCCAGGGCGGTCACGACGGTGACGCCGGTGACGAAACGCCGGTTGACCTGCTTCATCAGGGCGGTGTCGGGGGTCGCCGGAAGCGTGGGCATGAGGGTGCTCCTTGTCGTACCGCTGATCAGTCCTGTCCGACGGCGATGATCCCCAGCGCCGAGAGCAGGGCCCGGGGGTCCCAGGTCACGAACTCCTCGGCGATGAGCTCTCCGTCGAAGCGCGCGAAGGTCGCTCCGGCGACCTCGACGCGTCGCCGGGTGGCGGGGACACCCAGGAGTGCGCCCTCATGGGTGCCGGTGCTGTGCCAGCGGACCGCGGCCCGGTCGCCCTCGATGACGACGTCGTCGAGCGTGGTGGTCAGGTCGGGGAACGCCGAACGGGTGGCGGCGACCGACGCCTTGAACATGCGCAGGTCCTGGGGGTGCGGTTCGCTGCCGTGGCGGAGGTAGCCGTCGGCGAGCAGTTCGTCGAGCGCGTCGACGTCCCCGTGGTTCCACGCCGCCGCCCAGACCTTCTCGATGTGCGCGCGCCGGGTGTCAGTGTGCGGCATCGGCCTTCGCCTCCTCTTGCGTCTCGGGAGTCGTGTCGGGTGTGTCGGCGGTCCCGCCCGGCCATTCCGTCGCCAGGTCCTTCCAGAAGGACACCGCGACGCCGGCGATGATCACCAGGAAGGGCAGCGAGGTGACGATCACGGTGTTCTGGAGCGCGTCGAGGCCGTCGGCGAGCATCAGCGTGACCGCGGTGCCGCCTGTGAGGACGCCCCAGAGGACGAGGACGGGGCGGCGCGGGGCGAGTGAGCCCTCGGAGGTCATCGACCCCAGCACGTAGGTGTTGGAGTCCGCGCTGGTCACGAAGAAGATCACCGCGAGCAGGACGGCGACCGCCGAGGTGGCCGCCGGCAGGGGGTACTGTTCGAGCGTCGCGAAGAAGGCGTTCCCGAGGTCGGCCGCGGTCTGGTCGGCGATGTCCCCGCCTCGGAACAGGTCCACGTGGATGGCCGAGCCGCCGAACACCGCGAACCAGGTGAAGAAGGCCAGGCTCGGGACGGTCAGGACCCCGGTGATGAACCCGCGGATCGTGCGGCCGCGGGAGATCCGGGCGAGGAAGATGCCGACGAACGCGCCCCACGCCACCCACCAGGCCAGCATGAAATAGGTCCACCACTGCATCCACTCCAGCCCGCCGAAGGCGGTGCCCTGCAGGCTCATCCGGAAGAAGTCCCCGGCCCACACGCCGATCGACTCGATGTAGAGGTTGGCGATGAAGACGGTCGGGCCGACGATCAGCATGAACACGAACATCGCGATCGCCAGGGTGCCGCTGGTGAAGCTCAGCATCTTGATGCCCCGGTCGATGCCGCTGACGGCCGACACGGTGAACACCGCGGTGACGGCGGCGACGATGAGCACCTGGGCGACGGAGCCGACGGGGATCCCGAACAGCCGGCCCAGCCCGTTGTTGATCTGGAGCGCCCCCAGCCCCAGGGACGTGGCCGTGCCGAAGAGCGTCGCGAACACCGCGAGGACGTCGATCGCCTTGCCGACCGGGCCGTTGGCCCTGTCGCCGAGGAGCGGGGTGAACAGCTGGCTCACCAGCGGGCGGCGCCCCTTGCGGTAGGTCGAGTAGGCGATCGCGAGGCCGAACACGGCGAAGACGCCCCAGGCGTGCAGGCCCCAGTCGAAGTAGGAGTACTGCAGCGCGTGCACCGCCGCCTCGGGGGTGTTCGGCTCGGCGAGGCCGTGGGGCGGTTCCGCCAGGTGCGAGATGGGCTCGGCGACGCCGTACGAGATCAGGCCGATCCCCATCACGGCGCCGAGGAGCATCGCGAGCCAGGCCGGGGTGGAGAACTCCGGCCGGTCGGAGTCCTTGCCGAGCCGGATGCGGCCCGCGGGGCTGAAGGCGAGGAACACCAGGAAGACGAGGATGCCGAGGGTGACGAGCAGGTAGCTCCAGCCGAACGACGAGGTGACCCAGTTCAGGGACGACTCCGTGACGCTGTTGAGGTTCTCGGTGAAGAGGGTCGCCCAGGCGATGAAGACCGCCGCGACGGCGACCGACGTCCAGAAGACGGAGCCGAGCCTCCCGCCCCCGCCCGGGGGTCCGTTCTCCGGTGCCGCCGCGAGGTCCGGTTCCGAACCCCCGTGTAGCTGTCTGGACATGACACTCCCTGAGTCGGGCCTCGAGCCGCGCTGCCGTACAAGCCGCCCGCCGGAGGGCGCTGGCATACAAGAAACGGTAAGCCACGTCACAGGCCACATGTCAAGCGCCACGCGGGAATCCACGTCCCGATCGACATCGGTACGGTGGTCACGCAGTTCATAGAGGCTATGAACCCGGACCATCCAGCATGGTGGGCGATGGCGGCGAACCTCTCTTGACTCACACGGCACGGATATCTAACGTTCCTTGCATGCAAGAGATTGGTGGCGCGCCCTCGGTTGAACCGGTCCGCGTCCGCAAACTGGTGACCTACCGCGAAGCGATCGTCACTGAGGCAGGGCTGGCGCCGGACCGGCCGGCGCGGCGCGCCAGCGTCGCCGCCGTCGTAGGCAATCCGTGGTCCGGCACGGCGCCGCTCACCGACCTCGCCGAGGAGCAGGAGCGGATCGGGCCCGTACTGGCCGGACTGCTCTGCGACCGGCTCGTGAACGCGCTCGGCCCGGTGCACGGGATCGAGGCGTTCGGGAAGGCGGCGGTCGTCGGCACCGCCGGGGAGATCGAGCACGCCGGAGCGCTCATCCACACGCCGTACTTCGGCAACCTGGTCCGGGAGGCGCTCCACGGCGAGTCGATCATCTGCTTCGCCGACACGCGGGCCGAGGCGGGCGAGTCGTTGGTCGTCCCCCTCTGGCACAAGACGCACGCCGCGACGCGCAGCCACTACCAGACCATCAGCGCACGCGTCCCCGACGCCCCCCGGGCCGACGAGATCGTCGTCATCGCGGCCGCCTCCACCGGCCCGCGCCCGCACCCCCGGATCGGAGACCGCAGGACCGACCCGGTCGTCACCGCCGAGACCCTGGAGGGAACACCGTCATGAACGTCCGCAAGACCGTCACCGTCGTCGAGGAGGTCCGGGTCGAGGGGGAACGCGCGGTCAGCCCTCCGGCCACCGTCGCCGTCGTCGCGGCCGTGATCCGCAACCCGTGGGCCGGACAGGGCTTCGTCGAGGACCTCGGCCCGGGGATCGACGCGAACGCCTCCGACCTCGGCGCGCTGCTCGCGCCCGCGGTGCTGGAGGAGCTCGGCGCCCCGGCCGAGGCCTACGGCAAGGCCGCGATCGTCGGCCTCGACGGTGAGATCGAGCACGGGTCCGCGCTCATCCACACCCTCGCCTTCGGTGACCACTTCCGCAAGGCCGCGGACGCCACCACGCTCCTTCCCGCGGTCGAGAAGCGCGGCGCGGCCGGGATCGTGTTCGACATCCCGCTCAAGCACGTCACCGACGCGACGATCCGCTCCCACCACCAGACGGTGGAGGTCCGGATCGCCGACGCGCCGCACCCGGAGGAGATCGTCATCGCGCTGGCGGCCGCCGCACAGGGCCGCCCCCAGCAGCGGCTCGCGGCCTTCTCGACCGAGCGGGACCCGTCGGCATGAGCAGGCCCACCGTCGTGCTCCTGCACGGTGTCGGGCTCGACCGCACGATGTGGGAGCCCACCGCCGAGCTGCTGGCCGACCGCTTCGCCCTCGTCACGCCCGACCTCCTGGGGCACGGACGGAACAGGCCCGCCCCCGCGGGCACCACCCTGGAGCACCTGGCGCTCGACGCCGCGACGGGGATTCCTCCCGGCGCCCACGTCGTCGGCTTCTCCCTCGGCGCGCTCGTGGCGCAGTACCTGGCGCTGCACCGGCCGGAACTGGTCGCGACGCTGACCTCGGTCAGCTCGGTGTGCAGGCGCACCCCGCAAGAGCGGGAACAGGTGCTCGAACGGCTCCGCCTCGCGCGCACCGACTTCGAGGCGGCGGTCTCCGCGTCACTGCGCCGGTGGTACGCGGGCACCGACGTCGGCGCCGAGTGGGTGGGCCGCACCGAAGCCACCCTGCGCGCCAACGACGTGGAGTCCTTCCACAACTGCTACCGCGTGTTCGCGACCGCCGACGCCGATCTCGGCCCCGACCTGCACCGGATCACCGCACCCGCCGTGGCGGTCACCGGTGCGGACGACCCGGGGTCGACCCCCGGCATGTCCCGTCGGCTCGCGGCCGCCCTGCCGAACTGCAGGGCCGCCATCGTGCCCGGAACACGCCACATGCTCCCGGTCCAACGGCCCGGGGCCGTGGCCGACCACGTCACCGCCCTCATCGGAGACACCGCCCATGCCTGACGTGAAGAAGCTGAGCCACCTCATCGACGGCGAGCACGTCGAGCCCGCCGCCGGGGACCGTTTCACGAGCACGAACCCGGCGACGCGCCGACCGCTCTACCGGGCGGCCCGGGGCGACGCCGCCGACATCGGGCGGGCCGTGGCCGCGGCGAAGCGGACGTTCGACGACCCGCGCTGGCGCGACCTCAGCCAGACCCGGCGCGGCCGCCTCCTGCGCCGTCTCGGCGACCTGATCGCCGAGAACGCCGAGGAGCTCGCCCGCATGGAGACGCGGGACAACGGCAAGCTGCTGCGCGAGATGCGCGGGCAGCTCGCCGCCCTGCCCGACTACTACCACTACTACGCCGGCCTGGCCGACAAGATCCACGGCGACGTCGTGCCGACCTCCGACCGGACGGTCCTGAACTACACGGCCCGGGAACCGCTCGGCGTGGTGGGGGCCATCACCCCGTGGAACTCACCGTTGACGCTGACCAGCAGCAAGCTGGCCCCCGCGCTCTGCGCCGGGAACACCGTCGTGGTCAAGCCCTCCGAGCACACCTCGGCCTCCGTGCTCCGGCTCGGCGAACTCGCGCTCGAAGCGGGCTTCCCGGCCGGTGCGGTCAACGTGGTCACCGGTTTCGGGGCCGAGGCGGGACAGGCGCTGGTCGACCACCCCGACCTCGCGAAGATCTCGTTCACCGGGAGCACCGCGACCGGGTCGGGCATCGCCGCGGCCGCGGCGGGCCGGTTCGTCGGCGCGACGCTGGAGCTGGGCGGCAAGTCGCCCAACATCGTGTTCGAGGACGCGAACATCCCGAACGCCGCCATGGGCGTCGTCGCCGGGATCTTCGCCGCCGCGGGCCAGACCTGCATCGCCGGAAGCCGTGTGTTCGCCCAACGTCCGGTCTACGACGAGCTGCTGGAGCGCGTGGCCGAGCGGGCGGGGCGCATCCGCATGGGCGACCCCATGGAGGAGACCACCGAGATCGGCCCGCTGGCGTTCGAGGAGCAGCGGGACAAGGTCGCCGGGTACGTCGACCTGGGACGCAGCGAGGGGGCCCACATCCTCACCGGCGGCCGCCCCTCGGACGGGGGCCTCGGCGGATACTTCTACGAGCCGACCATCCTGGTCGGCGTGGACAACGGCATGCGCGTCGTCCGGGAGGAGATCTTCGGCCCCGTCGTCGCGATCATGCCCTTCGACACCGAGGAGGAGGCCGTCCGCCTCGCGAACGACACCGAGTACGGCCTCGCGGCGGGGGTGTGGACCAGGGATCTGGGACGGGCCCACCGGATGGCCGCGCGCCTGGACGCGGGGACCGTGTGGGTCAACACCTACCGGGCCATGTCGCCGATGTCGCCGCGCCAGGGCTTCAAGACCAGCGGTGTCGGGGTCGAGCACGGCACCGAGACCATGAAGGAGTACACGCGGCTCAAGAGCGTCTGGATCAACACCAGCGATGAGCCCGTGGCCGACCCCTTCATCCTGCGGAGCTGAGATGCCGCAGGTCGACATCGCCCTCGCCGAAGGGCGCACCGCGGCTCAGGTCCGGGACCTGATGCGCGAAGTGCACGCAGCGGTGGTCCGCACCACCGGAACCAGGCCGGAGTACGTCCGTGTCGTCGTCCGCGAGGTGCCGCGGACGCACTGGGCCACCGGCGACGTGACCCTCGCCGAGATGGACTCCGCGAGCGGGACCGGCCACAGCACCGGACGACAGAACGACGGCGCCGACACCGGGCGCCCCGCCGACACCGCACATCGGGAGCAGCAGTGAGATTCTCCTTGTTCGCGCACATGGAACGCTGGGACGAGAGCGTGAGCCCTTCCCAGCAGTTCGAGGACCTGACCGAACTCGTGCGGATCGCCGAAGCGGGCGGCTTCGGCACGGTGTGGATCGGCGAACACCACTCCATGGAGTTCGTCGGCTCCCCCAGCCCCATTCCGCAACTGGCCTACCTGGCGGCGCGCACCTCGACGATCCGGCTCGGCGCGGGCACCATCGTCGCCCCGTTCTGGCACCCGGTCAGGGCCGCCGGCGAGGCCGCGCTGCTGGACGTCATCAGCGGCGGCCGGGCCGAGATCGGCCTGGCGCGGGGCGCCCACCAGTTCGAGTTCGACCGGCTCACGGACGGCCTGTCGGCGAGCGACGGCGGACGGTACCTCCGTGAGCTCGTCCCGGCGGTCCGCGCGCTCTGGCAGGGCGACTACGCCCACGACGGGGAGATCTGGCGGTTCCCCACCTCCACCAGCGTGCCCAAACCGGTGCAGCGGCCGGCACCGCCGGTGTGGATCGCCGCCCGCGACCCCGCCTCGCACGACTTCGCCGTCGCCAACGGGTGCAACGTGATGGTGACGCCCCTGATGAAGGGGATCGAGGAGGTCGAGAACCTCGTCGAGAAGTTCGAGACCGCGGTCGGCGACCATCCCGAGGTCCCGAGGCCCGAGCTGATGGTGCTGCGGCACACCCACGTGCACAGCCCCCAGGACCCCGACGGCTGGCGCCCGGCGGCCGAAGCCGTCCAGCGCTACTACCGCACCTTCGACGCCTGGTTCGGCAACGACCGGACGCCCGAGAACGGCTTCCTTGAGCCGAGCCCGGAGTCGAAGTTCGAGGGGCGCCCGGAATTCGAGCCCGAGTCCCTGCACAAGACCGCGATGATCGGCACCCCGGACGAGCTCGTCGAGCGACTGCGCCGCTATGAGGAGCTGGGCATCGACGAGTACAGCTTCTGGATCGACAACGGCCTGCCCCACGAGGAGAAGCGCCGGTCCCTCGAACTGTTCATCAAGGAGGTCGTGCCCGCCTTCCGGTAGGCACGGTGAGGGCTCTACCTCCGACACCGGACCGCAGACCCGGTTCAGGTGTTCGCGGTCCTACCGCGGCGAGTCCTCTGCGCCGCGCATCACTGCGGTTCGGCTCCACCGAGACGGCGATGTGGACGGCCTGCTCACACTGGCCGTCCACATCGCCCACCTCCCCTCCGGGGACCCGGCCCCGCGTCAGAGCGGGGGCGGAATCCTCCGCGGCGGAGGAGACGAAGGCCGGCGGCTGATCGGCGCATCGCAGGCCGTAGGCCCCCTCGCCTGTGTGGCGAGGGGGCCTACGGGCTATCGCGGAAGAGCGGCGGGTGCGGGGCCGCGGGCGCGGCTCAGCGCCCGCCCTCCTCCGCCGGTTCCAGGCGCTTGGCCGGGTAGCGGATGCCCTCCACCATCTCCGTGATGTACCGCGACGGGGGCGCGGTCATCTTGGACACCACGACTGCGACGAGGACGTTCACCACGGCACCCACGGCGCCGATCCCCTCGGGGCTGATCCCGAGTACGTGGTCGTTCGCCTGGAGCCCGAAGACCTCCAGCGTGTAGAGCATGTACCCGACCGTCAGGACCAGGCCCGCGGCCATCCCGGCCCCGGCCCCCACGGCGTTGCACCGCTTCCAGAAGATGCCCAGGACGATGGCGGGGAAGAAGCTCGCCGCCGCCATACCGAAGGCGAATGCGACCACCTGCGCGACGAACGCCGGGGGGTTGATGCCCGCGACCACCGCGACCACGATCGCCGCCGCCATCGCGATCCGCCCCACCATCAGGCGTTCGCGGTCGCCGGCGGTCTTGCGGAAGTAGCGGAAGTACAGGTCGTGGGAGGCCGCCGAGGAGATCACCAGCAGCAGCCCCGCCGCGGTGGACATCGCGGCCGCCATCCCGCCCGCCGCGACCAGGCCGACGATGGGGGCCGGCAGCCCGGCGATCTCCGGCGAGGCCAGCACCAGGATGTCGTTGTTGACCGTCAGGTCGGCCCCGGCCGCCGGGTCGTTGCTGACCGAGTTGATGACGTCGGCGTTCCCGTTCACCGTCACCAGCCCGGTCGCCGCCCAGTTGTCCACCCAGGCCGGCAGGTCGTCCGTGGCGGTGCCGTTCACCCCTTCCAGCAGGTTGAACTTGGTGAAGGCGCCCACCGCCGGGGCGGTGGTGTACAGCAGGGCGATGAAGAACAGCGCCCAGAACGCCGAGTAGCGGGAGCCCCGCACCGTCCTGGTGGTGTAGAAGCGGATGATCACGTGCGGCAGGCCGGCGGTGCCGATCATCAGCGCCATCGTCACCAGGAAGATGTCGACCATGGGCCGGGAGGTGAAGGGGTCGGTGAAGACCTCCAGGCCCAGCTGGGCCGAGAGCTCGTTCAGGCCGTTGAGGATCTGGCCGAACGACACCTGGGGGACGGGGATGCCGGTCATCACCTGGGCCACGGCCACGGCCGGGATCAGGTAGGCGGTGATGAGCACCGTGTACTGGGCGACCTGCGTCCAGGTGATGCTCTTCATCCCGCCCAGCACCGCGTACACGAAGATGATCACCGCCGCGATCATCACCCCGTAGGCGATGTCGATGTTGAGGAAGCGGCTGAATACGATGCCGCCGCCGTTCATCTGCCCCACCACGTAGGTGAAGGAGATGAGGATCGCCGCGACCGCGGCGAGGCTGCGCACCGGCTCGGAGTACCGGTCGCCGACGAACTCCGGCACCGTGAACTTCCCCCACTTGCGCAGGTAGGGCGCGAGCAGCAGGGCGAGCAGGACGTAGCCGCCGGTCCAGCCCATGAGGTAGATGCTGCCGTCGTAGCCCAGGAAGGCGATGAGCCCCGCCATCGAGATGAACGAGGCCGCCGACATCCAGTCGGCCCCGATCGCGGCGCCGTTGGCCACGGTGGGGACGCCGTGCCCGGCGACGTAGAACCCCTCGGTCTCCCGGACCCGGCTGCGCCAGGCGATGACCATGTAGACGCCGAAGGAGAGGACGATGAAGACGGTCGTCCACAGCTGGATCTGGCTCATGCCTCACCGCCCTCCTCGGTTCCCACGCCGGCCTCGTCGTCGTACTCGTAGACGCCGAACCGCTTGTCCAAGCGGTCCATGTACAGGCAGTAGACGAGGATGAGCAGCAGGAACACGTAGATGGAGCCCTGCTGGGCGACCCAGAAGCCGAGGGGGAACCCGCCGACGGTGATCTGGTTGAGCTGTTCGACGAAGAGGATCCCGCAGCCGAACGACACCGCGAACCAGATGACGAGCAGGACCGTCACCAGCCGGATGTTCCTCTTCCAGTACTCGCGCCGCCAGCCGTTGCCGCCCGGGGGTTCCGGGCTGTTGACTTGCGAATCAGCCACGCTCGTTTCTCCTCTGTGTACGGGGCTCCGACACCAGCGCACCCGCGGCGGGGCGCACAAGGCCGGGCCGGACGAGCGGCCGGTCCGCCTTTCGAGCGGTCGTTTCGCCGCCATGAGCGGCATATGTCGCACTCCGGACCGTTCGATCCCCGCCGCGGACCGCTGGGAGCGCATCTGGACCGTCCACCCCGCACCCCCTCAACAGGGGCACCGCCTGTGGCTATGATTCGGCCATGTCGCCTTCGAACGGCTCCGCCGCCCCCCGGGCGGCCCGGCGCGTCCTCCACCCGGGCAGCATCGGGATGCTCGGCGGCGGGCTGCTGCTCGTCATCGGCTCGTTCACGCCGTGGGTGTCGACCCCGTTGGGCAACCTGTCCGGCATGGGCGGACCCGGGCTGTGGGTCATGTGCGCCGGCGTCCTCGCCCTGGCCGGCGCCCTGCTGCCCTACCGGCGGATCGCCCTCGCGCACGCGCTCCTGCCGGCGGCTCTGGCGGGCGTGCTGGTGCTGTGGCAGCTGGCACGCATCGCTCAGCTCAGCAGCGCCACGGACAGCTGGGGCAAGCTGCTCCCCGGTGTGGGCCTGGTGATCATCGGCGCCGGCGTGGCCCTGCTGCTGTCGTCCGCGCGCCGCAGGCACGCCGCGGGCTGACCCGTGCACGACCGCCATGATCCCGGCCCACCTGCCGAGGAGCACGACACCCCCGCCGAGGTCGACGCCGCGTTCCGCACGCTGCGCAGGGTCGCCCTGGGCCACGTGGCCGTGTTCACCGGCGTCCTCGCCGCCGTGCCACTGCTCACCGGCGCGCTGGCCTGGTGGTCGCAGGGCCGGCTCTTCGGCGGGATGAGCCCCATGTTCGCCATGACGGCGTTCGGGCTCTACGCGTTCTTCTTCACGGTCTGCCTGGCCGCGGCGACCCTGTCCAACGCCGTCGAGGAGCGGATGCTCGGCGGCCCCGGCCGCGACGCCCCCCGCGGCGACGGGCCGCCCGCCGCGTGATGTCGAGCGGACTGCTGCTCGTCGTGCTGCTGGCGGCGGTCGGGGCGGTCGCCGTCCTGATCCGGCCGCAGCGCGCCTCCACCCTCGACTTCTACCTCGCCGGGCGCCGCGTCGGCGTCGCCACCAACGCCTGCGCGATCTGCGGCGACTACCTGTCGGCCGCCTCCTTCATGGGCGTGGCCGCGGCCGTGTACGCCTCCGGGCTGGACGGCATGTGGTACGCGGCCGGGTTCGCCGCCGGATTCGTGCCGGTCCTGCTGTTCGTCGCCGCGCCCCTGCGGCGCTTCGGCGAGTTCTCCATCCCCGACTTCCTCGGCAAGCGGCTGGGGTCGGACGGCGCGCGGCTCACCTCGGTGGCCGTCGTGCAGCTGGTCATCCTGGCCTACCTGGTCCCCCAGGCGGTGGCCAGCGGAATCATCTGGGAGCTGGCCGTGGGCCGAGGGCTGGGCGGGCTGCCCGCGTACACGACCGGCGTGCTGCTCTCGACCGCCGCCGTCATGCTGATGGTCGCCCTGGGCGGCATGCGGGGCACCACCTGGACCCAGGCCGTGCAGTTCCTCCTGCTATTGGCCATCTTCCTGTGGCTGGTCGCCGTCATCGCGGCATCCGGGTTCAGCTATCCCGACGCGCTGCGGGAGCTGTCCTCCCGGCCGCTGGCCAACCCGGTGGACGACGGCGGCGCCTGGCGGCTGGAACCGGTCCCCAACCGGCTGGACCCGGGGGCGCCCGCGTTCTTCGGCGAGCCGGGCGGCCAGTACGGCCAGCTGGAACAGGGCGCCTTGATCGTGTCGCTGGCGATGGGGACCGCCGGCCTGCCGCACATCATGAACCGGTACTTCACCAGCCCCACGGGGACCGCGGCGCGCATGACGACCGTTTGGGTGGTGGGCCTGGCGGGACTGTTCTACGTCCTGGCGGGGCTGCTGGGCATCGCGGCGCGCTCCATCGTCCAGGACGCGTCCGCGGACACGCCCTGGGTGGACCGGCTCACGACCGGCGGCGTGCTGCGGGTCCCCGAGCACGCGATGCCGGTGCTGGGCGAGGTCTTCGGCGGGCCGGCGGGCCTGGGCGCGGTGGCCGTGGGCGCCCTGCTGGCGGTGCTGTCGACCATCGGCGGCCTGCTATTGGCCTCGGCCGCCTCCTGGGGGCACGACATCTATGAGCGCTACCTCAACCCGCGGGCCACGCAGCGCCAGGCGCTCCGGGCCGGCCGCGGCGCGGTCGTGCTCGTCGCCGCGCTGTCGGCGGCGCTGGCACTGGCGGTGCCGCCCGAGTCGCTCAGCGGCCAGTTCCCGTCGATCGTGGCGACCATGGTGACGTGGGCGTTCGTGCTGGCGGGCTCGGCCCTGACACCGGTGTTCATCCTCGCCATCTGGTGGCGCCGCACCACCGGGCCAGGCGCCGTGGCGGGCATGGCCACGGGGACGGCCGTGGCGGTGGCCATGGGCGCCGCGGGCCTGCTCCTCGGCGACGCCGGGGCCGCGCAGGCGCTCCTGACGCCCACCCTCGTCTCGGCCCCCTGCGCCGCAGCCGCCGCGGTGGCCGTGTCGCTGGCGACCCGGCCGCCGAAGGACGTGGACGGCATGTGGACGCGCATGCACGGCACGGCGGCCGACCGCCGCGCCGTGCGGCTGGCCCGGCTGACCATGGCCGGGCTGGGCCGCCGGAGCAGGGAGCACCGGGACGGGGGGCGCCGATGAGCAACGGGAGCCTCCCCCTCGCCGGGGTCATCGCCCTGCTGTGGGGGGCCATGTACCTGGTGACCCAGGTGCTCGCCGCCCCTCCGCTGGGCACCGGCACCACCGTGCTGATCGGCGCCGGTCTGACGACCGCGCTCGTCGTCGGGTACCCCTCGGCGCTGCGCGGCCCGCGCAGCAAGGGCCGGACGCGGTCGGCGCCCGCCCGCCTGCAGCAGGGCCGACACGGCACCACCATCGCGGCGGTGGGCCGCTCCATGCCGCTGCGCTCCGGCCTGACGGCCGACGGGGCCCGCCGCACCGCCCAGCTGCTCCAGCCGCTGCTGAGCGGCGCCGCGGTCGCCATCACCGACCGGGAGCGGGTGCTGGCGTTCGCCGGTCCGGGCGCCGGGCACCACCGGTCGGGCGACGCCGCGGCCCCGCCGACCGCAGGCGCGCTGAGCCGGGGCAAGACCGTGCTCGTGCGCCGCGGCGGGGAACTGGGCTGCCCCGCGCCGGAGTGCCCCCTGCGGACCGCGGTCATCGCCCCGCTCACCGACGGCAAGCGCACCGTGGGGACGCTGCAGGTCTTCCGGTGCGACGGGGCGCTGACGCCGCGCGGGGTGGTGGAGGGCCTCGCGGGCATCCTCTCCCTGCACCTGGAGCTCGCCGAGCTCAACCGCCGGCAGCGGCTCGCGGTGGACGCCAAGCTCGACGCGCTGCGGGCCCAGATCAACCCGCACTTCCTGTTCAACACGCTGAACACGATCGCCTCCAAGGCGCACACCGACCCGGAGGAGACCCGCCAGCTCCTGGTGCGCCTCTCCGACTTCTTCCGCTATGTGGTCCGCCAGGAGGGGCATTTCGCCAAGTTCGGCCAGGAGTACTTCTTCGTGCGCACGTACGTCTCCCTGGAGCAGGCGCGCTACGGGGAGCGCGTGCGGGTGCGCTACGACATCGACCCGCAGGTGCTCACCGCGCGCGTGCCGGTCCTCATCATCCAGCCCTTGGTGGAGAACGCGATCAAGCACGGCCTCACGGACAAGGTGGAGGGCGGGACGGTGACGCTGAAGGCCCGGGTGGACCCGCTGACCCGCACGACCTCCATCCGGGTCGCCGACGACGGGGCCGGCATCCCCGCCGACGTCCTGGAGCGGATCTCCAACGGCGAGCGCCGCCCGGGCGACGGCCAGGGGCTCAGCAACATCGCCGGCCGCTTGGCATCGCTCTACGGCGAGCGCTATCGTCTTGACATCCGGTCCAGCGAGGACGGTGGAACCGTCGTCGATCTGCAGACCCCCCTGGGATGAGCTATGCGAGCCCGATGCCTCATCGTCGACGATGAGGCCCCGGCCAGGGCCGATCTCCGCTACCTGCTGTCAAGGTTCGACCACGTTCAAGTCGTCGGAGAGGCGTCCAACGCCGAGGAGGCGCTGCTGCTCCTGGGGTCGCTCGACTACGACCTGGTCCTGATGGACATCCGCATGCCCGGCGGGACGGGCCTGGACATCGCGCGGCACCTGCGCGGCGGGGCCGATCCCCCCAGGATCATCTTCACCACCGCCTTCCCCGACCACGCGGTCGAGGCCTTCGACCTGGACGCCGCGGACTACCTGGTCAAGCCGTTCGACGCCGACCGGCTCGGGCGGGCCCTGGACCGGGCCCTGGACCGGGCGCCGGACCGGGCCCCCGCCGGCCGCCCTGTGGAGCCGGCGGCCGCGCCCCCGGCACCGCGCCGGCCCGACCCCGCCGAGACCCCGCACCGGATACCGGTCACCAAGGGCGACCGGACCGTTCTGCTCGACGAGTCCTCGATCGTCTACGCGGGGGCCGCGCGCGGCTACGCCTACCTCCAGTTCGCCGACGAGCGGGTCCTGGTCAGCTACTCCCTGAACGAGCTGGAGCGGCGGCTGCACGGCACCCGCTTCTTCCGCGCCCACCGCTCCTACCTGGTCAACCTCGACTACGTGCGTGAGCTGGCCCCCGATTTCCGCGGCACGCTGATGCTGGTGATGGACGACCCCCGCAGGAGCCGCGTGGAGGTGTCCCGCCGCCAGGCCCGGGAGCTGCGGCGGATCCTGGGACTGTGAGCGCCCCGGGCCGGGTGGCGACGGGGCGTGCGGGGCGGGTCTCGGACCGCCGGCGCGGGGCGGCCGTTCCGGGACCGGCCGGTCCGGACCCCGGTGAGCGCGTTGGATGCCTCGGGCAGCCCGGTCTCGGCCTGGACTTCGCCGGTGGCGATGTCCACGGCGGACGGAGTGGTCCGGCGCTGTGGCCCGGGCGGGTGCTCAGGGAAGCCGCCCGAGCCACCGCGCCAGGAGGAGGCCGGAGAGTACGCAGCTGGGAACGGCTCCGGCCTCCGCCGTTCAGGCTCTACCCTTACGTAAGGGAAGAGTTGAAAGGGCTTCACCTCGGACACCGGACCGCAGACCCGGTTCGGGTGCTCGCGGTCCTACCGCGGCGAGTCCTCTGCGCCGCACATCACTGCGGTTCGGCTCCACCGAGACGGCGATGTGGACGGCCTGCTCACACGGGCCGTCCACATCGCAGGTCCAGGGGGAACAAAAGGCGACGCCTCCCCCCGGAGACCGGCACGTGGCGCGCGGGATCAGCGGGGCAGGCCGAAGCTGCGGCGCAGCAGGCGGTCGAACAGCCGCTGGGGCATCAGCACCCGCAGTGCCGGCAGCCAGACCGCCTCGGTGCCCGCCCCGTAGCGGAACCGGGGGGAGCGTGCACAGGCGGCCCTGACCACCACCGCGGCGGCCCTGCGCGGATCGGCTCCCCGGCGCAGCCCCTCGTGCAGGGTGTGCCGGGCGCTCTCGCGCGGGCCGTCGTAGTCGGCGATCGCGGCCGTGGAACGGGTGGACGCGGCGACCACACCGGTGGTGAACGCGCCCGGTTCCACCAGTGAGACCGCGATGCCGCAGTGCGCGGCCTCGTGGCGCAGCGCCTCGGTATAGCGGGCGAGTGCCGCCTTCGACGCGGCGTAGAAGGCTTCGCCGGGCTCCCCGACCCACGCGGCCAGCGATCCGACGTTGACGATGGCCCCCCTGCGGCGGTCGCGCATGCCCGGCAGGACGGCGTCGGTCACCCGCACGGCCCCGAAGAGGTTGACGGCGAACACCGCCTCGGCCTCGGCGGGCGTCGTCTCCTCGGCGAAACCCTCATGCATCACGCCGGCGTTGTTGACCAGGACGTCGATGCCCCCGCAGCGGGCGAGCACCTCCCCCACCGCCTCGTCGACCGAGGCGGGGGAGGTGACGTCCATGCGCAGCATGCGCACGCCGTCGGTGTCGGGGCGCTCGCGGCGGCTCGTGCCGAAGACCTGGAAGCCCCTCCCGGCGAACAGGCGGGCGCACTCCCTTCCGATTCCGGATGAGGCGCCGGTGACCAGCACCGTGCCACGCCGGGTCAGCATGGCCTGCTCCCCTCAGGGGCGCGGCGGTCCTCCTTCGCCCCGAACACCTCGGTGAGCAGGTCCCGCGCTCCGTCCGGGGCGCGAACGTCCAAGAGGACCCTGCCGTCCTGCAGGTGCAGCGTGAAGGTGAAGAACCCGCAGCACTCCTGCTCGGCGGCGGCCAGCCCCGCCGCGTCCGCGGCGCGCCCGGCAGGCAGGCTCAGGCGCAGCCCGCCCGGGATCTCCTCGCGGCGGGCACCGTGCAGCAGCAGCCGCCACCGGCCGATCCGCTCGTCCATGTCCGCGGCGTCCAGCGAGCACGCCACCGGGGGCGCCCCTCCGGCCGACGGCGGCAGCTCCGGCGATGCCGCGACGAGGTCTCCCCCGTCTCCGAGATCAAGGAACTCGCATTCGGAATCGCAGCGCCCTTGCCGGTCCGGCAGCGCATCCAGGTGGGCCAGCGCTCCACGCAGCAGGCGCGCGAAGCCCTCCAGTTCGGCACCGCGGGCCAGGGTCCGGGCGAGCCGCTCGTCGATGCGCGGCCGAAGGGACGCCTTCACCTGGGCGCAGGCGCCGTTCTGCCACACCTCCAGCAGCTCGGCGATCTCCGCCAGGTCGAGCCCCAGCCGTTTGGCGGTGGTGATGAACGCCAGCCGTTCCACGGCGCCTTCACCGAAGAGCCGGTATCCGGCCGCCGAGCGCCGCGCGGGCAGCAGCCCGCGCTCCTCGTAGTAGCGCAGCGTGGACGCCGCGACGCCGGATCGCTCGGCCAGCTGCGAAATCCGCATAGCCTCCATGGCCCCGACGCTAAACCTTCGACTCGGCTCGAAGGTCAAACGCCGACCGCGCGGGGCGGAGTGTGGTCCGGCGCTGTGGTCCGGCGCCGGCCCGGGCGGGTGCCCAGGGAAGCCGCACGGGCCACTGCGCCGGGAGGAGGCCGGAGGGTACGCAGCTGGGAACGGCTCCGGCCTCCGCCGTTCGAACTCTACCCTTACGTAAGGGAAGAGTCGAAACCGGCTCTCGCGCCCCTCAGTGGCTGCCCGCCAGCTCTCCGCTGAGCTTGTCGTGCAGGGCGGCGCTGTGCTTGTTCAACCCCACGATCTCCAGCGTCTTGCCCTTGGCCGCGTACTTGGTGGCGATCGCGTCCAGGGCCGCCACCGTGGAGGCGTCCCAGATGTGGGCGCGGGTCAGGTCGATGACCACGTGCTCGGGGTCGCCCGCGTAGTCGAACTGGTACACCAGGTCGTTGCTGGAGGCGAAGAACAGCTCACCCTTGACCACGTACACGATCTGCCCGCCGTCGGGGTCGGCCACCGAGGAGACGTCGACCAGGTGGGCCACCCGGCGGGCGAAGGCGATGAAGGCCACGACCGAGCCGGAGACCACGCCGATGGCCAGGTTGTGCGTGGCCACCACCACGACCACGGTGACCGCCATGACGGCCGTCTCGGCGACCGGCATGCGCTTGAGGGTGGCCGGGGCCACCGAGTGCCAGTCGAAGGTGGACACCGACACGATGACCATCACGGCGACCAGGGCGGCCATGGGGATCTGGGAGACCCACGGACCGAAGGCGATGCACAGCACCATCAGGAAGACCCCGGCCAGGAAGGTCGAGATCCGGGTGCGGGCGCCGGCGGTCTTGACGTTGATCATGGTCTGGCCGATCATCGCGCAGCCGCCCATGCCGCCGAAGAAGCCGGTGACGATGTTGGCGACGCCCTGGCCGATCGACTCGCGCGTCTTGTTGGAGTGGGTGTCGGTGATGTCGTCGACCAGCTTGGCCGTCATCAGCGACTCCATCAGCCCGACCAGCGCGAAGGCGAACGCGTAGGGCGCGATCAGGGTCAGCGTGTCCAGCGTGAAGGGCACGTCGGGGATGCCGGGCACCGGCAGCGAGGAGGGCAGCGCCCCCTTGTCGCCGACGGTGGGCACGGCCAGGCCCGCGCCGACGGTCAGCGCCGTGAGCGCGATGATGGCCACCAGCGGGGCGGGGACCGCCTTGGTCAGGCGCGGGAACAGGACCATGATCACCAGGGCGGCGCCCACCAGCGGGTAGACGATCCAGGGCACGTCCTGCAGCTCGGGCACCTGGGCCATGAAGATCAGGATGGCCAGGGCGTTGACGAAGCCGACCATCACCGACCGCGGGACGAACCGCATCAGCCGGGCCACGCCCAGGGCGCCCATCGCGACCTGGAACACGCCGCCGAGCACGACCGCGGCCACCAGGTAGCCCAGTCCGTGGTTGATCGACAGCGGGGCCACGACCAGGGCGATGGCCCCGGTGGCGGCGGAGATCATCGCCTTGCGGCCGCCGACGATGGAGATCACCACGGCCATGGTGAAGGAGGCGTACAGGCCGATGCCCGGGTCGACTCCGGCGATGATCGAGAAGGAGATCGCCTCGGGGATCAGGGCGAGGGCCACCACCAGTCCGGCGAGCACCTCGGTCCTCAGGGTGCGCAGCGGCGGCAGGGCGGGGCGTCGGCGCGTGAGCGTCGTCAGCAGGTTCATCAGGCCAATCCGGGCAGGGCGGCCCGCGGGGGCCGCTTCGGGCGGGTGGATCCTCGTTCCCCGGAGGGCGCGCCTGCGGTCGGCGGGCCCCGGTCACGGGGGTGTCCCGTTCGCGGCCGCACGCCGCGCACCGGCGACATTGCCGGGCACTCGGGACGAAAAGTCTCATGCGCCACAGAGGAGCACTAAGGGCGCATCACCACCACGACTCTACCCTCACGTAACGGAAGATTCCCGCCGGAACGCCTGAGAGTGAGCTCTTTCATCATGATTCGCGGGCCTGTAGGGGCAGCACCGCGGCTCGTGCGCTTTCCCGGGGTTTCTTGCTGTCAGGGGGTCCGCGGAGCCGGTATGAGGCTGTGACCGGCACCCTCGGGACGAACAAGGCTCACTGGTCCGCTGCCGCGGACTCACCGGATGAGACGGCCTCCCGGCCGTAGCGTTGCGCGTCGTGGATCGGAGCGGAACCGAAGGCGCGCTTGTAGTCGCGGCTGAACTGGGCAGGGCTTGCGTATCCGACCGCTTCGGAGATGGAGGTCATACTGCGCGACCGCAGGGCCACGAGTCGTCGTGCCTCGTGCAGGCGCAGCATCTTGTGGTACTGGGTCGGAGTCGTGCCTGTGGCGTCCTTGAAGGCGCGGTAGAACGTCGACATGCTCATCCGGGCCCGAGCCGCGAGGTCTTCGACGGCGATCGGCGCGCCGAGGTGGTCGTGCATCCAGTCGGTCGCCTGGCCGATGCTTGCGAGCGTCTCCTCGGCACGCACCATCTGCAGGAGCCCGTCCCCGCCCCCGCTGCTCAGCACCCGGTACAGGATCTCCCGCTTCACGCCCTCGGCGAGGATGCGTGCGTCGGTCGGCGACTCCATGAGCTGCACCAGCCGGGACGTCGCCGACACTGCCGAAGCGGGCAGGGGGTAGACACCCACCGGCCGGCCACGGCCCGGCGGGCGTGGCGGCATCTGCGCCACCAGCTCGCCGAGCACCCGCCGGTCTACTGCCAGCTCGACTGCTATGTACGGCGCCGGCTCGGTGGCCTGGATGATCTCGACCAACGCGGGAAGATCGACGCCCATCAGGACCAGCTGACCGCCGTGGTAGTCGATCTGCCGACCGCCGAGGATGAGCCGTTTGGCGCCCTGCAGGACGACGTACAGCGTCGGGTGGAAATGCGTGAGCATCGGCGCCACGGGCCCGCGGGCCACATGGAGCGCGACGTCGTCGATCGCGGCATGTTCTTCAGGCCTGTCGAACGCCGCGATGACACGCTTGCGCAGCTCTGCCTCGATGAGAGATGTACGACGGGATTCCATGGGGCCTTCTGATCGGGTGTGAGGTGCGCGTTCGGGGCGTGGACCCTCTCCGGACACGCGCCTCGCATCACTTCACGTAGGTGTCGAACCAGTCCAAGATCCGCTGCGGGTGACGCTGGAAGTACTGGTAGGCAGCCCAGCGAACCGTCTCGTCCTCGATCCAGAACATGTCCTTCTCAGTCGCGCCCAGGGCCGCGTAGGCATTCTCGAGATCGTAGGGGCGGGTGATCGCGTCGTCGTACACACCGTAAGTGAGCGTGGGCATAGTGACCGACGGCGCCCATTCTTCGACGTTCCCATCAGCCAGCGGCCTGCTCGTCAGGAGCTGGAATCGGCGATCCACCTCGTCGATGTGCTCTCCCAGGCCTGCTCCCTTCAGGGTCGCCTCCACGAAGACGCGTGGAGACAGGAGCAGCGGCGCGACCAGGCAGGTGACGTCGTCGAACGCCTGCGGACGGGAGTGGACCGCCCGGAATGCCACGCTGGCGCCCATACAGCGGGCGAAGATGCCGAGCGCCATGGACGACAGGTCCGGCCGGGAGCGGATGTAGTCCAGGGTCCCGATCACGTCACGGGTCTCGAAGTGGTTGTTCGACATCCGGTTGCCGTTGGCGTCGCCGCTCAGGCCGCAATTGCGGAAGTCGAAGGCGAGGACGTTGTAGCCGTGGTCGTGGAGGACCTTGTAGTCGAGCGTGAAGTCGATCTCGGTGTCGTTTCCCGGCCCGAACGCGGACTTCCACGGCTCGACGTGACTCGGGAATCCGTACCGGTTGAATCCGAAGGCATGCATGCTGACGATCAGCTTGGTCGATCCCTCGGCCGGGATGAACCAGCCCTCGAGCGGGACTCCGTCGGACGACGGGTAGGAGATCTCCTCGTACGCGAGACCGTGCTCCGCGGGGGTCCGCAAGACGGGCGACCGGGAAGCGTAGCCGAGGCCGTTGGCCAGTGATTCGATGGCGGCCTCCGTCGCGGCGTCGAGGACCGGAGCGTCGGGGGCGGCGTGTTCGGCCATGACTATTCCTTTCAGAGGAACGCGAGCGGATCACTCACTGCTTCTCCAAGGTAGGCAGCGATCGCGCGTCGCTGAATGTCACCGGCCGTCAATTGCTTGTCAGATCCTCGCACGGTCGGGCGGCCCGAGAATGGCGTTCCTTTCCCAGAAGGGACAACCGGCCCGGTCGAACTCCGGCGTCTGAACGGCCGCCCCCTCAGGCGCCGGCCCCCCGGGCGGTCGTGCCGGCGGCCAGGGAGCCGAGCAGGGCGAGGGCGCTGTTGTCGGGGGAGGCGGGCTCGGCATGGTAGACGACCAGTTCCTGGCCCGGGGCGGAGCGCACGTCGAAGGTCTGCATGGTCAGCGTCAGCGGGCCGACGGCGCGGTGGGTGAAGCGTTTGCGCTCCAGGGCCTTGCCACGGGCGTCGTGGCGGGACCACAGCTCGGCGAATTCGGGGCTCGCGTCGATGAGTTCGCCCAGCACCTGCCGCACCCGCGGATCGTCCGGGGCCGCGCCGTGGCCGAGGCGGAAGCCGGCGACCGAATTGCGGGCGACCTCGTGCCAGTCGCGGTAGAAGGCGCGGGCGGCCGGGTCGGTGAAGACCACGTGCATCAGGTTGCGCGAGTGCGTCCATTCGTGGAAGAGGGCGTCGGCGATGGCGTTGGAGGCCAGGACGTCGTACGCGCGGTTGTAGACGATGGCCGGATTGTGCGGCCAGGCGTCCATCAGGGCCAGCAGGCTGGGCTCCACCCGGTCGGTGACGGCGGCCGCCGCGGCGCGCGGCCCCACGCCCGCGACGTGGAAGAGGTGCAGCCGTCCGTCCTCGCCCAGCCGCAGCGCGGCGGCCAGCGCGTCGAGCACCTGGGCCGAGGGCGAGCGCTCCCGCCCCTGCTCCAGGCGGATGTAGTAGTCCGCGCTGACGCCCGCGAGGAGGGCGACCTCCTCGCGGCGCAGCCCGGGCACACGGCGATGGCCGGTGGCCGGGAGGTTCGCTTCGGCCGGGGTGACCTGGGCGCGGCGGGCGGAGAGGTAGGCGCCGAGCTCGGTGCGTGCTGCCATACACCCCAGGGTAGACCGGCGTCCGGCCGTCCTCCTGGGTGCGCTGCACCCAGGAGGACCCCGCCTCTCCCGTCTCACCGACGACCAGGGCAGCCTCGACGGCACGGCCACACCCCGCTCCGAAGACGACGGGCCGGCCGACCCGCTGAACACCACTGGAGGAACCGCATGACCGCACCCCTGCCCGCCCCCTGGGACCTCACCGGCCGCGTCGCCGTCGTCACCGGTGCCGCCCGCGGCATCGGCCGCGCCACCGCCACCCTGCTGCACGCCCGCGGCGCCCGCCTGGTCGTCACCGACCGCTCGGCGGCCGTCGAGGACCTGGCCGCCGAGGACCCGGACACCATCGCCGCCCTCGTCGGCGACGTCGCCGACGAAGACCGCGCCCGCGCCACCGCGGAGCTGGCCACGAGCCGCTTCGGCTCGCTGGACATCCTGGTCAACAATGCCGGCCGCACCCTCAACGAACCCGTCACCGAGACCACCGCCGACGACTTCGACGCCATCCTGCGCGTCAACGCCCGCGGCAACTTCCTCCAGGCCCGCGAGGCCTTCCGCGCCATGGAGGCGGCCGGCCGCGGCGGGGCCATCGTCTCGATCGCCTCCGTCTCGTCCGTCGTCGCCTTCGCCACCCAGACCGCCTACGCCGCCTCCAAGGGCGCCCTGGCCCAGATCACCCGGGTGCTGGCGATCGAGGGCGGTCCCAAGGGCATCCGCTCCAACGCCGTCCTGCCCGGCGTCATCGACACCGACATCATGGACGGCGTCGTCGACAACGGCCGGGAGATGCTCGCCTCCTTCGGCCCGGCCCACCCGCTGGGCCGCATCGGACGCCCGGACGAGATCGCGGAGGCCGTCGCCTTTCTCGCCTCCGACGCCTCCTCCTTCATCACCGGCGCGCTCCTCCCCGCCGACGGCGGATGGACCGCCCAGTGACGCACCGCAGTGAACCGCCTCGCGGCGGCGCCGCGTGTGCGGCCGCGGCGGACCGAACCCGTCAGGGAAGCGCCTGCGCCCCGACGGCCGAGAGCAGCCGCAGCTTCTCGCGGCTCGCGCTGCCGGGGGTGGCGGTGTAGACGAGCAGGAGGTGCGCGTGGTCCGGATCGACGAGCGTCTGGCAGGTCAGTTCCAGTGCGCCGACCTCGGGGTGGATGAAGTGTTTCACCGTGTCCGGCCGGACACCGACCTCGTGCTCGTTCCAGACCCGGCGGAATTCCTCGCTGTGCGCGAGCAGCAGGTCGGCGTAGTGGGCCGCGCGGGAACCGGGGCCCCGCAGCGCGGCCACCGCGCGCAGCCCCGAGGCGAACACGCGGCTGAGGTGCGCGTGGTCGTCGGGGCGGTAGAGCTCTCGGGCGGCCGGGTCCGTGAACCAGCGGTAGCCGATGCTGCGGGCCGGGCCGCTGTAGCGGGTCTGGTCGCCGGTGAGCGCGATGCCGAGCGGGGTCTGCCGCAGCGTCTCCCCGAGCTCGGTGACGATCTCCGCCGGTGTGTCGTGCAGGCGGTCGAGGATGCGCAGCAATCCGGGGCCGATGTGCGTGCTGTCCGCGCCCCGCACGGGCGGGGTCTGTCCGGCCAACCGGAACAGGTGGTCGCGCTCGTCGAGGGACAGGTGCAGGCCTTGCGCGATGGAGGCGAGCATCTGCTCGGAGGGCCGAGGACCGCGTGCCCGCTCGAGCCGCGCGTAATAGTCGGTCGACATGTGGCACAGCGAAGCGGCCTCTTCCCGCCGCAGCCCGCCGGTCCTACGGCGCCGTCCCCGCGGGAGGCCGACGTCCTCGGGTCGCAGAGCCTCCCGGCAGCGTCGCAGGAACTCCGCCAGACCGGGCCGATCGATCACCGTGCGCCCCTTTCACCGACCATGCCGCTTCTCCCTGCCATGTTCCTACCGCTCGCGCGTCCCGGCATCCACGGACCGTCGATCCCCCTCTCGCGGCTTGCCGCGGCCAGGACGCCGTCCGAGACTCGATCACATACCCGAGCAGGCAGGACGGCGCGTCACACCTCTCCGGGAGGACCCGCGTTCGGGACCCTGGTACGAAACGGCTCCAGCCGTGCCCAGCACCCGCCCGCCGTGTCGCGCCGGCCACTGGCGGTTCCGGCGGCATCATCCGCCCCCGCCAGGAGCCGAGGCCGGGCTGAGAACCGCCGACCAGCCGATCGGAAAGCGACCCTGATGCCACGCCGAGACATCGACATCACCATCCCCGGCCTGCACGGGAAACGAGCCGTCGTCACCGGGGCGAGCGACGGCATGGGCCTCGGCACGGCATCCCGCCTCGCCGCGGCCGGCGCCCAGGTCGTCCTGCCCGTGCGCAATGCCCGTAAGGGCGAGGCGGCACTCGCCGAGATCCGCCGGAAGGCCCCCGGCGCGGACGTGTCGCTGCGCACGCTCGACCTGGCGTCGCTCGCCTCCGTCACCGCTCTGGGCACGGCTCTGCTGGAGGAGGACGAGCCCATTCACCTGCTGATCAACAACGCGGGCGTCATGACCCCGCCCGACCGGCAGACCACCGACGACGGGTTCGAACTGCAATTCGGCACCAACCACCTGGGCCACTTCGCCCTGGCGGCTCGCCTGCTCCCGCTGCTGCGCGCCGGCCGGGCCCGGGTGACCTCGCAGATCAGCGTCGCGGCCAACCAGGGCGCCATCAACTGGGAGGACCTGAACTGGGAGCGGTCCTACACGGGCATGGCCGCCTACAGCCAGTCGAAGATCGCGTTCGGCCTCTTCGGCCTCGAGCTGAACCGGCGCAGCGAGGCCGCCGGCTGGGGCATCACCAGCAATCTGTCCCATCCGGGGGTCGCCCCGACCAGCCTGCTCGCCGCCCGCCCCGAGGTCGGCCGCGCCAGGGACACCCTGAGCGTGCGCCTCTTCCGTGCCCTGTCCGCCCGCGGAATCCTCATCGGCACGGTCGAGAGCGCGAAGCTCCCCGCACTGCACGCCGCCACCTCCCCCACCGCGAGGGGCGGCGGACTGTACGGCCCCAGCGGCCCCGGGCACCTGGGGGGTCCTCCCGGTGAGCAGAAGCTCTACAGCCGCCTGCGCAGCCCTCAGGACGCCCGGCGCATCTGGCACATCTCCGAAGAGCTCACCGGGGCCGCCTTCCCCAGCGACTGAGGCATGGGCCGCCTCGTCCATGTCGGGCGGCGCTCCGGCGCATGCGTTCCGGAGCACCTCCGGGTGCGGATGCAGGGTGCTCAGCGGTCGGCTCGTCACCGGCGGCGGGCCCCGCCGCCGTCCACCCCGCGCACCAAGAACCTGAGCCTCCGCTGGAGCGTGAGGCGGCCGATCGGCGGCGAGCCGGAGCCCGGCAGCGGCCGCGGGAACGCCGCACTGATCGGCCTGTGGGGGCGGTGCTTCCCGAGGACGCCTCCCTGACCGTCGACCGCGCGGAAGGCACGGCGACGGCGTTCGGCCGCGACGTGTCCGATGAGGAGTACGACGACCTCGTCGATGAGCTCGACGACGGCTTGGCCGACGACCGGGTCGTCCTCACCTACGGGGGAACGACACGCTCTGGGGGCGGCTCAGGTGCGCTCGCCGGCGGTGGCGTCCAGCCAGGCCAGTACGGCGGCCGTGTGCTGGCCGAGCATCGGCGGCGGCCTGTGGCCCCCGGTCGGCGCCGTCCGCCCGTCCCCTGCCGGCTCGTCCTCCGCCGCACCGTCGGGGTCGAAGCGGATCGCCGGGCCGGGCAGCTCGATGCGCCCCAGGCCGGGGTGGTCGACCTCGATGACCAGGCCCTGGGAGCGCGTCTGCTCCCACTCGTAGACCTCGTCGATGGTGCGCAGCGCCCCGCAGGGGATGCCGATCCCGGTCAGGCGCTCCAGCCAGCGGTCCCGCCCGTCCTCCTTGAACCGCCGCTCCAGTTCGGCGGTCAGCTCCTCCCGGTTGGCCACCCGGTCGGCGTTCGAGGCGAACCGGGAGTCCCCCGGTTCCAGGCCCACGAGCGCGGCGAACCGGTCCCACTGCCCCTCGCTGGCGACCGACACCTGGAGCACCCCGTCCGCGCAGGCGAAGGCGCCGTACGGGGCGATCGAGGGGTGGTGGTTGCCCATCGCCCGCGGCACCTCGCCCGCGACGGTCCACCGGGTGCCCTGGAAGGCGTGCACGCCCACGATCGAGGACAGCAGAGAGGTACGCACGATCCGCCCGCGCCCCGTCCGCTCCCGCTCGTACAGCGCGGCCAGCACGCCCTGGGCGCCGTTCATCCCCGCCAGCAGGTCACCGATGGGCACCCCCGACTTGGTCGGGGTGTGCGGGTCGGGGCCGGTCAGGCTCATCAGCCCGGCCTCCCCCTGGGCGATCTGGTCGTACCCGGCCCGGCCGCCCTCGGGCCCGTCGTGCCCGAAGCCGGTGATGGAGCAGACCACCAGGCGCGGGTTGATCGCCCGCAGCCGCTCGGCTCCGAAGCCGAGCCGGTCGAGGACACCCGGCCGGAAGTTCTCCACCAGCACGTCGGCCACGCGGAGCAGCCGGGTGAGCTGTTCGCGGCCCTCCTCGGCCTTCAGATCCAGCTCGACGGACTCCTTGTTCCTGTTGCACGAAAGGAAATAGGTGCTCACCGGCTCCTCCTGCGGACCGGCGAAGGGTGGGCCCCAGCCGCGCGTGTCGTCGCCGCTGCCGGGGCGCTCGACTTTGATGACCCGGGCGCCGAGGTCGCCCAGCAGCATCGCGGCGTGCGGCCCGGCCAGCGCGCGGCTCAGGTCGGCGACCACGGTCCCGGCCAGCGGTCCCCCGGTCTCGCGCGGGCCGGCGGCCGTGTCGGTGGGGTTCTCCATCTCGGTGTCCTGCTCCCTGGTCGGTGCCCCGGCGGGGCGGTCATGACGGGCTCGGTGAAAGGGCCGGTCCGTGAGCCGCCGTTCAGGCGGTCCCGAGGTTCCAGAAGCGGGCGCGGCGGCGGGCGAGCCGCACCCCGGCCTCCTCTGCGGCCACGCTGCCCAGCCCGTGCCCGATCGCCGCGCCCATGCGGCGGCAGAAGGCCTCGGGCTCGTCGGCCGCGTCGCCGCGCTCGTCGACGATGAGGTCCACCGCTCCGGCCTCGCGCAGGTCCGCGGAGCGGGCGCCCATGCCCGCGGCGACCTCGGCGGCCCGGTCCGGGGTGCGGTGCACGATGCCGCTGGCCCCTTCGAAGGGGAGCGGGCTGAGCCAGGCGTGCCGTGCGGCCAGCACCCGGTCGGCGGGCAGCAGGGCGAGCGCCGCTCCCCCGGCGCCCTGGCCGAGCAGCACCGACACGGTGGGCTGGGGCAAGGTGGCCAGGTCGGCGAGGCAGCGCGCGATCTCTCCGGCGATGCCCTCCTCCTCGGCGTGGGCACTGAGCGCGGCCCCGGGCGTATCGATGACGGTGACCAGCGGCAGGCGCAGCTCGGCGGCCAGGCGGATGCCGCGCCGTGCGGTGCGGAGCGCCCCGGCGCCGAGCGCGCTCCCCCCGTTCTGCGCCGCGCGGTCCTGCCCGACCAGGACACAGGCGGTGCCGCCGAAGCGCGCGAAGGCGGCGGTCATCGCCGGGTCGGCCCGACCGTCCCCGGTGCCGTGGAGGAGCACGGCCTCCTCCGCCGCGTGGCGGAGCAGGCCGACGAGGCCCGGACGCCCGGCGCGGCGGGTGCGGGTGACCGAGTCCCATGCCTCCCCCGCCGGTGCGGGCCCCGCCTGCTCGTCCACCGCTTCGGCGAGGGGCGCCGGAACGGCGCCGCCTCCTGCGGACATCAGCGTCAGAAGCCGGTGGGCCTCCTCCCCCAGGGCTTCGGGGGCCACGACGGCGTCGACCAGGCCGTGCCGGTACAGGTTCTCGGCCGACTGCACGCCTTCGGGCAGACGGTGCCCGAGGATCGCGTCCTGCGCGCGCGGGCCGAGGAATCCGATGAGCGCGCGGGGCTCGGCCAGGGTGACATGGCCCTGGGATCCCCAGGAGGCCAGGACGCCGCCGGTGGTCGGGTGGCGCAGGTACACCAGGTAGGGCAGCCCGGCGCTCTTGTGCTCGGCGATGGCGGCGGAGACCTTCGCCATGGCCAGGAAGGCCCGGGTGCCCTCCTGCATGCGGGTTCCGCCCGAGGCGGGTGCGGCGATCAGGGGCAGGCCCTCGTCGGTGGCGCGCTCGGCCGCCCGGGTCAGCCGCTCGGCGGCCGCGGCCCCGATGGAGCCGCCGAGGAAGGAGAACTCCGAGGCGGCGACGGCCACGCGCAGGCCGCGGACCCTCCCCTCCCCGCAGACGACCGCCTCGTCGGCGCCGCTGGTGCGGTGGGCCCGCTCCAGCTCGGCCGCGTACTCGGGCGCGCTCTCCGGGCCGGCGCCGTGGGGCGGGTCCCCGGCGGACGGCCCGTCCCACGGCACGAAGGTCCCCGGGTCCAGCAGCCCGGCGAGGAACTCTCGCACCGAGGCCCGGCCGCGCGCCTCCGTCGTTCGTGCCACTGCGCCTCCTCGGTGGATCATTGGCTTATTGGACTAGCCAATAGCCCACAGCGTGATTCGTCAATAGCGCCCCGGAGATCGGGCGGAAAGAGGTGACCGCGGCCTCATGCGGCCCAGTGGACGGGCCACTGCGCCAGCTATGATCCGAACAGGACCCCGCCGAGCACCCGCACGCCCCGCCGCCGAACCGGCCCACGCGAAGGGACCCATGAGCGACAAGCAGCCGCCCCGCCCCCGTCGCCTCGCCCGCCCGCGGCTCTACGAGCAGCTGGTGGAGCGGCTGATCGAGTACATCCGGGAGGCCGGCCTGGCCCCCGGCGACCGGCTGCCCTCCGAGCGCGAGTTCGCCGCCGACCTGGGGGTGAGCCGTGTGTCCCTGGGGCAGGCGCTGGTCGCCCTGGAGGTGCAGGGGGTCCTCGACGTGCGCCACGGGGACGGCGCGATCATCCGGCACGTGCCCACCGAGGAGCAGGTCCTGCAGGTGCTGCGGGACCGCGACAACCGGCGCGCGGAGACCATCGAGGCGCGCCAGGCGCTGGAGGTCAAGCTCGCCGAGTTGGCCGCGGCCCGGCGCGACCAGGAGGACATCGCCCGCATCGACGCGGCCATCGGGGTGATGCGCGCGGAGATCGCCTCGGGCGAGCGCGGCGTCTCCGGCGACCGGCTCTTCCACGAGGCCGTGACCCGCGCCGCGCGCAACGGCCTGCTGGCCCGGATGATGGCCGAGCTGTCGCCGATGATCATGCAGACCCGGGTGGAGTCGCTGTCCCAGCCGGACCGCCCCGACCGGTCCCTGGCGGGCCACGAGCGCATCGCCGAGGCCATCCGCGGCGGCGACTCCCGGGCGGCGGCGGACGCCATGTACGCGCACCTGCTCCTGGTCTCGGACGTGCCGCCGGTCACCGACTAACCGGGGCGGGACCGCGGCCCCGCCCCGGACGGGGGCCGCTCAGAACACGCCGGGCACGACGATCGCCGCCCACGACACCAGGGGGGCGGCGACGCACGTCAGACCGGTGTAGGCGAGCATCCGACGGGAGAAGCGCTGGGCGTCGCCGGTGCGCGAATTGGCCAGCACGAGTGCGCCGTTGGTGGAGAACGGGCTGATGTCGGTCATGGTCACCGAGATCGCGAGCGCGGCGATCATCGCGGTGGTGGACACGTCCCCCTGCATGAGGAAGGGCGCGGCCAGCGGGATGAGCATGCCGAGCATCGCCGTGGAGGAGGCCACCGCGGTGACGGCGGCCGCGATCGCGCACAGCACCAGGGCGCTGAGCAGGGCCGCGTCGAGGCCGACGACCGCATCGCCCACCCACTCGATGGTGCCGGCCTCTTCCAGCACCGAGACGTAGGTCAGCACGCCGCACAGGAGCAGCACGATGGGCCAGCTGATCTTGTCCACGGCCTCCTTCTGCTGCCGGGGGAAGGCCAGGGCCAGGACGACGGCCACCCCCATCGCCACCGCACCCAGGTGGAGCTGGAAGCCGACGGTCAGCACGACCATGACGGCCAGCCCCAGCAGGGTCAGGACCTGCGGGAGCCCGATGCGGGCGGGGCCCTGCCCGGCGTCGGACGCGGGCGTGTCGTCGGCCGGCCGGTCCGCGGTCCCGGCCCCGGGTCCTCCGTCGCCGTGGCCGATGCCGTCGCCGTGGCCGATGCCGTCGCCGGACGCGGAGCCGCCGGGGCCCGCCGGGGCCCCCGCCCCGACCGCGGCGCGCTCCGCCTTTCGGACGCGCCCGGACGAGGCGCGCTGCGCGGGTCCCCCGGTGCCGCCCGTCCGGCGGCCCAGGACCAGGTACAGCACGGCGGCGAACGCGAGGTTGAACGCGTAGGTCAGAGCGAACACCGCCATCGCGTTCATGGCGATGGGCAGGTCGTCGAGGATCCCGGCGACGATGCCCCCGTAGACGCTGACCGGCGAGAAGCTCCCCGCCTGGGCGCCGTGCACCACCATGGCGCCCATCAGCAGGGCGTCGATGCGGTACCGCGCGGCGAAGCCCATGGCGACAGGCGCGACGATGGCGACCGCGGCGGGGCTCAGCGCCCCGATGGCGGTGAGTACCGAGGCGGTCGCGAACATCACCCACGGCAGCAGTGCGGCCCGGCCGCGCACGGCCGCCACCGCCCAGCGGATCAGCAGGTCGACGGTGCCGTTGGTCTGGGCGATGGCGAAGAGGTAGGTGACGCCGACCAGGATGAGGAAGAGCGAGCCGGGGAAGCCCGCGAGGATCTCGTCGGCGGTCATCCCCACGGCGAGGGTGCCCACCAGGAAGGCCGCGGCGAACGCCACGGCCCCCATGTTGACCGGGACGGCCATGGCGACGGCGAAGACCGCCGCCATCGCCAGGACCGTGATGAGTTCGACCGACACATCGCCTCCTCGGCACAGGGGGGTGCGTGCCCGGGTCGGCGGCTCGGAGGGGAGACGTCGAACGAGTGGCACATTGGCTAGTCCAATGTGGCGTTCCGTGTGATCGGCGTCAACCCCCACAGTGGCGGAGGCCATTCGACCGCCCCCGCCGCGTCGGCCCATACGGGGAGGGCGCGCACCGACGAGCGCCGCCCCTCCTCCCCCGTCCCGGCGGTCAGCCGTCCGCGCCTCCTCCCACGGTGCCCGGCGGAGCCGGGAAGCGGTCGAGGACGGGCTGGTCCCGCTCACCCAGGGGCGCCATCTCGGGGGCGCCCGCCGTGCGGGCCAGCTCGTCCAGGCCCAGGCGGGCGCGGCGTACGCGCTCCCGGGACGCCGCCAGGACGGTCGCGGCCACCTGCTCCCCGGCCGGGTACACGTCCGGGGCGTTGCGCAGGCCGAACTTGATGTACACGGGCGCGGCGGCGCGGGCGATCTCGGCGATCTCGTGGTGGCGCACGAATCCCCCGAGGTCGTCGGGCGCCTCCACATAGACGTCGACGGGCACCGCCGACCCGGCGCGCAGTTCGGCGAGCTGGTGGACGGTCAGGTCCGAGGGCACGTTCACGGTGTCGGCGCCCAGCAGCTCCTGCACCCGCAGCGCGGCCGGGTTGGCCGGTCCGGCCATCACGGAGACCTTGAGTTGGAGGTCGGCGGGCAGGTCGCCGCGTTCACGCAGCAGGTGCAGGGCCCACAGCACGCCCTCGTCGGCGACCAGCAGGCTGCGCACGCCCAGGTGCGCGGCCCGCTCGGCCTGGGCGACGCCCGCGGCGAGCTGGCCGCGCCCGCGGCTGCGGGCGACCGGGGCGCCGGCGGCGCTCGCGGAGGCGGCACCGATGTCCCAGTTCGCGCCGGGGCGGGCGAACAGGCACAGCTCGATGCCGCGGTCGGCGGCGGTCCGCACCATGTCGGTGATCTCGGCGTCGGTGAGCATGCCCACCCCCGACCCCTGCGAGACGCGGTGCACGGGCACGCCGAGCCCGTCGGCCGCCGTGACCACGGCGGCGAGCGCGTCGGGGCCCTCGACGCTGGGGATCTCCAGCCGCCAGGACCCGCCCCCGGGGAACGCGCGGGGCGAGGAGGGCGGCCCACCGGTCGGCGGCAGCCCGAGCGGATCCAGCAGGGCACTCATGGAGACTCCTGATATTCGAAATACCGAACGCTATCCCTTATTTCGAACTCACCCTAGAGGGCACCCCCACGGGGGTCAACGCCGTGACGGAGGCCACATCCGGGGTTGACCCCGGTCACACCGGTGAATTAATGTGCCCGAAATAACGAAAGCTGTTCGATATTTCGAACTTGCTCCCCCTGCTCCGGCCGCGCTCGCCCCGGCCCCACCACCCCCCGAGACAGAGGCACCGCACCCATGCCGCCCATGAACGAGACCGCCGCCCTGCCCGACGGCTGGCTGCTCACGGTGGCCGTCCTGGCCGTCGCCGTCCTGCTGCTGCTCATCATCCGCCTGCGCCTGAACGCGATCCTGGCGCTCATCCTGGTCAGCGCCGCCACCGCGCTCGCCACCGGCGTCCCGCCCGACGAGCTGGTCCCCGTGCTCACCGAGGGCATGGGCTCCACCCTGGGATCCGTCGTCCTCCTCGTCGGCCTGGGAGCCGTCCTGGGCCGGATGATCGAGGTCTCCGGCGGGGCCGCCGTGCTCGCCGACGGCCTGCTGCGCCTGTTCGGCGAGCGCCGCGCCCCGCTGGCGCTGAGCGTGGCCTCGCTGCTGTTCGGACTGCCGATCTTCCTGGACGCCGCGTTCGTGGTGATGCTGCCGGTGATCTTCTCCGTCGCGCGGCGCATGGGCGGATCGGTGCTGCTCTACGCCCTGCCCGCCACCGGCGCGTTCCTGGTGGTGCACGCCCTGTTGCCGCCGCACCCCGGGCCGGTCGGCGCCGCCGAGATCATCGGCGCCGACATCGGCCTGGTCGTCGTGCTGGGCCTGGCCGTCGGCCTGCCCGCCTGGTACCTGGGCGGCTACCGGCTCGGCCTGTGGCTCGGGCGCCGCCACGACCTGCCGGTCCCCGCCATCTTCGGCGGCGAGGACGACCGGGAGCTGGACGGCCCGCCCCCGGGGATGGGGGTGCTGCTGTTCCTCCTGCTCCTGCCCCTCGGGCTGATCTTCCTCGACACCGGCCTGGAGACGCTGGCGGTCGCCGGCGCCGTCGACCCCGGCTCGCTGTGGGTGCGCTCGGCCGCGGCCGTCGGCGCCACCCCCTCGGCGCTGTTCATCACGGTGCTCATGGCGCTGTGGCTGCTCGGGTGGCGGCGCCGGCACGGCGGCGACGTGCTGGACCGCCTCATCGACCGGGCCCTGGCCCCCGTCTGCGGCATCATCGTGCTCACCGGCGCGGGCGGCATGTTCGGCGCGGTGCTCACCCGCAGCGGCATCGGCGAGGC
The DNA here is from genome assembly GCF_027706745.1 of Nocardiopsis suaedae. Taxonomy (GTDB): domain Bacteria; phylum Actinomycetota; class Actinomycetes; order Streptosporangiales; family Streptosporangiaceae; genus Nocardiopsis_A; species Nocardiopsis_A suaedae. Next base: position 43,809 of record NZ_JAQFWP010000029.1, on the reverse strand, counting down.
CCTGACCGGGCGCCTGGACGCGCTCGGCATCCCGCTGCTGCTCGCCGCGTTCCTCATCGCCCTGGTGATGCGGGTCGCCCAGGGCTCGGCGACGGTCGCCGCCACCACCGCCGCCGGGTTCATCGCCCCCGCGGTGGAGGCGGGCGGCCACTCCCCCTTCCAGCTCGCCCTGACCGTGCTGGCGGTGGCGGCCGGGTCGATCGTGCTCTCGCACGTCAACGACTCGGGGTTCTGGCTGGTGCGCGGGTTCCTCGGGATGGACACCGCCACCATGCTGCGCACCTGGACCGTGCAGGCGACGGCGGTGGGCGCGCTGGCCTTCGCCGGGACCTGCCTGCTCTACCTGCTGAGCTGACCGGCCGGCCCGCTCCGGGCGGCCGGCGCGGGCGCACCGCCGAGCAGCGCGGTGAACCGGTCGGCCGCCTCGGTCACCACCCCGCGCAGCTCGTCGCGGCGCGCCGGGGACCAGCGGTGCGCCGGGACCGAGATGCTCAGTGCGGACACCACCTGTCCGGAGCGGTCGCGCACGGGCGCGGCGACGCAGCACACGTCGGGGTTGGCCTCGCACTCCTCCATGGCCCACCCCTCTCGGCGCACCTGGTCCAGCTCCGCACGCAGGCGCGTGGGGTCGGTGATGCTGCGCTCGCTCAGGGCCTCCAGCGGCCCGGTCTCAAGGCGGCGTTCCAGCTCGGCCTCGGGCAGGCTCGCCAGCAGCGCCTTGCCGAGCGCGGTGCAGTGCGCCGGGAGCCTGCGGCCCAGGCTGGAGACCATGCGCACGGCGTGGGAGCTGTCCACCTTGGCGATGTAGACGATGTGCAGGCCGTCGAGCACCGCCACGTGCGCGGTCTCGTTGCAGGCCTGGACGACCTCCTGGGCGACGCGCTGGCCGAGCTTGGGCACGTCCAGGCCCTCGGAGTAGCGGCTGCCGAGCCGGAAGAGCTGGATGCCCAGCTGGTACCGGCCCGGCACGTCGGGGTGCCGGTGCAGGTACTCGCGCCCGGCCAGGGTGTTGAGCAGCTCGTGCACGGTGGTGCGCGGCAGCTCCAGCTCCTCGACGATCTCCGGCGCGCTGACCGAGTCCCGGCCGTCCAGGAACAGTTCGAGGATGTCCAGACTGCGCTGGACCGCGGGTGTGCGCCGTGCCATCTGCGTGCCGTCCTCCTTCGGGCGCCGGTCGCCGACCAGGCTATACCGGGCGGCGGCCGGGGCCCGTGCGCGCGGCCGGGCACTGCGGCCGGCGCGGCCCGCGCGCCGTCAGTGCGACTCGCGGGGCACCTCGGCCCCGCTGGAGCCGACGAGGAAGTCGAGGTCGGCGCCGCGGTCGGCCTGCAGCACGGTGTCGCAGTACAGGCGGACCCAGCCGCGGTCGGCGAGCGGCGCGGGCGGCGTCCAGGCGGCGCGGCGCCGCTCCAGCTCCCCCTCGTCCACGTGCAGGGTCAGCGCGCGCCCGGGAACGTCGAGCCCCACCTCGTCCCCGTCGCGGACCAGGGCGAGCGGCCCGCCGACGGCGGCCTCGGGGGCGACGTGGAGCACCACGGTGCCGTAGGCGGTGCCGGACATGCGCCCGTCGCACACCCGCACCATGTCGGTGACGCCCTGGGCGAGCAGCCGGGACGGCAGGGGGACGTTGCTGACCTCGGGCATGCCGGGGTAGCCGGAGGGGCCGCAGTTGCGCAGCACCAGGACCGTGTCGGCGTCCACGTCCAGGTCGGGGTCCTCGGCGACGGCGTAGTACTCCTCCGGGGAGTCGAAGACCCTGGCGCGTCCGCGGTGGACCAGCAGGCGCTCGTCGGCGGCGGACTGCTTGACCACGGCCCCCGAGGGGGCGAGGTTGCCGCGCAGGACGGCGGTGCCGGTGCCCGCGGCTTTGAACGGGTCGTCGATGGGGCGGATGACCCGGCGGTCGTGGCAGGGCGCCTCCCCCGCCCGCGCCGGGGCGTCGATGGGCCCACCGGTCACGGTGGCCGCGCCGGTGTGCAGCAGGTCGCCCAGCTCGGCGATGACGGCGGGGAGGCCCCCGGCGTAGCAGAAGTCCTCCATCAGGAACCGCCCGCTGGGCATGAGGTCGAGCAGGGTGGGCACGTCGCGGGCCAGCCGGTCGAAGTCGTCCAGCTCCAGCGGCACCCCGAGGCGCCCGGCGATGGCCAGCAGGTGCACGACCGCGTTGGTGGAGCCGCCGATGGCGGCGTTGACCCGGACGGCGTTCTCGAAGGCCTCGCGGGTCATGATCGAGGAGGGGCGGACGTCCTCGCGGATCAGGTCCACGATCCTCCGGCCGGAGTGCTGGGCCATCGCGTACCGGCGGGCGTCGACGGCCGGCCAGGTGGCGCCGAAGGGCGGCTGCATGCCCAGCGCCTCGGCCATGCAGGCCATGGTGGAGGCGGTCCCCATGGTCATGCAGTGCCCGTTGGAGCGCGACATGCAGGACTCGGCGAACGCGCAGTCCGCCTCGCTCATCCGCCCGGCCCGCACCTCGGCCTCGAACTTCCACACGTGCGTGCCCGAGCCGATGTCCTCCCCGCGGAACTTGCCGTTGAGCATGGGCCCACCGGTGATCATCAGTGCGGGCAGGTCGGTGCTGGCGGCCGCCATGAGCAGGCCGGGGGTGGTCTTGTCGCAGCCGGACAGCAGGACGACGCCGTCCAGGGGGTTGGCGCGCAGCAGCTCCTCGGCCTCCATGGCCAGCAGGTTCCGGTAGAGCATGGCGGTGGGGCGCAGCACCGTCTCGCCCAGGGCCATGACGGGGAACTCCAGGGGCAGCCCGCCCGCCTCCCACACGCCGCGCTTGACCGACTCGGCGATGCGGGACAGGTGGGCGTTGCAGGGCGCCAGCTCGGATCCGGACACCGCGATGCCGACGACGGGGCGCCCGTCGAAGACGTCGTCGGCGAACCCCTGGTTGCGCATCCAGGAGCGGTAGAGCATGCCGGAGCGGCCGTCGGCGCCGAACCAGTGGCGGCTGCGCAGGTCCCGGCCGGGCGCGGTGGCGTGGGGCATGGGGGGCGTTCCTCACTGTCCGAAATATCGAACACTTGCCAATATATTGAAACTGACGCTAGACAGGGGGCGGACGGGCGTCAACCCCCCGCGCCGCGGGGCACTCCGGAGAGGCTGGTACCGACCGTGGACGGTTTCGTTCGCTATCTCACCGACCCCGACCAGGACCCCCGCGGTGCCGGAGGCGGTGCACGCGTCGGCTGGTACTCCGCCGGCCGCGCCGCCGTCCACCCCGTGCCCGGCGCCGGGACGATGGCCGCCCTGCTGCGCCTGCCGCTGCCGGAGATCCGCGCCCTGGCCGACCGGGCCCGGCGGGAGGCCGCCGTCCCCGCCGCCGACGCGGTCCTGCTGCCGCCCGTCGACGGCGGCACCGAGGTGTGGGCGAGCGGGGTCACCTACGACCGCTCCCGCGAGGCCCGCGGCGAGGAGAGCACCGACGCCGACCTGTACGAGCGGGTGTACGACGCGCGGCGGCCCGAACTGTTCTTCAAGGCGGTCCCCTGGCGCGTGGTCACCGGCGGCGAACCCGTCGCGGTGCGCCGCGACTCCGCCCTCGACGTCCCCGAGCCCGAACTCGCCCTGTTCGCCACCGCCTTCGGCGAGGTCGCGGGGTACGGCGTGTGCAACGACATGAGCTCGCGCAGCATCGAAGGGGAGAACGCGCTCTACCTGCCCCAGGCCAAGGTCTACGCCGGGAGCTGCGCCCTGGCGCCGGTGGTGCGCCCGGCCTGGCTGGTGCCCGACTGGCGCGCCCTGCGCGTGTCGATGTCCGTGGAGCGCGCGGGCGCGGCCGCGTTCACCGGGGACATCGGCCTGTCGGCCCTGCGCCGCGAACCGGACGACCTGCTCTCCCACCTGTTCGCCGGTCAGCCCTTCCCGGACGGGGCGGTCCTCGCCACGGGGACCGGGATCGTCCCGGACATGGACTTCACCTTGGAGGAGGGGGACGTGGTCCGCATCGCGATCGACGGCGTGGGAGAGCTGTCCAATCCGGTCGTGCGCGGCACCGCGGGCCTGGAGTGGCTGGCGGCGGCCCGCGACGACCCGCGCGCCCGCCCGCGGGAGCGCGGGACCGGGGCACCGGAGTGACGCACCGGCCGCACGCGCTCCCCCGGCCCCGCCTGTACCGGGCATCGCGCGATCGTTTCCTACACTCGGCGGTGACGCGACATGTCGCATCACCGGTCCGGGGAGGGGACCCGCCCCCTCCGGCGGTGTACGGGAACGAGGTGAGCACGATGGCGAACCTGCAGAAGCTGCTGAAGCAGGTCCTCAGCTACGTCCGCAGGAACCCCGACGCGGCGAACCGGCATCTGCGCAAGGCCGGGGAGACCGTGAAGCAGCGCACCGGCGGCAAGTACGACCGCCACATCGACAAGGCCCTCGGCGGGGCGTCGCGGTACCTCGGCAAGCAGCGCGGCCGCCCGGGGCGCGGCGGTCCGCACGGCCGGGGCCACGGGGACGGCCCCGGAGGCCCGCCGAAGTACCGCCCCTGACGGCGCCGCGGCTAAGCGCCCCGGTCACGCACCAGCTTGGCCGCGGGCACCGCGGCCAGAGCGAACAGGACCCCGGCCAGCACCACGTAGAGGTACACGCCCCCCGCCGTGCTCACCGGCGCGCCGTCGGCGGTCACCCCGGGGACCTGCGTCGCCTTGAGCACCTCGGCGCCCGCGAAGTTGAACACGACCGAGCCCAGCGCCATCACCACCGACACCAGCCCGGCGGTCGTCCCCTGCCGCTCGGGCGACTCGGCACCGGTCGCCAGGTTGTACCCCGAGGCGCTGATCGCACCGGCCGCGATGCCGACCATGGCGGCGCAGGCGATCGCCACCGGGAGCACCGACACGCCGCCCAGCATCGCGAACGTCGCCACCGCCCCGACGGCGATGCCGCCGAGGAGGGGGACCTCGGGGCCCAGCCGCCCCGCGATCCACCCGGCCGCCGTGCCGCCGAGCATGATGCCCGCCGAGGGCGTGGCGAGCAGCACCGCGACCGCCTCCCCCTCCCCCAGCCCGTAGCCGAGCCCCATCCCGGGCGGGACCTGGGCGACGATGCCGGTCAGCTGCAGCATGCTCCGGAAGGAGCCCGCGGCCAGGACCACGGCCAGCAGCGTCAGCAGGACCGGCCGGTTCAGCGCCCGGATGTCGATGGCGGGCTCCTCCACCCGCAGGGCGAGGAACGCCCAGGCTGCGAGCGCCGCCGCACCGGCCGCCGCCAGCAGGGGCATGCCCCCGGACAGCCACCCGAGGTCCCGGCCCAGGCTGACGTAGGCGAGCACCGCGCCGAGCCCGCCGCCGAGCAGGAGCGCCCCGCCCGCGTCGATCCGGCCGCCCCCGCGGACCGGCGACTCCGGGATGAAGGACCGCACGGCCAGAGCCGCCGCCGTGGCCAGCACCGCCGCCGCGATGAACACGCTCCGGAACCCGAAGGCGTCGATGACCGGCCGCATCAGGAACGGCTCGACGATGCCGACCAGGGACGCGCCGGACGTCACGATCCCCACCACGGCCATCGCCACCCGCGGACGGCAGATCTGGCGCACGAGGGCCACGGAGATGAAGATCGCGGCGAGCGCGGCGCCCTGGAGGAGCCGTCCCGCCAGGAACACCCAGATGTTCGGGGCGAAGAGGCAGACCAGCGCGCCCGCGCAGGCGAGCACCAGGGTGCCGAGGAGGACGCGGCGCTTGCCGTGGATGTCGGAGGCCTTCGCCAGCAGGGGCGACCAGATGGCCCCGGCCAGCATCGCACTGGCGTTCAGCCAGGCCGCCTGGTCGGTGTCGAAGTGGTCCAGCAGTTGCGGCAGGACCATGAGGGGCGAGGTGATGGCCACGTCGGCCAGCACATTGGCGAGGGTGAGTACGGCGGCCCAGAGGATGAGCCGCCCGCTCCAGCGGTGCTCCCGGGCACCGGGATCGGGCGCCGTCCGTACGTCGTCCACCATGCGTCGTCTCCAGGCGTCAGGGGGGATGAGGGGTCGGTGAGGGGGCGTCAGCGCGCGGCGGTCTCGGCCGCCCGCAGGGCGTCGTTGCGGGCCGCGATGTCGGCCCAGGTGGCGGGGACGAGGCGGTCGCGGCTGGCGTGGACCCTGTCCTGGGCGCGCTTCACGTAGGGGCGCTGGCGGTCCGTGTACCGCTCGAACGCGGCGGTGGGGTCGCCGCCGCACCGCTCGAGCTCCTCGGCGAGGAACTGGGCCCCGGTCAGGGCGAGCGAGGCGCCCCGTCCCGACAGGAAGGCCGGGGCGTACCCGGCGTCGCCCACGAGGACGACCCGGCCCCGGTGCCAGCCCGGCATACGGATCTGGCCCGCCGAGTCGAAGAAGAGCGCCGGGTCGGCGAGGGCCGCCTCGACCAGTTCCGGAATCCTCCACGACCGCTGCCCCGCGAACGCCTCGGCGAGGATCCGCTTCTGGGCCTCCAGGTCGCGGTGGTCGTAGTCGAGCGGCCCGGAGCGGAACTGGAGGACCGCGACGGTCCTGTCCCCGTACCGGAAGACCCCGGCCATCATGCCGGGGACGTTGTGCACGAGGTTGACCTCGTCGGAGGGCGCCGCGCCGGGCAGGTCGGCCAGGGCGATGTAGACGCCGAGGTGCCGCAGGTACCCGCTCTCCGGCCCGAACACGAGTCCGCGCACCTGGGAGTGCTGGCCGTCGGCCCCGACCACGAGGTCGTAGCGGTCGCTGCCGCCGGACCGGAAGCGCGCGTCGACACCGTCGCCGTCGTCGGCCAGGGCCTCGACCGAGTCGTCGAAGCGGACCGCGGCGGTGTCCGGGAGCGCGTCGGCGAGGAGGCGCACGAGGTCGCCGCGGAGGAGTTCGACGTCGTCGGGCGAGTCGCCGGTGCGGGCCACGGGGACGCGGGCCACCGGCGCGCCGTCGGCGTCGACGAACCGGCTGAGCTCGCTCATCCGGAGCCGCCGCTCCCGGATGCGGCCGAGCAGTCCCATCCGGTCGGCGGCCGCGAGCGCGTCGCCGCGGATGTCGACGGGGGTGCCCGCCAGGCGAAGGCGCGGGGCGTGCTCGACGACGGTGACGGCGTGCCCGCGGGCGCCGAGTCCGTGTGCGCAGGCGAGCCCGGCGATGCCGGCTCCGGAGACGAGGATCTTCACGTGGCTGCTCCTCACTAAAAGCAACTTCCTGTTGCTTTTAATGAGCCTAGCCCTGCCCCGGCTTGCACCGCAAAGCCGCACCTGGCCACAATCGGCACCCGTACGGGGAATAGAGAGGTGGGGCGGCGATGCCCGACGAGACCGACGGGGGCGCCCCCGGCCGCCGACCCGCCCGGCGCCCCGGCGGCCGCACCGCGCGGGTGCGCGCGCGCATCCTCACCGCGGCCGCCGAACTCGTCGCGCGCGACGGGGTCTCGGGCTTCCGCTACGAGGAGGTCGCCGAGCGCGCGGGCGTGCACAAGACCAGCGTCTACCGCAACTGGCCGGACCGCGAGAGGCTGGTCGCGGACGCGCTGCTGCGCTACGCCGAGGACCTCGCCTCGGTCGCCGACACCGGCGACGTCCACCGCGACCTGGTGGACTTCCTGGTGGCCATGGCGGGCGGCCTGGAGACGCCGTTCGGCAGGGCGCTCGAACAGGCCGTCCAGCCCGCGGGCGGGAACCCCGCGGTCCGGCAGGCGGTGGCCGGGATCCTCGACCGGCGCGTGGCCGCCCTGCAGCGCCGGATCGACGCCGCGGCCGACCGGGGCGAGCTGCCCCCGGTCGACGGCTCCTTCCTCGGCGAGATGCTCTCCGGACCGGTCCACCTCATCGTCAACCGCGGGACGCGCCCGTTCACCCGGGCGGACGCGGACCGCATCGTCGGGGTGGTCCTCGCCGGAGTCCGGGCCACGGCGGCGCCCGCCTGACCTCGGCCCTGTCCGGAGTCCCCCCTCGCCCGGCCCCTCCGCCGCCGGTCCCGGGCGAGTCGGGCTCATGACGGCGGGCGATGTCAACGGGTGAGTGCAACTACGGGCCGGGCGTCGGGTCCGGGGCGACCAGCTCGGCCAGGCGCTCGGCGGGGGTGTCCCACCCCGGCGCCTGGCGGTGCCCCGGCGTCAGAACCCCTGCTCGGGCAACGATCTGCTCCTACCGTCCAGCACACCTACGAAAAGGTGCACTGAACGATGGAAACCACGGCGCTCCTAAGCCCGAGTCGCCCGAGATCAACGGGGAGCCGTGTCGCTGGGGCCACGGGAGGACCGCGACTCGGCGGGACACCGCAGAACTCCAGACAGGCCCTAGGTGTACTGCCCGGCCCTGCGTGCGGCGTCAGCCGCCCCCGCCTCCACCGCCTCCCCCTCCGGCGCCTCCACCGCCACCACCGCCACCGCCCGCTCCTCCGGCGCCTCCGCCGCCCATGCCCCCTCGGGAGCCCGGCGCGCCGCTCGCGCCCCGGGTCTTCTCCACGCGCGCTTCGAGCACCAGTGCGGGGGCCCCGATCACCACCATGACCGCCACCGTGACCACCACGACGAGGATGAGGTCCCGCGCACTCATCTCCTCGGAGCCGGAGCCCCCGCCCGCCGACTCGGGCACGGGGATGTCGCCGTCCGCGACGGACACGTCGACGGTGAAGGCCTGCCCCGGCTCGACGCGGTCGCCGGTGAAGGTGACGCGGCCTCCGTCCCGCCGCACGTCGGCGCACCCGTCACGGGTCCCGGGCTCCCCCGCGTAGCACCTGGCGGACGCGGCCTGCCCGGGCACGTCCACCCGCGCCCGCACCGACTCCACCGGGACCTCCCAACCGGACCCGACGACGTCCAGAAACAGCCGCGGCCGCTCCCGGTCGTCCGCGATCAGCACGTCGCGGTACTCGTAGGCGATGACGAATGTTTTCTCGCCCTCCAGGGCGGGGTCGGTTCCGGACCGGCCGATGGTGACCTCGGTCCGCTCCTCCCCTTCGCGGACGTCGGTGGCGATCACTCCGCCGGAGTCCTCCACGCGCACCCCGGCCAGACCGAACTCCCCGGCGTCCTGCCCGTCGATGCTCCCCGCCGCCGGGATCTCCCGGTGCACCTGCCCACCCGGCCCCTCGCCCAGGTCGTAGGTGATCTCCTCCCGGATCTCCACCACACCGTCCGACGTCACGGAGATGTCGGCGTCGAACGCGGTGACCACGCGCTCCCCGCCCACGGCCGCCGAGGCGGCCGCCGACGGTCCGCCCGCGAGCAGCACGACCGCTCCCACCGCCACCGCCGTTCGCGCCGAACGCCGTCCGCCGCACCACGACCGAAAGTCCATGCGGCCACTCTGCCGTGCCCCGGGCGGCCCGTTCACCCCTGGGTGCGCCTCAGCTCCCGGGCTCCCCACGCGCTTGCGAGGGGCCCTCCAGCTCGTCGATGAGGTCCAGGCCCCTGCGCCCCCATTCGATCTCGGCCTCGCCCCGGGCGATGAGGCCCTCGTAGGCGAAGGCCTTGTAGGCGATGATCCGCTCGTGCTCCTCGGCCGGGTACTTCTCCAGCCGGGCCGCGATGCTCGGGTGCTCGGCGCTGAGGATGGCCTGCCGCATGTCCTTCCAGCGGCCGACCTGCTCGGTGTAGTAGTCGATGTGCCTGCGCAGGTTCTCCCGCGCGCTCTCGGGCCCGGCCCATTCGAAGTAGGCGGCCCGCATGCGGGAGACGTCGCGCAGCGGCGCGTAGGGGATCGGGGCCTCCAGCCACTCCCGGAGCGCGCGGACGCCCTCGCCGGTGATCGAGTAGCGGGTCTTCGTGCTGTTGGGGCCCCAGCGCACCTGCTCGCCCTCGATCAGCCCCTCGCCCTCCATCCGCCGCAGCTCGGGATAGATCTGCGAGTCGGGGGCGTGCCAGACGTACCCGACCGACCCCCCGAACCGCTTGACGGCGTCGTAGCCGGTGAGCGGCTCGGCCGTGAGCAGTGCCAGCAGCGCGTAGCGCAGGCTCATCCCGCCTCCGTCCCTCTCGTCTCGGGGCCTTGTCAAACACTATATCGATAGTTAGTGTGTGACCTCCTTCACGAATTATCTATGTCGATAGATAGTTCCTTCCGCAAGGAGGCCCCATGACCGACCTCGGCCCCTCCGGGGCGACCGCGAAGAACATGGCCTACCCGCGCAACGCCTGGTACGCCGCCGCCTGGGACCACGAGGTCGGGCGCCGCGCGATCCTGGCGCGCACCGTCGCCGGGACCCCGCTGGCGCTCTACCGCACCGAGGACGGCCGCCCGGTCGCCCTCGCCGACGCGTGCTGGCACCGTCTCGCCCCGCTGTCCAAGGGCGAGCTCGTCGGCCCCGACGGCATCCAGTGCCCCTACCACGGCCTGCGGTACGACGCGGCCGGGCGCTGCACCCACATGCCCGCCCAGGAGACGGTCAACCCCTCGGCGATGGTCGCCTCGTACCCGGTCGTCGAGCGGCACCGGTTCATCTGGGTGTGGACGGGCGACCCGACGCTCGCCGACCCCGGCGCCGTCCCCGACATGTTCCAGATGGACTCGCCCGAATGGGCCGGGGACGGGCGCACCATCGACGTCCGGGCCAACTACCAGCTCGTGCTCGACAACCTCATGGACCTCACCCACGAGGAGTTCGTCCACTCCTCCACGATCGGCCAGGCCGAGCTCAGCGGGTCGGACTTCGACGTCGCCCACGACGAGGACACCGTCACCGTCACCCGGTGGATGCACGGCATCGACCCGCCGCCGTTCTGGCTGAAGAACATGCGCGACCGCTTCCCCGGCTTCAGCGGCAAGGTCGACCGCTGGCAGATCATCGAGTTCCAGGCGCCCTCGACGATCCGCATCGACGTCGGCGTCGCCGAGGCCGGGACCGGCGCGCCCGAGGGCGACCGCAGCCGGGGCGTCAACGGGTTCGTCATGAACACCATCTCCCCGGTCGACGAGCGCTCGGCGCTGTACTTCTGGGCGTTCATGCGCAACTACCGCCTGGAGAGCCAGCTCATCACGACCCAGCTCCGCGACGGCGTCCACGGCGTGTTCGGCGAGGACGAGGAGATGCTCACCGCCCAGCAGAAGGCGATCGAGGCCAACCCCGGCCACGAGTTCTACAACCTCAACATCGACGCCGGGGGGATGTGGGTGCGCCGCATCGTCCAGCGCATGGTCGAGGCCGAGCGGGCGGCCGCCGCCCCGGACACCGCCGGGGCGGTGCGCTGAGATGAGCGGCACGAACCAGGTGCGCTGGCTGCGCGGCCGCGTCGTCTCCACCGGACCGGCGGCCGAGGGGATCGCCAGGATCACCATCGCCGCGGAGGAGCCCGTGCGCGCCGACCCCGGCGCCCACGTCGACGTGCGGACCGGTGACGGCCCGGCCGGGGTCCGCTCCTACTCCGTCGTCGCGTCCGGCGCGAACGGCACCGAGCTGACCCTGGGCGTGCGCCTGTCCCCCACCTCGCGCGGCGGCTCGGCGTTCATGCACGCGCTCCGCCCCGGGGACGCGCTCGAGGTCACCGCGCCCCTGCAGAACTTCCCCCTGCGGGTGGGCGCCCCGTGCTACGTGCTGCTCGCCGGGGGCATCGGGATCACCGCCCTCCGCGCCATGGCCGCCGTCCTGCGGCGGCTCGGAGCGGAGTACCGCCTGGTCTACGTCGGCCGCAGCCGTCCGGGCATGGCCTTCCTGCGCGAGCTGGAGCGCGAGCACGGCGACCGGCTCGAGGCGCACGTCGACGACGAGGGCACCGGGCTCGACGTGCCCGGCCTGGTCGGCGGCGTCGACGAGCACACCGAGCTGTACATGTGCGGGCCCATCCGCCTCATGGACGCGGTCCGCCGCCGCTGGCTCGAAAGGGGGCTGCCGTTGCCGAACCTGCGCTACGAGACCTTCGGCAACAGCGGCTGGTTCGAGGCCGAGGAGTTCGTCGCGCGGGTCCCCCGGCTCGGCGTCGAGACGACCGTCGGGGCGGGCGAGTCGCTCCTGGAGGCCCTCGACCGCGCCGGGGTCGACACGATGTACGACTGCCGCAAGGGCGAGTGCGGCCTGTGCCAGGTCGACGTCCTCGCGGTCGACGGGGCCGTCGACCACCGCGACGTGTTCTTCAGCGAGCGGCAGAAGGCCGCCTCCGACAAGCTGTGCACCTGCGTCTCCCGCGTCGTGCGCCGCACCGGTGCCTCCGACGCCTCCGACGGGCCGTCCGGCCCCGGCACCGTCGTCCTCGACGTCCGCTGACGCTCTCTCCCCCGGGACCACCGCCGCCCCAGGACCACCTCTCCCCCAAGGAGTCCGGTATGGACCTCCGTGCCCGCATCGACACCGCCCCGGTGCACCCCTACCAATGGCTGATCGTCGCCCGCGACCGCCCCGGCGGCCTGGAGGCGGTCGACCGCATAACGCGCCGCATCAGTCAGGGGCCCGTCACCGCCCTGGAGGCACCCGCCGGGCCCACCGAACGGGCCGCTGCCGCGCAGTGGGGCAGGCGAAACCGGTTCGCCGCCAGGGCGGACCGGCGTCCACGGCCAACACCCGGCATTCACATGGGAGCTGATAGAACGTGAGGTATGACGCAGCAGGTCAAGCGGGCAGCTGAGCTGTCTCGCACGTTCGGTTGCGTCCGCTTCGTGTACAACCGGGCACTGGAGGAGCGCACGCGGGCCTGGTACTCCGAGCAGCGCCGCGTCTCCTACGTGCAGTCGTCGGCTGCGCTCACCGGCTGGAAGAAGACTGAGGAACTCTCCTTCCTCACCGAGGTGTCGTCCGTCCCGCTTCAGCAGGCGCTGCGACACCTCCAGACGGCCTTCACCAACTTCTTCGACAAGCGGGCCAAGTACCCGCGCTTCGAGTCGAAGAAGAAGTCCCGAGCGTCGGCGGAGTACACCCGCTCCGGGTTCACGTGGCGTGATGGGCGGCTGACGCTGGCGAAGATGTCCGAACCGCTGGACATCCGCTGGTCGCGTCCCCTCCCGGAGGGTGCCGAACCCACGACGGTGACGGTCTCCCGCCTCCCGCGACCCGGCCGGGCGCTGGTTCGTGTCCCTGCTGTGCGACGACGCCATCACCCCGGCGCCGGCCACGAACGCGGAGGCCGGCACCGACGCGGGCATCACTTCACTGGTAGCGCTGTCCACCGGGGAGAAGGTCACCAACCCGAAGCACGAGCGGAAGGACCGGGCACGGCCGGCCAAGGCCCAGCAACAACTGTCCCGCAAGGCCAAGGGGTCCGCGAACCGGGACAAGGCCCGCCGCAAGGTGGCCGGCGTCCACGCTCGGATCGCCGACCGGCGCCGCGACTTCCTCCACAAGCCCTCGACTCGACTCGTCCGTGAGAACCAAACGGTCGTGATCGAGGACCTCACCGTCCGCAACCTGGTACTGAACGGCAAGCTCGCACGCGCCATCTCGGATGCGTCGTGGACGGAACTCCGCAAGGTGCTGGAGTACAAGTGCGCCTGGTACGGGCGTGAACTCGTCGTGATCGACCGCTGGTTCCCGTCCAGCAAGCTGTGCGGGGATCGCGGAACGGTCGCGGCGAGGATGCCGCTCAATGTCCGCACCTGGACGTGCGGCTGCGGCACCGTGCATGACCGCGACATCAACGCGTCACGCAACATCCTGGCCGCCGGGCTGGCGGCATCTGCCTGTGGAGCCGGTGTAAGACCTCAACGGGAGTCCTCCCGGACGGGGCAGTCGGCGACGAAGCAGGAACCCCAACGGCGCGAGCCGTAGGAATCCCCCCTCCTTGCAGGAGTGGGAGGAAGTCAACGTCTCCGCCTCCGTGTCCCGGGGGCTCCGACCCGCGCGTCGTGATCCCCGGCCGCCCCTCCTGAAGGAGCGGGCGGCCGCTCACAGGAGGCCGGGTTCGGGGTCCCGGCCGGCCGACGCGCCGATGCCGATGACCCGGTCGCACCGGGACAGGGTCTCCGCCCGGTGGGAGGCGATGAGGACGGTGCCGTCGAAACCGGCGATCACATCGGAGATCGCCCGCTCGGTCGCCGGGTCGAGGCTGGCGGTCACCTCGTCGACCAGCAGCACGCGCGGGTCCCGGACCAGGGCGCGGGCCAGGCACAGCCGCGCCCGCTGCCCCCCGGACAGGCGCACCCCGCTCTCGCCCAGGCCGTCGTCGAGGCCGATCCACCCGTCGGCGCCGACCCGCTCCAGCACGGCGGCCAGCTCGGCGTCGGGGCGCGGCCCGCTCCCGCGCAGGAGGTTCTCCCGCACCGTGCCGTGGAACAGGGTCGCGTCCTGGTCGACCAGCGCGACGGCGGCCCGCAGGTCGGCGTCGGCGAGGTCGGTGAGCGCGGCCGCCCGCCCGTCGGCGCCGACCAGTTCGACGGCCCCCGAGGCGGGGTCCCACAGGCGCGCGGCCAGCGCGACGGCCGTGCTCTTGCCCGCACCGGAGGGACCGGCGAGGCCGACGTGCTCGCCGGGCGCGAGTTCGGCGGACCAGGACGCGAGCACGGGCTCCCGGCCGTCGTAGGCGAAGCCCACCTCCCGGAAGCGGAGCCCCAGCGGCCCCTCCGGCAGCCCCCGGGCCGCCGTCGGCTCGGACACGACCGGGGGTCGGCCGATCCCGGCGGCGACGCGGTCGGCCCCGGCGACCAGGGGGTGGAGCTGGGTGAGCGTGGTGGCGGCCTCCGTGGTCGCGGCGACCCCGGCGACGGCCAGCGCCACCAGGGCGGGCAGCAGAGCCGGGGACAGCGCGGCGCCCGTCCCCCCGGCCTCCGCCGCGCCGGACCCGGACAGCACGCCCGCGGCGGAGGCGCTCACGGCGATGACCCCGATCACCACGCCCGTCACGATCAGCTCCCGCAGGGCGGTGACCAGCTGTGCCACGAGCTCCCGGCGGCGCGCGGTCGCCACGGCCCCGGCCGTGGCGGCGTCGGTCTCGGCGACGATGCGCGGTGCGAGCCCGTAGGCGAGCACTTCGCGCAGCGCGCCGAGCGCGTCGACCATCCGCGCGGACAGGGCCGACCGCTCGCGCTGCTCCTGCTCGCCCAGCCGCCGCGCGGTGCGCGCCCAGGCGAACGCCGAGGCCCCGACCGCCGCGCTCCCGGCGAGCATGACCGCCCCGGCCTGCGGAAGCACGGCGGCCGCGGTGGCCAGGGCGGCCAGGAACACGGTGAGCGAGGCCCCGATCTGCGCCAGGGTGTGGGCGTAGAAGAACTCCAGCTTCTCGATGTCGCCCATGGCGACGGCCGCCGCCCGCCCCGAGTGCTCGCGCCGCCGCCCGGGGACGCTGCGCGCGTAGGCGTCGAACAGCGCCATCCGCAGCCGGGCCAGCACCCGGTAGGCCAGGGCGTGCGAGACGTCCATCTCCTGCCAGGTCAGCACGGTGCGCAGGAGGACGAGCCCGATGACGGCGGCCCACCAGGCGGGTCCGGGCGGCGCGCCTTCGACGACGGCGCGGCCGACCGCCCACGCCGTGAGGACGGTCAGGGCGGCCAGCGCGAGCGCGCTCGCGGTGCCGACCAGGTAGCTCCAGAGCATCCCGCGCCATTCGGGGCGCAGGGCGGGCAGCAGGCCGCGCAGGGCCCGGAGCGCGGACACGGTGGTCACGGGGCGCTCCTCTCCAGGTGTCCGGCGTCCAGCCGCAGCACGTGGGCCGCGCCGGTGAGCGTCTCGGGGCGGTGGCTGATCATGATGACGATCCGGTCGCGGGCGACGCGGTGCAGCGTGTCGACGACCTCCGCGGCGCGCGCCGCGTCCAGGGCGCTGGTCGGCTCGTCCACGAGCAGGACGGGGCGGCGCGCGAGGAGGGCGCGGGCGAGGGCGAGGCGCTGGCGCTGTCCGCCCGACAGGTTGGTGCCCGCCTCGGTGACCTCGGTGTCGAACCCGTGCGGCAGGCGCCGGATCTCGTCGAGGATCCCGGCCGAGCGGCACGCGGCGGCGAGGTCGGCGTCGTCCGGGGCGGCCGCGCCGGGGCGGGTGGCGGCGAGGTTGTCACGGACGCTCCCGGCGAACAGCACCGGCCGCTGGGAGACCACGGCGACGTCGTCGGGGCGCACCGGGCGGCCGTCCAGGGCGATGCCGCCCCTGTCCGGGGTCAGGAAGCCGAGCACCAGGTCGAACAGGGTGGACTTGCCCGCTCCGGACTCCCCGGTGATCGCGGTGAGCGATCCGCGCCGCGCGGTCAGGGTGAGGTCGTGGAGGACGTCGTCGCGGGCGCCGGGGTAGCCGAAGCCCAGCCCGGTGACGCGCAGCTCCCCGGCCTGCTCCGCGGTGGGGCCGGCGGGGTGCGGCGGGGCGCCGGCCAGTCCCTCCCCGGGGGCGCCGCTCCCGGCGGCACCGCTCCCGGCGGCGAAGGCGCCGATCCGGGCGAGTCCGGGTATGGCGGTCAGCCCGAGGAACCCGGCGTGCCAGTGCCGCGACAGGTCGCGGACCGGGCGGAACGCCTCGGAGGAGAGCAGCAGGATCAGGTACACCTCGATGGCGGGTCCCTGCCCGGCGGCGGCGTGGCCGAGGGCCGCGACCGCCGCGGCGACGACGCCCGCCTGCACCGCGAAGTCGATGACGGCGGTCTCGGCCAGGGAGACGCGCATGACCCGCTCGGTGGCGCGGCGCAGCGCCTCGGAGCGGGCGTGCAGCCGCCGCCGGGTTCCGGGAACGTCGCCCAGGGTGCGCAGGGTCGCCATGCCGCGCAGGGATTCGAGGAGGTCGGAGCCGAGGTCCTCGTAACTGTCCCAGTGGTCCAGGCCGCGCCGGGCCATCATGCGCTTCCACGCCATCGGCCCCAGCAGCGCCAGTACGATCCCCGCCGCGACGCACAGCCCCGCCGCCGGGGAGAGCACCGCCAGCGCGGCGACGATGACCGGGCAGGCCAGGAACACCTGCGCGATGGCGGGGATGTACTTGGAGACGTAGGCGTCGGTGCCGTCGATGCCGTCGCCGAGGGCGGACCGCATCGACCCGTCGCGGGCGTCGGTGTCGTGCAGCCGCTCGGGCACGAGGGCGGCCCGCATCGCGCGTCGGCGCAGGGCCTGCCGGACGCGGCCGCCCAGCCCGGCGGCGGCCGAGGCCTGGACGAGCGAGAGCACGGTCCGCGCCAGCGCGATCCCGACGATCAGCGCCAGCGCGGCGAGCACGTCCTCCGGCCGCCCGCGCAGAACGGCCGACATCGACCAGGCGATCGCGACGGCCTGGGCGACGTGGGTGAGGAACACGAGCGCCAGCAGCCCGGTGCTCCACGCCAGCGCGGCGGGGAAGCGGGCCGCCTCCCGCCAGAGCTCTCGGACGATCATCATGCCGCGGCCTCCTCATCCGGGCGTGGGGGGAGCATCGCCAGGGCGTGCACGATCCAGCGGCCGTTCGCCGCTCGGAAGCCGGACACGGGCCGAGAGCGCCGGTCCCCCGTCAGCACGCCCGAGTAGCACAGGTGGGCCGCCTCCCTGTGCGCCCGCCACAGCACGTCGGCGACGGCGGCGGCCGGCGCGTCCGCGTCCACCGGGACGGACCAGGCCTCCAGGCGGTGGGCCCCGAGGACCCACGCCTGCCCGGACGCCTCGGCCACCGAGCGCGCCCCGAGGGGCCCACCGGTCGCCCCGGCGGCGTGCGGCGGCCGGGCCCGTGCCGCCGCGGCGAATTCACTGAGCGCCGGAGAGCGGCGCGCGGCCAAGGCGTCGCGGCGTCCGGCGTCCACCGCCCACGTCTCCGGCAGCTCGACCGACGCGAGCGGGATCTCCGGGGCGAGCCCGCTCCGGGTCCACCATGCGTGCTCGCCCGCGCGCGGGACGCCGAGCAGGCGGCGCAGCGGCGCCCCCGGGCCGAGGCGCACGGTGAGGGGGCGCGGGCGTCCCGCGCGGATCAGGAACTCCACGGCGGCGAGCGCGTAAGCGGTGTCCGCGATCCACAGCGGCCAGGCCCGGTGGCGGTAGCGGCCGTAGCTCCGGCCCGGCTGCACGGTCAGGACCACGTGGGTCGCCGCCCCCGGCCCAGCGGCTCCATCGCGCCGGAGCAGCGTGTCCCGGTCGTGGTCGTAGACGTACCGGCCCGGCTCCAGGGAGCGCCCGCCGCCCCCGCGCGCCGCGGAGGCGCCGACGACCACGTGGGTCTGCACCGGGTAGGCCCCGCCTGCGGAGGGCACCGGGCGCCTAAGGACGGCGGTCGCGGTCCCGTCGTCCAGCCGGTGGTACCCCTGTCCGGACCACAGGCCGTCGAGCAGGTCCCGGAGCCGCTCGGGCACCGCCGCCGGGACGGCGCCGGCCGCACGCCACGGGTTCACGCGCGGCCCGGGAGGGCGCGCCGCCCCGGGAGGGTCGGCGGCCCAAGCACGCGCCAGGTCGGGCGGAAGGCCGGGCGCAATGCCGGGCGGCGCCGCTGTCGGATGGTCGGTGGAGAACACGGGAGCCTTACATGTGCGGGGGCGGGATGAGCGTGAAGTCGTCCGGGCCGCCGTCCCATTCCGTGCGCCACCCGCGCTCGGCGGCGGCCTCCTGGAAGCGGGGCATGCCGAGGTAGGCGAAGGCGGCGGGCGCGTTGGGGACCAGCCCGGTGACGAGGGTCCGCACCACGCGCAGCGGCGTACGGCGGATGTCGGACGTGGTCAGGTCGCGGGTGAGGATGCGGTGGCCGCGCCGGGCCAGGCGCCGGTACACCTCCCTCATCTCGACCGGCTCCATGGCGGTGATCGGCCGGATGCCGAGGTCCGGCTCCGTGAAGCGCCGTGCCTCGCCGTGGATGCGCGGGTCGAGCCAGAGCTGGACGTGCGCGCCCAGGTCGATGATGTTCCCGCACTGGTCCCCGGCGGCGTCGAGGTAGGAGGCGTCCTCGCGGAAGTCCAGGTAGAGCCCGCGGGCCATCAGGCCCTGCTCGACGGCGCGGAACACCCACCCGTCGGCGGCGGTGCAGCCCTGGGTGTACACCCACGTGTGGACCGCTTCGAGGACCGCCTTGCGGGCGGCGCGCACCGGGTCGCAGGAGGCGGAGAAGCCCGCGGCGTACATTCCGCGCTCCCCGTCGTGCACGAGCGCCGCGACGGCGGGCGCGAACTCCGACGGCATGGCGGCCAGGGACACCTTCAGCGGGCTCGCGCCCAGGTCCTCTTCCAGCCCGGGGACGCTCGCCGGGTCGATGCCGAAGGTCGGCCCGTCCAGGTGCCACCACAGTTCGAGGGCGTCGCGCTCGACGACCTCCAGGACCCCGCGGTCCCGCGCGTCGTCGGCGCCCTGGCCGGTGGCGATGCCCGCGTAGTTGAGGTGGTGGGTGCGGGGCAGGTGCCGGAAGCGCGACTGCCGCCAGTTCAGGTAGACGAGCGAGGCGGGCACCCAGGTCAGGGTGCCGTCGAGGTCGCCGCACCGCGTCCACAGGGTCGGGGTGTCGTCGGTGAGCCGGTGGTAGGGGAACCGGTCGCGGTCGTACTGCCAGGGGGCGAAGACCGGCAGTTCGGCCGCGCCGATCACGTCGGCGCCGTCGGCCTGGAGCTCGGCGCGGGTGGAGATGCGCAGCTCCTCCCGGGGGAGTTCGGCGGGGAGCCAGTTCCCGCAGTAGCGTTCGACCCCTTCGGCGATGGCGGCGATCCTCGCCTGGCCGGCGTCGCCGAAGGTGGTGCCCAGGGAGACGCGGTCGGCGGGCCACTCGCCGAGGCGGCGCGCGTCGGCGACGGCCGCGGTCATCGCCGTGTAGGAGGCCGGGGCCCCGGCGGGGTGCGGCACCTCCCGGACGGATCTGATGATGCCGCACTCGGGGTCGACCAGCGCGTCGACGGGCAGCACCGGCCGGTCGGCCGCCGCGTCCGGCGCGGCCGGAGGGTGGGCGTCGGTCTTCGTCAGGGTCATCGGCGGTTCCTTACGGCCGGAGGTGCGGAGGACAGGGCGAGACCCGCGTTGATCTCGGGGGAATCGACGCTGAAACCGCGCTTGCAGGGGCGTTTGTCCCGAGATCGACGAGAGCGGGAGGCTCAGGCATGGGCGGCCCTCTCGTGGCGCCAGGCTCCGGACACGGGGTCGAGAAGCGACCGCGTGCGCAGCGCGCCCGGGGGCGCCGACGCGAGCGCGGACGCGAGGATGCCGGTCCACTCCGCCGGGGCGCCGGGCAGCCCGTGCGCGGACAGCCAGGGGTCGATGATGTGCTTCAGCCCCCCGGCCCCGGCGATGCGGGCCCGCAGTTCCCCATCGGCGATGCCGCCGACGAGGAGGTGCCCCCAGGGGCCGCTGGCGAAGTGGCTCGGGGCGTTCCAGGCGCCCGCCAGGCGCTGGGCGTCGTGGTGGAAGAAGTCCTCGTCCCCGCTGATCACCAGCAGGGGCACGGTGACGCGGCTGTAGCGCGCCGACAGGTCGAGCGGCGGGGCGGTCCACAGCCGCCGCCAGGCCGCACGCGCCTCCGGTGTCCAGCCCCAGTGGTCGGCGGCCTCGATGACGCCGTGCTCGCGCGCCTGCGCGGTGCGCTGGTCGAGCTCGTCCGGAGACAGCGGGAGTTCGGGGCGGCGGGTGCGGCCGTGCTCGTGCCACCATCCGATGCGGTGCCGGACCTGCGGCCGGCCGTCGGCGTCCCAGGCGGTCTCGGCCAGGCCGAGCGCGGGTACGAGCGCGATGACCGCCGCGACCGGGCCCGGTCCCGCGGCGGCGCGCGCGGCCTCCAGCGCGGCGTGCGCGGCGTACGAGGCCCCGTAGAGGACGACGGGCAGGCCGGGGTGTTCGGCGGTGATCAGGTCCAGGACCCGTCCCCCGTCGCGGTGCTCGTGGGCGTAGGGCGACCACTCCCCTTCCGACCGGTACCGTCCGCGCACGTCCTGGACGAGGCAGTGGTACCCGCGCGCGCTCCACGACCGCGCGGTCGGGGCGTGCCGGTCCGCACCGTAGGGGGTGCGGATCAGCACGAGGCCCCGCGCCTCCCCTGCGGCCTGCCACCACCGTCCGCGCAGGAGGGTGCCGTCCGGCATGCGGCACCGGTGGTCGCTCCCCTGCTGGTGTCCGCGGTGTCCGCGGTGCCCGCGCCCGTCCGTCATGAGGGGCGGGGCGCCGCGCCGTCGATGGCGGGCGGTGCGTCGTAGGCCAGTACCGGGTGTTCGGTGAGCGCCCCGTTCGCGGAGACGAACTTGAAGAGCGTGCCGCGGTACCCCTCCAGCGCGTCCGTCCGCTGCGCCCAGGCGAGGGCGACCGTGAGCATCCGGCCGGCCAGCAGGGTGGACGCGGCCGAGGAGAGCGGCTCAGGGGCGTCGGAGGAGGCGGCGGCTCCGCGCTGCCAGGCGTCGAGGTCGCCGGGCACGGGGCTCGCCGCCAGGCGGCGCCGCCGGACCTGCTCGGCGGTGGGGTCCTCGGCCGAGACGGCGATGGGGTCGACGAAGCACACCCCGCCTTCGCGGTAGGCGCGCAGCCAGGCGGCGCCGCGCTCGGGGAGCCCGTCGAGGGCGTCCCATCCCGCGCGTTCGCGGGGCGCGTCGGCGTAGGCGATGACGAGGTCCCAGGCGCGGTCGGCGGGCAGGTCCGCAGCGGCGGGGAAGCGCGCCGCGGACAGGCCCCATTCGGCCAGGGCGCCGGCCAGCGCGTCGACGGGGGCGCCCTGTCCGACCAGTGCGACGTCCCGCCGTCCGCCGGGCCAGCGGCGCTCGGCGTCGTCGGTCTCGCGGGCGGCCATCTCGGCGGCGAGCCTCTCCGCGTACGCGGCGCCCGCGGCGCCGTCGCCGCCGCCGGTGTCCTCCCCCGGTTCTCCGGTGAGGGCGCCGATGAGGCCGGGCGCCGGGTTCTGCAGCCGGAGGAACCGGCCCGAGGACGTGCGCACGGCGCCGGAGCCGTCGCGCCCGAGGAGGGCGTCGGCGCCGCTTCCCGGCACGCGGGCGATGCGGGGGTCGGTGGTCATCTGCGCCCTCTCTCGTGACAGGGGCCCGGTCGGGCGGTCCGCCGACCCCCCCACCGGGGTTCCAGGTCGGACCGGCCGCGCCTCAGGGGGCGGCGGCGCGGTCAGACGGTTCGGCCGGATCCGGTCACTCGAAGGGGTTGGCGACGAGCGCGTTGGAGTGCGAGGCCGACAGGTGGGCCAGCTGCTCGGACTCCTCGGCCTCGACGGCCACGGCCTCGTCGAAGGGGTTGGCGACCAGGGCGTTGGAGTGCGAGGCCGACAGGTGCGCCAGCTGCTCGGACTCGGCGACCTCGGTGGCGATCTGCTGGTCCATGGCGGTGTCCTCTCATTGCGACAGGACGTGTCGGACGTGTTCCGACACGTACTCCCGTGGGAGCGGTGCGCACTTTACTTGAGAACGATAATCATTTCCAATACCGTTTCCCCCATGAATCCCGAACAGCTCTTCGTGGCCGACCACCGCGCGGGTCGCACCTACACCGCCGACGGCACCGGTGTGCGGCCCCTGAGCAGCGGACACCTCGCCGAGCACGCCGGGGTTCTGGCGCTGCCGAGCGACGGCGCGACCGACGCGCAATGGGCCTTCGCCGACGACCGCTCCGGGGCGCTCGTGGTGCACGGCCCCGGAGGTGGGCGGCGCATCCCGGTCGCGATCCCCGCCGAGCACCTGGCCTGCGACCCCTCCGGGCGCTACGTGGTGGTGACGACCGGCCTCGGCGCCCACGAGGCCCCGTGGAGCGACGTCGTCACCGTCGCCGACCTGCAGAGCGGGGACGCGGTGCGGTTCCGCTCGCGCACGGGCGAGCCCGGCGCGCTGGTGGTGCCCGACCGGGAGGACGGCGCGCCGACGGTCGTGCTGCGCCACCGCGAGCCCGGAGCCGTCGAGGCGCTCCCGCTCGCCCGGTGCCTGGGCACCGGCGCCCACGTGCCCCGCGTCACCGGCGCCGTCGCCGAGGACATCGCCGACGACGGCCACGGCGACGTCGTCGACCAGCGCACGGGGACCGCCGCGACCGCGACGGGCCGGGGCCTGGAGCGGTTCACCGTCGAGGGCGGGGTGCCGCGCATGGTCGGCACCGTGCCCTGGCCGGTGCCCGGACGCGCCTTCTACCTGCGCTTCGACCCGGCCACCGGCCGCGCCGTGGGGGTGGTCCGCGGCGGACCGGCCTCCCCGGCGCGGTGGACCGAGTGGACCAACCACCTGGTCGACGTCGACCTCGCCACGGGTGACGCGCGGGCGCTGGAGCTGCCGCCGGGCCTGGCGTTCCGGTTCGCGCTCGGCGGGGGCCGGGCCGCGGTGGCCACGATCCACCCGGACGGGGACGCGCTGACGGTCATCGACCGGGTCGGCCCGGAGCCGGAGCCCCTGTTCCGCAGGGCCCTCCCCGCGATGTCGCACCCGCCCGAGCCCGGGCACCTGCCCTGGGACCCGGTCGGCGACGCGCCCGCGCAGCGCAGGGCCGTCGCCCTCGACCCGTCCGGGACGACCGCCGCGGTGACCAGGGGAGGCGACGGCGAACTCCACCTGATCGGCGAGGACCGGTTCGACACCGTCGCGGTGCCCGGCCCACTCGACGAGGGCGGGCACCTGTACTGGCACGGCGGCGCCTTCGACCCGGTCGGCCGGTGATGGCGGGCGCACCGTCCCCGGACGGCCCGGAGACCGTCCCCGCCCTCGACGCCGCACTGGCCGAATGGGAGCACCACGGGCGCCCCGGCCTGCCCGACCGCGGATTCGCCCTGAGCAGGCTCCCCGGGCGCGAGCGCCGCGGCATCTACCGGGTCGGCGGCGCCGCGGCGGGCGGCGGCGCCGTGCCGGTCTTCGAACCCGAGGGGCACATCCTGCGCATGGCGCCCTCCCCGGACGGGCGGCGCATCGCCGTCCAGCTGGCCGAGCGCGCGGACGAGGACGCCGCCCTGGTGCTGGTCGACACCGCGACGGGCGGGGCGCGCACGTACGCGGAGGTGCGCTGCCGGTACGACCCCGTGCTCTGGAGCGAGGACTCCTCCCGCGCCGAACTCGTGGCGGGCGGGTCGCACCGGTTCGTCGAACTCGACGCCCGGACCGGGGCCGTCCGCACCTCGGACGCGCCGACGGGCGCGCGCCTCCGCCTGTTCCCCGGCGGGGAGCGCGGGCTGCTGGCCGAGAGCCGTCCCGGCGCCGCCACCGTGCTCACCGACCGCGCCACGGGGTCCGTGCTCGGCACGTTCCCGGCGGTCGTCCGGGTCCTCGGCGCGGGGGACGGCGTGCTGGTGGACACCGGGAGGCGCATCACCGTCCTCGATGCGCGCGACGGCTCCGAGACGTGGTCCTGGGAGGACGCCTCCCTGCGGGTCACCTCCGTCGCCGCCCGTGCAGGCGGCGCCCTGCGCGAGGTGCTCGCGGCCGGAGTGCGCGCGGGCCGCAGCGTGCTGGTGCGCCTCCGCGAGGGGGAGGCCGTCGACGAGTCCCCGGTGGTGTACCGGGGCGAACCGGCCGTCGCGACGGACGTGGGCGCCGACGCGGACCGGTTCGACGTCCTGATCGAAGGCCCGGTCCTTCCTCCGCGCGTGGTCGCGGCCGATGAGCTGCTGCGCCATGCCTCCCGAAGGGAGCAGAGCGCCTCCCTGCCCACGGACCGGACCGCCGCGCAGGGGGCCGCCGAGTCCGCACCCTCCCCGCGCGCCCACGCGGCCGCCGGGCAGCCGTGCGAGGACCGCCGCGTGGAGCACCGCACGCACCGGGCTTCCGACCGGGCCACGGAACCGGCCACCGCCGCACAGGGGGCCGCACCCGTCCCCGCGCGGACCGAGCGGCTCGCCTTCCCCGCCGACGACGGGACGGACGTCCCCGTCGTGGTCACGTCGCCGGTGGACGCGGCCGGGCCCACCCCGCTGATCCTCACCTGCTACGGCGGCTTCGGCGTCCCGAGCCTGGCCACCTTCGAGCCGACCGTCCCGGCCTGGGTCGGCCACGGCGGCCGGTACGCCATCGCCCAGATCCGGGGCGGCGGCGAGCACGGCGCCGCCTGGCGCGAGGCCGGGCGGGGCGCCGCCAAGGAACGCGGCATCGACGACCTGGCCGCCGTCGCGCGCGGGCTCACCGCCGCCGGGCTCACCCGGCCGGACCTGCTCGTCCTGGTCGGCGCCTCGCACGGCGGGGTGGTGGCGGCCAGCTGCGCCTTCGGCTCCCCGGGGCTGTGCGCCGGGGTGGTCAGCACCGCCGCCCCGCTCGACCTGCTCAACCTCGATGCGCACCCGCTCGGACGGCACTGGATCGGCGAGTTCGGCGGGCCGGACGGCACCGAAGAGCCCGGCCCCGAGCGGGACGGGCGCAACGAACACCTCCGGCGGATCTCCCCGCTGCACCGCGCGAGGAACCTGCCGGCCGGCGCCGCCGGACCGCCCCGCTTCCTCGGCATCGTGCTGGACGAGGACTCCCGGGTGGCCGCCGACGACACCCTGGCCGTCGTCGAGGCGCTGCGCCGCGCCGGCGGCGAAGCCGCCCTGTGGCGCGCGCCGCGCACCGGCCACGGCGGCAACCACCTCGACAGCCTGCACCTCTTGGGCGCCGCCGTCCTGGGCTTCGCCGCGACGGCGGCCCGCCCGGCACGGTCGGCGTCCGTACCCCGAACCATGACCCCTGAGGCCGGAAAGGGCTTGTGACTCCATGCCGGAGACGACCGACCGGAGCCCTGGGGTGAGGGCCCCGGACCGCTCCCCCGACTCCCCGCCGGGCCCGCCGGAACGGCGCGCCGCTCCCCCCGGTCCGGGCGCGGCCCGCGCTCCCCGCCTGCGGGGCGTGCGCGCCGCCCGCATCCTGGTCCCGGCTCTCGCGCTCGCGCTGGCGGCGGTGGTCCTGGTCTCGACGAGCACCGGCACCATCGCGGTGTCCCCGATGGACGCCCTCCGCATCGTCACCGGGCACCTGGTGCCCGGCATGCCGTGGATGTCCGACGGGTCCCTGACCACGGTGCAGGACAACGCCGTCTGGCAGTTCCGGCTGCCCCGGGCCCTGCTCGCCGCCCTGGCGGGGGCCTCCCTCGCGCTGGCGGGCGCGCTGATCCAGGCGGTGGTGCACAACTCCCTCGCCGAGCCCTACATCCTCGGCGTCTCCGCCGGTGCGGGAGTGGGGGCGGTGACCTACATCGTGCTGGGGATCGGGATCGGCTCCCTCGGGATCGGCGCCTCCGCCTTCGCGGGGGCGCTCATGGCGACCGGCGCGGTGTACTTCCTGGCCCGCAAGAACGGGAGGATCGCGCCGCAGCGGCTGATCCTGGCCGGGGTCGCGCTCGGGTCCCTGTTCAGCGCGGTGACCAGCTACCTCACCATCACCACCGACGCGCAGAACGTCTTCAGCATCATGTTCTTCCTGCTCGGGTCGGTGTCGGCGGCCACCATGGGCTCCCTGGCGCTGCCCGCCGCCGCGCTGGCCGCCGTCGGGGTGTTCGCGGCGCTGCGCGCGCGGGCCCTCAACGCCCTGCTCGTCGGCGACGAGGCGGCGGCCTCGCTGGGCGTGCACGCCGACCGGCTGCGCACGGCCGTCCTCGTCGCGGCGGCACTGCTGACCGGCGCGGTCGTGGCCGTCTCGGGCGGGATCGGGTTCGTCGGGCTGATCATCCCGCACATCGCCCGCATCATCGTCGGCTCCGACCACCGGCGGATGCTGCCGGTCGCGGTGCTCGCCGGGGCGGTGTTCCTCGCCGCCTCCGACCTGCTGGCGCGCACCCTCGCCGAGCCGTCGGAGATCCCGCTCGGGGTGCTGACCGCCATGGTCGGCGCGCCGTTCTTCCTGTGGCTGCTGCGGCGCGACCGCGCGGAGAGCGCGGGGGTGGGCCGATGAGGGTCGACATCGAGGACCTGGACGCGCACCGGGGCGGACGGCGGGTCGTGTCCGAGGTGAGCGTCTCCGTCCCGTCGGGGACCGTCCTCGGGATGCTGGGGCCCAACGGCAGCGGCAAGTCCACGCTGCTCCGCGCCGTCTCCGGCGTCGCGGCCCCGTCGTCGGGGCGGGTGCTCCTGGACGGGGCGGACACCGCCTCGCTGAGCCGCAGGGAGATGGCCCTGCGCGTGGCGGTCATGGCGCAGGAGCACAGCGAGGAGTTCGAGATCCCCGTCCTCGACATGGTGCTGCTCGGCCGCATCCCGCACGGGCGCGGGTTCGGCAACGACTCCGACCGCGACGTGGCGGTCGCCCTCGGCGCCCTGGAGCGGGTCGGCGCCCCGCACCTGGCCCGGCGCGCCTTCTCCGCGCTGTCGGGCGGCGAGCGGCAGCGGGTGCTGTTCGCCCGCGCGCTGGCCCAGGACACGCCGGTCCTCGTCCTCGACGAGCCGACCAACCACCTCGACATCGCCCACCAGCTCGAACTGCTCGACCTGATCCGGGCCACCGACAAGACCGTCCTGGTCGCCCTG
Source organism: Nocardiopsis suaedae (assembly GCF_027706745.1). Lineage (GTDB taxonomy): Bacteria > Actinomycetota > Actinomycetes > Streptosporangiales > Streptosporangiaceae > Nocardiopsis_A > Nocardiopsis_A suaedae. The sequence goes on along the minus strand of NZ_JAQFWP010000029.1, from coordinate 16,733 downwards.
CACGACCTGAACCTGGCCGCGCGCTCGTGCGACGCGGTCGGCGTCCTGGTCGACGGGCGCCTGGCCGCGCTCGGCGCGCCGACCGAGGTCCTGGACACCGCACTGATCCGGTCGGCGTTCGACGTCGACTCCACCGCGGTCGACCACCCGCGGTCGGGGCGGCGCCACTTCCTCTTCGACGCGCGCAGCCCGCAGACCGCACCCGAACCCGAGGGAACCCCGGTGTCCCTCACAGCCCCGGAAGGAAGCATCCGCCCATGATCCGCAGCACCTCCCCCTCCTCCCCGCCGAACCGGTCCCGCCGCCGGGGCCCACTGGGCGTGCTCACCGCCGCGGCCGCGGCACCCCTGGTGCTGTCGGCGTGCGGGACGGGGGTCACGGCCGACCAGGAGGCGGGCGGCGGCTCGGGCGAGACGGTGTCGGTCACGAACTGCGGGCGCGAGCTGTCGTTCGACGCGGCGCCCGGCAGCATCGTCGGCATGATGCCCTCGCAGACCGAGCTGCTCGTCCGCCTCGGCGCCGCGGACTCCCTGTCCGGCCAGGCGCAGACGGACGTCTCCGCGCTCCCGGACGACGTGGCCGAGCGGACCGCCGACGTCCCGGTGCTCAGCACCGACGCGCCGCCCGCCCGCGAGGACCTGCTGGCGGCGGCCCCGGACCTCGTCGTCTCGCCGACGGAGTACGAGTTCACCGCCGAGCAGGGCTTCGCCAGCATCGAGCAGCTGAAGGACAACGGCGCCCAGGCCTACGTGGCGACCGGCGGGTGCCTGGACCGCCGGAGCAGCGCGGAGGTGACCGACGTGCTGACCGACATCGAGAACCTGGGGGCGATCCTGCGCCAGGAGGACACCGCCGCCGAGCTGTCCGCCGACGCGGAGGCGCGGCTGTCCGACGTGGAGTCGGCGCTCGACGGCGTGGACCGGCTGTCGGTGGCGCAGGTCTTCGTCGACGGCAACTCCCTGCAGGCGATCGGCGCCGGGATCGAGGCGGACATCATCGCGCAGGCGGGCGGGGACAACGTGTTCGACCCGGACGCGCCCGAGTTCGCCGACTTCTTCGCCGCCGAGATCAGCCCGGAGGAGATCATCAGCCGCGACCCGGAGGCCATCGTCTTCAGCGTGTCGGACGCCGACTCGGAGAAGAAGACCCGGGACTACCTGGAGGAGACCTTCCCCGACGTGCCCGCCGTGGAGGAGGGCCGCCTGATCGCGGTCCAGAAGAGCCACCTGTTCCCGGGCACGCTCGGCAACATCGACGCGGTCGAACAGATCTCCCAGGAGCTGTACCCCGACGCCTTCTGAGACCGGTCGGGGGGGCCGCCGGACACCCGGCGGCCCGCCCGCGGAGCTCGCCCAGTGGTGGACACAGAGGCAGACGAGCCAGACATCGCCGTCCAGGGCGTCGATGTAGTCGTCCATTCGGCACGGGTGGCCGCCGAACCTCGGACCGTCCCCCTCGGCCCATTCCCCTTCCAGGGTCACCAGTACCGAATCCACGACGGCCCGGCCCCGCTCAGCGGCGGCGTACCGATCGAACTCCGCACGAACGCGGCGGTCTCCGGCTCGCGAAACCGGCCCGTGAAAGGCGACCGCCGCCGCTCGTCGAACGCGGGCCAGCCGCGCCACGCCTCCGCTTCGGCCGCCGCTCGGACGTGATCCAGGTCGAGGTGACGCTTGGGGCCGCCGTCACGGGCGATGCGCCCCGCCAGCGGGCTGTCCTCGGGGAAGGGCGCCGGGTCGACGAGTCCGCGGTGGCCCGCCGCGCTCAGGAACCACCCGGCCCACCGGCCTCCGATACGCCATCCGTCGCACCGGGCGGCGCCGGCCCCTTCCTCTTCCTCCGTCTCCCCCGTGCCGCCTCCATCGGGGTCCCAGACGAAGGGACGCATGATCAGGTCCAATCGCCGCTCCAACCCCTGATCAGGGTCCCTGCGCAGAGCGACGACGACAGGCTTGTACAACACCGGTCCACCTCTGACTCTTCGAATGCACGGACGCGCGGATCGTAGTCGGCACTGGTGACGGAATCGGCGCCGGTGCACTCGGGCGGCGGCCGACTCCGATAGCGTGGCGCGGGCCGCCGCCACCCCAGGGCGGCCCGGCGACCCGCATCGGACAGGACAGGACGCCCATGAGCCGACGATTCCAGGTGCTGGACCTGCGCCCCACGCCCATCGGCGACATCAGCCTGCGCCGCAGGCTCGACCCGGTGCTCGGCCGCGAGGTCCACGAGATCAAACTGGGCGACGATTTCCTGATGTCCAGCGCGTTCACCGCCGCCGAGGAGGAGATGTCCCGCCTGGCCCTGGCGGAACCGGGCCTCGCCCCGGGCGCCGCCGGACGGGGGCTGCGGGTGGCGGTCGGCGGGCTGGGGCTCGGATTCACGGCGCAGACCGCGCTGGAGGACGACCGCGTCGGCGCCCTGGTCGTGATCGAGGCGCTGGGCGAGGTCATCGACTGGCACAAGGAGGGGCTCATCCCGGCGGGTGCGGTCCTGTCCGCCGATGAGCGCTGCACGTTCGTGCACGGTGACTTCTTCGCCATCGCACGCGGGGACGAGGAGCCGGACGCGCTGAAGGGCGACGCAGGCGCCTTCGACGTGGTGCTGCTCGACGTCGACCACTCCCCCGAGCACGTCCTGAACCCTGAGCACTCCGGCTTCTACACCACCGAGGGCCTGACCGCCTTCGCCCGGCGCATGCTGGCCGGGGGCGGGGTGTTCGCCCTGTGGTCGAACGACCCGCCCGACGAGGGGTTCACCGCCCGGCTGAGGGAGGTCTTCACCACCGCCCGCGCAGAGGAGGTGCGCTTCCCCAACCCCCTGCAAGGGGGAGAGTCCTCCAACACGGTCTACCTCGCGACGAGCCCGCTGGAGACCGCCCGCCACAACTGACGAGCGGCCCGTATCCGCCCCGGACCGTCAGTGCGCGTCGAGGCCGGTCAGCCGGGACAGGGCGGCGAAGCCGTCGTCGGTCCCCGGCCAGTGGGCGCGCACGGCGCCGGCGCCCGCGCGGCGGACCACCGACCGCAGGACGGCCGCCGTGATGATGGCGTCGTCGGCGTGGCCCAGCACCGGCACCACGTCGGGGACCAGGTCGATCGGGAGCGCCAGGTAGGCGATCAGCAGCCAGAGGCGGACACGCACCCCGCGCGGGAGGCCGCGGTCGGCGGCCAGGCGGCGGACCAGGCGCAGCACGTCGGGCAGCAGCCGCACCGCCTCTTTGAGCAGCCCGCCGCGCGGGCGGAGCGCCAGCAGCCCGATGACCAGCGCCGCCCACACGGCCAGCACGGCCGCGGCGGCGCCGATCAGAAGGTCCCCCACCCACCATCCGGTCACACGGGTGATTCTCTCCTATGGGGCGTCCGTCCACTATCGTCGACGGGCACCCCCGCCCCGCCCCCGAAGACCCCGATCGCAGCACGCCTGGAAGGACCCCGGCCCCGATGAGCACCGCACCGACCCGCACCGCTGTGGCCCTGCGCCACCTCGCCTTCGAGGACCTCGGCATCCTCGGCCCGATCCTGGAGCGCCGGGGCTACCGGGTGTCCTACCTCGACGCCGGGGTGGACGCCCTCGACGGGGACACCGTCCAGGGAGCCGACCTGCTGGTGGTGCTCGGCGGCCCCGTCGGCGCCTACGAGACCGGCACCTACCCCTACCTGGCCGGGGAGACCGAGGCCGTCGCCCGCCGCCTGGAGGCAGGGGCCCCGACGCTCGGCGTGTGCCTGGGCGCCCAGCTCATGGCCCTCGCGGCGGGGGCGGACGTCACCGCCGCGGGCCGCAAGGAGATCGGGTACGCTCCGCTCGGCCTGACGGCCGCCGGGGAGGCGTCGCCGCTGAAGCACCTGGCCGGGTCGCCGGTGCTGCACTGGCACGGTGACGAGTTCGCGATCCCCGAAGGAGCCGAGCGCCTGGCGGAGACGCCGGACTTCCCCAACCAGGCCTTCAGCCTCGGAGCGAACGCGCTGGGCCTGCAATTCCATTTGGAGGCCGACCACACGCGGATCGAGCAGTGGCTGATCGGCCACGCGAACGAGCTGGCGGCGGCAGAAGTGGACCCGCGCACGGTCCGCGCCGACGCCGCGGCCTACGGCCCGGCCCTCGCCGAGGCGGCGGAGGCGGTATTCGGCGCATGGCTCGACGGGCTCGACGAACGCGGCTGAATCGGCGGATCCGCCTCGCGTTCCCGAGGGAGAATCGTCCGTGATCCACCCCACAGCAGTATTTCGAATTCCCGGGAACCCGCACGTCAGTAGCGCTATTCACCTCCGGCGACGATACAGCGGCATGCTATAATCAACGGACGCGTCCAGGAAAAGGGCAACCTTCACCGGACCATCATCATAAGAGGACTCCGGAAGATCCGGGGTCCTTTTTCATTTCCGCCGTCCCCGCCCCGGTCCTCCACAGCCGGGCCACCACCGTCCCGACCACACCCGAAGGCCGGTCCGCGATTTCCGCGGGCCGGTCTTTCGTGTTTCTCCGGAAAGGAGACCCGGTGCCCTTGTCCGAAGAGCCGCCTCCCTCTCCCGCGTCCTCCCGAACGCCCACCGGCGCATCCGACCGTGCCACCGCCCGCGCGTCCCTGGCCCCGGCCGGACTGCTGCTCGGCGGCGGTCTGGCCGGTGGACTGGCCCTTCCAGGCGGCCGGGAGGCCCTGGCGCTCGCCGTGGGCACGGCCGCGGTCCTGTGCGTGGCCGTAACGGCGGTGGGGGCGATCCTGGCACTGGCCATCGCCCTGTCGAAGGATCCGCGCCGGCGCCGGGACTGCAGGGAGGCCCTGGCCGATCTGCTCCACGCGTTCGGCATCCGGCGCGGACGCGGGGAGGACGGCCCCTGACGGCTGTGGGCACCGGTGGCGGGGGCCCACACCCCGCCACCGGCCCTTCCCCTCCTCAGCGGACCGGTTCGCACCGGTGGCGGGGGGCCGTGCCGCCGTCCTCCGCCGTTGTGAGCCACCGCAGGACCGCCTCCGCCGTGTCCGCGGCGCGGCCCTCCAGCATCGTCAGGTGGTCGCCGCCGGTCACCACCGCCTCGTGCGGCGGCTCCCAGGTGAAGCGGTGGACCCGCCCGCCGTCCCCCGGGGCGCCGTCCTCCGGGCGCAGCACCAGCGCGGGCGCCGCCACGGGCTCCGGCGCCCACCCCCGGAACAGCGCCAGGTGGCCGCCGCTCGCGGTCGCCCGGGCGTCGTCGGCCAGGCGCACCTCCTCCTCGCGCTCCAGCAGGACCTGGGCCGCCACCTCGTGCAGGCGCCCGTCGTCGGGCATCGGCGGGTCCAGCAGCACCAGCCCGGCCGGGCGCACGCCCGCGCTCTCCAGCTGGGCGGCCAGCGCGTGCGCCGCCCACGCCCCCGACGACCGCCCGACCAGCGCGAACCGGCGCCCGTCGACGCGTTCGCGCAGGTCGCGGGCGTGCATTTCGACCAGCGCGTCCACCGCCGCCGGGAGCCGCTCCCCCGCCGCGAACCCCGGGTGGGTCAGGCACAGCGCCTCGGCCCGCCCCTCGACGGCCGCCGCGAAGCGCGCGTACTCGTGCGGCCCGGAGTTCATCAGCAGCGACGGCACGCACACCAGCACCGGCGCCGAGCCGGGCCCCGATGCCAGGCGCTTGGGAGGCGGCACGTCCCCGGCGTCGAGGGCCGACTCGAACACCGGGCGCAGCGCCGCCGCGGCCTCCAGCATCCGTATCCCCTCCGCCGCCCTGCCCGTCCTGCACGCACGGAGCATGAGGTCGACCAGGCCGTGCCCCTCCCGGGACGGGTTCTCCCCGCCCGCGGCCGGCGGGACGGGGGCGGGAGGGGCGTCGGCGGCGAGCAGTTCCGCCAGGTGCGCGGCCAGCCGCTCCGGCGTCGGGTGGGCGAAGGCCAGCCCCGCGGGGAGCCGCCGCCCCAGGTCGGTGGCGAGCCGGTTGCGCAGCTCGACCGCGGTCAGCGAGTCGAACCCCGACTCCAGGAACTCGGCGTCGGCGGGCACGGCCGCGGCGTCGGCGTGGCCGAGCACTTCGGCGGCGTGCCCGCGCACCGTCTCCAGGAGGGCGGCGCACCGCTCGGCTTCGGGGAGCGCGGCCAGCGAGGCGGCGTCCGGCCGGGACCGCGTCCGCTCGGGGGCGGCGGCCCGCAGCGCCCGGCGCCGCGGGCGCGCCGGGGCCACCAGGTCGCCCAGCACCGGGGAGACCGCCCCGGCGCGGCGGGCGTGCTCGCGCGGCCCCGAGGGGTCGAACAGCATGGGCACCAGGTGGGTGCGCTCCCCCGCCAGTCCGGTGTCGAGCAGGCCGGTCCCGGCGTCGGCGGGCATGGGCACCAGGCCCGCGCGCGCCATGCGCGCCTGGTCGGCGCGCCCGAGGCGCCCGGCGGGCCCGCTCTCCACGTCCCACAGGCCCCAGGCCAGCGACAGTGCGGGCAGTCCGAGCGCGGCCCGGTGCGCGGCCAGCCCGTCGAGGAAGGCGTTGGCCGCGGCGTAGGAGCCCTGCCCCGCGCTGCCGAGCACGCCCGCCGCCGACGAGAACAGCACGAACGCCGCCAGGTCGTCCTCAAGGGTCAGCTCGTGCAGCGCCCAGGCGGCCTCGGCCTTGGCGGCCAAGACCCGGCCCGACCGCTCGGGGGTCTCGGCCTCCACGGTCGCGTCGTCCACGACGGCGGCCGCGTGGAACACCCCGGTGAGCGGGCGGTCCGGCGGCACCGCGGCCACGGCGCGCTCAAGGCCGGCACGGTCGGCGACGTCGCACGCCCGCACGACCGCCTCGGCCCCCAGGGACCGCAGGTGCTCCACGAGCCGCTCCGCCCCTGCGGCGCCGGGGCCGCCCCTGCTCAGCAGCAGCAGGTTCCGCACCCCGTGCTCCCTCACCAGGTGCTCGGCGACGAGGCCGCCCAGGGCGCCGGTCCCGCCGGTGATGAGGACGGTCCCGGCCGGGTCGAGCGGCCGGGGCACGGTCAGCCCGAGCTTCCCGGTGTTCAGTCCCATCTGCAGCCGCCGCAGGCCCGCGCCGATCTCCCCCACCGGCAGACAGGCGGCCGGGAGCGGGCGCAGGCGGCCGCGCTCGAACAGGGACAGCAGGTCGGTGAGCATGCCGCCGACGCGCTCGGGGGCCACCTTGGGCAGTTCGAGGCAGTGGTAGCGCACGCCGGGATGCCGTTCGGCCACCTCGGCGGGGTCACGCAGGTCGGTCCGGCCCAGCTCCACGAAGCGGCCGCCGCGCGGCAGCAGGCGCAGCGACGCCTCCAGCATCTCGCCGGTCAGGCAGTTGAGCACCGTGTCCACGCCCTGCCCGCCCGTGGCGGCGAGGAACCGCTCGGCGAAGCCGGGGGTGCGGGTGTCGGCGATGCGCTCCTCGGGCAGGCCGACGGCGCGCAGCAGGTGCCGCTTGTGCGCGGCGGCGGTGGCGTACACCTCGGCGCCCAGGTGGTGGGCGATCTGCACGGCCGCCATGCCGACGCCGCCGGTGGCCGCGTGCACCAGCACCCGCTCACCGGGGCGGACGGCGGCCGTGCCGACCAGGGCGTGGTAGGCGGTCAGGAACACCCCGGGGCTGGTCGCGGCCTGCGCCAGGGACCAGCCGTCGGGGACGCGGGCCAGGGTGTCCCGGTGCGCGGTGCCGACCGGGCCGACCGCGCCCACCACCAGGCCCATCACCCGGTCGCCGGGCGCCAGGTCGCGCACGTCGGCGCCGACCGCGGTGACCGTCCCGGCGGCCTCGAACCCGATCGGCTCCCCGCCGGGGAAGTAGCCCAGCGCCAGCAGCAGGTCGCGGAAGTTCAGCCCGGCGGCGCGCACGTCGATGCGCACCTGGTCGGGGGCGAGCGGGCCGTCGGCGCCCGGGTGCGGGCGGCGCTCCAGCCCGTCGATGCGGCCGCTGCCGTCCGGCACCAGGCGCCAGGTGCGGTCGGCCGGGTCGGCGGGGGGCCGCTGCCGCGGGGGGGCCAGCCGCGGCACGAGGACCCGGCCGTCGCGCACGGCGGCCTGCGGCTCCCCGGCGGCGAGCGCGTGGGCCGGGTCGGCGGCGCCGGGGGCCGCCGGGTCGGCGTCGACGGCCAGGAAGCGGCCGGGGTGCTCGGTCTGGGCCGCCCGCAGCAGGCCCCACACGGCGGCCCCGGCCAGGTCGGGGACGGGCTCGCCGGGGCGGGTGGCCACCGCGCCGCGGGTGACCAGGGCCAGCCGGGAGGAGGAGAACCGCTCGTCGGCGAGCCAGGCCTGCAGGAGGCGCAGGGTGCGCCGGACGGCGCCGCGCGCTTCGGAGCCGGGGCCGGGGCGGGCGCCGCCGCGGGGGCGGGGGATCCCGGGGTCGGGCGCCGGCACCGGCGCGGCCACCACGGAGGGGGCGGGGGCGCCGGAGTCGACGTGCGCGGCGAGGGCCGCCAGGTCGGGGTGGGCGGTCCCGCCCACCGGGGCGGGCAGGCCGCCCAGGACCGCCAGGCCGGCGGGGGCGGCCGGGGCGGCGCCCTCCGTCTCGGGCAGGGGGCGCCACTCCAGCCGGTAGGCGGCGGCCCCCGCGGCCTCGGCCGCCGAGGTGCCGGCCGCATCCCGCATGGTGAGGGCGTCGGCGGTGAGCACCGGCGCACCGGCGGGGTCGACGGCGGTCACCCGGTGGACGCCGGGGGCGGTCTCGGTGATGCGCACCCGCAGGGCCCGGGCACCGGCCGCGTGCAGGCGGACGCCCTCCCAGGAGAAGGCCATCCGCACCCGCGCGGCGGAGGCGGCGCCCGCGCCCCGCACTTCGGGGAGGACGGCGATCATGGCGTGCAGACAGGTGTCGAGCAAGGCCGGGTGGAGGCCGTATCCGTCGGCTTCCAGACTGTCCGGAAGACGGACCTCGCCGTAGACGTCGGCCCCCACGCCTTCCCCGCGCACCCATGCGCGCCGGAGCCCGCGGAAGGCCGGTCCGTAGTGGTAGCCGATCTCGGCCATGCGCGCATAGGAGGAGTCGAGGGGGACCTCCTCGGCCCCGGGAGGCGGCCACTGCGCAGGGAACGGAGGGTGGCCGGCCCAGGAATGCGCCGGAGATCCCGGCCCCGCGCTCCCGGGGGGCGCCTCATGCGCCGAACCGGGCACACGGTCGGCCCCGCCCCGGTCCGGTGCACGCCCGCCGGGAGGGACCCGTCCGGCCTCGGCTGCGGACGCGTGGTCCTGCGCCTCGTCGTCCCGGGGCCCACCGCCTCCGGCGGGGCCGTCGGCCGCCTCCTCCCCGACCGCGACGCCTTCGGCGTGCAGGCGCCAGTCGCCCTCGCCCTCCCGGGAGTGGATCCTCAGCCGCCACGCCCCCGGCTCCGGCCCCGGCCCGGCCTCGGCGTGCAGGCGCACGTCCCCGGTCGCGGGGATCCACAGCGGCGCGAGCAGCTCCAGGCTCTCCACCGTCGGCGCCCCCGCCGCCGCGGCCGCGTGCAGGGCCAGGTCGAGCAGGCCCGTCCCCGCCAGCAGCGGCCGGCCGCCGGTGCCGTGCTCGGCCAGCCACGGCTGGTCGGCCAGGCCCAGCCGCCCGGTCAGCACCGCGCGCTCACCCCCCGGGCTGTCGACCGCCGCGCCGAGCATGGCGTGGCCGCCGTCCTCCAGCCCCGCCGCCGCCAGGTCCCCCCGGGGCCGCGCGGGCCGCAGCCGGTAGGACCGCCGCTGGAAGGGGTAGGTGGGCAGGTCGGGGTGGGGGCCGCGCGCCTCGGGGAAGAGGCGGTCCCAGTCGGGGCGCGCCCCGTGCCGGTGGGCCTCGGCCAACGACGCCAGGAAGCGGTCGGGGCCGCCCTCCCCGCGCGCCAGGGTGCCCACGGCCGCACCGGCCTCCCCCAGCGTCTGCGCGAGCCCGACCCGCGCCACCGGGTGCGCCGACACCTCGATGAACAGCCCCGCCCCGTCCTCGGCGGCGCGGCCGACCGCCGGGGCGAACAGCACCGGGCGGCGCAGGTTCCGGAACCAGTACTCGGCGTCCAGCTCGGCCCCGTCCACCGGCCCGGCCGTCACCGACGACACGAGCGGCACCCGGGCGGTGCGCGGCCGCACCCCGGCGAGGCCCGCGAGGACGTCCTCGCGCACGTCCTCCACGGCCGGGCCGTGCGCCGCGAAGAAGACCGCCAGCCGCCTGCTGTGCACGCCCTGTGCGGCGCACCAGGCCTCCAGCCGCTCCAGGTCGCCTTCATCGCCGCTCACCACCACGGACTCGGGCCCGTTGATGGCCGCCGGGGCGAGCTCGGCGCCGTCGTCGGCGATCCACTCCTCGATCCTGCCGACGGGCAGCCCGACCGAGGCGGCCGCGCCGCGCCCGGCCAGGGCCAGCAGTGCGCGGCCCCGCACGGCGATGATGCGCGCGGCGTCCTCCAGGGACAGGGCCCCGGCCGCGCAGGCGGCCGCGATCTCCCCTTGGGAGTGGCCGATGATGACGTCGGGGCGCACGCCGCACGACTCCCACAGGGCGGCCAGGGAGACCATCATGCACCAGAGCACCGGCTGCACGACGTCGTCGCGGTCGAGGGCGGGCGCGCCCGGGTCGCCGCGCAGGACGGCCAGCGGTTCGAAGTCCACGTGCGGGCGCAGCGCCTCCACGCACTCGCCCATCCGGTGGGCGAAGGCGGGGGATTCGCGCAGGAGGTCGTGGGCCATGCCCTCCCACTGCTGGCCCTGGCCGGGGAAGACGAACACCGTGCGGCCGGGTGCCCCGGCCCGCCCGCCGGGCACGATCCGCACCCCGTCCGGGGCCGCGCCGGGGGCGGTGCGGCCCTCGGCGAGGGCCTGCAGGCCGGTGCGTGCGGCGTCGGCGTCCCCGGCCACGACGGCGGCCCGGTACTCGAACGCGGTGCGGGACCGCGCGAGCGCCCGCCCGAGGGCCGCGGGGCCCTCCGCCGCCGCGGGACCGGCGAGGTGGGAGTCGAGCCTGTGGGCCTGCGCGGCCAGCGCGTCGGGGGTGCGGGCCGAGAGCACCCACGGCAGCGGCCTGCCGGGCCGGGGCGCGAACGGGAGCGGGTCGGCGGACCCGCCGGAGGAGCCCGCCTCCGCGCCCGCCCCTGCGCCGCTCTCGTCCGGGTCGGGCGCCTCCTCCAGCACCACGTGGGCGTTGGTCCCGCTCACGCCGAACGAGGACACCCCCGCGCGGCGCGGCCGCCCCGGGGCGCGCGCCCACGGCTCGTTCTCCGCGACCGGGCGCACCGTGCCGTCCCACTCCGCGTGCGGCGTCGGCGCGTCGATGTGCAACGACCCCGGCAGCACCTCGTGCCTCAGCGCCATCACCGTCTTGATGACCCCCGCCGCCCCGGCGGCCGCCTGGGTGTGCCCGATGTTCGACTTGACCGACCCGATCCGCAGCGCCCGCCCCGGCTCCCTGCCCTTCCCATAGGCGGCCATGAGCGCGTGCGCCTCGATGGGGTCCCCCAGCCTGGTCCCCGTCCCGTGCGCCTCCACCACGTCCACATCCCCCGGCCCCAACCCCGCATCACCCAACGCATCCGCGATCACCCGCTCCTGCGCCGGACCACTGGGCGCCGTCAACCCGTTCGACGCCCCATCCGAATTCACCGCCGACCCCCGCACCACCGCCAGCACACGACGCCCCCCACGCACCGCATCCGACAACCGCTCCAGCATGAGCAGCCCGACCCCCTCGGCGAACCCCGTCCCGTCCGCCGACGCCGCGAACGCGCGGCACCGGCCGTCCGGCGACAGCGCCCCCTGCCGGGAGAACTCCTCGAAGAGCGACGGCCCGTTCATGACGGTCACGCCGCCCGCCAGCGCCCTGTCGCACTCGCCGCCGCGCAGCGCCCGCACCGCCAGGTGCAGCGCCACCAGCGACGACGAGCACGCCGTATCGACCGTCATCGTGGGCCCCTCCAGCCCGAGGGCGTAGGCCGCCCGCCCGGCGACGACACTGCCCACGGTCCCGGTCAGCAGGTACCCCTCGGCCTCGTCCTCCGCGCCGGCCGCGCACTCCCGGTAGTCGAGGTGGCTCACGCCCGCGAACACGCCGGTGCGGGTGCCGCGCAGCGCGGTCGGGTCCACCCCGGCCCGTTCGACCGCCTCCCAGGCGGCCTCCAGCAGCAGCCGCTGCTGCGGGTCCATCGCCGCCGCCTCGCGCGGGCTGATCCCGAAGAACGCCGCGTCGAACGCGTCGGCCCCCTTGAGGAAGCCGCCGCTGTCGGCGTAGCCGCGCACGTCCCGCCACCCCCGGTCGTCCGGGAAGGGGGCGACGGCGTCGCCGCCGCCGCGCACCAGGGACCACAGGCCCTCGGGCGTGTCCGCGCCGCCGGGGTAGCGGCAGGCCATCGCCACGACGGCGATCGGTTCCCGGCGCGCCTCCTCCAGTTCGCGCAGGCGCCCGCGGGTGCGGCGCAGGTCGGCGGTGGCGCGCTTGAGGTAGTCGAGGAGTTTCGCATCGTCGGCCATGCGGCGTCTCCGTTCGGGGATTTCGGGGGGAGTGCGGCGCGGCTCACGCGTCGCCGAGTTCCTCGTCGATGAGGGCGAACAGCTCGTCGCGGGAGGCCGAGGACACGCCGGCGAGCAGCGCCTCCATCCGCTCCTCGGCCGCGGCCCGCGCGGGCGCCCCCTCCTTGAGCCCCGGCAGCACCTCCTCCAGCACCGCCAGGGCACGGTTCAGCCTCTCCTCGTCTCCTTCCCGTGCGGGGCCGGCGGCGTCCGGCCCGTCGGCGGCCCCGGACAGCAGGCCGTCCAGGTGGGCGGCGAGCGCCGCGGGGGTGGGGTGGTCGAACACGACCGAGGCGGGCAGCCGCTCCTCCACCGCCCCGGCGATCCGGTTGCGCAGTTCCAGGGCGGTGACCGAGTCGGCGCCCTGGTCCTTGAAGCTGCGGTCGTCGGCGAGGTCGCCGGGGGCGCGGTGCCCCAGCACCGCGGCGGCCTCGGCACGCACCGCCGCCAGGAGCAGGCGCCGCCGCTCGGAACGGTCCGCGGCCTGCACCCGCCCGCGCAGGGTGCCGGACCCGCCCCCGCCGCCGGGGCCGTCCGCTCCGCCCGCGGCCGCCTCGGGGATCAGGTCGAGCAGGGCGGAGGGCCGCACGGCGGTGAAGGCCGCCGGGAAGCGCGACCAGTCGAAGCGGGCCACCGCCACCGCCGTGTCGCCGTGCTCGACGGCCCGCCGCATCCCCTCGACCGCCGTGGCCGCGTCGATGCCGGGCAGGCCGTGGCGGACCAGCCGGTCCCCGGTGCCGTCGGCGGCCATGCCCTGGTCGGCCCAGGCGCCCCAGGCCACCGACACCGCCTCCAGCCCCAGACCGCGCCGGTGGTGGGCGAGCGCGTCCAGCACCGCGTTGCCGGGCGCGTAGTTGCCCTGGCCGGAGACGCCGACCAGCGCCGCCGCCGAGGAGAACAGCACGAACGCGTCCAGCTCCGCGTCCCGGGTGAGGTCGTGCAGGTTGAGGGCGCCGACCGCCTTGGCCCGCAGCGCCCGTCCGATGCGCTCGGGGGTGAGCGCGTCGACCGGGGCATCGTCGAGCTCGGCGGCGGTGTGCACGACCGCCGTCAGCGGCCGCTCGGCGGGGATCCCCTCCAGCACGCGGGCCAGGGCCGCGCGGTCGGCCACGTCGCAGGCGGCCACGGTGACGCCCGCCCCCGCGGCGCGCAGCTCGTCGGCCAGGCCGGCGGCGCCGGGCGCGTCCGGCCCGCGCCGCCCCACCAGCAGCAGGTGCGGCGGGTCCGCCGCCGCGGCGAGGCGGCGGGCGGTCTGCGCGCCGAGCGCGCCGGTTCCGCCGGTGACCAGGACCGTGCCCGAGGGGCGCCACCGCCGTGGCGGGGCCGCCCCTTCCAGGGGCGCCCGCACCAGCCGCCGCACCAGCAGGCCCTGCGGGCGGACCGCGAACTGGTCCTCCCCGCCGGGCCGCGCGAGCGCCGCGCACAGCACATCGAGGTCGCGTCCGCTCGGGCCGGGCGGCAGGTCGACCAGCCCGCCCCACCGGGCGGGGTGTTCCTGGGCGGCGACGCGGCCCAGCCCCCATACGGCCGCGTCCCTCGGGTCGCCGACGCGGTCTCCGGGCGCGGCCGCGACCGCCCCGGAGGTGACGCACCACAGCGGTGCGGGGACGGCGGCGTCGCCGAGCGCCTGGAGCAGCGCCGCGGCGGAGGCCGGGCCCTGCTCTCCGGTCGCCTGGACGGAGACCGCCCCGGCGACCGGCCCGGGGGCGCCCGCCAGCGCGCGGCGCAGCCCCTCGCGGCCGGTTCCGGGGTCGACCTCGACGGGGGCGGTGCGCGCGCCGTGCTCCTCCATCCGGCGGGCGCAGGCGCGGGCCATGGCCGCACCGGTTCCGCCGCGCTCGGCCACCAGCAGCCAGGTGCCCTCCAGGGCCGACCGCCCGGCCGCGGGGGTGCGCACCCACTCCTCGCGGTAGCGCAGCGCGTCCTGCTCCCGGTCGGCGCAGCGGCGGCGGCGCCAGTCGGCGAGCGCGGGCAGCACCGCCTTCAGCGGCTCGCCGCCGTCGACGCCGATGGCTTCGGCGATGCGGTGGGCGTCCTCCCGGTCGACCGCCTCCCAGAACGCGCCCTCGGAGGGGTCGGCGGCCGCCGCGGCGGAACCGGGGCGGCGGGCGGGCGCCAGCCAGTACCGCCGCCGCTGGAAGGGGTAGGTGGGCAGCGGCACCGTGCGCCCGTCGGCGAAGAAGCGGCCCCAGTCGATGGGGGCGCCCCGGGTGAAGGCCGCCGCTGCCGCGGCGAGCAGCCGCCCGCCGCCCTCGGCCCGGCGCGGGTCGGCGGCGGCGCCCCGGGCCAGCGCCTCCCCCACGGCCTCGGTGAAGCGGGACCCGCCGCCCTCGCCGCGGCGCAGGGTGCCCACGGCGGCGCCGGGGGCGTGCGCCTCCTCCAGCGTCGCCCAGACCGCCGGGGTGACCGCCGGATGCGGGCTGACCTCGATGAACAGGCCGCTCCCGGCGTCGGCCAGGGTCCGCACCACCGGGGCGAAGCGGACCGTTCCGCGCAGGTTGCGGTACCAGTAGGCGGCGTCGAGCGGCTCCCCGTCCAGGGGGCGGCCGAGCAGGGTCGAGTGGAACGGCACCTCGGGGGGCCGGGGCGCGATGCCCGCCAGGGCCTGCTCGACCCGCTCGCGCACCGGCTCGACCAGCGGCGAGTGCGAGGCGTAGTCGACGTCGATGCGGCGCGCGTCGACACCGGCCGCCCCGCACTCGGCCACGGCCGCGTCGACGGCCTCGACGGTGCCCGAGACGACGGTGGACCCGGGGCCGTTGAGCGCGGCGACGTGCACCGGGGCGCGCAGGGCGCGCACCCGCTCCTCGGGCAGGGCGAGCGCGGCCATCGTGCCGGTGCCCGCCAGCTCCACCAGGGCCGCGCTGCGCCTGGCGGCCACGGCGGCGCCGTCCTCGAGGGAGAGGGCCCCGGCGACGCAGGCGGCGGCGATCTCGCCCTGGGAGTGGCCGACGACGGCCGACGGGGCGACGCCTTCGGCGCGCCAGGCCTCGGCGAGGGCGACCATGACCGCCCACAGGGCGGGCTGGACGACGTCGACCCGCGAGAGCGGGGCCGCGCCGGGATCGCCGCGCACGACGGCCACGGGATCGAAGCCGACGTGCGGGCGGAGGGCGTCGGCACAGGCGTGGAGGGCCTGCCGGAAGGCGGCCGAGTCGCGGAGCATCCCGGCGGCCATGCCCTCCCAGTGCGTCCCCTGCCCGGGGAAGACGAACACGGGCCCGTCGGGGTCGCAGCGGGGTGCGGGGCCCGGGGACGGCGGTGTCCGCGGCCCCGGATCGGCCCCCGGGCACGGCGGAACGACCACGTCCTCGCCCCCGGCCACCCTGGCCAGGCCGTCCAGGAGCGCGTCCCGGCCGTCCGCGAGGACGACGGCGCGCCGAGCCATCGCGGTGCGGGTGGTGGCCAAGGAGTAGGCCACGTCCCGCAGCCGGTACCCCTCGTTCGCCCGCACATGGTCCGCCAGGCGGAGCGCCTGCTCGCGCAGGGCCTGCGGGTCGGCCCCCGAGAGCACGAACGGCCAGGTGCGCCCCTGCCCTCCGGCGCGCTCCTCGCCGGTGCCCTCCTCCTCAGTGGGCACCTCCCCTGCCGCCCCGGAGCCGGTCGGCGGCTCCTCCAGCACCACGTGGGCGTTGGCGCCGCTCACACCGAACGACGACACCCCCGCGCGGCGCGGCCGCCCCGTCTCCGGCCACGGCACCGCCTCGGCCGCCGGGACCAGGCCGCTGCTCCCCCAGTCGATGTGCGGCGCCGGCTCCCGCAGGTGCAGCGTCGCCGGGACGCGCCCGTGCCCCATCGCGAGCACGGACTTGATCAGCCCCGCGAGCCCGGCCGCCGCCTGGGTGTGCCCGATGTTCGACTTGACCGACCCCACGACCAGGGGCCGCTCCCGGCCGCGCCCGTACGCCGCCGCCAAGGCGCCCGCCTCGATGGGGTCCCCCAGCCTGGTCCCCGTCCCGTGCGCCTCCACCACGTCCACATCCCCCGGCCCCAACCCCGCATCACCCAACGCATCCGCGATCACCCGCTCCTGCGCCGGACCACTGGGCGCCGTCAACCCGTTCGACGCCCCATCCGAATTCACCGCCGACCCCCGCACCACCGCCAGCACACGACGCCCCCCACGCACCGCATCCGACAACCGCTCCAGCACCACCATCCCCGCGCCCTCGGCCCAGGCGGTGCCGTCGGCGCCGGCGGAGAACGGCTTGCACCGGCCGTCCGGGGCCAGCCCTCCCTGCGCGCTGAACTCGGTGAACATCTCCGGGGTCGCCATCACGCACGCCCCGCCCGCCAGCGCCCTGTCGCACTCGCCGCCGCGCAGCGCCCGCACCGCCAGGTGCA
>NZ_JAQFWP010000028.1 GCF_027706745.1 Nocardiopsis suaedae | reverse complement strand
CTGACCCGCAGGTAGGGCCGCCGACCTCCGTCGTCGCCGCCATCCACCCCGCACCGCAGAGGCCCGCCGCCCGGCCATGGCCCGTCAGCGGGGAACCAGCCGAGCCGCCTCTGCCCCGATGGCCGACATCACGGGCGCCCGGGTGCCGGGCGGGGCGATCATGCCGGAAATGCGTGTCATACACCTCGGAAAATGACTCTGCGTAGTTGCATAGATACTCTATGGACACGTTGTGTCCGGTTCGCCGGAACGGCTCCGATTGGACTGCGCATGCCCGTCCTCAGCGTGATCGTCCCCGTGTACAACGTCGAGAGGTACCTCGGCGCCTGCCTCGACTCGCTCCGCGGGCAGACGCTCGGCGACCTGGAGATCGTCGTCGTCGACGACGGCTCCCCCGACGACAGCGCCCGCATCGCCGCCGAGCACGCCGAACGGGACCCGCGGGTTCGGATCGTCCGCCAGGACAACGCCGGGCTCGGCGCGGCACGCAACACCGGGGTGCGCCACGCCGACGGCGACTTCCTCGCCTTCGTCGACAGCGACGACGCCATCCCCCCGTACGCCTTCGGCGCCATGGTCGCCGGGCTCCAGGAGAGCGGATCGGACTTCGCCACCGGCAACGTCCACCGCTACAACGAGCTCGGCAGCAGCCAGTCCCCCATGCACCGCCGCATTTTCCGGCACGCCGCCGTCGGCACCCACGTCACCCGGCGGGAGAACCTGCTGACCGACCGGCTGGCCACCAACAAGGTGTGGCGGCGCGACTTCTGGGACCGCCACGGCCTCGCCTTCCCCGAGGGCGTCCTCTACGAGGACATCAGCGTCGCCATCCCCGCGCACTTCCTGGCCTCGGGGGTGGACGTGCACACCGCCCCCGTCTACCTGTGGCGCGAGCGCCCCGGCGACGACCCGTCCATCACCCAGGACCGCCTGCACCCCAAGGGCCTGCGCGACCGGTACCGGGCGGTGCGCGCCACCGCCGACTTCCTGGCCGGGCACGGCCGCCCCGAGGACCGGCTGCGCTGGGACGCCATCGCCCTCGGCAGCGACCTGCGCATCTTCCTGCAGCTCCTCGGCGACGCCGACGACGCCTTCCGCGCCCTCTTCTGCGACCTGGCCGGGGAGTACATGCGGCGCGGCCACCCGCGCACGCTCACCCGCCTGCCCGCCTTCGAGCGCCTCAAATGGCACCTGGTGCGCCGCCGCGACATCGACCGGCTGCTGCACGTCCTGGCGTTCGAGAGGGACGGCGGTCGCCGCCGGGTCCGGGCCGTCCGGCACGGCCTGCGGTTCTACGGCGACTACCCCTTCAAGGACGACCGCCGCGCCCGCGTCCCCCGGCGGATCTACCGGCTCGACGACGAGCTGGTGCTGCGGCAGAAGGCCGAGCGGGTCGCCTGGGAGGACGGGCGGCTCGTGGTCGAGGGCCGGGTCTGCCTGAAGCACCTGCGGCCCAACCGCCGCTACCAGCAGTTCGTGCGGGCGCACGCGGTCGACGCGGCCACCGGGAGGCGGACCCGCCTGCCGGTGGAGTCCCTGCGCGCCGCCGAGTACACCGCCGGGCCCGACGACGCCGGGGCGCGCCACGACTGGGGCGGCTACCGCGTCACCGTGGACCCGCGCGCTCTGGCCGCGGGGCGGTCCCCGGGGACGGGCGAGTGGTGGATCGAGCTGACCGTGCTCAACCGGGGCATCACCCGCACGGCCGCGCTCGCCCACCCCGTGGCGGGGGCGCCGTGCCGCCCCGAGACGGCCGAGGTCGGCCCCGGCCTCACGGCCCGCCCGGTGTGGGTCGGCGGGCTGCGGCTGCTCGTGAGCGACGGGTCCGCCGCGGTCACCGGGCACACGCTCCACGATGGCGACCTGGTGCTGGAGGGCGTGCTGGCCGACCCGCCGCCCGGGGCCGCCCTCCGGCTGCGCCGACTGCCCGGAGACCGCACCCTGGAGGTGCCGTTGGACGTCGGCGCGGACGGGCGCTTCCGGTGCCCGGTCCCGGTGGACACGCTGGCCGACGGGTTCGAGGAGCGAAGGCGCGCCTCCGGGGGACCGGCGGTCGGTGAACGCTGGGAGATCCGCGCGGTCGGGTCCGCCGGGGACACCGGGACCGCCGGGAGCGACGTCTCCGGCGGACCCCGCGCGCTCACGCTCGCCGGGGGCGAGGCCCACCCGCATCTCTACGGCGACCACTGCCTCGCCGTAGAGGAAGACCGGCGCGGCAGCGCGCTCATCCACGTGTCGGTCCCCCGGCCGCGTCTGGAGGCGGCGCACTGGGACGGGCGCGTGCTGGTGCTGCAGGGCACCCTTCCCGGCGGCCGCGACTCCGCCGACGACCGCTCGCTGGTCATCAAGGCCAAGGGGCGGCATGAGGAGGTCGCCTTCCCCATGGCCATGGACGGGGAGGCGTTCGAGGCGCGCATCCCGGTCGACGCGGTGCCCCGCATGGCGGGCACGCTTCCCCTGGCGTCCGGCTCCTATCGGCTGTTCATGAAGGCCGGCGGCGACGGCGCCCACGACGGCCCGGCCGCGCGCCTCATCCCGGTCCAGACGACTCCCGGCCTGCTGGCGGGGCTGCCCGCCGCGCACGACGCCCCGGAGTGCCCGGCGGTCCTCGACGCCGCCGACCGCACCGATCCGGTGCTGACCGTCGGCCCGGCCCTGCTCCCCGAGGAGCGCGGCTCCCGGGCGCAGAAGCGCCTGCGCGAGGAGGTCTACCCGGGACTCCGGGGGCTGCGGGTGCGGTCCCAGGTCTACTTCGAGAGCTACTCGGGCAAGCAGTACTCCGACAGCCCGCGCGTGATCTCCGAGGAGCTGCGCCGCAGAGGGGCGGCCGCGCCGTCGCTGTGGCTGGTCCGGGACCGCCAGGTGCGCACGCCACAGGAGCTCCGCCCGGTCCCGCACGCGAGCCGGGAGTACTTCGAGGCGCTGGCGACCTCGGAAGTGATCGTCACCAACGCGCACCTCCCGCGATGGTTCGACAAGCGCGAGGGGCAGCGGGTCGTCCAGACCTGGCACGGGTCGATGCTCAAGCGGATCGGGTTCGACATCGAGAACGTCCGGTTCGCCTCGCACGACGCCTCGTACCACGAGCGCCTCGCCCGCGAGGTGCGGCAGTGGGACTACCTGGTCTCGCCCAGCCCGTGGGCCACGCCCATCCTGCGCCGGGCCTTCCGGTTCGAGGGGACGGTGCTGGAGACCGGGTACCCGCGCAACGACATCTTCCACTCGCCCGAGCGCGAGGAGACCGCGCGCGCGGTGCGCAGGCGGCTGGGGCTTCCCGAGGGGAAGAAGGTGGTGCTGTACGCGCCGACGTGGCGGGACGACAAGTTCTACTCGCCCGGCAAGTACAAGCTGGACCTGCGGCTGGACATGGAGCGGATGCGCGAGGCGCTGGGCGGGGAGCACGTGCTGCTGGTGCGGCGCCACCCCAACATCGTCGACCGGGTGCCGGGCGCGGGCGACGGCTTCGTCCGGGACGTGTCGGCCTACCCGGAGGTGCAGGAGCTGTTCCTGGTGGCGGACGTCCTGGTGACCGACTACTCGTCGCTGATGTTCGACTTCGCCAACACCGGGCGCCCGATGCTCTTCTACACCTACGACCTGGAGGAGTACCGGGACCGGCTGCGCGGCTTCTACTTCGACTTCGAGGAGGTCGCGCCGGGGCCGCTGATCAAGGACCAGGAGGGGCTGGTGGAGGCGGTCCGCGCCGCCGACGCGGTGCGGCTGGACCACCGGGACCGGTACGAGGCGTTCGTAGAGCGGTTCTGCCCCCTGGACGACGGCAAGGCGGCGGCGCGGGTGGTGGACGCGGTCTTCGGCCCCGGCGGAGGCGGTGGGACGGTCTCGGCCCCCGCCCCGAGGCGGGCCGCGGACGCCCCGGAAGGCGCGGACACCGGGGACCGCTGACGGGCACGGCCGTCACGGGGCCGGGACGACCTTCACCGCGAGGCGGTCGGCGCTGGAGAAGTACACCCGCACCGTGTACCTCCGCTGCTTGAGCAGTCCCAACGGGCCCAGCAGTCCCAGCGGGCCCGTCTGGGCCCCCGGTCGGCGCGGGCCCGGGACGACCGCCTCCGGGTGGGTGAAGACCGGGGTCGTCCGCAGCACATCGGTGTCCAGGCGGCACAGTCCCGTACGCTCGGCGCCCTCCCCAGGGATCAGCCACAGGTCCCAGACGGGCTCCCCGTCCCCGAAGCGGGACGCGAACGCGCACGCGGGCAGGGTCGCGCGGAACCCGGAGCCGCCGGTCGGCTCCGCCGGGGCGGACACCTCGCACACACCGCTGCCCCTGCGCAGCGCCTCCACCCGCGCCCCCGCGCCGGGCTCGGCGCCCCAGAGATCCCCCTGGAGGGTGATCGCCCCGTCCCCCGTGCGCACGGACCGGACCTCGGCATGGACCGTCCGCACACGGCTGCGCACCGCCGGGGACCCGTCGTCGGCCACATACGGCAGCAGCGCCCGCAGCCCCGGCGCCTCCCGGGACAGCCGCGGCGCCGCCAGGTAGCCCGCGGTGTCGCAGCCCCCGTCGGCGACCGCCGCCTCGACACCGTCGGGGCCGCGCACCGCCACCGTCCACTCCCCTTCACCGGGGCCCTCCTGCCGGGGGACGAGGGCCGTCCCGCCGTCCACCGGGAACACGGCCGCCCCGGCCGCGCCCGCCGCGCCGGTGCGCGGACGCAGGACCACCTCCGCCCCCTCCGGGGCCCCCTCCAGGGAGATCCGCACATCGCCCGAGCCGTCCTCAACGGACAGGCGGCCGCGCACCGACCGCGCACCGCGCCACCGGGCCGCCTCCTCCAGCACCGCCTCGAAGCGGTCGGCGCTGGGGCCCTCGCCGAACCGCTCGGCCCCGGCCCGCGCCGCCCCGCCCATCTCCGCGCGGGCGCGCGGGTCGCCCAACAGCGCCCGCAGCGCGTCGGCGGTCGCCCCGGCGTCCCCGGGCGGCACCAGCAGCCCCTCCTTGCCGGAGGTCATGATGTTGCGCGGCCCGTGGTCGCAGTCGGCGCTCACCACCGGCAGGCCGATCGACATGGCCTCCACCAGCACGTTGCCGAACGGCTCCCGTTTGGAGGGCAGCACGAACACCGCCCCCTTGGCCAGCTCCCAGGGCAGCCGCTCGGTGGGGCCCATAAGGTGGGCCCGCTCGTACACCCCGCGCTCCTCGATCACGGACCGGATGCGCCGCGCGTCGGGGCCGCCCCCGTAGATGCGCAGCCCCCATTCGGGGAACTCCCCGCTCACCCGGGCGAACGCCTCCGCGAGCACGTCGAAGCCCTTGTGCGGCTTGAGCACGCCGCCGGTGACGACCAGCGGGGCCCCGCCCGCGCTCAGGCCGCCCCCGCCCGCGGGGGGCACGCAGTTGGGCACCACCGGCATGTAGTGCCCGCCGCCGGAGTCGGCCTGTGTGCGCTCCGCGGTCTCCGGGGTGAGCACGGTGACGGCGTCCATGGAGCGGTAGGCCGCGTACACCTCGCGCTTCAGGTCGGGCGCGTAGGCCCAGGGGTGGGAGTGCTCCTGGGCCAGGCGCAGGTGGTCCCCGCCCTCGGCGCGCGCCAGGACCACGGTGATCTTCGGGTTGGAGCTGACGACGGCGTCGGCGTCGGTCTCGGCCAGGTAGCGCAGCAGGCGCAGCTCGGTCAGGCGGCTCACCTTCGGGGGCGCCTGACCGGGGTCGCCGGGGTAGACCTTCGGCCGCTGCGCCGCGAGCGGGTCCTCGGCGTCGCCGGTGGGCGACTCGGGGCGCACGTCGGTCAGGTTCACCACCCGCACGCGCGGGTCGAGCGGGAACGTGGACGCGGTCCGGGCCCGGCGCAGGGCCACCACCTCCACGTCGTGCCGCGCCGCGAGCGCCCCCGCCATGTTGTGCACGGCGCTGACCACACCCCCGATGTGGTCGCGGTCCACGATCAGAAAAGCGATCTTCACGGTGCCCCTCCCCCTGGGTGCTCACCCGCCACCATCTCCCCAGGTGGGGCCGCCCGCCACGACCGGTCCGGCGTGTCGCGGCCGCGGCTACGGTTCAGTAACGCTACCCAGGGTGACAATGGCAGTGGAGTCAAGGCATTCCGAGCGTGAGGAGGCGCCATGGCCAAGAAGAAGAACGCGCGTTCCCGTACGGCGCCGCCGCCCGCCGAGACGGCCGAGAGCGAGCAGCTCTCGCGCCTGGCCGAAGCCCTCGCCAAGTACGGCGTGGGCACGCGGGTGATCCGCAGGGAGCCGCCGGTGCTGAGAGTGAGCAACCCCGAGTCCGAGTACGCCGTCGAGGACGTGGGCTGCGAGCGCCGCGAGCACGGCCACGCCTTCCTCGCGTCGTTCGGCGTCCACCTGGGCACCAGCGAGAGCATCCCGCTGACCGCCCGGAAGGTCGCCTGGCTCGTGGGCGCCACGGACGCGTGACCGGAGGGTTCCGGCCGGTTCCGGCGGTGCCGGACCGCGCGGTGTCCGCCCGGCGCCCGCCGGGCATGACCGGGGAATGGGGGACACGGCGCGGTCCGACGACGGGCACCACCTCCTGATCGGGGGACGCCGGTGGCGCGCCTCGGACCCGGAGCTGCCCGAGGAGGTCCGCCGCCGCCTGGTGCACCACCTGATGGGCGCGCGGCGCGCCGTCGGCGCGGCACGCCGCGCGGGCGACCGGGAGGGTGAGCGGCAGGCCCGCGCCCGGGTGCACACGGCCAAGACGGGCCTGGGCGAGCGCGGCGCCCCGTGGTGGGAACAGCCGCTCCCCGATCGGCGCGCCCGCTGGGAGCGGGCCCTGCGCGCTCTGGACACCTGAGGACCGCCCCGGGCCGCCGCCCGCACCGGGGCCTCAGGCCGGATGATCGGCGAGTGGGCGTTCGCCATGCTGCCGATGCGGGGGATCGACCTCATGTCCGTTCCCCCCCGGCCTCCGGTGACGCCTCACGACACGAAAGAGCCCCCGCGTCCGGGTGTCCCCAGAGAGACCTACCACTTTCGGAGCTTTGGAGCGGTCCCATCGGAGGATTACAGCGCCCCTGGGCATCGGCTGTAATCGCGCCATCTGCCGGACGGCGTACGGGGGTGGGCACGATCTCTGACCGAACGGGACACCGGAACGGTCCGCAGCGGAAGTGGGGCCGGATCCTCTTGAAGACCGCGGCGCTGCTCCTGGTGCCGGTCCTGCTCTATGCCGGAGCGTTGGCCTGGGAGCTGGCCCGGCCCGACCCCGGCAGGATCCCGGGAAGTGGGCCCGCGTCGACCGACACGTACCCGTGGGTGGTGGCCGTCGGCTTCCCCGAAGAATCCCCGGACACCCCCTCTCACAAGGGCTGCGCGGGCACGCTCGTCGCTCCGAAGGCCGTCGTGACCGCCGGGCACTGCCTCTTGGGGAGCACCCCGGAGCAGGTCACGGTCACCGCGGGCCGCACCGACCTCCGCACGGACGACGGGCACACCAGGAACGCCGCCGCGTTCTGGATCGAGCCGGGCTACGCCGAGGCACCGCGGCAGTCCTTCCTGGGCGGCGTGTTCGGACAGCGGCGGCAGGAGGCGGCGGACCTCGCTCTGATCCTCCTCGAGGAGGAGATGCCCGGAGAGCCTCTCCCCTTGGCCTCACCGTCGGACCCGCCCTCAGGAAACGACACCGGGGCACGCCTACTCGGCTGGCGCGTCTCGCCCCAGGACGAACCCGTCCTCTGGCAGGCGCCGACCACCGTCGCACCCGACCGGGAGTGCCTGCGGCGTGCTCGCGAGAGCACCAAGGTCCTCCCGCCGACCCTGCACGGCGTCACCTACGACACCCACGACTACCTGTGCGCCGGCACGGAGCGGCCGCTCACCGTCCGGGCGAGCGACAGCGGTGCGCCCCTGGTCTCCGGCGGCCGCCTGGTCGGCGTGGTCGCCTGGGCTCCGGGAAGCGGCCCCGACGTCCCCGACTACTTCGCCCGCATCGCCCCCCTCAGCAAGGAGATCACCGAGCGCATCCAGGCCTTCAGCCACCGGGGCGGGTAGGACGCACGGGATCGCCCGGCCCGGTCGTACCACCGGGCAGGCCTCCGAAGGTGCACCGCCGTTCACCGGAGGATGCGTCCCGCACGTGCGCGGTGGCCTCTCCGTCGGTACCGGTCGGGCGGGCGGTGACGCGCGCGTGCCGCGCAGCACGCAAAAGAGCCCCCGACCGTGCGAATTTCATCGCAGGTCGGAGGCTCTTTCACTGGGTGGAGGTGGCGGGAATCGAACCCGCGTCCTTCAGCACCGCACCAGGGCTTCTCCGGGCGCAGTCCATGCTGTCGTTCTGCTCGGCTCCAGCGCTACCACGGACAGTTCGCTGACGAGCCCAGCCACGAAGGTGTCCCGCCGGGGCCCCGTGGCCTGATCCCGGCGGTGAGTCCTCTTAACGATGCCGGACACTGGGCCGAGGACGGGCCCAGGCCGACAGAGTCGCTATCGCTTAGGCGGCGAGAGCGAACTCAGTGCGCTGAGAATTGGCACTTGATATTTAATGCGAATGCAGGATTAACGAGGTCACAAACGCAACCCTCGGCCCGCTTCCCCTGAAACGATCACCGAAGTCGAAACCGATCACCCCCTGTGGAGTTGTCAACGGGTCCGCGGACCCGCGCACGGGGACCGGGGTCCCCCGGGGCGCCCGCGTGCGGCTCCCGGGCGGGTCACCGCCCGACGCCGTCCGCTGCGTCCCTGCGTTCCAACGCTACCGGTACAACGCATGAGACGCCAAGCCGATTCCCGCCGGGGCCCGAACGAGCCTCGAACGGGGGCCTCGAACAGGGCCCGAACACGCAGAAACCCTCGCGGGCGCGGACGGGATCCATCAACGCGGCCCGCGAGGGCGGCCGGCAGGGTCGGGCCGGCCTTCCTGCGGCAGAGCCACCCCCGAGATGCGGCCCTGCCTCTTGGACTGGTTCACGCAACCCCCCATTACGTCGCCCAGTCACCAGGAAGGACGCAGCCCGGACCGCGCAGGGTTGCCCCGTTCGTCGACTTTGCCGGGATTTTCCTGGCCGGTGGGCCGGTCAGCCGCCGATGGGCTGCTCGCCCTCGGCCTGTCCGGCCGGGCCCCCGGCGCCCCCGGTACCTTCGGCGCCCTCGGTGCCCTCGGCGCCCTCGCCGGCGGCGCCGGGTCCCTTCTCCTCGGTGGCGGCGGCGGCCTCCGTGTCGGGCTCCTCGTACTCCGCCTCCACGTACCCCTGCGGCAGCGCCTGCAGGAACGTGTTCCCCGCCACCAGCGCGTACTGGTCCCACACCTGCTGCGGGTCCACCTCGGCCACCGCGGCGAACGCCACGTTGCCCTGGTAGCCGACGAACCACTGCACGACCGTCGCGTCCCCGCCGATGGACTGCTCCACCTGGGACACCTGCCCGTGCACCGGCACCGTCCCGAGGTTGGCCGGCGCCGCCTGGCCCTGCTCGACCGTGGTGCGCATCATCTGCCGGAGGCCCTCGGCCGTCGCGCCGTCCAGCTCCCGCTCGGTCCCCGAACCGTCCGCCAGGTCGTCGTCGGCGCCCACCGCCAGGCGCGGCGCGTGCCACGTCCCGTCGGCCACCGCGCCCGCCGCCAGCGCCATGCCCAGCGGGCTCACGGTGACGTTCTGGGCGCCGGTCATCGCCCCCGCCGTGGCGGCCGCGCCGCCGTCGCCGGACACCTGCCCGGTGTAGGCCGGCACGGACAGCTGCCAGTCCGCGCCGATCCCGAAGTCGGCCGCGGTGCGGCGCAGCTCCTCGTCGCCGACGTCCTCGGCCAGGGAGGCCAGGGCCGACGTGCACCCGTTGGCGAAGGCGCTCTCCAGGGTCTGGGGCTGGGCCCACACCCCGTTCTCGCTCTCGTTGCCGAACGTCTCGCCGCCCACGTCCGCGGTCTGCTCGCAGGCCAGCCCGCCGTCGACGGTGGCCGTGCCGCTGCGCAGCGCCGCGGCCGCGGACACGATGCCGAACGCGCCGCCCGGCCGGTACTCCGCGCTCAGCGCGCCGTCGTTGTCGAAGGAGTTCGGGGTGCCCGCCGCCGCCAGCACCTCGCCGGTGCGGGTGTCCACCGCCGCCAGGTGGGCGCGGCCCGGCATGGCGTCCAGCGCGTCCTGGGCGGCCTGCTGGGCGGTGAGGTCCAGGGTGGTGGTCAGGGCGCCGCTGGCGGCCCCGGGCCACTCCTTCAGCACGCCCGTCTCCTGGCCCTCGGTGTCGAGGGTGACGACCTGGGTGGTGGCGGTCCCGGCCAGGGTGTGCTGGAAGACGTTCTGCAGGCCGCTCAGCCCGATCGTGTCGCCCGCCTGGTAGGTGCTGGCGACCCGGGAGGAGATGTTGTGCTCGGCCGTCCCGGCGACCTCGCCGACGACCGGGCGGGCGGCGCGCGGGCTCAGCGGCATGCGCTGGTCGCGGGTCTGGACCCCGGCGATCCCGCGCGCCTTGGACAGCACGCCCTTGTCGACGTCCTTGGTCCGCATCAGCACCAGCGGCTGGAACTCCTCGGGCGGGGCGGAGCGCACCCGGTCCACCATGGGACCGGGGTCCTCGTCCAGCAGCTCGGCGAGTTCGCCGATGCCCGAGCCGTCCTCCTCCAGCTCGGCCGGGACCACCCCGAAGGCGGTCACCGCTGCCTCGCCGACCAGCGGCTCCCCGGCGCGGTCGAACACCCGCCCGCGGTCGGGGACGTCGTAGCTGACCGCCAGCCGCTCCCCCGACCCCAGGTCGGGGTGGATGACCGAGGGGTCCCAGACGATCCGCCAGCCGCCGCCGCCGCGGACCAGCTCCATGCGGCCGGTGTACTTCCACACCGGGTCGCCGATGCCCAGGTCGGCCTGGGCCTCGAAGGCGGCGGTCGCGCCGTCCCCCTCCAGCTCGACCGGCCCCAGGCCGAACCGCACCCCCGCCAGGTCGAGCTGGTCGTGGGCGCTCTCCAGGGCGGCGGCCACCTCTTCGGGGTCGCCGTCGGTCTGGCGGGCGGCGGCCTCGTACTCCCCGGCCTGCCAGTCGAGCAGGAAGGTCCGGACCGCCACGTCCGGGTAGGGCTGGGGGGCGCAGGCGGCGAGCGCGGCCGCGGCGGCCAGGCCCGTGCCTGCGCTGAGGTACCGGCGGAAGTGACGGGGGGACACCCTGGCTTGTCCTTTCACCTCGCCTTGCGGCGGCGGCTCAGGGCGCGCTCGATGTCGCGCTGAGCCTCCCGCGCGGCGATGTCCTGGCGTTTGTCGTGGCTCCGCTTACCGCGCGCCAGGGCCAGTTCGACCTTGGCCTTGCCCTCGCTGAAGTACAGCGACAGCGGGACGAGCGTGCGCCCCGGCTCCTGCGTCTTGCCGATGAGCCGGGAGATCTCGGCGCGGTGCAGCAGAAGCTTACGCGGTCGCCGGGCGGCGTGGTTGGTCCAGGTCCCGTGCGCGTACTGGGGGATGTGCACGTTCTCCAGCCACACCTCGCCGTCCTTGACGTGCGCGAAGCCGTCGGTGAGCGTGGCGCGCCCGGCCCGCAGCGACTTCACCTCGGTGCCGGTGAGCACCAGCCCCGCCTCATAGGTGTCGTCGATGTGGTAGTCGTGCCGGGCACGGCGGTTCTGCGCGATGACCTTGCGGCCCTTCTCGCGGGGCACTGGACGTCTCCTCTTTCTCCGTCGGGCCCGTGGGGTGGGCTCGTGGCTACACCCGCAGGTAGCGCCGCAGCGTCAGGAACGACGAGACGGTGCACAGCAGGATGCCCAGCACCATCGAGAGCCCGATGACGTAGGCCAGCGCGCCCGCGCCCAGCGAGACGTCGAAGGCGAACCACGACTGGATGCGGTCCAGCAGCAGGAAGCGCGCGGCCACGATGAACCCGGAGGCGATGACGCCGCCGATGAGGCCGGAGATCGCGCCTTCGAGCAGGAACGGGAGCTGGATGTAGAAGTTGGAGGCACCCACCAGGCGCATGATGCCGGTCTCCCGGCGGCGGCTGTAGGCCGACAGCCGGATGGTGTTGCCGATCAGCAGCGCGGCGGCGGCCAGCTGCACGAAGGAGACCACCAGCGCGGCCCACTTGAGCCCGTCGAGCAGCTCGAAGAACTGGTCGAGCACCTGCTGGTCGTTGTGGACCGAGTCGACGCCCGGACGCCCCTGCACCGTCTGCACGACGGCGTCGAACTTGTTCGGGTCCTCGAGCTGCACCCGGAAGTTGTCCGGGATGTCGCCCTCCTGCGCGGCCTCGGTGAGCGCCTGGTTCTCCGAGAAGCGGTCCTGGAACTCCTGCCAGGCCTCGGCGGCGGTCACGTACTCCACGCTGCTGACCTCGGGCAGCGCCTCCAGGTCGGCCTGGATCGCCTCGCGGTCCTCCTTGGTCGCCGGCCCGCTGTCCTGGCAGACCTCTGAGGGGGAGACCTCGGTGCACATGTACACCGTGACCGAGACGCGCTCGTCCCAGAACTGGCGCATGTGCGAGACCTGCTGCTGGACCAGCAGGCCGCTGCCGAACAGGGCGAGGGAGATGGCCACCGTGACGATGACGGCGATGGTCATCGTGAGGTTACGGCGCAGGCCGATCCACATCTCGGAAAGTACGAATTGTGCGCGCATGAGTGCTAAAGGTCCATCCTTGAGGGCTTCGGCAAGGCCGACGTCGGGGGCCGGGCGTCAGTAGGCCTGGCCGTAGACGCCGCGCGTCTGGTCCCGGACGACCACGCCTTCTTCGAGCTCGATGACGCGCTTGCGCATCGAGTCGACGATCGCGGCGTCGTGCGTCGCCATGACGACCGTCGTTCCGGTCCGGTTGATCCGGTCGAGCACCTTCATGATGCCGATGGAGGTGGCCGGGTCGATGTTCCCGGTCGGCTCGTCGGCCAGCAGGATCTGCGGCCGGTTGACGAACGCGCGGGCGATCGCCACACGCTGCTGCTCGCCGCCGGAGAGCTCCTCGGGCATCCGGTCGGCCTTGCCTTCCAGGCCCACCAGCTCGACGACCTCGGGCACCACCTTGCGGATGAACCGCCGCGGCTTGCCGATGACCTCCAGGGCGAAGGCCACGTTCTCGAAGACGTTCTTGTTCGGCAGCAGGCGGAAGTCCTGGAACACGCAGCCGATCCGGCGCCGCAGGTGCGGGACCTTCCAGTTGGACAGGCGCGCCAGGTCCTTGCCCGCCACGTGGACCCTGCCCTTGCTGGGCTTCTCCTCCTTGAGGACAAGCCGGAGGAACGTCGACTTACCCGACCCCGAGGGGCCGACGAGGAAGACGAACTCGCCTTTGTCGACGTCGATGGACACGCTGTCGAGAGCGGGCCGCTTCTGGGTCGTGTAGACCTTGGTGACGTTATCGAAGTGGATCACAGGAGCATCACAAGGTTCTCGGAGATCGGGGCACCCGGGCGGAGGACGTGGTTCCGCTCAGGGAGGGTCCGGCCGCCCGGCCGGCACAAGGTACCGGCCTGCGGGGCCAAACGACAGTGTAGAGGCGAACGCAACCCGGAATGTCCTTGATCGACACGGGCCGGGGCGGTGCCGGGCGCACCGTCGGGCGCGCCGGCCTCCGCCGCCTCACACCGAGACAGCAGATCCGAGCATATCGGAACTGTCAACCACTCATAACGGTCGCATATCAAGCGGCGCGCGGGGCCGACACCGGCGCCGTCGGCCCGCTAACGCCTCGGATCCCTGCGGCTCCGCGCTAGCCGTCCTTCTCCTGGCTGCGCATCCACCGGATCTCGGCGTCGATGAAGGGGTCGATGTCACCCTCCAGCACCCCGCCGGTGTTGCCGGTCTCCATGCCGGTGCGGGTGTCCTTGACGCTCTGGTAGGGGTGCAGCACGTAGTTGCGGATCTGCGTGCCCCAGCTGCTCGTGCCCTCGCCGCGCAGCTCCTGCAGCTCGGCGGCCTCCTCCTGGCGCTTGCGCTCCAGCAGCTTGGCCTGGAGCATGCCCATCGCGGTGGCCTTGTTCTGCAGCTGCGAGCGCTCGTTCTGGCAGGCCGCCACCACGCCGGTGGGCAGGTGGGTGATGCGCACCGCCGAGTCGGTGGTGTTCACGCCCTGGCCGCCCGGGCCCGAGGAGCGGTAGACGTCGATCCTCAGCTCGCTCTCGTCGATCTCCACGTGGTCGCTCTGCTCGACGACCGGGACCACGTCCACCCCGGCGAAGGAGGTCTGGCGCCGGTTCTGGTTGTCGAACGGGGAGATGCGCACCAGCCGGTGGGTGCCGTGCTCGCCGCGGAGCGTGCCGTAGGCGTAGGACGCCTTCACCGCGAAGGTGGTCGACTTGATGCCGGCCTCCTCGGCGTAGGAGGTCTCGTACACGTCGGTGGAGTAGCCGTGCTGCTCGGCCCAGCGCAGGTACATGCGCTGGAGCATCTGCGTCCAGTCGGCCGCGTCGACGCCGCCGGCCTGGGCGTTGATGGTCACCAGCGCCTCGCGCTCGTCGTAGGGGCCGTTGAGCAGCGTGCGCACCTCCAGCTCGCCGATGTCGGCGCGCAGCGCCTCCAGCTCGCGGTCGGCCTCGGCGCGGGCGTCGGCGTCCCCCTCGGCGTCGGCCAGCTCGAACAGGACGCCGGCGTCCTCCAGGCGCTGGCGGATCGCGCCGACCTTGTTGACGATGGACTCCAGGTTGGCCAGCTTGCGGGTCACCGCCTGGGCGTGCGCCTGGTCGTTCCACAGCTCCGGGTCGGCAGACTGCTCGCGCAGCTCGGCGATCTCGGTGTTCTTGGCGTCCAGGTCGAGGACGGCTTCGACGCTCGCCATCGTGGACGCGAGTTCCTTGAGCTTCTCTGCGGGGTCTAGGTCTGCCACGGTCACAAGTCTAGGGCGTGACACCAAAGGCCCGCGCGCGGCGATGCCGCGCGCGGGCCCCTGCCTAGCCGGCGCTCACTCGGCGGCCAGGGAGCGGATGGAGCGCAGCGCCACCGACAGCGTCGCCAGGTCGAAGCGCTCGGTCTCCCAGATCTCCGACATGGTGCGCCCGGCGAGCTCGACCGATTCGGCGTTCTTGTCGGCCCACTGCTCGGCCAGCCGCTCCGCCGACTCCCCGGACGCGCCGGACAGCAGCACGTCCCGGGTCAGCTCGGCGTGCGTGGCGTACAGGTCGTCGCGGACGGCCGAGCGCGCCATGGTCGCCCAGCGGTCGTCGCGCGGCAGGGCGATGATGCGCTCGCGCAGCCGGGAGATCTGCAGCCGGTCGGCCAGGTGGAAGTAGACCTCGGCCACCTCGCGCACCGGGCGCCCGGTCCGGTCGGCGACCTCCACCAGGTCGAAGGCCGAGTAGGCGGGCACCATCCCGGCGACGCGCTCGGCCAGCTCCGGCGGCACCCCGCGGCCCTTGAGGGCGTCGCGGCGCTCCCGGAAGGCGACCAGGTCGCGCCCCTGCAGCAGCTCGGGCAGCTGCGGCACGATCACCGACGCCCCCTCGGCGAAGAACGCGATCTCCTCGCCCAGGTCGAACCGGTTGGGCCGGTTGCGCAGCATCCAGCGCGCGCAGCGCTCGGTGAGCTTGCGCGCCTCCAGCATCATCTGCAGCTGGGTGTCGACGTCGATGACGTGGTCCAGCTCCTCCGCCGCGCTCCAGAAGTCCCGGAGCCCGAAGACGTCCACGGCCACCAGGTAGGCGCGGGCGATGTCGTCGGCGGAGGCGCCCAGCTCCTCGTCCATGCGGAAGGCGAAGGTGGACCCCGACCAGTTGACCATGTCGTTCACCACCTGGTTGGTGATGATCTGGCGGGCCAGCGGGTGGTCGGGCATGGCGTCGGCGTAGCGCTCCCGCAGCGGCGTGGGGAAGTACTCCACCAGGGTCCGGCGCAGGTAGGGGTCGCCGGGCAGGTCGGACTCGCTGATCCGGTCCTTCAGGGCGATCTTGGTGTAGGCGATCAGCACCGCGAACTCGGGGGAGGTCAGCCCCTGCCCGGCCGAGCGCCGCGCCGCGATCGCCTTGTCGTCGGGCAGGAACTCCAGCTTGCGGTCGAGCCCGGCGTCGCGCTCCAGCCACCGCATGTACCGCGAGTGCACGTGCAGCATCGAGGTGGTCTGCTTGCGGGCGGCCGCCAGCACCACGTTCTGCGCGTAGTTGTCGTCCAGGACCAGGTCGGCGACCTCGTCGGTCATCTCCATGAACAGGCGGTCGCGCTCGGCGGCCGGCAGCCGCCCGGCGCGCACCTCCCGGTCCAGCATGATCTTGATGTTCACCTCGTGGTCGGAGGTGTCCACGCCGCCGGAGTTGTCGATGAAGTCGGTGTTCACCCGGCCCCCGGCCAGGGCGAACTCGATCCGGCCGAGCTGGGTCAGGCCCAGGTTGCCGCCCTCGCCGACCACCTTGCAGCGCAGGTCGGCGCCGTTGACCCGGACCGGGTCGTTGGCCTTGTCGCCGACCTGGGCGTCGGTCTCGGCGGCCGCCTTGACGTAGGTGCCGATGCCGCCGTTCCACAGCAGGTCGACCGGCGCGGTGAGGATGTGCCGGATCAGCTCGAAAGGCGTGAGGGCCTGCACGTCGCCGCGGATGCCGAGGGCCTGCTTGACCTGCGGGGTCAGCGGGATCGACTTGACGTTGCGCGGGTGCACCCCGCCGCCCGCGGAGATGAGCGAGGTGTCGTAGTCGGCCCAGGAGCTGCGGGGCAGGGCGAACAGGCGCTCCCGCTCGGCGTAGGACCGCTCGGCGTCGGGGTCGGGGTCGATGAAGATGTGCCGGTGGTCGAAGGCGGCGACCAGGCGGGTGTGCCGGGACAGCAGCATGCCGTTGCCGAACACGTCGCCGGACATGTCGCCGACGCCGACCGCGGTGAAGTCCTCGCTCTGGACGTCCAGCCCCGCCTCGCGGAAGTGGTACTTGACCGACTCCCAGGCGCCGCGGGCGGTGATGCCCATGGCCTTGTGGTCGTAGCCCACCGACCCGCCGGAGGCGAAGGCGTCGCCGAGCCAGAAGCCGCGCTCCTTGGCGATGGCGTTGGCGGTGTCGGAGAAGGTCGCGGTGCCCTTGTCGGCCGCCACCACCAGGTAGGTGTCGTCGCCGTCGTGGCGCACCACGTCCTGCGGGTGCGTCACCGCGCCGTCGACGAGGTTGTCGGTGACGTCCAGCAGGCCGCGGATGAACTGCCGGTAGCACTCCACGACCTCGGCCATGACGGTGTCGCGGTCGCCGGAGGGCAGCCGCTTGCACACGAACCCGCCCTTGGCGCCGCTGGGCACGATCACCGAGTTCTTCACCATCTGCGCCTTGACCAGGCCCAGGATCTCGGTGCGGAAGTCCTCGGGCCGGTCCGACCAGCGCAGGCCGCCGCGGGCCACCGAGCCGAAGCGCAGGTGCACGCCCTCCACGCGCGGGGAGTAGACGAACATCTCGAAGCGCGGGCGCGGCTCGGGCAGGTCGGGGATGGCCTGCGGCTCCAGCTTGTAGACGAGGTAGGGCTTGTGGGCCCCGTCCTCGCCGGTCTGGAAGTAGTTGGTGCGCAGGGTGGCGTCGATGCAGGCCAGGAAGGCGCGCAGGATGCGGTCGTGGTCGAGGCTGGCGACCTGGTCCAGCTCGCCGCGGATCTCCTCGGCGATGGCCTCGGTGCGCTCGGCCCGGCCGGAGGAGTGGCGCGGGTCGAACCGCGACTCGAACAGCCGCACCAGCAGCTCGGCCAGGTGCGTGTTGGCGGCCAGCACCCCGGCCATGTAGTCGGCGGTGAAGGTGGTGCCGGTCTGGCGCAGGTACTTGGCGTAGGCGCGCAGGATGGTCAGCTGGCGCCAGTCCAGGCCGGCGCTGACGACCAGGGTGTTGAACCGGTCGGACTCGCCGCGCCCCTCCCACAGGGCGCTGAAGGCGTCCTCGAAGAGGAACTTGAACCGGTTGTCGGGCACCTTGGAGGAGGCCTCCATGGGGGCCAGCCCGAAGTCGTAGATCCAGGCGCGCCCCTCGCCGCCGCGGGAGGAGTCGGAGGCGGCGATGCCGTAGGGGCGCTCGTCGACGACCTCCACGCCCATGTTCTCCAGCAGCGGCAGCACCTTGGACAGCGACACCGGGGCTCCGCGGCGGTAGAGCTTGAGGTGCCAGGAGCCGGAGTCGGGGTCCTTGCGGTGGAGGTTGACCGCGAACCCGCCGTCGGCCAGGTCGCGCAGGCGGGACAGGTCGTCCACGGCGGTGCGCGGGTCGGTGTCGACCTTGTACCCCTCGGGCAGGGCGTCGCCCAGCCCGCGCACGGCCCGCATGCCCTCGTCGGCGCCGTAGCGGGCCTTGAGCTCGGCCTGCAGGTCGTCGTCCCAGGAGCGGGTGGCCGCGACGACGCGCCGCTCCAGGGCGGCGTGGTCGAGCTCGGGCAGGGCGCGGCCGCGCTCGGCGCGCACCACCAGGTAGAGGCGGGCCAGGGAGGAGGAGCCGACCATGACGCTGTGGTCCATGGCCGCGCCCTGGAAGGCGTCGTTGAGGACGTCCTGGATGTCCAGGCGGACCTGGGTGTTGTACCGGTCGCGCGGCATGTACACCAGGCAGGACATGTACCGGCCGTAGGGGTCGCGGCGCAGGAACAGCTTGGCGCCGGGGCGCTCGCGCAGCCGCAGCACGCCCATGACCACGTCGTACAGGTCGTCGACCGGGGTCTGGAAGAGCTCCTCTCGGGGGAAGCCCTCCAGGATCTCGACGAGGTCCTTGCCGTCGTAGCTCTCGGGGTCGAACCCGGCGCGGTCGAGCACCTCGGCCTGCTTGCGGCGCAGCAGGGGGATCTGCCGGATGCTCGTGGTGGCGGCCTCGTGGGTGTACAGGCCCAGGAAGCGGCGCTCGCCGACGATGCGGCCCTGGTCGTCGAAGCGCTTGACGCCGACGTAGTCCAGGTACTTGGGGCGGTGCACGGTGGCCCGGGAGTTGGCCTTGGTGAGCACCAGGGCGTGCGGCTCGCGGGCCTTGGCGCGCACGGCGGCGGGCAGGGAGGCGAAGCTGCTGGAGGCGGGGGCGTCCATGCGCAGGATGCCCAGGCCGGTCCCGGCGCGCGGGCCGAGGGCGTCGTTGCCCTCCTCGTCGGCGGCCAGGTCGTACTCCCGGTAGCCCATGAAGTGGAAGTTGCCGTCGGCGACCCAGCGCAGGAACGCCTCGCTCTCGGCGGCCTCGGAGGCGTCGACGCCGCCGGCGCGCATCGCGGCGGCGGAGGCGGCCAGCTCGTCGGCGAGGGCGGCGGCGCGGGCGCGCATCTTGGCCTTGTCCTCGGCCACGCCGCGCACGTCCCCCAGCACCCGCTCCAGGTCGGAGGCGATCTGCTTGAGCACGGTGGGGTCGCTCTGGCGCTCGACCTCGATGTGCATCCAGGACTCGGCGAGCGGCTCCAGGCCCTCCCCCGTGTCCTCGGGCTCCACCTCGCGCAGGTGCCCGGCCAGGTCGCGGGCCACGCTGAGCTGGGGGTGGACGACCAGGCGCACGGCGATGCCCTGGCGGTTCAGCTCCATGGTGACCGAGTCGACGAGGAAGGGGGCGTCGTCGGTGACGACCTCCACCACGGTGCGGTCCAGGTCCCACCCGTCGTCGCCGGAGGCGGGGTTGAACACGCGCACCTTGGCGCGGCCCTGGGGCCGCTCCTGGGCGAACCGGTAGTGGGCCAGGGCGGGGGCGCACACGCCCGCGGGGGTGCGCTCCTTGAGCTCCTGGGGGTCGACGTGGCGGTAGTACAGGCGCAGGAACCGCTCGATCCCGTCCGGATCGGCGGCCCCGGTGTCAGGGGACCATTGCGCGGCCGCGTCGTGGACCAGTCGGTCCTGAACGGCGTCGGTCTGCCCGGGCATGTTCGATCTCACTCCCTTGTGAGCCGTCGGGGGTCCATCATCGGGTGATGTGACTTGTGAACTTCTGTGAAGGTCGGCGCGCCACCGCCGCCCCGCGGACGGACCGCGGGGCGGCCGCGTCCCGTTCGGGAACCTGTGCGCACAGGTGGCGGCTGCCAGGGCCGGACGCCGTTGTCCGGCCGTCGCCTCGGGAACAGGCTACTCCGTTTCACACGGCACAACCCTTACCAACACCGACCAACGTCGTTAACAGCACGTTTCCGCCATCAAGGCCCCGATCGGTGATCGGCGGGCGATCCGTACCGAGGCACACCAGCGACGCTACGCGGGCGGGGGCGGCGCGGCCAGCCCCGGGGGGCGGGCTGTCCCAAGTCGGCCCCGAGCACCGGATCGCGGTGCGGGGCCGGGGAACCGCGCCCTTCCTTCCTACCCGATCCCGGCGCCGGGAAGGGCCGTCACGCGGCGGACGGCGCCGACGACCGCCTGGGCGTCGGTGAGGTCCTGCAGCACCTCGTCGGCCCCTGCGGCGCGCAGCTGGGACTCGGTGGCCGAGCCGCTGAGCACGCCGATCGGGGAGGCGCGGCCGATCACCGCGGCCTCCACGTCGCGCAGCGAGTCGGTGATGTAGACGGTGGAGCGCTCGGGGAACTCCGCGCCGCGGGCCTCGGCGGCGCGCATGCGGGTGAACTGGATGAGGCTGGCCTTGGGGTAGCCCTCGGAGCCGAAGCCGCCCAGCGCCAGGTCCAGGTGGCCGTCCAGGCCGAAGGCCTGCAGCTTGGCGACGGCGTTGGGCTTGATGGTGCCAGTGACCACGGTCTGCACGGTGTCCTCCAGCGCGCCCACGGCGGCCAGCGCCTCGGCGGCCCCGGCGGCGGCGCGGGCCCGCACCGGGAGCTGGTCGCGGCGGCGGGCGAAGCCGTCGGCCAGGGCCTGCACGAACTCGGCCAGGGGCTCCTCACCGGGTTCGATGTCCACGTCGTTGCGGGCGAAGAACTCGAAGAAGACCTCCGAGTCGGTGCGCCCGGCCGTGGAGGCCAGGTAGACCAGCGGCACGCCCGTGGCACGCTCGAACGCCTCCGCGTAGGCGGCGCGCGTGACCTGCGCTGCGTCGACGAGCGTGGGGTCGACGTTCCACAACACGAGGCGGCTGATGGCAGTCTCCTTGAAGGCGAAGGGGCGGGGACCGACGCCCTCCATATTGCCGCAAGGCCGGAACCGGCGGCCTCCCGGCGGCGTCCCACCGTCCGGAGGACGGGACGCGCGGAGCGGAGAGCGGACGGAACATGGTCCACGACGGCAGGGGCAGGGACGGGCTGGTCGAACCCGGGTTCTTCCTCGGGGACAACAGCTGGGGCGGCCGGTTGTCCGACCAGGCGCAGAACGACGCTATCCGGGGCCTGCGGACCCAGCTGGACACCCAGCGCCACAGGCTCAATTCCGAGCTGCGGCACCTGCGCGGCTCGCTGGAGCAGCGCCTCGACCGGATGGCGGCCTCGTTCGACGCGTTCGTCGAGCTGAGCGACGTGCGCGAACAGCTCGTGCCGTTCACAGGGGCGGCGATGGCGCGCCGCCGCGTGCTGCTCATGCTCGACGGCGAGGTGCCCGGGGAGCTGCGGCTGGAGGCCTCCGCGGCCGAAGGGGACTACTGGTTGCTCCCCGCGGCGCACGGGCTGCACGCCCTGCTCCGCGACGACCTGCGCGGGGCCCAGCGGGGCTTCTCCGAGGCGGCCGGCCTCGACCCGCTGCGCGCGGGGGTGTTCACCCTGCTCGCGGCGGCCGAGCGGGCCCCGGAGGCGGCACCGGCGCTGGCGGACTGGATCCTGTCGGCGGTGCTGCCCGAGGCGCCCGGGCACGCGGCCTCCCACGAGTGGGCGCTGATCCTGCTCGCGGCCGAGGGCCGTTTGGGCGACGGGGCGCGGGCGTCGGTGCTGGCGGGCTGTGCGGAGCTGCTCCTGGACTCCCCCGAGGACACGCCCGTGCCGTCCGAGCTGCTGGAGTTCGGGAAGGGTGCGTCGGAGAAGGCGAAGGACCGGAGGCCGGTCCCGCTGTCCGCCCTCTCCGGGGTCGGGCCGGTGAAGGAGGCGCTGGCGGCGGCCGACCGGCTGGCCGACCTGCGCCGGGCGGTGGAGGCGGCCGACGCGGAGCCGTCCGGTGGCGGGCCTTCGCCGTCTGGCGACGCCCCTTCCTCCCTCGCGCTGGACACGGCCCGGCCGCTGCTCCGGCGCCTGGTCGAGGAGGGCAGCCCGGAGGAGGCGCCGCTGCTGTACCGGGCGGCGCAGCTCCGGGCGGTCGTGGAGAGCGGCGGCGGCGCGTCGGACGACGTCGCGCTGGAGACCTGGGAGGACGACCGCGGGCGGACGCTGGACCTGCTGCCCGGGGCGGCGTTCTCCCCGGAGGCCGGCCCGGAGCTGCGCCGCTTCGCGCTGGAGGTGTTCGCCCCCGTGGTCCTGCGGGAGGCCCGCGGGCGGGCGGAGGCCGCGCAGGCGGCGCTGCCGGATCGGTCGTCGGTCCACGTGAACGGGGTGGAGGTCGCGGTCGGCACCGCGGGGGCCGACCCGGCGGGGGCCAGGGCGGCCCAGGACCGGGCGCGCGACGCGGCGGGGGACGGCAACGACTCCACGCACACCGTCGGCGCGGGCGTGGCGGGCGCGATCGCGGCCGCGTCCGCCCTGTTCGGCCTGGTCATGCAGCAGCCGGGGCTGCTGGTGCTGGCGGTCGTGGCGCTCGCGGCGGCCGGAGGCCTGGTGCTCATGGGCAAGGACGCGCGCAAACGGCACGGTGAGGAGCGGGCGGCCGGGGCCGCATCGGTGGACAAGAAGCTGGACTCGGCCGTGGAGTCGTGGGCGCGGTACCGCGCCGAGGCCGAGCGGGTGCAGGGCCGGGCCCGCGAGGACGCCCGGGCGGTCGAACGGATGCTCGGGACGGGACGGTGAGCGCACGCATGGACTCCCCCAGGACCGCCGAAGAATGGCGCGTCTTCCTTGAGGAGGTGAGCGCCAAGGTCCTCGAGGTCGCCGACGACGAGGGCATCGACGTCTCGGACGACCAGCGGGCCGCCGGGTGGCTGGGCCACGAGGGCGCGGGCGAGGAGCGCATCGCCGCCCTGGAGGAGCGGTTGGGCACCCGCCTCCCGCCGAGCCTGAGGACCTTCCTGTCGGTGACGGACGGCTGGTCCCATCTGGGCTCCTTCCTGTACGAGCTGCGGTCGACCGAGGACATCGACTGGCTCCGCCGGGCCGAGCCGCGCGGCTGGGAGATCCTCCGGGGCGCCCGCGACGGCGAGGAGCCCGGGCACGAGGAGGACCGGATGATGGACCGGGCCCTGCTCGTGTCCCGCGAGGCCGACGCGCTGTACTGGCTGCTCGACCCGGGGGACGTGTCCGAGGACGGCGAGTGGGCCGCCTACATCTGGGCGAGCTGGTACCCCGGCCTGGGCGAGCGCCACGCGTCCTTCGCCGACCTGGTCGCCGACGAGGTCGAGGGGTTCGAGGACCTGGTACGGGCCAACGAGGCCGATGGTCTCAACGACCTGGTACGGCCCGAGGACGAGTGAGCGCCACGGCGCCGGTCGGCGCCGGGTGCAACCGGCACGGCCCCCGCACCGTCTGAGTGTGAGGAGCCCCCCACCGCCCCGAAAGGCCACCATGGAGTTCGCCGGCGACTTCGAGACCCATCTGACCCTGGACGCGCGCACCCCGGACCGGATCGAGGAGGCCGCCCGGTGGGCGCGGGCCCACGGGCTGAAGTTCACGCACATCGAGCTGGACCGGGGGTCCTCCGCGTCGCAGCCCATGGTGACCTACCACGGCCACGGGACCCTCGACGGTGAGCTCGCCGTCGCCGAGCGGTGGGCCGGGCGGCTGTCCGGGGCCGGGCTCCCCGTCACGCGCACCAAGATCGAGGCGTCGCCGGTGAACACGGGGGTCCCCTGGACGGCCGAGGAGGCCCACACGCTTCCCGGGCACTGCTACTTCGAGTTCCACATCAAGCTGCTGCTGGCGCCGGACGCCGACCTCGACGCGCTCGCGCGGCTGGTGAAGCCGCACCGGGCCCGGCTGTCGCGGAACGCGCGCCGGGTCCGCGAGGACGGGTACCAGGAGCGGTTCGTGACCCAGCGCTTCTCGGGGGTGGGCCGCCCCACCGCGACGGCCCTCCACCGCAAGCTCCTGGACGAGCTGGAGGGGCAGGGGCTGCGGTACCTGCCCCCGCGCCGGGCGGCGGACGCACCGGAGCCCGGGATCCTCGGTACCGAGCGGGAGTTCGTCGTCTACGACAGCGCCCTGGACCTGGACGCCGGGTGGATGGGCGCGTCGCCGGTCGCGGCGCCCGAGGAGCCCGGGCGCAAACGCCGCGCCGGCATGGAGCGCCAGCGGTACCCGAGCACCCACCTGCCGGTCACGGCCGGTCCGCACGCCAGGCAGGACAAGGTGTTCGACCCGGCGCTCAAGCACTTCGACCACGCGTACCGCCCCGGGGAGCCGGTGTTCACGGACCAGGGGCTGGAGTCGGAGTGGTGGCAGATGCAGGAGTGCGCCATGGAGCACGTGCTCACGGCGATCTGCGGCACGCGCTGGCGGGAGCACCTGGTGCTG
The DNA here is from genome assembly GCF_027706745.1 of Nocardiopsis suaedae. GTDB lineage: Bacteria > Actinomycetota > Actinomycetes > Streptosporangiales > Streptosporangiaceae > Nocardiopsis_A > Nocardiopsis_A suaedae. Next base: position 56,636 of record NZ_JAQFWP010000028.1, on the reverse strand, counting down.
CGCGGCAGCATGCTCATGCCGCTGTGGGTCGGCCCGGCCGCACGCCGCCCGCGCGACCTGGACTTCGTGGTGGTGCCCGCGGACATGGAGCCGGTCGGCGGGGACGCCGAGCGGATGATCGGGGACATCGTGGAGGGCGTCAGCGACGGGGTGCCGGACATGCCGGGGCTCGCGTTCGACCGGGACGGGGTGACCACCGAGAGCATCTGGACCTACGAGCGGGCGGAGGGGCGGCGCATCGTGCTGCCGTGGTCGTGGGAGGACCTGCCGCGCGGGTCGGTCCAGATCGACGCGGTGTTCCGGGAGCCGCTGCCGGAAGAGCCGGTGCGGGCGGTGGTCGGCCGCGAGGAGGTGCGGGCGGCGGGCCCGGAGCTGTCGCTGGCGTGGAAGGTGCTGTGGCTGTTCACGGACGCCTACCCGCAGGGCAAGGACCTGTACGACGCGGTGCTGCTGGCGGAGCGGTGCTCCTTGGACCGGGACCTGCTGCTGCGGGTCCTGGAGCCGACCATCTCCCAGGAGATGGGGGTGAGCGCGGAGTCGGTGGACGAGACGTTCCTCCGGTCGGAGTCCACGGACACCTACATCGAGGAGGAGTGGGGGCACTTCGCCCGCGAATGCCCATGGGTCGAGGGCACCTGCGAGGAGTGGCTGAGGCGCTTCGAGGAGGCGATGGCGCCGGTGTTCCACCGGGGATGACGGCGGTCGACGAGTCGGCCGTTCACTTCGGCCCCACCGAAAAAGACGAATACGACTGGAGAACGACAGTTGAGCGACCAGACCGCCGTCGGCGCGGCACCCGCCCCGGCGCCCCGCCACCCCGGGGCCTTCTTCACGGGAGGACGCCGCTTCCGCCACCCCGCTTTCGGGAACGAGGTGGTCGCGACCGAGGTCCTACCCCGGGGTGAGCTGGTGTTCCCGACCGGACGGCTGATCGCGGGGGACCCTACGGGGGTGGAGTTCACCGAGGACTACGCGCCGTACGTACAGGAGGTCCCGCCGGGCCGGTACCCGCTGCACATCGTGGTCGCCCGCCGCGACGGGGACACCGGGGACGATGGGGTCGACGGCACGAGGGTGTGCGCGGCGGTCCTGGTGCTGCGCGACGAGCCGGTGGCGGAGTGGGAGATGGCCCTGCTGCCCGGCCAGGATCCCGCGGCACTGGCCGTCGAGGAGGACCACGACGAGGAAGAGGGCGGCGACTTCGCCTTCTTCGGGTTCGGGGTGGACGGCGGGATGGCGTGCTTCTTCGACGCCTCACTGCTGGACCACTTCGCGGGGGTCCTCGCCGACGACGACCCGGCCCCGGATGCGCCGAGCTGGATCACCCTCCTGTGCGGAGGCGGCCCCTACCCGCGCGTCCAGGGGACCGACACGGTGACCCTGGAGGCCCCGGACGGGACGCCGGGCCTGGCCGCCTTCGAAAGCGGCTTCGGAGACGGCGCGTACCCGGTGTGGTTCGGCCGCACGGGCGACGGCGAGGTGGCGGCCGTGGCCGCCGACTTCCTGATCCTCCACGACGCCGTCCCCGAGGGAGAGGGCTGAGAGGCGCCCCTCCCCTGCCGTCAGGGGAGGGTGTCCCCCTTCAGGAGGGTGAGCAGGGCGGCCCCGTCACCAGCGGTGAAGGAGAGGTGCCCGAGGTGGGGTGACTTGGAGTCGCGGACGGAGGCCCTTCCGCCGGTCAGGACGTCTCGAGGGGTGATTCATCGGGCACTACCTCTGCCCCGCTTGGAGCGGGGGGCGCTTCATTCCCGATGCCATGTCGCAGCGCGCTACAGAAGCGGCCGGGAGAGGGAACCTGAATTCCCGGGACGCCCCCAGCGGCGACGGCCAGGCGTAAGGAGGGCGGCGGGCCGACACGGACGCCGCCGCGCACCTGGGGGTGGGAGGGCCCAGACGGCTTCGACGACCACCGCGGCGGGCGGTGGTGATAACACCCCCGACCACAGCCCCTCTCCGGCCGGAATCGGTTCACCTCACCCCATGTGCGGGTAGCGCCAGTCCGTCGGGGGGACGAAGGACTCCTTCACCGCCCTCGGGCTCGCCCAGCGGACCAGGTTGAAGATGGACCCGGCCTTGTCGTTGGTGCCGGAGGCCCGCGCCCCGCCGAAGGGCTGCTGGCCGACGATCGACCCGGTCGGCTTGTCGTTGATGTAGAAGTTCCCGGCCGAGAACCTCAGCGCCGCGTCCGCCTGCTCCACCGCCGCCCGGTCGCGGGCGACCACCGCGCCGGTCAGCGCGTACGGCGCCACGTCGGCCATCTGGGCGAGCACCTGCCCGTACCGGTCGTCGTCGTAGACGTGCACCGCCAGGATCGGCCCGAAGTACTCGGTGCGGAACACCTCGTCCTCGGGGTCGTCGCACTCCAGCACCGTCGGCTGCACGAAGTACCCCTCGGAGTCGTCGGCGTCGCCCCCGGTCAGGATCGTGATCGCGTCGGTGGCCTTGGCCCGGCGCAGCGCCTCGGCGTTCTTGGCGAACGCACGGTCGTCGATCACCGCCCCCATGAACGTGGACAGGTCGCCGGTGACGTCGCCCATGGTCAGCGCCTCGGTCTCGGACAGCAGGCCGTCCCGCATCCGCCCCCACACGCTGCGCGGGACGTACGCGCGCGAGGCCGCCGAGCACTTCTGCCCCTGGTACTCGAACGCCCCGCGGATCATGGCGGTGCGCAGCACGTCCGGATCGGCGGAGGAGTGGGCGACGATGAAGTCCTTGCCGCCCGTCTCCCCCACGATGCGCGGGTAGGAGTGGTAGCGGTCGATGTTCTCCCCGGCGGTGCGCCACAGGTGCTTGAAGGTGCGGGTCGACCCGGTGAAGTGGATGCCCGCCAGGTCGGGCTGGGACAGCGCCACCCGGGACACCGCCTCGCCGTTCCCGGTGACCATGTTGATCACGCCGGGCGGCATCCCCGCCTCCTCCAGCAGCCGCATCAGCCACCACGCGGCCGTCGTCTGCGTCGGCGACGGCTTCCACACGACGACGTTGCCCATCAGCGCCGGCGCGGTGGGCAGGTTCCCCGCGATCGCGGTGAAGTTGAACGGGGTGATCGCCAGGACGAAGCCCTCCAGCGGGCGCAGCTCCTGGCGGTTCCACACGCCGCGCGGCGACAGCGGCTGCTCGGCGTACAGGCGGCGGGCGTAGTGCACGTTGAACCGCCAGAAGTCGATCAGCTCGCAGGCGGCGTCGATCTCGGCCTGCTGCACCGACTTGGACTGGCCGAGCATGGTGGCGGCGTTGACGGTGGCCCGCCACGGCCCCGCGAGCAGGTCGGCGGCGCGCAGCAGCACGGCGGCGCGGTCGTCGATGGACATGGCCCGCCAGCCGGGCGCCGCCTCCCGGGCGGCGCCGATCGCGGCGCGCACGTCGTCGTCGGTGGCCTCGGGCATGCGGCCCAGGACATGGGAGTGCCGGTGCGGCACGACGGCGGGCAGGGTGGGACCTGAGCCCATGCGCCGCTCTCCCCCGATGGTCTGGTCGAGTTCGGCCTCGCCGCCGCTCAGCCGCACGATCTCGGCCTCCAGCAGGGCGCGCTCGGGCGTTCCCGGGGCGTGGGTCAGGTTCGGCTCGTTGACGGGCTCGGGCACGCGGGTCACGGCATCCATCGTCGCCTCCAGGACGGGTCTGCGGACTGGCATACCCGGGCGCGCGGCGCGGGTCACGCATCGGCCGCCGGCGCCCGCCATCAGATCCGTGACCGGCACAAACAGGGCTTGAAGGTGACGCGGCGTCACGTTCTAGGCTCGGTCCACGGCTCCCGACGAGGCCGTCTACAAGGTCGGCGAACTGGCCCGGGCGTCCGGGCTGACGGTCCGGACGCTGCGCTACTACGACCGCATCGGGCTGCTGCGCCCCACCCGCCGGACCGGTGGCGGCCACCGGGTGTACGGCGAGGAGGAGGTGCGGCGGCTCTACCGCATCCTGCTCATGCGCGGCGCGGGGCTGTCGCTCGGGGAGGTCGGGCGGGCGCTGGACGACCCCGGCTGGGACCTGCCGGGGGCGGTGCGCGCCCACCTGTCCTCCCTGGACGGGCGGCTGTCCGCCGCGCACCGGCTGCGGGACCGGCTGTCGGCGATGGCGGCCACGCTCGACCGTGCGGACGTGCCCACGGCGGTGGAGTTCTTCGAGGCGATGGAGGAGATGACCATGCTGGACAGCGCGGTGCGGCGCCGGGTGTCGATCCTGGTGTACGACGACATCGAGGCGGTCCACGGCCACCTGGTCCGGGTGTTCGGCCTGGGCGCGGGGCCCCTGGCCCGCGACGGACAGGGCCGGTGCGTGCACGGCGAGGTGGACGCGGGCGACGGCGTGATCTGGCTGCACCGCCGGGCGCCGGAGTACGGGCTGGACTCCCCCGCGACCCTGGGGGCCGCCACGGCGACCACGGCGGTGATGGTGGAGTCGGTCGACGACCACTACCGCCGCGCGGTGGCCGAGGGCGCGGAGATCGTGTACGCGCCCGTGGACCAGCCCTACGGGTACCGCGAGTACTCCGCCCGCGACCCGGAGGGCGGCCTGTGGTCCTTCATGGCGCCGCTGGGCTGAGGCGCGCCTTCCCCGGGCCGCCCTCTGGGCCCCTACTCGAACAGGTACTTCAGCTCCTGGACGGCGTACCACATCAGGTCGTGGTCGTCCTGGTGCCCGGCCTCGGGGTCCGCGGCGGCGCGGGCGATGTCGTCCTCGGCCCCCACATCGTCCACATGCGCGGACGCGAGCTTCTTGTACGGGATCGACCCGTCGACCCGCACCGCGGCCGGGCCGCCCAGGTCGGCGTCCTCGGTGATCGCGGCCTCGGGCATGTCGGCGGCGAGCACGACGCGACGCCGGGGCGCGCCGGGGTCGGCGGCCAGCAGGCGCAGGGAGGCGTCGGCCGCGGAGAGCATGGCCTCGTACTCCAGCTCCTCGTCGTCGCCCCCGGTGGCGCGCAGGGCGCCGGTGGCGGCGAACGCGGTCGACGGCTCGCCCCCGACCCGCCCCTCGGCCAGGATCTCGGCGAGGGCGGGCAGCGTGCACGGCAGGTAGATGCGCATGGGAGAAGTCTGCCAAAACCCGGCCCCTGGGCAGGCCGGGGACAGGCCGACCTGTGGACGGCGCCCGGCCGAACCGATCAAGGCGGCCGGACACGGTGCGTCACCCCCGCCTCATCCGGCCGCCTTGATCGGCGAGGTCCTCTGGTCACAGATCCTGGTGGGCTTCCTCCTCCGGGCCTCGGCACGGAGCTGAGAAACACGTTGATGCGAAATACCGAGCGCGCGAGCCGCATCGCGCTGTGAAGCGCCTTGGGCCATCAGCGCTTCGATGGCCGCGCTCATGGCCTGCCCCTCCTCGGCCGCGGCCCGCTCCCGTTCGGCACGCGCCCGTTCCAACCGTGCCAGCTCGTCGGCTGCCGCCGTGATCTCCAATTCGACCTCGACATCCTCGATCGGCAGGTCGAGGACGCCCGCGATCGCGTCGCGAGCCATCTCCCTTGCGTCGTCCAGATCTCGGCCGAATGTGTGGAGACGGAGTTCGGGTACGTCGACGAGCCAGTGGCGGCCGTCCTTCTCACACTGGGCCCGGTAGGTCTTCACAGGTCTTCGACCTCCTTGATGATCCGGCGGGCAGTGGGTTCCGCGATGTCTGCATGACGGGGCACGACGAACCGGTAGCCGCTGACGCTGTAGATGTCGTGTCGACTGCCGTGCCGCACGAACACCAGCGTCGCCCCCTTGTCCGCCGCCTTGCGCAGTGTCTCCAGTAGCTTCCGCTGCTTCATGCAGGCGTGTCTATATTACTAGGCACAGCGCGGCTATCAGTATAGACAAACTCATCGCCCGCAGCGGGGAGATGCCGGACATGACCCCCGACACCTCCCCGATGGGAACGGCTCGGTACCGGGCCTTGGGGACGCCCGGAACCGCCAAGGGCCCGACCGGGTCAGGCGCCCGCGGGCTGGAGGTCGGCTCCGAAGGCCTCGGCCAGGAGAGTGCGGGTGGTCGCGGCGTCGGTGTGCAGGATGCCGGTCATCCCCAGCTCGATCGCCGCCGCCACGTTGTGCTCCAGGTCGTCGATGAACACGCACTCCTGCGGCCTCAGGCCGCCGCGTTCGGCGGCCAGGTGGAAGATCTCCCGCTCCGGCTTGCGCATGCCCACCTCGCCCGAGATCACCACCGCGTCGAAGACCTCGGCGAACCTCTCACGCGGGTAGCCGTTGCCCCACGAGTTCGACAGCAGCGCGGTGCGGACCCCCTGGTCGCGTGCCAGCCGCAGCACCTCGTACATCTCCTCCACGGGGTGGAAGGCGGAGAACATCCGGGAGATGAGCCCTTCGGCGGGGACCCGGCCGCCGTCCACCAGGCGCAGTTCGGCGGCGAGCCTGCTCTCGAACTCGGGGACGGGGATCTCGCCGCGCTCCAGGGCGTGGATGGGGTTGCCGCCGCCGTCGGTCTCCCGCAGCCCGGCGAACCACTCCCGCATGACGGCGCCGTAGTGGTCGCGGTCGATGCGGTCGGCCGCCAGCCACGCGTCGATGGTGGGGCCCAGCGGGCCGGTGAGCACCCCGCCCCAGTCGGTGATGATGCCGCGCAGCGCGTGGGGCATGCGATCGCCTCCTCAGCCCCCGGGGGTCTGCGGTACCGGGGGACGGGCATTGTTCCCCTCCGGCCGCCCGCGAACCCTTCCGGCGCCCGGGGAAAAACATCGGCCACCGGAAGATACCGACCGGTCGGTGAAGTGGCATACTCGACACCATGGACTTCGGACTCAGCCCCAAGGCCCGCGACCACCTGTCCCGCCTCGAAGAGTTCATGGACGCCTGCGTCCTGCCCGCCGAGCCCGAGTACCGGCGCTGGCGCGCCGAGGCCGGCCCCGACGACCACCGCCTCCCGCCGGTCATGGAGGAGCTGAAGGCGCAGGCGCGCGAGCGCGGCCTGTGGAACCTCTTCCTGCCCGAGGTCGGCGGGCTGAGCGTCTCCGAGTACGCCCCGCTCGCCGAGGTGACCGGCCGCTCCCCCCTCGCCCCGCAGGCCCTGAACTGCTCGGCGCCCGACACCGGGAACATGGAGGTGCTGCACATGTTCGGCACCCCCGAGCAGAAGAAGCGCTGGCTGGAGCCGCTGCTGGACGGCCGCATCCGGTCCGCCTTCGCGATGACCGAGCCCGACGTGGCCTCCTCCGACGCCACCAACATCGCCACCTCGATCACCCGCGACGGCGACTCCTACGTGGTCAACGGCCGCAAGTGGTGGATCAGCGGCGCCGCCGACCCGCGCTGCGAGATCTTCATCCTCATGGGCAAGACCGACCCGGACGGCCCCGTGCACCGGCAGCAGTCCATGATCCTGGTGCCCCGGGACACCCCCGGCGTGGAAATCGTGCGCGCCCTCCCGGTCTTCGGCTACCAGGACCAGGAGGGCCACTGCGAGATCCGCTTCACCGACGTGCGGGTGCCCGCGGAGAACCTCGTCTCCGGCGAGGGCGACGGCTTCATGATCGCCCAGGCCCGGCTCGGCCCCGGCCGCGTCCACCACTGCATGCGGGCGCTGGGCGTGGCCGAGCGCGCGCTGGAGCTGATGGTCGACCGCGCGAAGAACCGCGTGGCCTTCGGCGCCCCCCTGGCCGACCAGGGCGTGGTGCAGCAGCAGATCGCCGAGTCGCGGCTGGCCATCGACCAGGCGCGGCTGCTGGTCATGAAGACGGCCTGGCTCATCGACGAGTACGGCGCCAAGGAGGCCCGCAACGAGATCGCGGCCATCAAGGTCGCCGCGCCCCGCGCCGCCCTGGAGACCGTCGACCGCGCCATTCAGGTGCACGGCGGCGCCGGTGTGAGCGACGACGTCCCGCTGGCCCTTATGTACGCCCACACCAGGGCGATGCGCATCTTCGACGGCCCCGACGAGGTCCACCTGCGCTCGCTGGCCAGGCGGGAGCTGAAGAAGCGGTCGTGACGCTTGTTGATCTCGGGGAAGTCGGGTTTATGACGCCCGTTTTTACCCCGACTTTCCCGAGATCATCGCGGAGGGGGCGGGCTCAGTACGACAGGCCGTCGCCGTACTCCATCCCCGTCTCCGGGATCGGCACGGGCAGCTCCCCCTTCGGGTCCACCTCCCCGGCGACGGCGCGCGCCGCCGCCGTCCGGGACACCGGGACCGACGAGTACACCGCCAGGTAGGCGTCGACGTCCGGAAGCGCCTGCAGGTCGTACGGCGTCCCCTGGGCGACCACGGCCACCGGGGCTCCCCCGGACGCCGCCTGCTCGACCGCCCGGCGCTGCTCGGCGTCGCCGCGCGCCCCGTTCGTGCCGACCACCACCAGGTCCGCGCCCGACGCGGTCCCGGTCGTCCGAACGCCCAGGTCCTCCAGAGCCGCCGAGATCTCCTCGGCCCCGACGCCCTGCACGGCGACCCGCGCCCCCTCGTCCACCGGGAGCGCGCCGCCCTCGTTGCGCAGCATCGTCACCGACGCGTCGGCCAGGCCCTGGGCGGCCGCGGCGGTGTCGTCGGAGGAGAACACCTCCGCCGCCGCGTCCGGGTCCACCGGCTCGGCGTCGAGGATGCCCCGCTTGGCCTTGAGCTCCAGGATCCGGCGCACCGACGCGTCCAGCCGGTCCTCGCCGATCCTGCCCTCGTCGACCGCCGAACGGACCGCGGCGAACGCCGCCTCGGGGTCCGGCGGCATCAGCAGCTGGTCGGCCCCGGCCTCCACGGCCCGGACCGCGACCTCCCCGTCGTCGTGGGTCTGGCGCACGCCCTCCATGTTCAGGGCGTCGGTGGTGACCACCCCGTCGTAGCCCAGCTCGTCGCGGAGCACCCCGTCGATGACCTCGGGCGAGAGCGTGGCCGGTTCGCCCGAGTCGTCGAGCGCGGGCATGACCACGTGGGCCGTCATGATCGCGTCGACCCCGGCGTCCACCGCTTCGGCGAAGGGCGGCAGGTCGTCGCGCTCCCAGTCGGCCCGGTCCTTCTCGATGACGGGCAGCCCCGTGTGGCTGTCGGTGCCGGTGTCCCCGTGCCCGGGGAAGTGCTTGACCACCGGCACCACCCCGCCGTCGGCGAACGCCCCGGCCTCGGCCGACGCCATCCGCCCCACCAGGCCGGGGTCGGCGCCGAACGAGCGGATGCCGATCACCGGGTTGTCGGCGTCGGTGTTCACGTCGGCGACCGGCGCGTAGTCGAGGTTGATCCCCACCGCCGACAGCTCGGCGGCGGTGGCCGAGGCCAGCGCCTCCGCCTGCCCGGTGTCCCGGGTGGCGCCGACCGCCATGGCGTCGGGGAAGCGGGTGCCCTCCTCCAGCCGGGCCACCATGCCCTGTTCCTGGTCGACGCCGAGCATCAGGGGCACCCCGGCCCCCTCCCCGGCGGCCGTCTCCTGGAGCCCGTTGGACAGTTCGGCGATCTCGGCCGGGGAGCCCAGGTTCTCCGGGAAGTAGATGAGCCCGCCGGGGCGGTAGTCGGCGATGGCCTGGGCGTTCTCATCGGGTGTGGTTCCCGCGGCGTTGAGCACGAGGAGCTGGCCCACCTTGTCGTCCAGGGACATCTCCCCCAGCACGGCCTCGGCGCGCTCGGCGGCCTCGGCGTCGGTGGCCGGGGGCCCGGAGCCGCCGTCCCCGCCCCCGGGCCCGTCGGCCCCGGACGTGCAGGCGGTGGTCAACAGCAGCAGGCCCGCACCGAGCGGCGCGAGGCGGCGGAGCGCGGACATGGCGGTCTCTCCGGCGTGGTCGACGGGAAGGGTCGGCGGGGGACGGCGGGCCTGGGCCCGCTGATGGACTGTACCGCCGACTCCGGCCTGGACCGCCCTCCGCTCAGGACGCGATCGACGAGCACCCCGACGCGGTGCTCACCCGAGCTCCTGGGCCAGGGCCACGATGACGCCCTCGGGGCCGGACATGTAGCAGAGCCGGAAGACGTCCTCGAAGTCGGCGATCTCGCCCACGAGCTCGCCGCCGTGGCGGCGCAGGCGTTCGACGGTGTCCTCGATGTCGTCGACGGCGAACATGACGGTGCGCATCCCCATCACGTTCGGCTGGGCGGGTCCCGGCTCGGGGACGGCCGCCTCCGGGGTGCGGTACCTCGTCAGCTCGATCTTGCCGTTGCCGTCCGGGGTCCGCAGCATCGTGATCTCCGAGCGCATGCCCTCGATCCCGACGACGCGGCCCGCCCACTCCGCGTCGATGGGCATCGACCCCTCCACCTCCATGCCCAGCTCGACGAAGTACGCCGTGGCCGCCTCAAGGTCGCCGACGACGATGCTGACGTGGTCCATCCTCTTAATCGCCATGGGGCGACCGTAGAGGGCGCTGGTGACGTTCTCCTGGAGGAACGCGTCGGGGCCGCCCACCGGTTCGGCGGGCGGCCCCGGACAGGCCCCCTTACAGGCCCAGTTCGGCCACGCCCGACAGGGCCTCGCGGGCCGCGCGCTTGGCCTCGTCGACGCCCGGGGCGTCCAGGGCGGCGCTCGCGGCCGCCTTGCACTCCTCCAGGGTCGCGCGGCTCAGCGCCGCCCGGACCAGCGGCAGCGCGGACGCCCCCATCGACAGGGTGGTCACCCCGGTGCCCACCAGCACGCACGCCAGCAGCGGGTCGGCGGCGGCCTCACCGCACACCCCGCACGGGCGGTCCGCCGCGGCGGCGGCACGTGCGGTGGCCGCGATCAGCTCCAGCACCGCGGGCTGCCACGGGTCCTGGAACCGGCCCAGCCCGCCGGCCTCACGGTCGGCCGCGCAGGCGTACTGGGTCAGGTCGTTGGTGCCGATGCTGAAGAAGTCCGCGCTGCGGGCCAGGTGGCGGGCGCCCAGCGCGGCCGCCGGGACCTCCACCATGACGCCCGCGTGCTCGATCCCCGACTCCCGCGCGCGCTCGGCGAACCAGGCGGCGTCCTCGGCGTCGGTCACCATCGGCGCCATCACGTTGAGCACCGCCTGCGCGCCGTCCGCCGCCTCGGCCAGCGCCGAGAGCTGGGAGGACAGCATCTCCGGGTGGCGGCGCATCATCCGCAGGCCGCGCACCCCAAGGGCCGGGTTGGGCTCCTCCCCGGGCGGCGGCAGGAACGCCAGCGGCTTGTCGGCACCGGCGTCCAGGGTGCGCACCACGACCTTGCTCCCGGCCGGGAACGCGTCCAGCACCGTCCGGTAGGCCTCCACCTGCTCCTCGCGGCCGGGGGCCTCGCCCCGGTCCAGGAACAGGAACTCGGTCCGGTACAGGCCCACCCCTTCGGCGCCGTTCTCCAGCGCCGCCGGGAGGTCCTTGGGGCCGCCGATGTTGGCCAGCAGCGGCACCCGGTGGCCGTCGGCGGTGGAGCCGGGGCCGGAGCTGCCCGCCGCGGCGGCCTCGCGGGCGGCCTGGCGGGCGGTGGCCCGTTCGACCTGCTCGCCGGTGGGGTCGGCGACGACCACGCCGCCGGTCCCGTCGACGAGCAGCTCGGTGCCGTCGGTGATGCGGTCGGCGGCCTCCCCCGCGACCACCGCGGGCAGCCCGAGGGAGCGGGCCAGGATCGCCGAGTGGCTGGTGGGCCCGCCCTCGCGGGTGACGAAGGCCAGCACCGTGGCCGGGTCGAGGGTGGCGGTGTCGGCCGGCGCCAGGTCGGCGGCGACCAGCACGAACGGGGTGTCGGACTCGGGCACCCCGGGGACCGGCACGCCCATCAGCCGGGCGACGATGCGGTCGCGCACGTCGTCCAGGTCGGCCACCCGGGCGGCCATGTACTCCCCCGCCGAGGCGAGCATGTCCCGGTAGACCGCGAACGCGTCGGCGACCGCGCGGGCGGCGGCCGCGCCCTCGCCGACGCGGCGGCGCACGTCGTCGGCCAGGGCCGGGTCGCGCGCCATCAGCGCCTGGGCCGACAGCACCTCCTGGGCCTGCCCTCCGGCGCGCTCACCGCGCGCCGACAGGTCCTGCGCGGTGGCCTCCATCGCCTCCAGCGCACGGTCCGCCTCGGCCCCGGCGTCCCCCTCGTAGCCGCCCGTGGGCGGCTCGGGCACCGAGCGGGCCAGGCGCAGCGCCGGGCCGTGCCCCACACCGGGGCTGACCCCGGTGCCCTCCAGCACATCGCCCGCGGACGTCCCCATCAGGCGGCACCCGCGATCTCGGCCAGGCGGTCGAGCACCGTGCCGGCGTCCTCGCCGTCCACCCGGATGGTGATCTCGTCACCGTGCCGCACGTCCAAGCCCATCACGGCCAGGATGCTCTTGGCGGAGACGGGCGCGCCGTCCCCCTTGGCGACGGTCGCCTCCCCGGACGCCTTCGAGGCGGCCTCGACGAACATCGCCGCGGGACGGGCGTGCAGCCCGACCTCGGACTCGACTTTCACGCGGCGCTCTGCCACAGCTGGCTCCTCTGTATTCCTCATGCCTTGGCTCGGCCGGTCCCGGCGGGCGGGGGCCAGCCCACTTCGGTCAGGCGGTCGACCACCAGGTCGGCACCGGACAGTGTCTCGCGGGCGTGTGTGGTGGTGATCCCCACCACGCCCATCCCGGCCCTGCGGCCGGCCTCCACCCCGGCGGGGGTGTCCTCGAAGACGGTGATCCGCTCGGGCGGCACCTCCAGGATGCGCGCCCCGGCCAGGTACCCCTGCGGGTGGGGCTTGCCCTCGGCCACGTCGGCGGCGGTGACCAGGCCGCTGAACAGCTCGGCGATCCCGGCCATGGCCAGCGCGGTCTGGGCCCACTCGCGCCCGGCGGAGGTCACCAGCGCGACGGGCACCCCGCGGCCGTGCAGGGCCTGCACGAACTTCACCGACTCGGGCAGCACCTCCACCGGCGGCAGGTCCGGCGCGGAGCCGATGCGCTGCAGCTCGACCAGGAGCACGTCCCAGGACACCCCGGGGAACAGGGAGGGGTCCTCGGCGATGACGTCGGGCCCGCGCCGCCCCATGAAGCGGTGCAGCACCTCGCGGTCGTAGGGCCGGCCGTGGGCCTGGAGCAGGCGCGCCCAGACCTCCATGGACCGCGGCTCGCTGTTGACGAGCGTGCCGTCCAGGTCGAACAGGGCGCCGCGCCCGGCGGCGCCGGCCGCGCTCACCGCCATGCGAACAGGGCGGTGGCGCCGGCCTCGACCGCGCCGGACTCCACCGTGTCCAGCACCGTGTCCTTGGGGGCGTCCAGGGCGACGACGGGCACCGCAGGGGAGCGGCCGCCCTGCTCGACCTCGGCGGGGTCCCAGCGCACCAGCGGGGCCCCGGCCTCGACCGTGTCGCCCTCGGCGGCCAGGGTCTCGAACCCCTCCCCCTTGAGGTCGACGGTGTCGATCCCCAGGTGGACCAGGACGCCCTTGCCGTCAGCGCCCGCGATCACGAAGGCGTGCGGGTGCAGCTTGACGATGGTGCCGGCGATGGGCGCGACCGCGGTCTGCGGGGCGCGCTCGGGGTCGACGGCGGTGCCCGGGCCGACCATCCCCTGGGAGAAGACGGGGTCGGGGACGCCGGACAGGCCGGTCGCGGTCCCCGGTACGGGCGAGAGGACTTCGAGCATGGTGGGCACCTCCCGGTGCGGGGCGCGGGCCGGGTGTGCGGCCCGCGCCGGGTGCGGATGTCAGTCGAGGATGTCGTTGATGTCGTCGGTGAGCGCGTCGGCCTCGGGGCCGACCACCACCTGGACGACCTTGCCCTGGGAGAGGACGCCGTGGGCGCCGGCCGCCCGGAGGGCCGCCTCGTCCACCTTGGACGGGTCCTCCACCTCGGTGCGCAGGCGCGTGATGCACGCCTCGATCTCGGTGATGTTGTCGGCGCCGCCGAGCCCGGCGACGATCGCGGCTGCCTTGTCGGCCATTGTGGTTCCTTGCCTTCTTCGAGGTTCCGGCGGGCCGCCCGCGCCCGCGGGCGGTCGGGGACCGGCGCGACCTGCCGGTCCAAGCAGAGCTTAAGCCCGCGCGGCGCGCGGGCCGAAGTGTCCGGCCCGGGCCGCCCGGCGCGTGGGCCTCAGGAGGTCTGGGTGACCTTGCCCAGACCGCGGGGCGCATCGGGGTTGTACCCCAGGCGGCGCGCCAGCCGCTCGGTGAGCAGCTGGGCCGGGACGATCAGCCCGATGGGCGCGGTCCACTCGGGCATGTCCGGGCCGGGCAGGGCCAGGTCGCAGGCGGAGGCCAGGGTGGCGCCGCCGCCGATCCCGTAGACGGGGGCGCCGGCCGAGGAGACCCGCTCGGCGAGGGCGGCGGTGCCCGGCAGGGTCGGCCCGGAGTTCGCCGCCACCAGGATCGCCGGGGTGTCCTGGTCGACCACGGCGATGGGCCCGTGCAGCAGGTCGGCGTAGGACAGGCCCATGGCGTGCAGGTAGCAGGCCTCCTTGAGCTTGAGGGCGGCCTCCAGCGCGGTGGAGAAGGCCATGCCGCGCCCGGAGACGACCGCGCCCGGCACCGGCGCCAGCCGCTCGGCCAGCTCGTCGACCCCGTCGCCGGGGGCGGCCAGCAGCTCCTCGATGGCGTCCGGGACGGCGTTCAGCTCGCCGGGGTCCAGATCGGCGCCCAGCCCCAGGGCGAGCACGGCCAGCGCGGCGAGCTGGGTGGTGTAGGTCTTGGTGGCCGGCACCGCCAGCTCGTCCCCCGCGCTGGTGACCAGCGCCAGGTCGGCGGCCTCGGCCAGCGGGGAGCCCTGGCCGTTGGTGACCGCGACGGTGCGGGCGCCGCAGTCGGCGGCCCAGGCCATGGTGTCGACGATCTCCTCGGTGCGGCCGGACTGGGAGATCGCCACGGCGAGCACCCCGTCCAGGTCGACCTTGGAGCCGTAGGTGGTGGCGATGGACGGCGAGGCCAGGGTGGCCAGCCGCCCGGCGTGGGCCTGCAACAGGTAGGAGCCGTACACCGCGGCGTTGTCGGAGGAGCCGCGGGCGATGAACAGCACCTGCCGGGTGCTGCGGCCCAGCTCGCCCAGGGCACCGGTGAGCGGCGTCAGGTCCTGCAGGGTGCGGCGCAGCGCCGCGGGCTGCTCGGCGATCTCGGCGCGCATGACGCTCGTCGTCGTGGTCATCAGGCATCTTCCCCATCGCTGGTGCCGCCGGGAGGCGCCGGCGCCCGTGTTAATCGCTGATCGGCCGGGAACGGATCGGCACATCGACGATGTACTCTGGTCTAGTCCGGCCTATACCAGTCATACCAGAACGTCCCACCAGCGAACAGGCGACGCGATCATGATCGACCCCACGAGCCCGGTGCCCAAGTACGCGCAGCTCCGGGACCTGCTGCTGGACTGGATCGATGAACACGGGCTCGCCGTCGACGACCCGATCCCCTCCGAGCGCGAGCTCGGCAACCGCTACGGGCTCTCCCGGATGACCGTCCGCCAGACCGTGGACGTGATGGTCTCCGAGGGCAAGCTCTACCGCGTGCCGGGCAAGGGCACCTTCGTGGCCCGCCCCAAGATCGCCATGCCCCTCGAGCTGGCCTCGTTCACCGAGGATATGCGGGCACGCGGGTTCACACCCGGATCCCGCGACCTGGCGCGCCGCACCTCCCCGGCCTCCGCGCACACCGCGCGGCTGCTCGACCTGCCCCCCGGGGACCCGGTCCTGCACATCGAGCGGCTGCGCACGGCGGACGGCGAGCCGATGGCGGTGGAGCGCACGACGCTGCCGCTGGCACCGCTGCCCGGACTGGAGCGCATCGCGCTCGCCGACCGCTCCCTCTACCGGATCCTGGAAGAGGAGTACGGGATCCTCCTCGACTCGGGGGAGCAGACCATCGAAGCAGGGATCTGCGACCCCGCAGACGCGAAGCTGCTCGGGCTGGCCAACAACAGCCCGGTGCTGTCCATGCAGCGCCGCAGCTTCTGCAAGGGGGTCTGCATGGAGCTGGCCGTGTCCAGCTACCGCGCGGACCGCTACCAGTTGCACTCGCGTCTGGACCCGCGGCGCCCCTCCGGCGGCTGAGCCGCCGACGCCGTCCGCCGACGGCCCATCCGCCGGGCGCGCCCCGCACACGCGCCGGCGCCGCCATCCCATCCGTCCGCACCACATGGAGGACCAGTTGAGTTCCACGAAATCCGCCGAGAGCGGCGCAGGGGCGGGATCCTCGCTCCTGGGGCTGCTCCAGCGCATCGGGCGCAGCCTGATGATGCCCATCGCCGTGCTGCCGGCGGCGGCGATCCTGCTGCGGCTGGGCCAGGGCGACATGCTCGGCGCCAACGGGCCCGAGCCCGGCGGCCTGGCCGACGTGCCCGGCATGGGCTGGATGGAGCCGGTCGCCGGGGTGATCGGCACCGCCGGCGACTCGCTCTTCCAGGCGCTGCCGCTGCTGTTCGCGGTGGGCGTGGCCATCGGCTTCGCCAAGAAGGCCGACGGCTCCACCGCCCTGGCCGCCGTGGTCGGCTACATGGTCTTCGACCGGGTGACCAAGTACCTGTTCTTCAACTTCGACCCCAGCGGTGAGCTGAAGGCCAGCGTGTCCACCTTCGACGACGCCGGCGAGGCCATCATCAACTGGGGCGTGAAGAACCCCTCCGACGTGCTCGGCGGCATCGCCGTGGGCCTCCTGGCCGCGGTGCTGTGGCAGCGCTACTACAAGATCAAGCTGCCCTCCTGGCTGGGCTTCTTCGGCGGGCGCCGGTTCGTCCCCATCATCACCGCGGTCGCCTCGCTGCTGCTGGCGGTCCTCTTCGGCTTCATCTGGCCCACCGTCGGCGGCTGGATCAACGACCTGGGCACCTGGATCGTGGCCTCCGGCCCGCTGGGCGCCGGCGTCTACGGCGTCGTCAACCGCCTGCTCCTGCCGTTCGGCCTGCACCACATCGTCAACTCGGTGGTCTGGTTCGTCTTCGGCAGCTTCGAGAACCCCGCCACCGGCGAGGTCGTGCACGGCGAGATCAACCGCTACCTGGCCGGGGACCCGACCGCGGGCGGCTTCCTGTCCGGCTTCTTCCCGGTGCTGATGTTCGGCCTGCCCGCCGCCGCCCTGGCGATGTGGCGCGCCGCGCACCCCAGCCAGCGGGCCGCGGTCGGCGGCATCATGATCTCGGCGGCGCTGACCGCGTTCGTCACCGGCATCACCGAGCCGATCGAGTTCGCGTTCATCTTCATCGCCCCGGTGCTGTTCGCGGTGCACGTGGTACTGACCGGCATCTCGATGGCGATCCTGAACGCGCTCGACGCCCACCTGGGCTTCGGGTTCTCCGCGGGCCTGATCGACATGGTGCTCAACGCCTTCAAGTCCAACACCACCGGGCTGGTGTGGATCCTGCTGATGGGCGTGGTGTACTTCGTGCTCTACTACGCGATCTTCACCTTCCTGATCAAGAAGCTGAACCTGCCCACCCCGGGCCGTGAGCCGATCGAGGAGAACGCCTCGGTGGCGGCCGACCCCGACCAGGCGGGCGGCGCGGCCGCCCCGGCCGAGGGCGGCACGGGCGAGGGCAAGGGCGGCACGGGCTAGCCCGGCACCGCGCCCGGGCACCGCGCCCGGGCACTGGGCCCGCACGCACGACGGGAGCCCCCGGCCGCATCGGCCGGGGGCTCCCCCTTTCTCTCCCCGTCCCCTTCCGCGCATGCGACGGGGCCGCTCCCGGAGGGAGCGGCCCCGATCAGCGTGAAGGCGCGGCTACTTGTTCTTCGGGTCGCCGTGGCACTTCTTGAACTTCTTGCCCGACCCGCAGGGGCAGGGGGCGTTGCGCGGCGTCCCGGCGTAGGAGTCCTCCACCGTCTCGGTCCGCTTGTCCACCCCGCCGTCCTCGGACGGGGCCGAGTACTGCAGCCGGTCCGGGCCCCGGTCACTGCCGAAGCCCGGGACCACGACCTCCTCGGCGCCGTCGGCGCCCCCGTCCTCCGCGGAGGGGCCGCCGTCCCCGGCGGCCTCGCCGTCGGCCTCCCCGGCGTCCATTCCGGCGGCCTCGGCCTCCTCCTCGGAGGCGGTGCCCACCGCCGCGGACACCGCGGCGCCGTTGGCGGCCGCGGCCGCCGCCGCGGAGGGGGCGCTGACCTCCTTCTTGCCCTTGACCTGCACCTCGACGTTGAAGACGTGGCCGACCGCCTCCTCCTTGATGGCGGCCAGCATCTCCTGGAACATGTCGTAGCCCTCCCGCTGGTACTCGATCAGCGGGTTGCGCTGGGCCATGGCGCGCAGGCCGATGCCCTCCTGGAGGTAGTCCATCTCGTACAGGTGCTCGCGCCACTTGCGGTCCATCACCTGCAGCACGATGCGCCGCTCGACCTCGCGCATCGCCTCCGAGCCCAGCTCCTCCTCGCGCTTGGCGTAGGCGGCGTGCGCGTCCTCGCGGACCCGCTCGGAGATCAGGTCCGGGGAGAGCGACCCCAGGCCGCCGTTCTCCTCGATGAGGTCGTCCACCGTGAAGGAGATCGGGAAGACCTGCTTGAACGCGGTCCAGAGCTTGTCCAGGTCCCAGTCGGCGGCGTCGCCCTCGGCCGTGGCCGAGCGCACGTACCCGTCCAGCACGTCGTCGACCATCCCGGCGACCTGGTCCTGCAGGTCGGCGCCCTCCAGCACCTTGCGGCGCTCGGAGTAGATGACCTTGCGCTGCCGGTTGAGCACCTCGTCGTACTTCAGGACGTTCTTGCGGATCTCGAAGTTCTGCGCCTCGACCTGGGTCTGCGCGCTCTGGATCGCCTTGGTGACCATGCCCGAGGCGATCGGCTGGTCATCCGGGAAGTTGGTGCGCTCCATGATCATCTCGACCCGGGCGCTGTTGAACATGCGCATCAGGTCATCGCGCAGCGACAGGTAGAACCGGCTCATGCCGGGGTCGCCCTGGCGCCCGGAGCGGCCGCGCAGCTGGTTGTCGATGCGCCGCGACTCGTGCCGCTCGGTGCCCAGCACGTACAGCCCGCCGGCCTCGACGACCTGCTCGTGCTCGCTGGCGACCTCCTTCTCGGCCTTCTCCAGCGCCTCCGGCCAGGCGGCCTCGTACTCCTCCGGCGTCTCCAGCGGGGTCAGGCCGCGCCCGTGCAGCTCCTCGTCGGCCATGAACTCGGCGTTGCCGCCGAGCATGATGTCGGTGCCGCGGCCGGCCATGTTGGTGGCCACGGTGACCCCGCCCAGCCGCCCGGCGCGGGCCACGATCGAGGCCTCCCGGGCGTGGTTCTTGGCGTTGAGCACCTCGTGCGGGACGCCCTGGCGCTTGAGGAGCTTGGACAGCAGCTCGGACTTCTCCACGCTGGTGGTGCCCACCAGGACCGGCTGGCCCTCCTCGTGGCGCTCGGCGATGTCCTCGACGATCGCGTCGAACTTGCCCTCCTCGTGCTTGTACACGAGGTCCTTCTCGTCCGCGCGGATCATCGGCTTGTTGGTGGGGATGGGCACCACGCCGATGCCGTAGGTCTGGTGGAACTCGGCCGCCTCGGTCTCGGCGGTGCCGGTCATGCCCGAGAGCTTGTCGTAGAGGCGGAAGTAGTTCTGCAGCGTGATCTTGGCGAGCGTCTGGTTCTCGTCCTTGATCTTCACGCGCTCCTTGGCCTCGATGGCCTGGTGCATGCCCTCGTTGTAGCGGCGGCCCCGCAGCACGCGCCCGGTGAACTCGTCGACGATGAGCACCTCGCCGTCGTTGACGATGTACTCCTTGTCCTTGCGGTAGAGCTCCTTGGCCTTGATCGCGTTGTTCAGGAAGGAGACCAGCGAGGTGTTCGCGGGCTCGTACAGGTTCTCGATGCCCAGCTGGTCCTCGACCTTGGCGACGCCGGACTCGTTGATGCCGACCGTGCGCTTCTTCTCGTCGACCTCGTAGTCCTCGTCCCGGCGCAGGCGCGGGGCGATCTTGGAGAAGACCTCGTACCAGCGGGAGTTCTGCTGGGCCGGGCCGCTGATGATCAGCGGGGTGCGGGCCTCGTCGATGAGGATGGAGTCGACCTCGTCGACGATGGCGAAGTTGTGGCCGCGCTGCACGAGCGCGTCCATGGACAGCGCCATGTTGTCGCGCAGGTAGTCGAAGCCGAACTCGTTGTTGGTGCCGTAGGTGACGTCGGCGGCGTAGGCCGCGCGGCGCGCCTCGGGCTTCATGTCCGGGCTGATCACCCCGACCTCGAGGCCGAGCAGCTGGTAGATGCGGCCCATGTTCTCGGCGTCGCGGCGGGCCAGGTAGTCGTTGACGGTGACCACGTGCACGCCGTCGCCGGTGAGCGCGTTCAGGTACACCGGCAGGGTGGAGGTCAGGGTCTTGCCCTCACCGGTCTTCATCTCGGCGATGTTGCCGAGGTGCAGCGCGGCCCCGCCCATGATCTGGACGTCGAAGTGGCGCTGGCCGAGGGTGAGCTGGGCGGCGCGGCGGACCGTGGCGAAGGCCTCGGGAAGCAGGTCGTCGAGCTTCTCACCGTCCTTGAGGCGCTCCCGGTACTCGTCGGTGAGCTCGCGGAGCTCGGCCTCGGTGAGGTCGGCGAAATCTTCCTCGATCGAGTTGACCTGGTCCGTGAGCTTCTTCAGCTTGCGCAGGATCTTGCCTTCTCCCGCGCGGAGGACCTTGTCGAGTATGCCTGGCACTTGCTCTGCGCTCCTCAGCAGATCGGGGCCCGCGTCCGGAGGCGGGACGGTGTCCTTGACCCCCAGCCTTCCATCCTAGGTGAGCTTATTGCCTCACCGTCCCGCCCGCGTCTCGCCGCGTCCCGCGCGCGCTGCGCTCTCGGATGCGGGCCGCGGGCCGCCACCGGGTATATCGGGAGGAGGAGGGGGGTCCGCGGGGCCCGCGGACCACGGTTCAGGGGCACGGCGAAGGGGGGAGCCCGCCATGACCGATCGGCGCGCACACGAGGACGCGGCAGGACGGGACGCCGGACGCTACGACGCCCGCATCCGCGGCTATCAGAGGGAAGGGGGGCGCTTCGCCCCGACCAGCGACCACCGCGGCCGCGTGCGCTCCTGGGCAGGGGTGGCGCTGGTGGTCGCCGGCGCGCTGGCCGCGGCGCTGGCGATGGTGACCGCCACGCCGTGGCTGCTCATCGTGGCGGCGGTGGCGGCCCTGGCCGGGCTGGCGGTGTGCGTGGCCGGGGACATCTTCACCGACGTGGTGCTGGACGACCCGCACCGGGAGTCGGAGGAGCCGCACAGCACGC
Organism: Nocardiopsis suaedae; assembly: GCF_027706745.1. Lineage (GTDB taxonomy): Bacteria > Actinomycetota > Actinomycetes > Streptosporangiales > Streptosporangiaceae > Nocardiopsis_A > Nocardiopsis_A suaedae. Next base: position 35,692 of record NZ_JAQFWP010000028.1, on the reverse strand, counting down.
CGCTGCACAAGATCAAGGAGCGCGACCGGGAGCTGGAGGCCGAGCGCCGCCGGGCCGGGGCCTGAGCGCAGGGGCCGGGTCAGTCCGTCAGCCGGATGACCCCGTAGTTGAAGCCCTTGCGCCGGTAGACGACGCTGGGGGCGTCCTTGTCCTCGTCGTGGAACAGGTAGAAGTCGTGGCCCACGAGCTCCATCTCCATGAGGGCCTGGTCGATGCTCATGGGCTTGGCCGAGTGCGACTTCTCCCGCACGATGAGCGGCGCCTCCCCCTGGGTGTCCAGCTCGACGAACCCGTCGTCGAACCGGGCCTGTTCACCGGAGGCCGCCGCCGGGGCGGACGGCGCGGGCACCGCGACCGCGCCCGGAGCGCCCGATTCGGCCAGGTCGGCGGTGGCGGCGGCCACCGACACCGGAGCGCGCCGCCCCTTGCCGACCTTGCGCCGGTCGACGGCCTTGCGCAGCCGGGACTCCACCCGGTCCAGCGCGAGGTCGAGGGCGCCGTAGCGGTCGTCGGCCGACGCCTCACTGCGGATGACCGGGCCGGTGGAGTGGATCGTCAGCTCGATGCGCTCGCTCTGGGACGCCTGACGCGGGTTGCGCTCCCGGGAGACCTCGACGTCGACGCTCATGCCCTTGCGCTCCCACTTGGAGAGCTTGGTGAGCTTGTTCTCGACGTGCTGCCGGAACTTGTCGCTGATCTCGGTACGTCGCCCCTTGACGATGATGTCCACAAGACCCCCTTGATCGCTCAGCCGCCGCACGGCGGCCAGGCCGTTGGTGCATCCCGGCGCGCTGCGCGCGTGGGGATGAGAAGGGCTCCTCCTTCCGCCCGCCCGGCCCCGCCGGGGTCCGGACGGCTCGCGACGGGTCGCTATGGCTTTGCGTATACCCCGGATCACCGCCGTGATCACCCGCGCATCGTGTGAGAGAAGCCCAGTTCACGGCAGGGAACATCACATTCGGGACAGCCGGGGAAGAGAGGATGCCACCCGCCCGGCCGACCTGGTCTTCGTCCCCACATCCGCCTGCTGAGGGGTCCGCCGCTTCGCGTGCGACTACTGCCCTTCTCCCGCGGCCGAGGGTCATCCGGACCCTCTGCGAGGCAGGACTTACCTCTAAGGCGCACCGTGATCGGACGACGAAAAGTCGCCTTACGTGGGCCGTTTCGCCTGCGCCTGGCATCGGCTTGCCGCGGTCCGCTCCGCCTTCCGGCGCAGCGCACCCCGGCGCAACCACGGACCCGGGCGGGTGCCATGTCCGAAACGCTAACCCGAGAACCGCCTCTTGTCAGGTGGAGAATTCGCCCCGGAGCCCCTGGAAACGGCCCGGATGGCCCGTCCCGCCACCGGAGTGGGCCCCCTCCGGGGCGCGGGCAAAAGTTTTTTGGCGCCCGTCCCGCCCAGGGACCCCACGCGCCACAGCGGCCACAGGGACCCCACCGGCCCCACGGGTCGGCGCCGCTCACCGCCGCTCGGCGAGGACCGCCGCCGCACGGACCCGCACGCCGCCCGCGCGCAGGGCGCGGGCCGCCTCCGCGAGCGTGGCCCCGGTCGTGACGACGTCGTCGATGAGCACCGGATCACCCGCGAGGCCGTGCGGAGCGCCCCTCCGGACCTCCAGCGCCCCGGCCAGGTTCCCCCTCCGCTCGCCGCGCCCCAGGCCCACCTGGTCGGCGACCCTCCGGCGGTGCCGCAGCAGAGGGCGGTGCACCGCCGCGCGCCCCCGGCGGCGCAGCTCGCGCGCGGCGGAGCGGGCGAGCGGGACGGTCCGGTCCCCGCCCCGGCGGCGCACGCTCTGCGGGCGCGCGGGGACCGGGACCAGGAGGAGGGGGCGCGGCCCCGGCGCGGCCGCCGCGACGGCGGCGGCGAGCCGGACCCCCGACCGCGCGGCGAGCGCACGGGCGCCGCCGTGCTTGTAGGCGAGGAGCAGGGCGCGGTCCGCGCCGGTGTAGGGTCCGGCGGCCCAGGCCGGGGGGCAGCCGGGGCGCGGGGCGCAGCGGTGCGGGCGGGCGGCGAGCGCGTCCGCGCACTCGGGGCAGACCAGGGCGCCCGGCCGCCCGCAGGCGCGGCAGCACTCGCCCAGCACCAGCCCGCCGAGTGCTCGGAGGAACGCGGGGAGACGTCCGAAGAACGGCATGCCGCCACTGTGCGCGCCCCGGGACCGCCACGGGGAACGGGCCGCGCCCCTGTGGACAGAGCCCTTTCACGCGGATGGGGGCGGGGCTACCCCGGGAAGACCGGGTCGGTGCCCTCGGTGGCGCGCTGCCACATCACGCGGTCGGCGGTGAGCCAGAGCTGGTCGTCGTCGGCCCCGGCCAGGAGCGGCAGGTCGGGGGCGGCCGCGATGGTGCGGGCGCCGGACAGCGGGCCGACGCTGGAGGGCGCGGTGCCGCCGTCCAGCGGGACCAGGTATCCGCGGACCGCCCCGTCGCGCTGCGTGCCCAGGACGGCGAGCTGGTCCCCGCCGCGCCAGGCCACGTCGACGACCTCGCCGACATCGCGCGCCAGGGCCATGAACCCGCCGAGGCGCACGTCCCCGTCGGCCCCCACGGACACCCGGCCCACCCACAGGCGGCCCCCGGCGTCGCCCTCCTCGGTGATGACCGCGGCGCGGGTCCCGTCGCGGGACAGCCGGAGCTGGGTCACCCTCCGGTCGTTCAGGCCGGGGACGGTGACCTCCACCGGGTCCGTGCCCTCGCGCAGCATCCACACCCGTGTGGACGGCTCCGGCTCGTCCTCCCCGCCGTCGTCCGAACCGCCGTCCGAACCGCCGTCCTGCTCCGCGTCCTCGTCCCCGTCCCCGGCGTCCTCCTCGGAGCCGCCCGGCGTCCGCTCCACGGCCCACAGGTTGCCGTAGCCGTCCCAGGACAGCGCGCTGAATTCGCCGCCCTCCAGCACCGGCCGGAAGGCGTCGTCACCGGAGTCGGCCAGCATCACCCGGTCGTTCTCGGCGTCCACCGCCGCGAAGTGCTTCTGGTCCAGCGAGACGGCGTACCCGTTCAGCCCCCGGCCGGCCCGGCCGGGCGCCCCCGGCACGGCGGCGACCTCGGGGGTGGCGCCGTCCTCCTCGCCCTTCATGCTCCACAGCCGGCCCTCGCGCACGAAGTAGGCGTTCAGGCTGCGGTCCACACCGGAGGGGTTCACGTCCCCCCACTGCTCGGTGCCGCCCTGCAGGGACTCCTCCTCGTCCCCGGGGATGCGGCTCTCCTCCCCGCCCGCGCGCAGCACCACCTCCTGCACCTCGGGGAGCTGCTTGAGGGTCCAGGCGAGCTGGGCCTCCATGTCCGCGCGGTCCGAGGCCGAGGGGGTGCGGCCGCCGAGCTCCACCGTCACCCGGCCGCCGTCGAAGGCCACGTCGGCGGTGGCCTGCTCGGGGAACGCCGAGTCCACGGCGGGGGACAGCCACCGGGTCGGCCCGGCGACGGCCTTCTTGGCCAGCCGGGTGGCCACGTCGTCGGAGGTCACCGGCAGGAAGACCGGGTCGGGCACCAGGGTGGAGCGGTCCCGGTTGAAGAAGTACAGGTTGAGCGGGCGGTACACCCGCTCCACGTCCCCGCGGGCCAGGATGAGCCGGTCGGGCAGGTCGGCGATGCGCCACTCGCCGTCCGCGTCGCGCGACAGCTCGAAGTCGACGTCGATGATCTCGCCGCCGTCCCCGGCCACGTAGTGGCCGTCGGAGCCGATGGAGGCCGCCTCGGGGGTGCGCATCCGCACCGTGGCGGTGTCCTCGTCGGCGCCCGGCTCCACGTCCAGGGAGACCGAGTCCATGCTCTCGTAGACCAGCGCCGAGTCGTCCGGCGACCAGGAGGCCCTGCGGTCGGGGAGCAGGAAGCGCCGCGGGGCGGCGTGGTTGTCCTCGAAGCTGGCCATGTCCTTGAGGAAGCCCTCGACCAGTCCCACCTCGCTGACCCCCGGCTGGGGGCCGGCGGGCAGCATGCGCACGTAGGAGTCGGAGGCGGCGGGCGACTCGCCGCCGCGGTCGCTCTGGGCGATGGGCCCGGCCGAGGGCACGGTGGCGCATCCCCCGGCGATGAGCACCGCCAGGGCGCCGGCCGCGGCGCCGGTGCGGGCCTGGGCGCGTCTCATCCGACCTCCCCCGCGGCGGGGGTCCGCCCCGGCTCGGCGGCGCGCCCGGGCTCGGCCTCGGGCGCCTCCTCCGGCGCGGGGCGGGCGGCCCGTCCCCGTCCCAGGGAGCGCTCCGGCGGGACCAGCGGCAGCGGGGAGCCGCGCAGCTCCTTTCCGGAGGCGCGGGGCAGGGAGAGGCGGAACTGCGACCCGGCGCCGAGCTCGCCCCAGGCCTGCAGCCACCCGCCGTGCAGCTGGGCGTCCTCCTTGGCGATCGACAGCCCCAGCCCGGTCCCGCCGGTCGTGCGGGCGCGGGCCGGGTCGGCCCGCCAGAAGCGGTCGAAACACAGGTGCTCCTCGCCCTCCTTGAGCCCGACCCCGAAGTCGCGCACGGCCACCGCCACCGCGTCCCGGTCGCAGGCGGCCGTCACCACCACGTCCCGGTCCTCACTGTGCTCGATGGCGTTGACGACCAGGTTGCGCAGGATGCGCGTGATCCGGCGGGAGTCCATGTCCGCGGTGCAGGGCTCGGCCGGGAGCCGGAGCACCACCTTGATGCCGCGCTTCTCGGCGATCTGCTCGGAGTCGCCCACCGCCTTGAGCACGCAGTCGCGGATGTCGACCGGCTCCACCGCCAGCGTGGCCGCCCCGGCGTCGTGCCTGCTGATCTCCAGCAGGTCGCCCAGCAGCTCCTCGAACCGCTCCAGCTGGCCCTGGAGCAGCTCCACCGACCGGTTCATCGTCGGGTCGAGGTCGTCGCGCTGCTCGTAGAGCAGGTCCCCGGCCATCCGGATGGTGGTCAGCGGGGTGCGCAGCTCGTGCGAGACGTCGGAGACGAACTGGCGCTGGGACTTGGACAGCTCCTCCAGCTCCTGGATCTTCTCCTGGAGGCTCCCGGCCATCTCGTTGAAGGAGACCGCGAGCCGGGACAGGTCGTCGGTGCCGCGCACCTGCATGCGCTCGTTCAGGTCGCCCTCGGCCAGCCGCTCGGCCGACCCGGCCGCCGCCCGCACCGGGCTGACCACCTGCCGGGTGACCAGGTAGGAGATCACCCCGAGCACCAGGGTCAGCAGCGCACCCACCACGAACAGGGTGTTCTGCACCAGGTCGAGGATGTTCTGCTCGTGCGTGAGGGGGAAGACGTAGTACAGCTCGTAGGTGTGCGACAGCGGGGCGCCCACCACCAGGCCCGGCTCGTCGGCCGTGCGCTCGCGGCGGATGGTGGTGTAGGTCCAGTAGGGCGGCTCGCCGGTCCCCGAGGCCTGTACCTGCTCGCGGAGCCGCTCGGGCACCGAGGAGCTGCGCACGTCCCCGGCGACGAACCCGCGGCTGCCCGCCACGCTGGGCAGGATCATCACGTCGTAGGTGCCCGACTCGGCGCGGCCGCCGGACAGCTCGTCGGCGATGTCCTCGAGCTGCTGGTCCGGGTCGACCGACTGGTCACCGTCCTGCAGCGCGTTGATCGCGCTGCTCACCCCGTTCGCGTGGTCGCTGAGCGCCGCCTCGCGCTGGGCCTCCAGGAGCCCGCTGCGCACCTGCTGCACCAGGAAGAACCCGAGCACGGCGGCGACCGCCACCGAGATCGCCAGCGTGCTGGAGACCACCCGCAGCTGCAGCGAGGAGCGCCAGCGCTGGTGCACCCAGCGCACCAGGCCCCGGGCGGCCCGCTGGGCGGCCAGGTACCCGCGGAGCAGCCCCGTGCTCACCCGGTGCAGCCGCCCGGGGGCGGCCTCGTCGGCCTCCGCCGCCTCGGCCGGCTCGTCGGGTCCGCCGGTGCCGCCGCTCGCCACGTCCGCTGTCCGGTTCCGGTCAGGCCGCGCCGCCGGCCTTGTAGCCGACGCCGCGCACGGTCACCACGACCTCGGGGTGCTCCGGGTCCTTCTCGATCTTCGCCCGCAGGCGCTGGACGTGCACGTTGACCAGGCGCGTGTCGGCGGCGTGCCGGTAGCCCCAGACCTGCTCCAGCAGCACCTCGCGGGTGAAGACCTGGCGCGGCTTGCGGGCCAGCGCCACCAGCAGGTCGAACTCCAGCGGGGTGAGGCTGATCGGCTCGCCGTCGCGGCGCACCGCGTGCCCGGCCACGTCGATGGTGATGTCGCCGATCTGGAGCACCTCGGGGGCGGGCTCCTCGGTGCGGCGCAGCCGCGCGCGCACGCGCGCCACCAGCTCCTTGGGCTTGAAGGGCTTGACGATGTAGTCATCGGCGCCCGACTCCAGGCCGAGCACCACGTCGACGGTGTCGCCCTTGGCGGTCAGCATCACCACCGGCACGCCCGACTCGGTGCGGATCTGCCGGCACACGTCGATGCCCTCGGTGCCGGGCAGCATCAGGTCCAGCAGCACCAGGTCGGGCTTGGACTCGCGGAAGGCCTCCAGCGCCTTGTCCCCGTCGTGCACGAACGTCGGCTCGAAGCCCTCGCCTCTGAGGACGATGCCGAGCATCTCGGCGAGGGCGAGGTCGTCGTCGACGACCAGTACGCGTCCCTTCATCAATGCTTCCGGCACCCGGTCCGCCTCCCCCGCGGGGGACGCGTCACCCAGCGCCTTCTCCTTTCTGGACACTCAAGCGGCGAACTGCGGTCACTACTGCCGGGGTCCCTGGCGGGAGCCGTGTTCTCACCCACACCTTGCCATCTCCCCGGCGGGTCCGGCTGCGGTTCGCCCCGGTCGCCCGGCGGCCTCCGCCCGATCGCCTCCCCGATCGCTGTGCTCCCCGCCCCGTCCGCCGTCCGTGGACGCCGCCCGGGCGGTCCGCCTCCGAACATCGCGCGACTTGGTCGGTAGATAACCGAAAGCATACAAAACGAACGGACGGACGCGCCGCTCACGAGGGTGGCGGGCACGCGCTCCCCCGGGGCGCGCCCCGTCCCGCGGGAGATCTGGCATAGCGTGGGTGTCCCCACGTGACGGATGGACGGCGGAGGAGAGATGACGCACGACGAGGGCCGCCCCGGAGGCGCTCCGGGCCCCGAGGGGGCCCACCCCCCGGGCCCATGGGCCGTCCCCGGCGGAGGGGGGACGCCCCCGCCCCAGGGCCCCGCCGCGCCGCCCGGGTTCGCACCCCCGGGCCCGCCCCCCGGCCCGCCCCCGGGCGGACACGCGGGCCACGGCGCCCCCGGATGGGGATGGGGGCCGCCGCCGGTGCCGCGCCCCGGCATCATCGCGCTGCGCCCGCTCACCCTCGGCGACATCTTCAACGGCGCCTTCTCCTACATCCGCGGCAACCCCCGCACGGTCATGGGGATCGCGGTCATGCTGTCGGCCGTCATCGCGCTGCTGCCGTCGATCGGCAGCGGCAGCATGCTCAATGACATCGACCGGGTCACCGCCCAGGTCGACGCCGGGACCTCCGCCGACACGGCGTTCCCGTTCTCCGTGGGCACCCTGGCGCTCAACGCCGCCGGGCTGGTGGTGCAGTTCGTCGGCGCCGCCGTCCTGGCCGGGGTGCTGGCCGCGGTGATCGGCATGGCGGTGCTCGGGCAGCGGCCCACCGTCCGCGAGGCGTTCACCTGGTTCGCCCCGCGCACCGGCGCCGTCCTCGGGGTGGCCGGGCTGCTGCTGCTCATGGGCGTGGGCTGGTTCGTGCTGTTCTTCGGCGCGCTCATCGGCGGGGTGTTCCTGGCGGTCGAGGCCGACCCCGCGATCGGCGTGCCGGTCCTGCTCGGCGGCATGCTGCTCACCGCCGTGCTGGGGGTGTGGGTCTACGTGCGGACCGCCCTGGCGATGCCGGCCGCCGTCCTGGAGCGGATGGGCGCCGGGCGGGCCCTGGCCCGGTCCTGGCGGCTGACGCAGCGCTCGTGGTGGCGCACCTTCGGCATCCTGCTGCTGGCCTCGCTGGTCACGCAGATGGTCGCGAGCGTCCTGGCCACGCCGTTCTCCATCGGCGGCGCGCTGGGGATGGCCCTGATCCCCGACGCGTCGCTGGCCGCCGTCGTCTACGCGGCGACGATCTTCCTGGGCGCGGTCCTCGGGGGCGCGGTGACCTCCCCGTTCCTGAGCGGGGTGACCGGGCTTCTCTACGTCGACCTGCGGATGCGCCGTGAGGCCCTCGACCTGCGGCTGCAGGCCGCCGCCCAGGAGGGGCGCGGCATCGGGCCCGAGGTCTACCTGCCGGAGCCGCCGCCCGCGCCGCCCGCGCCGCCCAATGAACCTCCCAACGCACCGCCCGCCGGGCCTCCCGGCGGCGGGGCCCCGGGGGCCGCGCCGTGGTGACCCGCGAGGAGGGCGCCCGCATCGCCGGTGAAGAGCTGTCCGACCCCGCCTACGGCAACGCCGAGCCGGGGTGGCTCCAGCGTGTCCTCAGTGCCCTGGGGGACCTGGTGGGCGAGTTCCTCCAGGGCGCCTCCGGCCTGCCCGGCGGGTGGTGGACCCTGGGGCCGCTGCTGGTGCTCCTGGTACTCGTCGTCGTCGCGCTCATCGTCTACGCCCGCCCGTCCCGCAACGTCCGCACCGCGCAGGCCCTATTCGGGGACCGCGCTCCGCAGACCGCGGCCGACCACCGCGCCGCCGCCGAACGGCACGCCGCGGGCGGCGACCACTCGGCGGCGGTCCGCGAGCGGCTGCGCGCCATCGCCCTGGAACTGGAGGAGCGCGGCGTGGTGGCGCCGCGCCCCGGGCGGACCGCCACCGAGCTGGCCGCCGACGCGGGCGAGGCGATGCCCGCCCAGAAGGCCGCCCTGGAGGCGGCCGCGGCGGTGTTCAACGACAGCGCCTACGGCGACCGCCCCGCCACCCCTGACGGCTACCGCACGCTGCGCGAGCTCGACGAGGCGCTGTCCGCCGCGCGCCCCCGGGAGGACGCCCGGTGACGACCGCTCCCCCGTCCCAGGCGGGCGCCCGCTGGCGGCGCGCCCGCGGGCCCATCGCCGTCGTGGCGGTGCTGGTCCTGCTCTCCTTCGTCGTGTCCCTGGGGGCGCGTCCCGAGCGCACCGGTTCGCTGGAGCCCGAGGCGACCACCCCGGAGGGATCACGCGCGCTGGTGAACATCCTGGAGGAGCAGGGCAGCGAGGTGACCGTGGCCCGCGACAGCGCCGCGGCGCTCGACGCCGCCTCCGGTGACGCGCTGGTGGTGCTGGCCGCGAGCCACCGGCTGACCCGGGGCGAACTGGAGCGGCTGGCCGCCTCCGACGCCGACGTGCTGGCCGTGCGCCCCACCGGGCCCGCCCTGCGTCTCCTCGCCCCCGGCGTCGAGATGGTCGGCCGCGGCGACGATGTCACCCCGGAGCCCGAATGCCGCCTGCCCGCAGCGCGCGCGGCCGGGGCCGCCGACGCCGGAGGCGAGTCCTACAGCGGCGGCGACTCCGGCTGCTACCCGGTCGACGGCGGCGAGGGCCTCGTCGTCGCCGAGCGCCCGGACGGCGCCGCCACCACCGTTCTGGGCGCCACCGCCCCGCTGACCAATGAGCGCCTGGGGCGGGAGGGCAACGCCGCCCTCATGCTCAACCTGGCGTCCGGCCGGGACGTCGTGTGGTTCCTGCCCGACGTGCCGGCGCAGAGCGGGCAGAGCACCGTCTGGGACCTGCTCCCGCTGCCGCTGCGCTGGTCGGTGGTGCCGCTGGGCGCCGCCCTGGTGCTGCTGGCGCTGTGGCGCGGCCGCCGCCTCGGGCCGCTGGTCACCGAGCGGCTGCCCGTCGTCGTCCGGGCCGCCGAGACCACCGAGGGGCGGGCGCGGCTGTACGCCGCGCGGCGCGCCCGGGACCGGGCCTCCGCGGCACTGCGCGCGGACACCGCCGAACGGCTGCGCACCGCCGTCGGGCTCGCGGCCGACGCGGACGCCGACGCGGTCGCCGCGGCGGTCGCCCTGCGCACCGGGGACGACCCGGCCCAGGTGCGGCGGCTGCTGTACGGTGCCCCGGAGGGCGGGGACGTGGCCGACGACGCGGCGCTGGCGGCCCTGGCCGACGACCTGGACCGCCTGGAGGGGCGCCTCTCCCCCGGCGCCTGAGCGGCCCGCCCCGGACCGCGGGACCGCGCCTTGACCACCGAGCCTCGACCCACCGAGAGAGGGAAGCACACCGTGACCGCCTTCACCCCGCAGGGCGCGCCCAGCGCAGAGCAGGCGCGGCAGGCCCTGGGCGCCGTGCGCCACGAGGTCGCCAAGGCCGTGGTCGGCCAGGACGAGACGGTGACCGGCCTGGTCGTGGCCCTGCTGTGCCGCGGCCACGTGCTAATGGAGGGCGTCCCCGGCGTCGCCAAGACGCTGCTGGTGCGCACCCTGTCCGCGGCGCTGGCCCTGGACCACAAGCGCACCCAGTTCACCCCGGACCTGATGCCCGGCGACGTGACCGGGTCCATGGTCTACGACGCCCGCACCGCCCAGTTCGAGTTCCACCACGGGCCGGTGTTCACCAACCTGTTCCTGGCCGACGAGATCAACCGCACCCCGCCCAAGACGCAGGCGGCGCTGCTGGAGGCCATGGAGGAGCGGCAGGTGACGGTGGCCGGCGAACCGCTGCTGCTCCCCGACCCGTTCGTGGTGGCCGCCACCCAGAACCCGGTGGAGTACGAGGGCACCTACCCGCTGCCCGAGGCCCAGCTCGACCGCTTCCTGCTCAAGCTGGTGGTCCACCTGCCCGAGCGGGACGACGAGGTGGGGGTGCTGGCCCGGCACGCCGCCGGGTTCGACCCCTCCGACCTGGAGGCGGCCGGGGTGCGGCCGGTCGCCGGGCCGGCCGAGCTGGCGGCGGCGCGCGCGGCCGCGGCGTCGGTGCGCGTCTCCCAGGAGGTACTGGGCTACATCGTGGACCTGTGCCGGGCCACCCGCCAGTCCCCGTCGCTGCAGCTGGGCGCCTCCCCGCGCGGGGCGACCGCGCTGCTGCGCACCTCGCGGGCGTGGGCGTGGCTGTCGGGCCGGGACTACGTGACGCCGGACGACGTGAAGGCGCTGGCGCGGGCGACGCTGCGGCACCGGGTGGCGCTGCGCCCGGAGGCCGAGCTGGAGGGCGCGACCGCCGACGGGGTGCTCGACGGCGTCCTGGCCGCGGTGCCGGTCCCCCGGTGATGGCGATCACGGGCCGCGCCGTGGCGGTCGCCTTCGCCGCCGTGCCGGTGGTACTGGCCGCCGGTGCGCTCGCCGCGTGGGCGGCGTGGGCGGCGGTGGCACTGGTCGTGCTGCTCATCGTCGCGGACACGGCGCTGGCGCCCAGCGCGCGCGGGGTGCGCCTGGAGCGCTCCGGCGACACTTCGGTCCGGCTGGGTGAGACGGCGCGGGTGGAGCTGGTGGTGGCCAACCCGTCCGGGCGGGCGCTGCGCGGTGTGCTGCGCGACGCCTGGCCGCCGAGCACGGGGGCGCGCCCGTCCCGGCACCGGCTGCGGGTGCCGGGCGGTGAACGGCGCCGCCTGGAGACCGTCCTAGAGCCGCAGCGGCGCGGCGACCACGCGTCGGCGGGGGTGACGGTGCGCAGTCTGGGCCCCATGGGGCTGGCGGCGCGGCAGGCCACGCACACGGTGCCGTGGGTGCTGCGGGCGCTGCCCCCGTTCCACAGCCGCCGCCACCTGCCGGGCAAGCTGGCCCGCCTGCGCGAACTGGACGGGCGCACGAGCGCGCTGGTGCGCGGGCAGGGCAGCGAGTTCGACTCGCTGCGCGAGTACGTGCCCGGGGACGACGTGCGGTCCATCGACTGGCGGGCGACGGCCCGCCGGGAGTCGGTGGTGGTGCGCACCTGGCGGCCCGAGCGGGACCGCCGCATCCTGCTGGTGCTGGACACCGGCCGAACGTCGGCCGGGCGGGTGGGAGACGTGCCCCGGCTGGACCACTCGATGGACGCGGCGCTGCTGCTGGCGGCGCTGGCCGCCAAGGCGGGCGACCGGGTCGACCTGCTGGCGTTCGACCGCCGGGTGCGGGCCCAGGTGCGCACCCGGGGACGGGGCACGTCGGTGCCGACCATGGTGCAGGCGATGGCCCCGCTGGAGGCGGAGCTGGTGGAGTCCGACCCGGCGGCCATGGCCTCGGCGGTGCTGGGCGGCCAGGGCCGCTCGCGGCGGCTGGTGGTGCTGCTGACCGACCTGAACGCCTCGGCCCTGGAGGAGGGCCTGCTGCCGATGCTCCCGGCGCTGACGTCGCGCCACACGGTGATGCTGGCGGCGGTGTCGGACCCGGTGGTGGAGTCGATGGCCGCCGAACGCGGGGACGCCCGGGCGGTCTACCGGTCGGCGGCGGCGCGCCGGACCATGGCCGACCGCAGGCGCGTGACGGCCGAGCTGCGGAAGCGCGGCGTGGAGGTCGTGGACGCCCCGCCCGAGACGATCGCCCCGGCCCTGGCCGACGCCTACATCGCCATGAAGGCCCAGGGGAGGTTGTAGGCGCCCCGGGGCGGGGGCGCGTCCCCGCCCCGAAGCGCGGATCACTCCACCGAGGAACCGTCCTTCGGAAGGTCGTTCAAAAGCTCCTCAGCCGATGCGACGACCCCCGCCCGCCGGAGGAGGGCTTCGAGGACGTCCTGATCCGTACAGGCGAGAATGCGCTCCCGCACCACCTCGGACACAGGGAGCCGCCGCCTCTCCAGAACCGCGAGGACCGCGTGCGCCGCCATCTCCGCACGGCCCTCCGCACGCCCCTCCTCACGGCCTTGCAGCCGCATCTGGGACGGGTCGTGGTAGGTCGCTCCGGCCATCAGTTCCCTTCAGAACTCTCGCGCCGGGCCTGCATCGAGGCCGGTCTCCGTGAACTCGGCGATGTACTTCGCGGTCGCCACTTCAATCGTGTCCAGCGCCTCAGCCAGCGCTTTCGGTATGCCATCCCGATTCGGGCCCTTCCGGTGAACGAGAGCGGAGAACACCGCCAGCATCACGTCTCCGGCGGCCTGTTCGGGATCGGTGACGGTTAGGAGACGTAGTAGGGCCAGCTCCCCCGCTTGTCTCCGTCCTTGTCGGACTGCGACTCGATGACCAGGATGTGGTTATCGGCACCGTAATCCAGCCACAGGACGGAGTCCGCGCGTCGCTCGATGACCTTGATCTCGGAGAGATCGGCGTTGAGCACCGACTCAGGCGCGGGCGGTCCGTTGCCGAAGAGGTGCTCGAATGTGCGCCCCAGAAGATGCGGATCCTCGCAGAGGATCCGGTGCAGGGCCTCATGCGGCGGTTTGACCATCGCGGACAAGCCAGCGGGCGGTCATGGCAGGCCGCAGGCGCTTATCCGAACATGCGTATTGACGTTCCGGCCGGAGCCCCTTGCGGTCGTGCCGTGCCCGGCGGCGTGTGCGGGCCGCTCCTACGCCGCGGTCGGGGCCGACGCCGGGGCGCCTTCGACGTCGCCCGACTCGCCCTCCCTGTGCGCCTTCCTCCCCAAGGTGAACACGTACGCCAGGAACAGCGCCTCGGCCACCACGCCGATGCCGATCCGCAGCCAGGTGACGTGCACCCACCCGGTCACCAGGCCCTCGATCAGGCCCGAGACGAACAGCACCAGCACCAGCCCCAGGGCCACCGCCATCGCCGCGCGCACCTCCTCGGCCAGGGCGCGGCCCCGCGGGCGGCCGCCCGGGTCGATGATCGTCCAGCCCAGTTTCAGGCCCACCCCCGCGGCCACGAACACCGCCGTCAGCTCCAGCAGGCCGTGCGGCAGGATCAGGCCGAGGAACACGTCCCCCTTGCCGCTGGCGAACATCACCCCCGCGGCCGCCCCCAGGTTGGCGCCGTTGAGCGCCAGCACGTAGACCGTGGGCAGGCACAGGAACACCCCGAGGGTCAGCGCCTGCGCCGCCGCCCAGGCGTTGTTGGTCCACACGCGCGCGGCGAACGACGCGCCCGGGTGCTCCACGTAGTAGTTCGCGAAGTCGTGCTCGACGTAGGCCCGGATCTCCTCCGGGGTGCCCACCGCCGCCAGCGCCGACGGGTCGGTGGCCAGCCACCAGGCGATCGCGGCGGCGAAGCCCACCGTGCCCGCGCTCGCCCCGATCCACCACCAGCGCAGCCGGTAGGCCACCGCCGGGAAGGTGCGGGTGAAGAACCGCACCAGGTCCTTCCAGGCCGGGTCGTGCGCCCCCACCACGGCGGCGCGCGCCCGCGCGACCAGCCCGGACAGCCGCCCCACCAGGGCGGGGTCGGCCCCGGCCGAGCGCACCGCGGACAGCTGGGTGGACACCCGCTGGTACAGGTCGACCAGCTCGTCCACCTCGGGCCCGGTCAGCCGACGGCGCCGGCGGACCAGCACCTCCAGCCGCTTCCAGTCCTCGCGGTGCGCGGCGGCGAAAACGTCGATCTCCACGCCAAGCGACCCTATCGGTGATGCCAGACTGGGGAGGAGGCACACAGGCGAGGACGAAGGGGGCGGGGGTGGCGTTGGACGCGCACGGTACGCCGGACGGGCGGGCGCAGCTGGTCACCGGGGACGCCGTGGTGCTCGACCTGCGCCCGGCGGGCTTCGCCACCCGGGTGCTCGCGCTGGCCCTCGACATCGCGGTGCAGGGCCTGCTGCTGCTCGGGCTGATCCTGACCGTCGCCGCGATCTCCGACGGGGTGGACCAGGCCGCGACCGCGGCGGTCTCCCTGCTGCTCATGGTGCTGATCATGGTGGGGTACCCGGTCGCCTTCGAGACCTCCACCCGGGGCCGGTCCCTGGGCAAGATGGCGCTGGGCCTGCGCGTGGTCGGGGCGGACGGCTCCCCCGAGCGCTTCCGCCAGGCGCTGGTGCGCGGCCTCGTCGGCATGATCGAGATCTGGTCGCTGTCCGGAGTGATCGCGCTGGTCACGTCGCTCGTGGACCGCAACGGGCGCCGGGTGGGCGACTTCGCCGCCGGGACGCTGGTCGTGTCCGAGCGCACCCGCCGCACCGGGCAGGACCAGGTGCCGATGCCCGCGCACCTGGCCGAATGGGCGGCCGCCGCCGAGCTGAGCGGCCTGACCCCGGACACCGCCGCGATGGCCCGCCAGTACGTGCTGCGCTTCGGCGAGCTCACCCCGCACGCCCGGCACGAGATGGGGGTGCGCATCGCCGACCTGGTCGCCTCCCAGGTGGGGCCGCCCCCGCCGCCCGGCACCACGCCGCCCGACTACCTGGCGGCGGTGCTCGCCGAGCGGCGCCGCCGCGAGGCCGAGCGCCTCACGCGCGCCAGGAGCGCAGGTACTCCTCCTGCTCAGGGGTGAGCGCGTCGGTGCGCACGCCCAGGGCCTCCAGCTCCAGGCGGGCCACCTCGGTGTCGATGCCGCCGGGCACCTCGTGCACCCCGGCCGCCAGGGACGCCCCCTCGGCCGCGATCCAGGCGGCGGTCAGCGCCTGGCCGGAGAAGGACATGTCCATCACCGCCGCCGGGTGCCCCTCGGCCGCGCCCAGGTTGACCAGGCGGCCCTCGGCCAGCAGCACCACCCGGCGCCCGTCGGCGAGCACGTACTCGTCGGCCTCCGGGCGCACGCCCCGGCGCACCTCGACCGCCATGGCCTCCAGCGCGTCCAGGTCGATCTCCACGTCGAAGTGGCCGGAGTTGGCCAGCACGGCGCCGTCCTTGAGGGCGGCGAGGTGCTCGGGGCGGACCACGTCCCGGTTGCCGGTGACGGTGACGATGACGTCGCCGACCGGGGCGGCCTCGTCCATCGGCAGCACCGTGTAGCCCTGCATCGCCGCGTCCAGCGCCTTGACCGGGTCGACCTCGGTGACCACCACGCGGGCGCCCATGCCGCGGGCGCGCTCGGCCAGGCCCCGCCCGCAGTAGCCGAACCCGGCCACCACGAAGGTGCGCCCGGCGAGCATGGCGTTGGTGGCGCGCAGGATGCCGTCGATCGTGGACTGGCCGGTGCCGTAGCGGTTGTCGAACATCCGCTTGGTGGCGGTGTCGTTGACCGCGACCATGGGAAGCTTCAGCGCCCCCTCGGCGCTCATGCCGCGCAGCCGGATCACGCCGGTGGTGGTCTGCTCGCACCCCCCGGCGGCCTCGGCGATCAGGTCGGGGCGCTCGGTGTGGGCGATGTTGACCAGGTCGCAGCCGTCGTCGAAGAGCAGGTGCGGGCGGTGCTCCAGGACAGTGAGCAGGTTGCGGTCGTAGGCGTCCTCGTCCATGCCCGCGCGCGCGTGCACGGAGACGCCGTACTCGGCCACGAGCGCGGCCGCCGTGTCGTCCTGCGTGGACAGCGGGTTGGACGCCGCGAGGGCGATGTCGGCGCCGCCGGCGCGCAGCGCCCGCAGCAGGTTGGCCGTCTCGGCCGTGACGTGCATGCACGCCGACACGCGCACGCCCTCCAGGGGCCGCTCCTCGGCGAAGCGCTCCCGGATGCGCCCCAGGACGGGCATGGCGCGTTCGGCCCATTCCACGCGGCGGACCCCGGCCTGCGCCAGGCCGAGGTCCGCCACGTCGTGCTCAGGCAGTGCCATCGCGAATGTGTGCCGTGCGAAGAGTCGCTGCGAAGCTCTCCTAGTAGCGGTAGTGGTCCGGCTTGTACGGGCCGGCCACGTCCACGCCGATGTAGGCGGCCTGCTCCTTGGTCAGCTCGGTGAGCTTGACGCCCAGGGCGTCCAGGTGCAGGCGGGCGACCTTCTCGTCGAGGTGCTTGGGCAGCATGTGCACGCCGATCGGGTACTCCTCGGTCTTGGCGAAGAGCTCGATCTGGGCGAGCACCTGGTTGGTGAAGCTGTTGGACATCACGAAGCTCGGGTGCCCGGTGGCGTTGCCCAGGTTCATCAGGCGGCCCTCGCTCAGCACGATGATCGAGTGGCCGTCCTTGTAGACGTACTCGTGGACCTGGGGCTTGATCTCCTGCTTCTTGATGCCCGGGGTCTTCTCCAGGCCGGCCATGTCGATCTCGTTGTCGAAGTGGCCGACGTTGCAGACGATCGCCTGGTGCTTCATCCGCTCCATGTGATCGGCGCGGATGATGTCGAAGTTGCCGGTGGTCGTGACGAAGATGTCGGCCGTCTCCACCACGTCCTCGACGGTGGCGACCTGGTAGCCGTCCATCGCCGCCTGCAGGGCGTTGATCGGGTCGATCTCGGTGACGATGACCCGGGCGCCCTGGCCGCGCAGGGCCTCGGCCGAGCCCTTGCCGACGTCGCCGTAGCCGCAGACGACGGCGACCTTGCCGCCGATCATGACGTCGGTGGCGCGCATGATGCCGTCCGGCAGCGAGTGGCGGATGCCGTACTTGTTGTCGAACTTGCTCTTGGTGACCGAGTCGTTGACGTTGATCGCCGGGAAGAGCAGCTTGTCCTCGCGCGCCATCTCGTAGAGGCGGTGCACGCCGGTGGTGGTCTCCTCCGAGACGCCCTTGATCCGCTTGCCGATCCCGGTCCACTTCTTCGCGTCGGCCTTCAGGCTCTTCTGCAGGAGCGTGAGGACGACCCGGAACTCCTCGGTGTCGGCCGTGGAGGGGTCGGGGACCGCGCCGGCCGCCTCGTACTCGGTGCCCTTGTGCACCAGCATGGTGGCGTCACCGCCGTCGTCGAGGATCATGTTGGGGCCGTCCCCGCCCGGCCAGGTGAGCGCCTGCTCGGTACACCACCAGTACTCCTCCAGCGTCTCGCCCTTCCAGGCGAAGACCGGGACGCCCTTGGGGTCCTCGGGGGTGCCGTTCGGGCCGACGACGACCGCGGCGGCCGCCTCGTCCTGGGTGGAGAAGATGTTGCAGCTGACCCACCGCACCTCGGCGCCCAGGGCGACCAGGGTCTCGATCAGGACGGCGGTCTGCACAGTCATGTGCAGGGAGCCCATGATCTTGGCGCCCGCGAGGGGCTTGGAGTCACCGAACTCGGCGCGGGTCGCCATGAGGCCGGGCATCTCGTGCTCGGCGAGGCTGATCTCCTTGCGCCCGTAGCCGGCGAGGGACAGGTCCGCGACTTTGAAGTCGAATGACATGCGTGTCTTCACTCCTTGTGGTGGATGCGCACCGAGTCTAGAGGCCGATCCCGTCCCAGGGCACGGCCCCGGCGGCGAATTTGACGGGGAAATGTCAGATTGGCGCGGCCGGTCCCGGTGGGGGCGCCCCCGGTCGGTTAGGGTCGGGCCATGTCCTCTCCCAGCCCGGGCCGCCGGCGCGCGGACGCGGTGCCCATCTCGGAGGCCGCCGACGCGCTCGGCACCAGCCCGCGCAGCCTGCGCTACCGGGAGGCGCTCGGCCTCCTGCCCGCCACCAAGGACCAGCCGACCGGGCGGGGCCACCGGCACCGCCGCTTCTCCTCCGACGACCTGCGCACCGTCGCCGCGGGGCTGGAGCTGGAGCGGGGGTACGACATCACCCCGGCGGCGCTGGCGTTCGCGCTGCGGATGCTGGCCGAGCCGGAGACGCTGGCGCGGGTGCGGGCCTACGGCGAGCGGCTGGGGCGGCTGGCGCCGCCGCGGGCGCGGGCCATGGACTTCGAGAAGCGCAAGGCGCTGCGGCTGCTGCAGACCCGGGGGAGGACGGCGGACGCGCGGGGGCCGGAGCAGCGCTGAGGGGGTCGGCGGCGCCGCCGACCCGTCACCGGCCCGTCACCGGCGCCTCACCAGCCCGTGGCCGCGAAGAGCCGCTCCTCCAGCTCCGGCGCCATGCTGCGCATGTACGTCGCGCCGATGTGGCTGCTGTCCCAGTACACCAGGACGTTGCCGATGACGGAGGGGCACTCGCCGCCGCTGCACAGCAGGTCGTTGAGGTCGAGGACGGACACGTTGTCCGGCAGGTCGGCACCGTCCAGGGGCGAGTCCGGTGCGAGGGACACGTCCGCGCGGGCCGTGCAGTCGTCCGGCGCCCCCTCCCCCAGGCACTGCACCGCGTCGAAGCCGAGCCGCGGGGTGTCGCGCACCGCCACCACCTCGACGCCCATCGCGTCCAGCTCGCGCCAGCGGTCGACGTAGCCGTCCACGACCTGCTCGCCGTCGTAGCCCGCCGAGGTGTCGATGCTGGTGGTGGTGCCGGTGGTGAACACCGCGTCGGGTCGCAGCGCCTCCAGCTCGTCCATCACGCCGCGGTTCCACTCGGCGCAGGAGGTGTAGGGGTCGCCCTTATAGGTCTGCGGCGCGTCGGTGAACAGGCAGGCGCCCTTGACGATGTTGACGATGCGCCAGTCGTGCTCGGCGGCGATCTCCTCCAGGGCCGGGAACCAGTGCGCGGAGTGGGAGCCGCCGACCAGCGCGATGGTGCGCTCGGGATCGTCGGAACCGTACTCGCAGGTGATGACCTCGGCGTCGAAGGTGGTCTGGTTGCAGCCGTCGGCGTAGGTGGCCGGGATGTCGTCCGCCGCCTCGGAGGGGGGCGGGTAGACGGGGGCGGCGGGCACGGCGGCGCCGTCGGCCAGGGCGGCCGCGCCCGGGTACACCTCGGGGTCGGAGGCCAGGGCCTCGCGGGCGCGCTTCTCGGCGTCCATCCGCACCGACCAGCCGCCGGCCGCGAGCACGACGGGGAGCAGGAAGGCCAGCCCGACGGCGGCGGACCGCGCGGGCCCGGGGAGGCGCCGCCGGGGCGGCGCACCGGGGTCCCGGGGATCCCCGCCTTCCATCGACGTCGGCCTCCCCTCCGGCGCCGGCCTCCCCTCCGGCCGCCGCTTGGCGAACGCGACGACGCGGTCGGCGAGCGGCGTGGTGGCGGCGGCCAGGAGCAGCGACACCGCCAGCACCGCGAGCCCGCCGCGCCAGCTCGCGAGGGTGCGGTCGGTGGCATGCAGGTAGAACACCAGGACCGGCCAGTGCCACAGGTAGAGGGCGTAGGACAGGGAGCCCAGGTAGCGCAGGGGGCGCAGGGTCAGCAGGCGGTCGGCGCCCCACCGGGATCCGCTGGTCCCGGCCGCGATCACCGCCGCGGCGGCGAGGGTCGGCCATAGGGCGATGTAGCCGGGGAACTGGGTGGAGACCTGCAGCAGGAGCCCGCAGGAGACCAGCGCGGCCAAGCCGAGCCACCCCAGCACGACGCGCAGCGCGCGCGGGAGGGCGATGCGCGGGAGCGCGAGGAAGAGCAGGCCGCCCAGGGCCAGCTCCCACAGGCGGGCCCCGGTGTCGAAGTAGGCCCAGGGCTGGTCGGTGCGGGTCATGTGCACCGAGTAGGCGAGCGAGGCGGCGAAGACCGCGGCGACGGCGACGGCCGCACCGGTGCGGACCGTGCGCCCGGCACGGCGGGCGGCCCAGGCCGCGACGGCGATCAGCACCAGCCACAGGGGGTAGAACTGGCCCTGGACCGACAGCGACCAGAAGTGCTGGAGGGGGCTGACGGCCCCGCTGCGGGACAGGTAGTCGACCGAGTCCAGGGCCAGGTGCCAGTTCAGGTGGTAGGCGGCCGCGGCGACGGTCTCGGACAGGGTGTCGCGCCAGCGGTCCTCAGGCAGGAGGAGCGCCGTGGCGGCCAGGACCGCGGCGAGGACGAGGGCGGCGGCGGGCATGAGCCGGGCGCACAGCCGCCCGAGGAAGGCGGCGGCGCCGACCCCGCCGGAGCGCTCGACGGACCGGACCAGTGAACCCGTGATGAGAAAGCCGCTGACCAGCAGGAACACGTCCACGCCGCCGGAGACCCGGCCGAACCAGATGTGGTAGGCGGCGACCAGGAGGACGGCGACGGCCCGCAGCCCGTCGATCTCCGGCCGGTGCCCCCCGCCCGGGGGTGCTGGGGCTGCTGCGGACCGCGGGGAGGGGAAGGCCCTTCCCCGAACGTCCGCGAGGAGGGACTGCACGGCGGCACTGCTCGCTTTCCGATGCGCGGTCGTAGGGGCTCGCTCGGCGCTGGCGGCCCTGTGGTTGTGAGGGCCGTGTGGCCTTGGCGGCGCTGGTGGCCGTGACGGCACTGGTGACCGTGACCGCCTTGGCGGCCCGAGGGCGAGGCAACATGCTGCCCCGGCCCGGTTACCGGCGGGCATCGGGAAGCTGAACCACGGTGCTCAACCCCGGGAAACCCGAGACGGCGGCGGAGATGGGACGGGGGTGGAGTGGGGTGGGCGGCGGCTCGGCCGGTGCCCCGCTCCCGGGCTCCGGCCGGGTGGCGGGCCGCCGGGGTGCCGCCCACCCGGACCGCGAGGGACCCGCCGCCCGACAAGCAGGCCAAGGGAACCGCCCCGCTCTGGCCGTCGCCGCCAAGAACGGTGACCACGCACACGCCCGGCGGCCGACAGAACAGCAGGCAGGGCCGCCGGCCTTCGTCACCGCCCTCTCCCCCCGCCCCGTGCGGTGGCGCTGTCGCTCGCCGCCCCGTCCCCCTGTTCCGGTTCCTCCGTGCTAATCCGGCGATTCCGGTTTCCGGCCGGGCCGTCACGGTTACGGTTGCAAACGTGGACTCCCTTGCCGACAGGCCCCTCTCGGGTGAGGATCTGCCCGCGTCGCTCCGGCGGTCCCTCGGGCGGCTCGACCGGCTGCACGCGCTCAGCCAGCAGCGGTGCCGCACCGGCCCCCGCGAGGGCGGGGACGGGCTCCGCCGGGCGGTCGAACGGCACGTGCGCGAACTGCGCGCCCTCGCCGGGCAGCCCGGCTCCCCGGCGCGCCGTGGCCTGGACGCCGACTCGCTGTGCGCCGTCGCCGCCGAGCCCCCGTCCGGGAGCCCGCTGACCGCCGACCGGCTCGCCGAGCTCGCCCGGCGCATCCCCGACTTCGACCCGCCCGCCCCGGCGCCCCCCATCGGCGGCGCCGCCGACGCCGCGCAGGCGGCCGCCGCCGAGACCCACCCGGTGGTGCGGGCGGCCCTGCTCTTCCAGCGCACCGCCGAGGCCCTGGGCCGCCGCCTGGAGGAGACCGGCACCGGCCCCGGCCCCGCGCCGCACCTGCGCCCGCTCCCGTGGGCGCTGGCGTCGCTGTCGCTGATGCGCTCCGACCACCCGCCGCTGGCGGCCGACCGCCGCATCGGCGCGCGGCTCGCCGCCGCCCTGGCGCACCCCTCCCCCGGTGCCCGTACCGCGGCGCTGGCCGCGCTCTTCGCCGACCTTCAGACCGCCGCCCTGCGCGCCCGCCTGAGCACCCCCCTGCGGGGCCGCCACGACGCGCCGCCGTCGGCGCTGCTGGCGTCGGCCGTGCACCGCCGGGTCCTGGTGCACCTGCGCCACCGGACCGGGCCGCTCTCCCAGGTCCTGCGCGAACTCGACCCGGAGGCCTCCGTCGGGGTCGAGGCCGCCGACATCGCCGAGGGCCCACGCCGCGACCGCTGCGAGGCCGCCGCCGAGCGCGCCCTGTTCGTCACCGGCCCCGGCTGCCGGTGGGCCGCCCTCGGCCTTCGGGCGGCGGGCGCCCGCGTGGAACTGGTGGTGGCCGTGCACGACGTGGGCGGGCCGCCGACCGGGGCGCTCGCGGTGACGGCCTCGGCGGTGCTGGACACCCCGCAGGGGCCCGAGGAAGTCCTCGACCCGGCGTGCACCGACTGCGTCACCCTCGTCCCCGGGGACACGGCCGGGGACCGGTGGCCGTGCGTGGAGGAGTTGATCGACGACGCCGTCTCCCGGACGGTCGACCGCCTGGCCCGCACACTGGCCTGACCCCGGACTCAGCCCGAGAGGGCCACCAGGACCAGGATCAGGACCAGGATGATGATCGTGACCAGCACGGCCGGGATGACCCACCCCTGGGACAGCACCGGGTCCTCCTGCGACTGGGGCTGCTGGGGCATGCCCCCCGGGAACGTGCCGGGGCCCATCGTGCTGTTCGGGCCGCCCATGGTGGTGTTGGGCCCTATCGTCTGCGGCCCCATCGGCCCGCCCGGCCCCATGTTGGGCGGGGGCGGCCCCATCGGCCCGCCCGGGTGGCCCATGCCCGGCGGCGGGGTCTGCGGCCCCATCGGCGACGGGCCCGGCTGCGGCCCCATCGGCGGCGGGGTCTGCGGCCCCTGCGGCGGCATCGGCGTCTGCGGGCCGCTGTGCGGCGGGTAGGGCGGCTGCGGCCCGGTGGCCGGCCGCCCCGGGCCCGGCCCCTGCGGCGGCATCGGGGTCTGCGGCCCGCTGTTGGACGGCGCCCCCGGCGGCGGGGCGAACGCCCCGGTCTCGGCGGCGCGCTCCCCCTCCCGGACGACCTCCTCCGTCGACGCGCCCTCGGCCGGGTCGTGCCCCAGCAGCCGCATCAGCAGCTCCTTGGCCGACGGCCTGCGGGACGGGTCCTTGTCCAGGCAGGACCGAACGACGGGCAGCAGCTCCTCGGGCATCCCGTCCAGCGACGGCGGGGCGCTGACCACCCGGTGCACGACCGCGGGCACGCTGTCGGCGCCGAACGGCGCGTTGCCGGTGGAGGCGAACGCCATCACGCACCCCCACGCGAACACGTCCACCTTGTCGGTGATGCCGCGCCCCTCGATCTGCTCGGGCGCCATGTAGGAGGGGGTGCCGACGATGGAGTTGGTGAGCGTGGCCTGGCCGTCGTCCACCCGCGCGATGCCGAAGTCGATCACCCGCGGCCCGTCCGGCCCCAGCAGCACGTTGCCCGGCTTGAAGTCCCGGTGCACGATCCCGGCCTTGTGGATGGCGACGAGCGCCGTCGCGGTGTTCACCGCCAGCCGCTGCAGCCCGGCCCCGCGCCGCGGCCCGCTCTTGGCCACGGCCTCCTGCAGGGAGGGGCCGTCGACGTACTCGCTCACCACGAACGGCGGGTCGTCGTCCAGGTTGGCCGCGTGGATGGCCGCGGTGCAGAACGACGCCACCTTCTGGGCCGCCCGCACCTCCTTCTCGAAGCGCGCGCGCAGCTCGTCGTTCTCGGCCCACTGGTCGTTCAGGACCTTGATGGCGACCTCTTCACCGTCCCGGTCGCGGCCCAGGTAGACCACGCCCTGGCCGCCCTTGCCGAGGCGCCCCTCGACGCTGTAGTCGCCGATCGATGCGGGGTCGTTCGACGACAGCGATTCGGGACCGGGCATGGAGCTCCTCCAGTGGGGGTTCGGTATCGGCGTCAGCCCTGGCTCGGTTCGTCGGCCGCAGTTTCCACCTGATACGCCGCAGCCAAGTACACAGTGGCGTAATCGGTTAGAGCGATCAAACCGGCCAGACGTTCCATCCGCTCCCCCGGTCCGGTGGAGACCCTGCTCACGCGCGCCCCCGCCGCGTGCGCCGCGTCCTGCAGCGCCGCCAGGTCCGCCTCGGCGTCCGGCCCGCCGTCCGGGTCCTCCAGCACCACCGGGTGCAGCCGGACGCCGGCGTCCTCCACGGGGTCGTCGAAGATGGAGCGCGGCCCTTCCGCACCCAGCGGCCCCGACAGCGCCGTGGCGGCCGTGCCCAGCCCCTCGGGCAGGGACACCGCCAGCACGGGGTAGGCGGCCACGGCGGCGGCGCGGGCGGCGAAGCACCGCGCGGCGGCGGCCGCCTCGGGGGTGGAACCGCAGGCCAGGGGCAGTGTCCCGGCCAGGTCGGCGGCCAGCGTCTTGGCCTCGTTCTCCCAGCTCTCCACGGAGGGCGCGCACGCGGCGGCGACCTCGTCCATGCGCGCCGCGGCCGCCTCCACGTCCTCCGCCGACGGGGCGGGCACCCCGGCCGCGGAGGCCAGCGCGAGCGCCGCGCCCACCGGACCCCACAGGGTGGCGGGGCCGCGCAGCGGCGCGTACACCCCGCGGGACTGCTCGGCCAGCGCCGCCAAGGGGCCGTCCGACGGCCCGGCCGCGGCGAGGGCGCAGCCCCGGCGCACCGCCTCGGCCGCGCACGCCGCCACCGGGTCGGCGGCCGGCCCGGCGCGGCCGGAAACGGCCACCACGAGGTCGGCGGCGCCCACCCAGCCGGGCAGCCCGCGGCCGCGCACCACCTGCACCGGCACCGGGCAGCCGGGGCCGAGCGCGGCGGCGGCGACGTCGGCGGCCACCGCCTCGGCGCCCGAGCCCGCCAGCACCAGGGCCCGCGGACGGCCCAGCGCCTCCAGCACCCCCGTGTCGGCGTCCAGGGCGGCGGCGCGCCCGGCGCGCACGTGCGCCCCGGCCGAGGCGGCGGCGCGCGCCGCCGCGCCCCCGGCACCGGGGCGCTCCAGCAGGGTCTCGTCGAACTCCCGGGCCGCCACGGCGTCAGCCGACCTCGCGGGCCTCGTCGACGAGCAGCACCGGGATGCCGTCGCGGATGGGGTAGGCCAGCCCGCTCTCGTCGCAGACCAGCTCACCGGCCTCGGCGTCCAGCCGCAGCGGCTTCTTGCTCTTGGGGCAGGCCAGGATCTCCAGCAGCCACTCGTCGATCTTCGCGCTCATCGCTTCTCTCGCGCTTCTCTCGGTCGGTCGTTCGTCGTCGCGGGGGCGCACACCCCGTGGGCGCCTCAGGCGCGCACGATGCCCAGCACCTCGTCGCGGAGCCGCTCCATGCCCGCGGTGTCCGGGGCCTCCACATTGAGCCGGAGCAGCGGCTCGGTGTTGGAGGCGCGCAGGTTGAACCAGCTTCCGCCGGGGAAGGCGACGGTGAGCCCGTCCAGCCGGTCCACCTTCGCCCCGTCCCGCCCGGCGAAGGCCCGCTCCACCGCGGCGGTGCGCCCCTCCTGGTCCTCGACCTGGGAGTTGATCTCCCCGGAGGCCGCGTAGCGAGTGTATTGCGCGGTCAGGTCCGACAGCGCCCGCTCGCCGCCGCCGAGCGCCGCCAGCACGTGCATCGCCGCCAGCATCCCGGTGTCGGCCCGCCAGAAGTCGCGGAAGTAGTAGTGGGCGGAGTGCTCGCCGCCGAACACCGCGCCGGTCTGCGCCATGGTCTCCTTGATGAAGGAGTGGCCGACGCGGGTGCGGACCGGCTCGCCGCCGTGCTCGCGGACGATGTCGGGCACGGCCGCCGAGGTGATCAGGTTGTGGATGATCGGCGCCCCGGGCTCCTTGGCGAGCTCGCGCACGGCCACCATGGCGGTGATCGCCGACGGCGGCACGGGCTCGCCGCGCTCGTCGACGACGAAGCAGCGGTCGGCGTCGCCGTCGAAGGCCAGGCCCGCGTCAGCGCCGGTGCGGCGCACCGCATCCTGCAGGTCGACCAGGTTGTCCGGGTCGAGCGGGTTGGCGGGGTGGTTGGGGAAGGTGCCGTCGAGCTCGAAGTAGAGCGGCACGATCTCCAGCGGCAGCGGGGAGAGCAGCCGGTCGCCCAGGACCGCGGGGACGGTGTGCCCGCCCATCCCGTTCCCGGCGTCCACGGCGATCTTCAGCGGGCGCACGCCGCTCAGGTCGACCAGGGAGCGCAGGTATTCGGCGTACTCGGCGAGCAGGTCGCGCTCGGTGACCTTGCCGGGGGCGCCGGACGGCTCCAGGCCCTCCTCGGCCAGGCGGCGGATGTCGGCCAGCCCGGTCTCGGAGCTGATGGGGGCGGCGCCGGCCCGGCACAGCTTGATGCCGTTGTACTGGGCGGGGTTGTGGCTGGCGGTGAACATCGCCCCGGGCATGTCCAGGCGGCCGGAGGCGAAGTAGAGCATGTCGGTAGAGCCCAGGCCCGCCATGACGACGTCGGCGCCCTGGCCGGTGGCGCCCTCGGCGAAGGCCGCGGCCAGCCCCGGGGAGGAGGGGCGCATGTCGTAGGCGACCACGATCGACGGGGCCCCGCTCACCCGTGCGAACGCCGCGCCGACGGCGCGTGCGACCCCCTCGTCCAAAGTGTCGGGCACGATTCCGCGGACGTCGTACGCCTTGAAGATCTGGCCGAGGTCACCCACTGCTGCTCCGCTCCGAGTCGTCGTTGCCGCACGGTCACCGCAGGGCGGTCGCCGGGCCCGCCGGGGGCGGGGGTTCCAACGTACCGGAAGGGCCGCGGGGCGCCCCGCGCCGTCGACGCGGGTGCGGCCGACGGACCGGCCGGTCAGCCGTCCCCGGAGGGGCGAGCGGGCGGGGTGCGGTCCGGGGTGTCGGACTTGACCACGCGCAGGTGGCCCTTGCGCTGCCCCTCGGGTCCCGACGGGGCGGGGGGCTCGGCGCGGCCCCCGGGCGGGCGGGCCGCTTCACGCACGGCGTTGGCCAGGGCTTCGAGGTCGTCGCTGCCCGGGCCGCCGGAGCTGTCCGCGGGGAGCCGCACGACCTCCCACCCGCGCGGGGCGGTGAGGCGTTCGGCGTGCATGGCGCACAGGTCGTAGCAGTGCGGCTCGACGTAGGCGGCGAGCGGGCCGAGCACGGCGGTGGAGTCGGCGTAGACATAGGTGAGCGTGAAGACTGCTGGCTGTCTGCACGCGGTTCGCGAGCAGCATCGGACAACGCTCACGGGAGCCGACCCTAATCCCTTCCTCTCTCCGGCGCCAGTACGGGGACCCTGGTGTGTCCGGCCCCGGCCCGGGGGACCGGGGCTGCGGTCCGGCCCCTGATGGCATACTCTCGAATCGTGCGACGAGTGCGCCTACAGAGGGCTCAGGCCGACCGCTTCCGACGCCGGGACCGCCGGGGCCGTGGAATCCGCGGCCCGCTGGCTCCGCCGGAGGTCCCCATCTCCCGCAGCCGGGCTCAGGTCTTCGACGACCTCGTGCTCGACGCGGTGGAGCGCCTGGAGCGCGTGTGGTCCCGTGAGCTCGCGAACGTGGAGTTCCTGGTCGAGGACGTCCCCCAGGTCCCCCGCGGGGTCACGGCCGAGGACGGCATCCCCTACTCCCGCCTGGAGACCGGGCGCGACGGCCGCGCCCGCATCACCATCTACCGCCGCCCCGTGGAGATCCGCACGCGGGAGCAGGACGAGATGGCCCTGATGGTCCACGAGACCGTGGTCGAGGAGGTCGCCAACCTGCTCGGCCTGGAACCCGAGACCGTCGACCCGGAGGCCTGAGCGGCCTTCGCTCCCGGACGGCCGGGGCCCGGGGGAACGCCCCTGGTCAGCGGCCTCCGACGGCGCCGAGGCGCCACCCCTCCCTGCAGCGATGCCGCCTACGGGGCGTGTGCGCGGTCACCGTGGCGGGCGGCGACGGCGAGAGCCGAGCAATTCCCCGGTCCTGCCTGCCGGGCGGCGGGTTCCTCGCGGTCCGGGGCGGTGGGCGGCTCGGCTGGTACCCCGCTGACGGGCTCCGGCCGTCCGCCGGGCCACCGGGGTGCCGGGTCGAGGGCGGCGACGACGAAGGTCGGCGGCCCTACCTGCAGGCCGGTCGGCCACCAGGCGTGTGCGTGGTCACCGTGATGGGCAGCGACGGGGAAGCCAGTCCCCCACTCCCGGGCCCCGGGGTGCAGGGAAATCGCAGCGACGACGAGAGCGGGGCGGTTCCCCGGCCCTGCCTGCCGGGCGACAAGTCTCTCGCGGTCCTGGCGGCGGCGCGGCCGGTCGGGAAGGCGAGGCTTCTTCGCGTTCCCGGCGGCCGCCGTGCCCACCCCTCGGGTCCTAAGCGGCGCCGTCCGGGGGCCGGGTTCGCCGAGATGCGCCTGGCGGCCGGAATCTGGGCCCCGATACCGGCCACCAGGCGCATCTCGACGAGAGTGTCCCGCATGGTGAGACATGGGGGTCGGAGTTCGCGCTCTCCGACGCCCGCCCCTGCCCCTGTCCGGCCCACCCCGAACCCCGCAGTTCCGTGACCTGGGTGAACACTCCGCGTTAAGGGGTCAGAGGGCCGCAAAGCGCGCTCAGCGACACCCGCGAGGGCTCCGGGCGTGCGAAGTCGACGATTCCAGAACAGGTTCTGGAAACGGAATGCCCGGTTCGTGTCTCTATAGGGTGTTCACCTCGGGCGGCCGAGCGGGCACGGGGGCACCCGGGCGCCTCCGCCGGGCGCTCGGGGGCCGCTCCGGGCCGATATCGGCTACACGCCGTGACAACAGAGGCGGTAAACGGGACCAGCATGCCGTTTGGGGCCCTTGTAGAGGCAGAACGTGTTCTGGAATCGCGATGACCGCCCACCCCGGCCGCCCGCGCCGCCACCCCGGGCGTCGAACAGGGCGCGGGAGGGGCCTCGACGCCCCGAAACCCAGACGAACCGGACACCGGGCGGGTAGCGGCTGGACCGGAACCCGCCTTCCGGACGCCATGCGCGACCCGGGGCCGTCCCGCGTGGCGAAAGAGGCGCTTTGAGCGTGACCGCGTGGCGGATCCGCCACGCGGGATCGCCGCCCTCCTCCCCGCCGCGCCCGATATACCCGGAATGCCCGACCCCAGGGGTGCCCCATCGGGCGTTCGACACGGCCCCGGGCAACGAGTGTGCACTACCGACCACTCCCACCCGCCCAGAGTGCAGTTTCCTGCACACTCGATGCCCGAACCGGACCCCGCACGCGCCCGGCACGCTCCGAACACGTCCTCGCCGAAGCGCCTGCCCGCACCGCAAGGGACCCGCCGGAGGCAGGCAGGCCCGGGGAACCGCGCCGCTTCTGCCGTCGCCGCCCATCACGGTGACCACGCACACGCCGGGCAGCCGACTGAACCGCAGGTAGGAACGCTGACCTTCGTCGTCGCCGCCCTCCACCCCACACCCCGGCGCCCCGGCGCCCCGGCCGGGGGCCGTCAGCGGGGAACCCGAGCCGCACGCCCCCACCGTGAGGAGTGCGCCGCCCGGCGCTCAGGAACGGAGGACCGCCGTCACCGGCCCCCGCCGCTGCCGGAGATGGCGGTCAAACCGCCGGTCACGGCGGGAAGGCGCACCTCGGACGGGGACGGGCGGACCGGGAGCACCGCGGTCCGGCGGTCCTCCCCCTCGCCGTCCGTCAGGACCGCCGCGATGTGCGCCGCCCCCGACCCGTCGCCCAGCTCCAGCGACAGCGCGTAGGCCCCGTCCGGCCCGTCGACCTCCTCTTCGGCGACCGTCCCCGCACCGGCCTCCACCCGGACCGGGTCGCCCGTCGTACCGTCCGGGGACACCGGGGTCGCGATCACCACCGCGTCCTCCTCCATCGCGGCCACGGCCAGATCGACCGACACGCCGTCCGGCACCGCCGGAACCGACCCGGCCCCGCCCGAGGCGCCCGACAGCGCCGGCACCGACGCCGTCAGTGCGGTGTCGTCCCCGCCCTCGCGCTCGGCGGCCATCCCCGCCACCACCGGCCGGTCCGATTCCACGACCACCGTCGCCGGTGTCCCGTTCAGCGGGTTCTCCAGGTCCACGCTGGTCGTCGACGCGGGCGGCACGTCCACCGCCTCCAGCGCCTCGACCTCCGCCTCCCCATCCGGGGTCACCAGCCGTACGCGCACCTCGGCCGGGTCGTCGCCGGGCGCCGCCAGCATCAGCGTGCGCCCACCGCCCCCGCCGGGAACCCCCGGAACCGTCTGGCTCCGTGCCGGGCGCCCGGTCACCGGAGCCCACTGCGTCCCCGGGCCGTCGCGCTCGACCAGCAGCGACGGCGCCACCCGCCCCGATGACGTACGGACGTGCACCGCCGCCGCGTCGCCGGCCGAGGCCTCGGTGAACTCCGCCAGCTCCAGGACCTCCTCGGCGTGCGGCTCTACCCGCACGCCCCGCACCGACGAGTCGGAGACCGGCCCGTCCGACGCGTACACCTCGACGGTCGCCACCGCCGCCGAGTCGTCCGGGTTGGCCAGGCGCAACCGCAGCTCCTCCACGCCGTCCCCCGAGGTGGCGGTGAACCAGGTGCTCCAGCCCGGCTCCGCGCAGCCCACCGCCGCAAGCCCCGGCGCGCCGTCGTCCTCGGCGTCTCCGTCCTCGGCGCGGGCGGTCACGGCGGCGTCCAGACCCGCCGCGAACGCCCCCGACGCCCGCAGCACCGACGCCCCCTCGACGTCGGAGACGTCCTCAGCGAGCAACTGGCCCGGAAGGTCGCCCTCGGCCAGCGGGACGTGGGGATCCTCCTCGTTGGGCTCCAGCACCAGGCCGCCCTCCTCGTCCCCCTCGAAGGGGGTGAAGGCGCCCGCCTCGGCCTCGGTCCCGTCCGGCGGCGGCGGGCACACCCGCAGCGCCGACTCGACCCGGACCCGTTCACCGCTCCCGGCCGCCGCGGGGGTACCGTCCGGCCGGGTCACGGCGGCCACGCCGAAGAGCGCCGCCAGCGCCAGGGCCACCAGGCCCAGCAGTGCGAACCGGTTCTGCACGATGAGCTTCACGCCTGCTCCTCCCCCGCACGGTCGGCTGTCCCGGCACCGGCGGGGCCTCCGTCCGTCTCGGCCGCCGCTTCTGTGTCGGAACGGCCGCCACGGCGCCCCCAGAGCCGACCCCGACCGCGCGCGTGTCCGGCGTGGCGCCGGGCCCGGCCTCGGCCTTGGCCTTCCGGCGCCGCGTCGGTGGCGGGCGCCTGCGTGTCGTCCTGCCCGGTCTCGGTCCGCCCGGTCTCGGTCCGCGGGGTTCCGGCCCTGCGACGTCCACGACGCCGTCCGGGCCCTCCGTCGTCCGACGGCTCCCCCACCGCCGGGAACGGGCCGGTCGTCGGACCGCCCGGCCCGGCCCTTCGGCGGCCCCGGCGGCGTCCTCGGCCCTTCGTGTCCCCCGGCGGGGTGGTGGCCTTGCCGTCCGCACCGTCCGCCGAAGCGGAAGAAGGCGCAGGCGCGGATTCGAGGGCGGTCTCCCCGCTCTCCGATCCGGCATCGGGGCCACTGCCCGTACCGACGGGGGCTGCGGCCGTGTCGGTGGCGGTGGCGGTGGCACCGCCATCACCGCCGCCGTCCTGCTCGTCCTGGTCCTTCTCGGCGCCTGCGCGCCGGTGTCCGCGGGCCCGCTTGCCGCCCCGGCGGGGGCGGCGCGGGCGGCCCTGGGCGCGCACCTCGGCCTCGGTGTCGTCCTCGGCGGTACGCGCGCCGGGCGAGGCCAGCACCAGGGCCAGCGCCAGCAGGACCCCCTGCGCCGCCAGCCACGCGTCGCGCACGGTCGCGTCGCGCTCGACCACCACGTCGCCGCCGGACGCGGGAACCTCGAACGCCGTGGTCCCCGCCTCCGTGGCCGACGGCTCCAGCTCCCGGTCGCCCAGCGCCGCCGTCCACCCGGCCCCTGCGGGCTCGGCCAGCAGCAGCGTCCGGCCCTCCGGCCCAGACGGCACCTGCACCCGGCCGTCGGGGTCGGGGACCAGGACCTCCGGCACCGTCTCCTCGCCGCCGCCCGCGCCGGTCCCCGGCTCTGCCAGCCGCAGCCGCCCGGTCGGCCCGTCCAGCCGCCACAGCGCGAACGCGCCGTTGTGCATCTGCCGGGTCAGCCCGGGCGTCCCGTCCAGCGTGTCCACGATGGTCAGCGCGCCGCCGCCGTCGCCGCCGTCCGGCGGCCGGGGGACGAGCACGTGCCCGATCCCGTAGTCCGAGAGCGCCTCGACCTCGTCCCCGGCGCGCCCCGCGGCCAGTTCGGCCACCGCCGTCTCCAGGGCCTGCCGGGCCTGCTCGTCCGGCTGCACCTGCTCGGTGCCGAGCCGCGGCTCGCCCGGCCGCAGCACCGCGTACCGCAGCGGCCCGTCCCCGGCCGGGGACACCACCAGGGTGCGCACCCCTTCGGCGCCGCCTGTGGTCGCCGTCAGGAACCCGGGCACCGGCGGCGGCGCGTCGCCGCTCAGCGGCCCGTCGACGCCCTGCCACATCCAGGCCGCCGCGGCGCCGACCGGCGTGGTCAGGGCGAGCACCGCCGCCCCGCCCGCGAAGGCGCGGCGCAGCCCGCCCGCGCGCCACATGCCGCCCAGCGACTGGGCGGCCAGTGCGGCGCTGAGCAGCATGGCCGTCGCCGCGAAGGCCAGCGCCACCCCGGGCCACACATGCGCGGGCGGCCCGCCGTAGTACGGCTCCACCGCCACCCGGCTGGTCAGGATCGCCACCAGGATCCCGAAGAGCGCCATGCACCAGCCGACCGCCACCAGCATCCGGCGGCGGAGCAGGAGCAGCGCGCTGAGGGAGGCCGCGACGAACCCCGCGGTCACCCACCACGGCGGCGCCCCGGGCCCGCCGGGGGACAGCATGAGCAGCTGCTGCGCCGCGGCGGGCGGCGAGGACAGCGCCGGGTCGTGCAGCCCCGCCTCCAGCAGCCACTGCGACGGGTGCAGCACGAGCTGGACCGACCACGGCAATAGCAGGAGCAGTGGCATGCCGAGCGCGATGGCGAGGCTGGTGTACAGGCGCCGCCCCAGGTGCCCGAACGCGACCGCCACCACGACGCCGCCGACCAGCGCCAGCAGCCACAGCAGCGGCACGAACGCCGTGCCCGCCGCCAGCAGCAGCGCGATCGCCCACGCCGCGCGGCGGGAGCGCTTGGGCGGCAGGGTCAGCATGCGCGATGCGAGCAGCCCCAGCACCGGCAGGAGCGCGTGCACGACCGCCGTGCCGATCCGCCCCTGCGCGACGGCCCCGGTGGCCACCGGCAGCAGCGCGTAGGACCCGGCCATCCACAGCCGCGCGGGCCGGTACGTCAGCACCTCGCGTGCGAGCAGGTAGGCCGTCGCCCCGGCCAGGGGCACGCAGCCCAGCAGCAGCACGGTGACGGCCAGCCAGGGCTTGCCCAGCGCGATGGTGGACAGCAGCGCCAGGACGCCCACGTACGGCGGAACCGCCGCCGACGACCCGATGCCGGTGTCGTGCGCCCCCGACAGGTACAGCGCCCACAGGTCCGAGGCCCCGCCGACCGCGGGCGGCAGCGCTCCCCCGGCCAGGGTGCCGCCGCTGAGCAGGGACCGCTCGGCGACCAGCGCCACCGCGGTCAGCGCCAGCACCAGCAGCACGCCCGGGTGGGTGAGCAGGCGGCGCACGGCGCCGTGCTCGTCGGCGAGCAGCTCCTCGTCCTCCGGCGGCCCGGAGGCCGGGGACGCCGCCTGGTGGCGCCCGGAGGAGGTGGACCCGCCCTCGCCGGACAGCAGCCCGACCACGGTCTCGGTGAACTGCCGCATCGCCACGCCGTGCGCCAGGTAGGGCCGGATGGCGCTGTAGGTGCGGCGCCGGTTGCGGCGTCTGCGGAAGCGGGCGCGGACCAGCCGCCCCGGCATCAGGTACACCGAGGTGATCGCCACCGCCTCGTCGAGGGCGTCGGCGGGCCGCTTGGCGATGAGGTACATCAGCACCCGCAGCAGCGACCCCAGCGAGTTGCGCAGCAGCGCGCCGACCATCCCCCCGAACGGCAGGTTGGCCAGCAGCACGAACAGGGCATTGCGCCGGTCCAGCCGCCGGGGGTGGTCCCCGGCGGCGCCGATGCGCCTGCGGCGGCGGGCGGCGGCCTCGGCGTGGTGGGCGACGGCCCCGGTGACCAGCAGCACCCGGTGCCCGGCGGCCCCGGCCCGCCAGCAGAAGTCGATGTCGTCGCGGAAGACCGGCAGCGACGGGTCGAAGCCGCCGAGGGCGTCCCACACGTCGCGGCGCACCAGCATCCCGGCGCTGGAGACGGCGAGCACCTGGCGGTCGCCGTCGTGCTGGCCGTGGTCGAACTCGCGCGGCTCCAGCCCCGTCTCGCGGCGCCCGGCGCCGTCGATGGTCACCCCGGCCTCGGTCAGCAGCCGCCGGTCGTACCAGTCGCGCAGCTTGGGGCCGAGCACCGCCGCGCGGGGGTCGTCGGCGGCGGCCGCCAGCAGCCGGTCCAGGGCGTCGGGCGCGGGGGCGCAGTCGTCGTGGACCAGCCAGATCCACTCGGTGGCGCCGGGCCCGGCGCCGGGGAAAGGGGTGCTCAGCCGGGGCAGGTCCAGGCCGGCGCGGACGGCGCCGCCGAACCCCGAGTCGCGGGGGGCGGTGGCGATCGCGTCGGGGGCCAGGTACTCGGCGAGCACGTCGCCGCTGCGGTCGCGGCTGCCCGCGTCGACGCCGACGACGCGCTGCACGGGGCGGGACTGGCCGCGGACGGCCTCCAGCGCCTCCGCGAGCCAGCGTTCTCCGTCGTGGGCGACGATCACGGCGGTGACGACGGGGAGGGCGGGATCGGGGTCCTGGGCTAGCACGCTGCGGGTCTCTCGGGGGTCGAGGGTCGGGATGTTAAGCGGGAAACGGTCCGACTCATTCGGCAGATCACCTTACGGCACACCGGGCACGGCCGGGGGCGGAACGGACGGAGCGGGGCGGGGGCGGGTGGATGCGGAGGCGGCGGACACGGCGGGAGGAGCGGGGCGGGCGGAGGCGTCCGAACCCCGGGGAACCGGGCGAACGGGGCCGGACCGGGGCGCCCCGGCGGGAGGAGCGTAAAAGCGGGATAAAAAAACGTGCGCTCCGGGGTGGAGATCCCGGAGCGCACGCCGTCGGCGCAGACGGCCGGTCCTAGAGCATGTCGGCCAGGAAATCGAAATCCTGTCCGGCGGCTTTCTTCAGCCGGCGGCGCTCGCGCTCGGAGAGTCCCCCCCAGATGCCGAAACGCTCGTCGTGCTCCAGCGCGTATTCCAGGCACTCGGCCCGGACCTCGCAGGACTGGCAGACCTTCTTGGCCTCCCGCGTGGAGCCGCCCTTCTCGGGGAAGAACGCCTCCGGATCGGTCTGCGCGCACAGGGCGCGCTCCTGCCAGCCCAGATCTTCGTCTGCGCCGTGCGCCAGCGGGATCACCTCGCTCATGCGCACCTCCTATTGCCCCCCTAGATGTCCCCTCCCCTTCGACCCCCGGGAGGGGTGAAACACACCCTGAAATTACACGCGTGATGCTTGTGATACGTCAAGCGCGTTGCGTGGCAATCCCTTGAATACCACGTTGCGCACCGCTCTCGGCGGTCGCTGGGCCGGTATCCGCGGGATTGCCGCGCATTTTCGGGTGCCCGGGGGCCGGGCGGGGCGGCGGGGGCGGAGGCGTCAGCGGCGCTCGTCGTCCCGGTACCAGGCCTGCTGGTCCTGGTTGGCCTGGTCGGAGGCCGGGTCCCCGCCCTGGGCGGCGCCGCTCTGCGCGTCGCCGGGCGCGCCCGCCTCGGGCTGCGGCGCGTAGGCGGACGGGTCGTAGGCCTGCTGCTGGGCGTACTGGTCGTACCCCGGCTGCTGGTAGGCCTGCTGGTAGGCGTCGCCGTAGGCGGGCTGGCCGCCGGTGCCGTAGGCCTGGGCCGGGTCCTGCGCATAGGCCTGCTGGTACGGATCCTGCTGAC